>CAZDOO010000011.1:0-90797 GCA_964507045.1 uncultured Verrucomicrobiota bacterium | reverse complement strand
ACGGTCAGTGGCTCACCCTCTGGAACTGACTCACCACTTTTAATCACACCCGCGGGGCAGAGCGTCCGTCTTTTTCACTTTCTTTGACCCAAAGGAGGTCTTATTCTGCGAGCAGGCCGCAATAGTGGCGGCCGCCAAGTGACTGGCTCACGGAATAGAAAGAACGATTTATGCCATTAACACATACTAAAGAACTGTTCGCCAAGGCGTTAAAGGGCAGGTACGCGCTCGGTGCCTTTAACGTTAACAATATGGAACTCCTCCAGGCTATTATCGAAGCGTGCGAAGAGGAGAAGGCGCCGGTCATGCTCCAGATCTCCAAAGGCGCACGCCAATATGCGAATCCAGTCTATCTCAAGAAGCTCATCGAGGCCGCCGTCAGCCTTTCCAATATCCCTATCGCGGTCCACCTTGACCATGGTGACACCTTCGAGCTGTGCAAAGACTGCATTGACGACGGATTCACCAGCGTGATGATTGACGCCAGCCACGAGCCGTTCGAAAAGAACGTCGAGATCTGCCGCAAGGTGGTGGAGTACGCGCATGCCCATAATGCCGTCGTGGAAGGCGAGCTGGGCTGCCTGATCGGGGCGCAGTTTGATGACGGCGAAGAAGGCGGCAAGCACTCGAAGGAGGGGCGCTATACCAACCCTGAACAGGCGGTTGAGTTTGTGAAGGCTTCCGGCGTGGATTCGCTGGCGGTCGCCATCGGCAACTCGCACGGGGCATATAAGTTTAAAGGCGAACAGCACCTCGACCTGGAGCGCCTCAAGGCCATCAAGAAGGCGCTCATGGATGCCGGGCTCGGCGACTATCCGCTGGTGCTGCACGGGGCGTCCAGTGTGCCCAAGGACCTGGTGGAAGAGATTAATAAGTACGGCGGCAAACTGGGCACCGATGCCGCCGGCGTCCCCGAGGGGGACATCGAGATCGCGCGGCGCACCGGCTGCGCCAAGGTCAATATTGACACCGACCTGCGCCTGGCGATGACGGCGGCTATCCGCAAAGTTTATGCCGAAAGCCCGAAAGAGTTCGACCCGCGCAAGTACCTCGGCCCGGCGCGCGCCCGAGTCAAAGCCCTCGTGCAACACAAGGTCCGCAACGTTCTTTGCTGCGCCGGACACGCCTTCGACTAGGCCTTAACCGGCGAACTGGTTTTAGCTACGCAACGTGGCGAGGCTCTTGCCTGCCACGTTGCTTTCGTTTGTACCAGTGCCGTGCGACAGCAAAGGCCCGTGGCCGGCCCCGCAAACCACCAGCGCCTCTTCCCCAGGTTTCCTGCCTCGCCATCGCTGGGCTGGAGTTGGTGCTGAACGGAAGGAGGAAACACGATAAATCCCCATGGATGAAATATCGCAGGTACTGCCCAGCAATCCGGTTCGAACCAAAAGAAAGACCTGCCCCAATGAGATACGTCACACCGCCCGGCCAAGGAACGCACAACCCGCCATCATTCCACATGCCACAAGTTGTTTACCAACAATCCAATAGAGACATAATGGCACAGTTGTTGTGCCATTAAGATATAAATATGTGCCATATTGTCTCACATAACACGGTAATTCACATGGTTAAATAATACATATCATACTGCAAATATGTATCTTACATATATTTCACATACGTGGCATGGCAGAAGCTTTTTAATTCTCATACAAACAACAACCAACAGAAAGGACTATGTTATGAATAGTTTGACGAGATGGAACAGACCAGAATTGACAGTATGGCCGACTTTCGGGCGGTTGACAGACTTGCGAGACGAGATTGACCGTCTTTTCGAGTCGCCGCTGGCCGATGTGGCCCGATCGGCGCGCTTATTCAGCGGGTGGACGCCCGCCTTGGACCTCTACGAGGAAAAGGACAACCTCGTGGTAAAGGTGGAATTGCCCGGGATGAAGCGCGAAGACATTGACGTCTCGCTGCACGAGGGCAGCCTGAGCATTTCGGGCGAGCGCAAGAGCGAGGAGAAGCATCAGGACGCCGACGCGTATCGGATGGAGCGGTTCTTCGGGCGCTTCCAGAGGACCGTGACGCTGCCCACGCCGGTTGCGGGGGACAAGGTCAAAGCGCAGTACAAGGATGGAATCCTGACCATCACGCTGCCCAAGACGGAGGAAGCCAAGCCGAAGCGAATTGACGTCAACGTGAACTAAAACCCGCTCCCGGCGGGCATGCCCGCCGGGAAAGCCTCAAAGAAAGGATCAACAATATGAAAGCAACCGTTCAAACTGAGCCCCGGCCGAAGACCGAGCTGCGGCATGAGGCGGAATACGTTCTGCCGGAAGTGAACATCTTCGAGACCAAGGACGGCTACGTGGTCGAAGCGGAGATGCCGGGCGTCAACAAAGATGGCCTGGAAATCACCCTCCAAGCCAATGAAATCACCCTGATAGGCCACCGCAAGAGCGAGACGGTGACCGGCACGCCGCTGTTCCGGGAACGCTCCCTGGCGGATTACCGGCGCGTATTCGAGCTCGACCCGGCCATTGACGCGGGCAAGATCGCCGCGAAAATGGACCAGGGCGTTCTCACGCTGACTCTGCCCAAGTCGGAGCAAGTCAAACCGCGCCGCATCAACGTGGACTGAAGGCCGCACGCGGTCTGAAGATCGGCCAACGGGGGGGCGAGCGTCCGCGCGAGCCCTGACTTCCGGCTCTGGGCTCAACTGATTTGGGCTCGCGCGGACGCTCGCCCTCCCACCGTTGAGTTTCTAAACAACCTTCTAGTCGCTCCCATCCAGCGGCGGGCCGAAGCCGAACTTGCGTGCCAGCGCCAGCGAGGTGGTGAGCGACTTTACGCCCGCCGTGCAGGTGGCATCCGCCAGCGAAGCCGCCGCCAGGCAGACCCCGGTCAACAGGCACCGCTGCAGGTCCCAGTCCTCGTGCAAACCATACAGCACCCCGGCGCAAAAGGCGTCTCCGGCGCCCGCCGTGCCGGCGATATACTTGGGCGGCAGTTTCAGCGACGGCTGCCAGAAATCCTCCCCCTTGCGCGTGCGCGCAAAGGCTCCCTCCGGGAAATGCACCACCACCAGTTCACGCACCCCCTGCTGGAGCAGCGCGCCGGCGGCATGCCGCAGCGCCACGGTGTCCAGCGGGCCCCCCGGCGGCCGGATCTTGAACCCGGTCGTCTTGCCGGCCTCAATTTCGTTGAGGATGCAATAATCCACATGCTTTAGCGCCGGGTTGACAATGCGGGCGAAACGGTCGCTGTCTTCACTCACCACATCGGCGCAGGTCTTCACCCCGGCCGCCTGGGCCCGGGCCAACAATCGCGCCGCCTTGGTGCCAAACCGGGCGTCCGGCTCGTCCAGCGCGTCCAGCAGCAGCAGGTAGCCCAGGTGAAAGATGCGCACGTTGAGCTTCTTGAAGTCCAGGTCGTCGCCATTCCAGAGCGCGTTGGCGCCGCGCGCATGGAAGAAAGTCCGCCGTCCGTGGCCCTGCTCGGTCATCACGTCCGTGTAGGACGTCGGGGCTTTGGCCGTGGCGCCGAGGTGTTGCACGTCAATCTTGTACCGGCGGCAGGTGTCCCGGATCTGCTGCCCCAGGGCGTCCTCGCCGACGAAGCCGGCGGCATACAGCGGAAAGGGCGTGCCGGAACGGGCTAGGTCCACCAGGACATTGTAGGGCGCGCCGCCCGTACCTTGGGATTGGCTGCGAATATTCGCGAGCTGCTCGGGCTGCGGATACACATCAATCATCTTGACCAGGTCAATGATCCAGTTGCCCCCGGCGAGCAAGCCGGAGCGGACATCTGCGCGGTTCTTCTTCATCGCGGTGAAGGCATAATTGAAGGAAAAGGAGCCGGCCGATGGCAAGCCCTTTCTTCCGGCCGGAGCGGCGATTCGCCCAGCAAAGAATTGCTTTTCAACCCCTCCCGCCTCGGCTAAGAATCTTCCATGCCAGAGCCGCAGCTCAAAGGCGAAAAGACTTTCCGGGGCATACCGGTCTCCACCGGCGTGTGCCGCGGAAAGATTGTTGTCCTGGACCGCGCCCGCCCGAGCATCGCGCAACTGCACGTGGCGGACGAGGCCATCCCCGAAGAGATCAACCGCCTGGAACGGGCTCTGGTCCAGACCCGGCAGCAGATTCTGGAAGTCCAGCACCGGGTAACCGAGGCCATGGGCGTCCAGGAAGGCGGCATTTTCGACGCCCACCTGCTGGTGCTTGAAGACCGCACGCTCCTGGACGAGATCATCCGCACGATTCGGGAACAGAAGGTCAACGCCGAACATGCCGTCCATACCGTCGCGGAACGCTACGCCACGACGCTGTCCGCCATCGAAGACGAGTACCTGCGCGAACGCGCCAGCGACATGCGCGATGTGAGCACCCGCATCCTGAACAATCTGCTGGGCGTGGAGGACGGGGCCGACCTGCGCCTCCTCAAGGAGCCGTGCATCATCATCAGCCACGATTTGACGCCCTCCAAGACCGCGCAATTGGACAAGCGCAACGTGCTCGGCTTCGCCACGGACGTGGGCAGCAAGACCTCCCACACCGCCATCATGGCGCGCTCGCTCCGCATCCCGGCGGTGGTGGGCCTGAAAGACGCCAGCGGACAACTGGCCACCGGCCAATACGCCCTGCTCGATGGCCTCAACGGCGTCCTGATCGTCAATCCCACGGACCAGACCCTGTTCGAGTACGGCCAGCTCATCATCAAGCAGGCCACCTGGCAGCAGCGGCTGCAGGACCTGCTCACCAAACCGGCCGTCACCCTGGACGGCCACCACGTCCCGCTCAACGCCAACATCGAGCAAGCCGCCGACGCCGAGCAGGTCAAGGCCAACGGCGCCGAAGGCGTCGGCCTGTTCCGCACCGAGTACCTGTTCCTCAACCGCGATCGCCTGCCGGGGGAGGACCAGCAATACGAGGCCTACCGCGAAACCGCCGCCGCCCTCAAACCCCTCCCGGTGGTCATCCGCACCCTGGACCTGGGCGGCGACAAGTTCCTCGCCCACATGCAGATGCCGACCGAGCTCAACCCGTTCCTGGGCTGGCGCGCCATCCGCATCTCTTTGCAGGAGCGCGACATCTTCCGCGCCCAACTCCGCGCCATCCTGCGCGCCAGCGCCGAGGGCAATATCCGCGTCATGTACCCCATGATCTCCGGCCTCGACGAGTTGCAGCAGGCCAATGCCCTGCTCGAAGAATACAAGGACGAATTGCGCAAAGAAAAGCTGCCCTTCGACGAGAAGCTCCAGGTCGGCGCCATGATCGAGACTCCCTCGGCCGCCATTGTCGCCGATTCTCTGGCCAAGCGCGTCAACTTCTTCAGCATCGGCACCAATGACCTGATCCAGTACTCCCTGGCGGTGGACCGCATGAACGAGAAGATCGCCCACCTCTACGAGCCGACCCATCCCGCCATCGTCCGGCTCATCAAGACCACGGTGGACGCGGCTCACCGGCAACAGATCCGCGTCGCCGTCTGCGGCGAGATGGGGGGCGACCCGGTGCTGGTGCCCCTGCTGCTCGGCCTGGGCGTGGATGAATTAAGCTCCGCGCCGTCGCTGGTGCCGTCCATCAAGTTCCTCATCCGCCGCCTCAAGCTGAGCGAAGCCAACGAACTGGCCGCCTTCGCGCTCAACTGCGAGTCCGCCGAGGGAATCCTGGCGTGCTGCCAGGAACTGGCCCATCAAATTGCTCCCAGCCTTTTTCAAAGTACATGAAAGTTATTATCCTGGCCGCTGGCTACGCCACCCGGCTCTACCCTTTGACCCTCACCCGGCCCAAACCGCTCCTGCCGGTCGCCGGCCAGCCGATGATTGATTACGTGCTGGACAACCTGGCGCCCATCGGCGGCATTGACCGTATCTATGTCGTCACCAACGCCAAGTTCGCCAGCCACTTCCAGACCTGGGCCGACGACTACCGGGCCACCAAAGCCAAACTAAACTTCACCATCGTCAACGACGGCTCGACCGACGACACCAGCAAGCTCGGCGCCATCGGCGACATCCATTTCGTCCTCAACAGCCAGAACGTCACTGACGACATCATCGTCGTCGCCGGGGACAACCTGTTCAGCGAGAAGCTCCCGGACTTCGGCCGGTTCTGCCGCGAGAAGAGCGCCCCGGTCCTGGCGGTCTATGACGTCGGCGACCTGGAACAGATCAAGAAGTACAACGCCATCACCCTCGACAGCGACGGGCGGATCACCTTCTTCGAGGAGAAGCCGAAGAACCCCACCAGCACGCTGACCGGCATCGCCCTCTACTACTACCCCAAGTCCGCGCTGCCGCTCATTCGGCAATACATCGCCGAGGGCAACAACCCGGACCAACCGGGCCGGCTCATCCAGTGGCTTTATCCCCGCCTGCCCGTCTACACCTGGAAGGTCCCCGGCCTCTGGTACGACATCGGCTCCAAAGAAACACTCGAAGAGGCCAACCGCATCTTCGCCCGGCGATGAAGAATGGGGGCTGGCACGCATGCGTTCTGGCTGGCGTCCTGCTGCTGCCTGCCGCCTCGCTCCGGGCCCAACCCGCCACGCCGGCCAAAGTCCGTGCCGGCGCCTATTACTTCGACGGCTGGACGGGGCAGTCCACCCATCTGACGCCGCGCCTGCGGGACGAGTTCTGCGATCGAGAGCCCCTCTGGGGCTGGCGGGATGATTCGCTGCCTGTGGTGGAGCAGCAGATTGACTGCGCGGCGGATCACAGCCTCGCGTTCTTCGCGTTTGACTGGTATTGGCCCGAGGGCGCCAACAAGCACACGCCGCTCAACACCGGGCTGGAGCTATACCTTCAGGCCCGGAACAAGCAACGGCTTCAGTTCTGCCTGATGGTCGCCAACCACGCCGGCTTTCGCCTCGGGCCGGCCGATTGGGAAACAGTGACAGATACCTGGGTGCGCCTCTTCCGGCAGCCAACCCATTTGAAAGTTGGAGGCAAACCGCTGCTGATCTTCTTCAGCGCCGGCGAGCTGCGCCATGCCTTTGGCGATTCCGCCGCCGTCAAGCGCGCGTTCGATAAACTGGACGCCAAGGCCCGCGCGGCGGGGATGGCAGGCGTGTGCGTTGCCGCATGCGCCACCCCGGGACCGACGAACAACTGGGACAACCTCGCCGACCTGCAGGCTGAAGGCTACTCCTGCCTCACCGGTTACAACTACCACGGTTATCCGCGCAAAGGCCCTGACCGGATCCAGCCCTTTTCCCGCATGGTCGAAGGCCACCAGGACCTCTGGGACCGCTTTGCCGCCAACAGCCCGTTGCCGTATATGCCAGTCGTCACGACGGGCTGGGACAAGCGTCCGTGGGAGGAGGCGGCCAAGCCCGCGACTCACGACGTCTATTACCCCGACCGCACGCCAGCACAGGTGGCGGGCTTCGTCTCGCAGGCCATCCAATGGATGGACGCGCACCCCGACAAGACCACCCGGGAGCGCATCCTGCTGCTTTACGCCTGGAACGAAAACGGTGAAGGCGGCTATCTCACCCCCACCAAAGGGATGGGTGATGCCTACCTGCGGGCCGTCGGCAAGGCGTTGACCAGCACTGGGAAGTAACCTTATGAGAATACGTTCAATGATTCAGGCCGGGGCCGGAGGCTCACGGACAGCGTTGCGCTGGTTGCCACTGGCGGCGCTCGGGGCGGTCTTGCTGGGCTGCGCCAGCACCCAGACGGCCCGGAAAGAACCCACCCTGCGGGATGATTTCCTCGAATACCGCCAACTGGTGGTGCTGGCCATGAACCAGGTGGACACAACCCTGCGGTCGCTGGACGAGGTCGCCGCGCAGGCGAACGCCAACCCGCGCCGGGCCTACGAGGCGTTCGCGAAGGCCGTGCAGCGGCTTGAGGTGGACTCCGTCAAGGTGCGCCAGCGGACGCAGGCCATGCGCGCCCGGGGCGATGCTTACTTCGAACATTGGCTGGACTACCTGGCCGGCGTTCCGAACGAAGAGGTCCGCCGGCGCGCCGCGGAGCACAAGGCGAAGGTGAAGCAGAGCTTTGAAGGAATCCAGCAGGGCTCGCAGCAGGCCCGGGAGTCCTTCCGGCCGTTCCTCACGGACCTGCAGAAGCTGCGCGCCGTGCTCGAGGCCGAACCCTCGCTGGTCCGCATTGACGCGCACAAGGACCTGATCCTGGCCGCCAAGGACAAAGGGCGCCAGGTGCAGCAGGGCCTGGACCGCATCCTGGCCGAGATGAACACGATGACGGCGTTGCTGCGGCCGTCAAGCGGCCCGGTCAAAAACTGATAAGTCTGCCTGCTCGCCTGACTGCGCGCTGTGTGCGATCCTCTTTACAAGAACATACTCTCCTCAACCCATCATCAGAATACTGCCGGCATGAAATCCATCACTAAGAAACTCGCCCTGCCCGCCGGGTTAGGGCTGCTGGTTGGCCTCGCGCTGCTGTCAACGGACTTGGTCCGCGCCCAGGCCCCGTGGCCGTTGGTGCCGCCCGCCAACCCGATGGCTCAGCGCAACGCCCTGAACCTGGTGCTCAACGAGGTAAAATGGTTCCAGAGTGCGACCCGGACCGCCGGGTCCTATGCCGACGGCGGCTACGGGCTGCTCGTGCAGCATTTCGAGGCGGTGCGCGGTCAATATGCCGGCTTCAAGAGCACCCTGAACCCGGAGCAGTTGAACACCGGCGCGAACCAACTCGCCGAACTGGACGCCGGTCTGGACATTATCCAGGAGGCGTTCGCCGACTGCCAGGAAGCGTTGGCTAACGGCCAGTCCCGCATTAGCGCCTTCAACAACCTGAGACAGGTGCTCAGCCAGGCGATGGGCGTCTGGGGGGAGGAATTCAAGCGGACCTGCAACCAACTGCGGATCGGCTGGTAATCCCGCTTGCGAGCCGAGGCAGCTACACCTGGCTGAGGCGCCGCAACCCTCGCATCAGCACCCCGGCAGAAAACCATTGCTTCGCCGGGGAGTGTTCGGGCTGCGCCGGAAACCGCAGGAGTCGCTCCACCGCCGAGCGCAGCTCATCGCCCTCGAACGGCAGCTCCAGCACGCAATCGGCTCCCGCCTCCAGCAGCAGCGGTTCATAGCGCGCCCGCTCTTCCAAAGCCACGAGCGCGACGATGGGAACGGAGTGTTGGGCTTTGATGGCGCGGAGGGCGCCGAGCGACTCGCCTATCAGACCCATGGGAGTGGAAGCGCTTGCCTCGGGAATCAGGTTGCGGGGGACCTGGACGATCAGGTCAAACTCCTGCTCGCCGCCCAGCCGGACGAATTCATCCACCCGCGCAGTCCGGGTGCAGCGGACAGCCGCCTGGCCGGCGCAAACCTCCTCAAACAGCGCGCCGATGAAATCGCTGAGCAGTTCTTCACAATTGCCGATAAGGATGCGATACGTCTTCATACTGGCTCCGGCGCCGGGGACGGACTCGATTCTCGCCTGAAAGCGGCCATTCTGCCCATTCGTAGAGCACGCCCATTGCCATTGTCAAAACTGCGAAAACGCGCCCGGCAGGGGGGTGCCAACCCCTGGAATCGTGCCAAAACCCCAGGGTTTCACCGCTTCTCGAACGTTGGGCACCTTCGCCAGATTGAACAATTTCATGCATTTAGGCGTCTGTTATAAGGAATGAAGATTAAGACTCAGAGGCGGCAATCCCTGGCCAAAGGGCAGGTCTGGAAGACGCGGGCGGCGGATATTGAGATTGTGGGCCTGGGCAAACGGCTCATCCACTACAAGATTACCAAGCAATTCGGCCTGAAACACGTCAGCGCCCAGATCAGCGGCATCGAAGCCATGGCCGATTACCTGGCCGCCAACCAGGCGCAGATGGTCAAGGGTCCCTCCACGAATTAAGCCCCGCCAGCCGACCAAGCTGCAGACCGGGCGGTTCCATTTCGCACCTCCCGCAGATCGCCCGGGGCTTCACCCCGTCCTCCCAAGCCGGTCGAGGCGTATCTACCCCCCATCATCAAGACAGGGAATTCGTCAATTCCTTCGGAATTGGCCGGCCCGGGCGGCCCGGAATGCGGATAAGGCTCAGGCCTGGGTAATACCCCCTCTCTGCTGGCTCACCTCACCGTATCCTCACCGTTACCTCACCGTTGAACCTCTGCAAGGTTTGCAGAGGTTCAACGGTGAGGTAACGGTGAGGATACGGTGAGGCTAGGGAGGTGTGCTGGTGCCAGGGTCAAGCCCTCGGCGGAGCGGGAGTCCGGCCGAACTTGGGGTGGGGGTGTCGAAATTCGCCTGGCCAGCCGAAATTCTTACGTTTGCCATTGACCCCAGCGTCGTTCTATGTCGGAATGATAGACGCTGAGACGGGTTTATTCAGAAGATGGCTAAAGTGTTATTCAGGAACGGGAACGGGCTGCGATCAGCGCAGGCTTCGAAGTACGACGCGCAGAACACGGTGCTCTCCAAAACCTACGGAGCGCTGGCGGACTTGCGCCGGGAGCTGTCCGACTCGAAAGCCGTCGTGGCCCAGCGGGAGGAGCTGCTGCGAAGCTTTGCGGCTTGCGGCGATTCGCAGCGGGCGTGGCTGCTGCTCGAAGACTATTTCGAGAAGCTCTCCCTTTCCCGTAAGGATTTCCCCAACACCGATTGGTGGCCCCATTTGCTGTCGGCGCAAGGCCGGGCGCGCCTGGAGGAGATGGCGTTCCTGTTCCTGCGCGCGCAGCGCTCGCTGCCGCCGGAGCTGAGCGTTTACGCCAACCTCGACCGGTTCGCCCAGGTCGAGCAGGCGGCGCAGGAGCAGCAGCTCGTCCGGCACCTGGAGACGTGGCTCTTCCCGCAAAAGCCGGTTCACTTTGACTCGCCGCGCGCCTTTGTGCGGGCGGTTTGCCGGCTCCAGCCGGACGCGGAGCAGCCCATCCGCTGCCGCCTGGCCGTGGAGCTGCACCTGCTGCGTCCCCGCACCGGCGAGAAGGTGCGGAAGCTGGGCGAGATCATCGAACTGACCACCCGCGCGGCGCACGAGCAGGAGCTGTTCCCGCCCGGCGATTGGGAGTTCATTCAGTGGCTGGCGGAGACGCATTCCCCGCGCCGCAACGGCGGCGAGACGCTGGTCTTGTCGGACCTGGAGCTGCTGCACTGGCTGGCGCGCTGGGGCCACACGCCCCGGCTCGAACTGGCCGGCGACCAGAGCCCGCCGCAGGCGCTGGAGTTCCATGGCGAGGTGGCCGAGCTCACGCCGCACCTCAAGAATGGCGACAAGGAGCTGGCCTTGACGCACCAGTTGACCGTGCGGGGCGGGAAGATTTATCCGTTGAGCGAGGTGCGATTCTTCAACCGCCACCCGGCGCTGGCGCTGGTGGGGAAGACGTTCTTTTTGCTGCGCAACGCGCCGCCGCCGCCGGTGCTCGAGCTCCTGGTCGGCCAGCCGGCCTTGCCGATGCGCAAGTTGAGCCATCGCCTCCTGATGCACTTGCGCAAGACGCAGTCCAGCCAGGGTGTGGATTGGGAGCAGCTTTGCGTCACCCACGCCGCCAAGCCGCAGTTCGTCTTCGAGCTGCTCGACGAGACGGTGCGCCTGCGGCTGCTGGCCCGGAGCCAGCGCGACGAGAGCCTCTGGCTCTGGAACGGCCACGAATGGCGGTTGCACGAGGCCAGGAAACCCCGCCCGGCGGGCAGCAAGCCGGAGCTGCTGGACGACCCGCGGCTGGAACCGGCCACCCAGTGGCTGCGCCGGCTGGATTGGTTCACGCCCGAGCCCGGCTTGTGGGTCGGCGAGGCCAACGAGGGCTTTCTGAGCCAGCTAACCCGCGCCTGGGCCGACCGCCCGCCCGAGGCCGATTACCTCGGCAACCCGGGCTTCTCCCGCCTGTTCCTGGCACCGCGGCAACTGCGCCCCCACCTCGTGGTCAAGGGCAGCGGCATTGACTGGCTGGCCGTCTCCGCCGAGTGGGAGCAGGAAGGGCTCAAGCTCACCGCCGCCGACTTGCAGCGGCTCCAGACAGCCACGGGCCGCTTCATCAAGCTGCCCGACTCGGGCTGGGTGGAGCTGGATTCGGCGGCCGTGCAGTCGGCGCACGAGGCGATGGCGGAGCTGGGCGTGGACGGCCTGGTGCCGGCAGCGCAGCGCATTGGGCTCGAACAGGCGGCGCATTTGGACGAGGAAGGCTTGCAGCGGTTTGGCGACTCGGCCCAGGCCCGGGCGCTGCGGGAACGCCTCAAGCACTTCGAGGGCCTGCCCGCCATGGACCTGCCCGCCTCGGTGCAGGCGGAGATGCGCCCTTACCAAAAGGCCGGCTTCGACTTCCTCTGCCACCTGACCCGGCTCCGGCTGGGCGGCGTGCTGGCGGATGATATGGGCCTGGGCAAGACCCTCCAAACGCTGGCCTGGCTGGCGTGGCTCAAGGACCAGCACAAGAAGGACCCGAAGCCGGCGCTGGTGATCTGCCCCGCTTCCGTGCTGCATAACTGGCGGCGCGAGGCGGAACGTTTCACGCCGCACCTCAAGGTGCTGGTGCTGGAGAGCGGCGCGGCCCGCCACAACCTCCGCAAGCAGATTCCGCAATACGACATCATCGTCACCAACTACGCCCTGCTGCGGCGCGACCTGGAGGAGCTGCAGAAGTTCGCCTTCCGCGCCATCATCCTGGACGAGGCCCAGTTCATCAAGAACCCGGCGGCGCAGGTCACCCAGTCTGTGAAGCAGTTAAAAGCCGAGCATCGCCTGGCGCTGACGGGCACGCCGCTGGAGAACCGCCTCCTGGACCTGTGGAGCATCGTGGACTTCATCCAGCCGGGCTACCTCGGCAACCAGGATCACTTCACGGAGACCTACGAGCCGCGCGGCGAGGATGCTGAATCGGCGCAGCGCATCGCGCGGCGCCGGCTCTCGGCCAAGCTCCGCCCGCTGCTGCTGCGCCGGCTCAAGCAGCACGTCGCGAAGGATTTGCCCGAGCGCATCGAGGAGCGCCGCGACTGCCAGCTCAGCGACGAGCAGCGCAAGCTTTACCTGGCCGAGCTGCGCCGCAGCCGCGAGCAGGTCATGAAGACCGTGGCTGAGAAGGGCCTCAACAAGAGCAAGATCCACGTGCTGGCGGCGCTGACGCGCCTGCGCCAGATTTGCTGCCACCCCAAACTGGTGGGCAACGACTCCGTCTCCGGCAAGACCGAGACACTGTTCGAGCTGCTCGACTCGCTCGTCGCCGAGGGCCAGAAGGTGCTGCTGTTCAGCCAGTTCGTGCAGATGCTCGAGCTGCTGGAAGGGGAATGCCGCCAGCGCCAGATTCGCACTCACATCCTCACCGGCCAAACCAAGGACCGGCAGGAGGTGGTGAGCGCGTTCCAGAACGATCCCAACCCGGCGGTCTTCCTGCTCAGCCTCCGCGCGGCAGGCACCGGCCTCAACCTGACGACGGCGAGCTACGTGGTGCTCTACGATCCGTGGTGGAACCCGGCAGTCGAGGCGCAGGCCATTGACCGCTCGCACCGCATCGGCCAGACCCAGACCGTCAACGCCTATCGCCTGATCTCGCCCGGCACGGTTGAAGAGAAGATTTGGGAGCTGCAGCAGAGCAAGGCCCAGACCATTGCCGACGTGCTCGGCGAGGAAGGCTTCGCCCGCAGCCTGTCCAAGACCGACCTGGAGTACCTGTTTGCCGAGGACTGAAGGCCCCTGTCGATCAGCACGGCTTGGCTGCGGTTTCCTTGCGGGGCCACAGTAGGGCGCAGAGGCTGGCTAACCCGAGGGGAAAGAACACCCATTGGGAATACGGCAGCACTCCAACCATGAACGTACCCATTCGGAAGATCACCATGCCCAGCCAGACCGGGCAATGGGGAAGGGCGAACCCGCGCTCGCAGCAAAAGTAGATCAGGAACAGAACGCCCTCCAAACCGAGGCAAGTTCTCGCCCACCACTTCCCCCGCAAGAGAAAGCAACCTAGAACGACGTTGCACCCCCAGCACAAGCCGAAGACTGGCAGGAATAGCAGTTGTTCGTCGGTCACGCCAGACTGCCGGAAGATTAACAACCAGACCAACCCAACCAGCGTCAGACCGCACACAAGGCCGCTCATTCCGATCCACAGTGTGCCTACGATTCTATCAACCGCGCTTTTGGCGCGCTGGCGGCCCAGATGGGGAAGGTCTGGAACGGGCCCGGCGCCTGCTCCCGGGGGCGCGCCATCCCCCCGCGATGTTCTTCCTATCCACGCGGCTATCCCGGCCATGACTGCCCCAGCCACCGAGGCAAAGAACATTCCTCCCACCACTCCGAAGGCAATGTTGGCCGGCTTATTGGGCCGCACAGGTCTCAGGCCGGGAGCGGCCCTGTCCACAATCACTACCGGGCTGAGCGGCCGGTATTCGCGATAGCTGTGTGCGATGGCATTGGCCAGCGCCGCCGCTTCGTTGCGGTCCTCGCTGAAGACGCGGATCTCGATCAGGCTCGTAGTGCCGCGAACGGGACGCAGGTCCAGCCGCGGCTTGAGTAGTGCCTTCGTTTGTGCAGTCGTCAGGGGGACGCCTCGGGCGTACTTCCTGCCCCAGGTCTGGTTCAAGTCGAGGTCACCAATCACCTTGTCCAGCACCGCGTCGGACTGAATAGCCTCAAACTCCTTTTGGCCGGCGCGGTCATTCACGGTCCAGTCAACCTTGAGGCGGGCACTGCTGGCGTAAGTATCCGGCAAGAGAAACGTGGTGAGCGTGCACGTGCCGACCACGAGCAGGAAGACAACGGTAGCCACCGCGAAGAAGACGGACCGCGGCGCAGACCGCAGACGTAACAATGAGCCGATTCTATCGAGCATAGTATTCCTTTCTTTAAGGGTGGAGAGGTGTTCCAGCACTGACGTTTTCACCAAATCCGGCAGGACCCGCAACCAGAGCCGGGCCAGGCCCCAGCCGCGCCCGGCGCGCCAGGAGTCGCGGCATTGGTCGCGAAAGAGTTGGGCCATGGGCGGGCCGTATTCGCGGCGGTAAGCCTCCGGGTAGGCGGCCAGCAGACGCTGAAACAGCCTCCCGGAGAGCGCCACGGCTCTGCCGTCCGGTTCCGT
Organism: uncultured Verrucomicrobiota bacterium; assembly: GCA_964507045.1. GTDB lineage: Bacteria > Verrucomicrobiota > Verrucomicrobiia > Limisphaerales > UBA8199 > UBA8199. Next base: position 75,869 of record CAZDOO010000011.1, on the reverse strand, counting down.
GGGAGCGCGTCTCATGCGAGCCCTCCCGCCCGCGCCGCCCGGATGGGCTTGCCCAGGAGCCGTTTGCGGCGCGCAAGCTCCGCCAGCTCCGCGTAACGCCGCGCCTCGGCCTTGACCGCCCGCTGACCAATCGCCGTCAGGCGGTAGTAGCGGCGGCGTTCATCGTCCATTTCCGGGTCGGGGCGCTCATCCGACTCCTCGATCATCCGGGCCTCCAGCAAGCGCCGGATGGTGCCATACAAAGTGCCCGGCCCCATCTTCATCCGGCCGTCCGTGCTCTCCGCCACTTCCTGCATGATGGCGTAGCCGTGGCGTTCGCCGCCCGTCAACGCCAGCAGCACATGGAACACCGCCGGGGTGAGCGGCGGCATTTCCCCAGGGTCAGGATCATTCTTCGCCATAGCCATATATTACGGTAACCGATGTATCCACTGCGGATATATTGTCACCGCCCGGCTATCCTGTCAACAGGTGTCTTGCATTTGTTTTTGAATTCGAACCCCAAGCCTGGTGATGAGGGGAGCAGCCTGGCTGCTCCAGGGGCTTAGGTGGAAGGTTGGCGGCTGCGGTGCAAGCCTTTGAGTGGAATGACCGTATAGGGCTCAGACCTGGACAGCCTCCCTGCTTTGTCCTTGGAGAAGAAGCGAAAGACTTCGTCTCCCTCCACGTCGCTGCGCCAGACGAAGTTCGTCCCGGCGCCGTGGTACAGCGTGCGGCCGTCCTGCCGCGTGATGACAGTCTCCGCAAAGCTGCTCTGCAGGAAGTTCTGCCACGAGAAGGTGACGGTGTCTCCCCCAGCCGACTTAGTCGCCTGAAGGTCGAGCGGCGGCGCCGGATCCAGAACGGCGATCCGCGCCGGCTGAGCGGGCGGCCGGCCATAGCCGCCGTCTTCGACCCAGCCCGTCGCGTAGTGGCTGGCGCTCTGGCGGAGGTGCTGGCGGGCGTCCCAGAGATTGTAGTGCGGATGCGCGTCGAGAATCTGGGCCAGCTTGCCCGCGACTACTCCCGCCGCATCCATTTGGTTAGTCAGTCCCATAGACACCGACCTTGGCACAGCCGGAGTGTCGAAGAATTCCAACCCCGGGCCAAAGCTCAAGCGGTTAGTGGTTGTGCCTTCCCCGACGGTCACAGCGGAGAAGAGGCGCGGCGGGGACAGCCGGCGCGCTTGCGGGGTCCGCGAAGGCGAGAGGGAGCCGTGATGCGGCAGGACGACCAGCACCCCCGCAGCCGTCGCGCGGTCCCAAGCTTCCTTGTAGCCATAGAGGTCCCGGTCGGGGTAGGCCACCGGCGCGACGAGGAGGCGGTAATGATTCGAGATGGCGTAGCTGACCATGGCGGAGAAGTCGGGCAGGACAGCGACTACCGGGCCGCCCGGCATTTGCGTGCGCGGGTCGCGGTCGGCAGTCCCCAAGCGGCAAACCCTATCGCACACCCAGTTCGTCGCGACCTGCTGGAACCGCTCACTCATGTTTCGAGCCAGCATTTCCTCGTGGGGCGGCGCCCCCAACACCAGGCAGGTCTGATTAAGCCGGCAATTGAGCCCGGTGACGGTCCGCGTTTGGTAGGACTCCATCCGCGACTTCTCGCCCGCCTTGTTCTTCGACCAATAAGTGAAGACCTCGTCGCCATCCACGTCGCTAGTCCAGACGAAGTTCGTGCCCGTGCCTTCATAGACGATGCGGCCATCCCGGCGCGCAATAACTGTGGCGGCGAAATCGCTTTGCAGGAAGTTCTTCCAGACAAAGACTACCCTGTGCCGGTCGCGGGATTTGACGGCCTGGAACTCGACCGGCGGCCCGGGCAGCAGCTTGCCGACGACGGCGTGTTCGTTCACGCGGCCATAGCCGTTGGTCTCCGTCCAGCCGGTGGCCCAGAAGCTTCCTGCCTGGCGCAGGTGCTCGCGCGCGTCCCAGATGTTGTAGCGCGGATGCGCATCCAGCACCCGGGCAAACTTGGCGGCCAGTCCCTGGTTCGCCCAGCTTTGGGCGATGTCCTCATACTTGGGCGGATTAGACCACTCAGGCACCGCGTCGAAGAACTCCAGGCTCTGCCCATAGGTGCCGGTGTTCGCCGTGTGCCCCCCGGCAACGCTGACCGCCGCCCTGATCCCGACCGGGTCATCGAAGCGGTAGTTGGGGTTGTTATTGTAATGCGGCGCGAACGGCATGATCCCGTTATCCACGGCGCAGCGCCAGTAACCCGCGGTCTGGCCCATGGGGCCGCAATTCATGGCGATGCGGTAGCCCAAATGGTGCTGCCCGATATAGTTGAAGAGCGCCTCCGCGGTCGTGTTGGTTGGATTCATTCCCAAGCGCACCTTCAGGTCCCACTCCATGTCACAGGTCCAGCCTTTGGCCGGGTCGTTCGCCAGATTACCCACCAGCCGGAGGAAGGTCATCCTGGCCCTGCCTGGATGGTTATCCGAAGTGGTGTCGCCCGGCGGGGCGGCGGACCCCATCATGATCGCTTTTCTTTGGTTGCTGTCGGCGGCAAGGCCGGAGTTCAGGCCGGCCCCAAGGAGGCACGTTCCCAGCACCCAGCCAAGGATCGTCGCGGCCCTGTCCGCACGCGGAAGCTGGCGCCGACGCCACCGCCCTGTCAGTCGAGCGAGGAAATGACTCTTCATGCTGAATGGGGTAAATGCGCTCCCGCATCGCGCCCCGAACCAAAGGTAACGGCAAACGTGGCCGTGTCCACGTCAGACTGCACAATTGCGCTTTGGCCTGCCGGCGCCCGGCGGTAAGCTGTGGGCAGTGATCGTGGAACTCATCAATACGGGCAGCGAGCTGATGCTCGGGCGCGTGCTCAATACCCACCAGCAATGGCTTTGCCGCCACCTCGCGGACCTGGGCTACGTCGTCGGCCGCCAGGTCGCTGTGCCGGACACCGGCGCCGACATCAGCCAAGCGGTTCGCGAAGCGCTGGCGCGCGCCGACCTCGTCATCACCACCGGCGGGCTGGGGCCCACCTCGGATGACCTGACTCGGGACCTGATTGCGCGGTTGCTGGGCCGGGAACTGCACGAGGACGCAACGGTGCTCGCACACATCCGGCAGTTCTTCGAGAGCCGGGGGCGCCGGATGCCGGAACAAACGCAGGTCCAGGCGATGGTTCCCGAGGGCGCGATGGTATTGGCCAACCCGCACGGCACCGCGCCGGGCCTGGCAATGGAAGCACGGCCCAACCCATTCCGGGCCGGCGGCAAGCCAAGCTGGCTCATCATGCTGCCCGGTCCGCCGCGCGAATTGCGGCCCATGTTCGCCGACTCGGTGGCGCCGCTGCTTCGGCGCGCCTTGCCGCTAGCGGGCAGGTTTGTCTGCCGCACCCTCAGAACGACCGGCATCGGCGAGTCAGTGGTCCAGGAAAAGATTGGCGGCCCGCTGGCAGCTCTGGTTGGGGCCGGACTCGATCTCGGCTATTGCGCCCGGCCCGGGCAGGTGGATGTGCGCCTCGCCGCGCGGGGAGGCGACGCGGAGCGGCACGTGGCGGAAGCGGAGGCTATCGTCCGGGAGTTGCTCGCCCCGCACATCTACGGCGTGGAGGACGAAGACCTGGAAACGGTCATTGTCCGGTTGCTCACAGAACTTAAGGCGACGCTCGCGGTAGCCGAGTCATGCACGGGGGGCTGCATCGCGCATCGGATAACCAATGTGCCGGGCGCCTCGGTTGTGCTGCTCGCGGGTTTGGTCACCTACAGCAACGCCGCCAAGCAGAAGTTCCTGGGCGTGCGTTCGGACACTCTGGCCGCGCACGGCGCTGTCAGTGAACCGGTCGCGCGCGAAATGGCCGAAGGCGCCCGCCGCCAGACCGGGGCGGATTATGCGCTGTCAGTGACCGGCATCGCCGGCCCCGGCGGCGGCACGACCGAAAAGCCGGTCGGCACCGTGTTCATCGGGTTGGCCGGCCCTGCCGGCACCGTGGTCGAGCGCAACTTCAACCCCTACGACCGCGAGACCTTCAAGCAAGTCACCGCCCAACAAGCGCTGGAGTTGTTGCGACAAAGGCTTACCGCAGCACGAACTGCCGGTGGCGCTTGAACACGCTACGCAGGGACAGGGACATGGCGTCCTGGATAGCCTGCAGTTCGCGATAAATGGCCGCGCGTCCCGGATCCGGCTGCGCCGTCTCCCGCGGGTTCAGTTCCACAAACCGGTCAGTAAAGTCGCCGATGGAGACTTTCTCCCCTTGCTGCAAGCGCCAGCACCAGAGGGCTTGCAGGGCTGCGCCGTAAGCCGCGCCTTCGCTCACTTTCAGCGTGACCACCTCCGCGTTGAAGACATCGGCCATGATCTGGCGCCAGACCTTTGACTTGGCGCCGCCGCCCGTCGCGCGGATTTGGGCCGGCTTCACGCCTAATTCCGCCAGCCGGCGCAGGCCGTAGTTCATCCCCAGCGTCACGCCTTCCATCGCGGCGCGGGCGAGGTGGCCGGCCTCGAAGGTCTTCCGGTTCACACCGAACCAGACGCCGGTGCCAGCGGGCACGTTGGGGGTGCGCTCGCCCTCAAAATACGGCAGCAGCAGCAAGCCGCGCGCGCCCGCCGGCACGCGCGCCGCCGCCGCCGCAAACTGCTCGTGCGTCCAGCCGCAATCCTGGCGCACCAACTCGGTGGCGACGGTGACGTTCATGGTGCAGAGCAGCGGCAGCCAGCGGTTGGTCGAGTCGCAGAACGCGGCGATCTCCCCCTGCGGATCAACCACCGGCTTTTCCGCGCAGGCATAGATGGTACCGCTGGTGCCAAAACTGGCGGTGATGACGCCGGCGCGCGTGTTGCCGGTGCCGATGGCGCCCATCATGTTGTCGCCGCCGCCGGCGCTGACCAGCACCCCGGGATTCAGACCGAGCGCCCGGGCGGTGGACGGCTGCAACGTGCCGGCGGGCTGGTCGCTGCCTATCAACGGGGGCAGCTTGTCCGCAAGGCCCGGATCAATCGCGTCCAGCACGGCGCCGGACCATTTGCGCCGGCGCACGTCGAGCAAGGCGGTGCCGCTGGCGTCGCCGTATTCCATCGTCTGCCGGCCGGTCAGCCAGAAATTGAGGTAATCATGTGGCAGCAGCACCGCCGCCAGGCGCCGGTAGCTCTGCGGCTCGTGCTTCCTGAGCCAGAGAATCTTGGACGCGGTGAAGCCGGGCAGAACCGCGTTGCCGAGCGCGCGAATGGTTTGCTTGAGGCCCCCAAGCTTCCCGGTGATCTCCTCACACTCGGCGGCGGTGGCGGTGTCACACCAGAGCTTGGCCGGTCGGATGACCTTGCCACGCTTGTCGAGCGGCACGAAGCCGTGCTGCTGACCGCTGACGCCGATGGCCTTGACTTCAGCGGCGGTCGCGTTGGCCTGGCGCAGCGCGCGGCGGATGGCCCCGGCGGCGGCCTCGCGCCAGGTGTGCGGGTGCTGTTCCTTGGCGCCGGGCGGCAGGTTGGGGATCAGATCGTAGGCCCGGGCTGCCGAGGCGAGCACCTTCCCGTCGCGGGCATCCACGACCAGGACCTTGGTGGATTGCGTGCCACTGTCAATGCCGAGCAAGAGGGTTCTCATGGCTTACTTGGTGCCGAAACCATACGGGAGAATGAACGTCCTCGCGAGCCCAAACTCCCCCGGCCCGAGCGGAAATCAGGGCCCACAGCCCGGCGGGCCTCCGAGCGGCTCTTTGGCAGTGGCATGCCACTTCACAATGAACCTCGAACTGTGCGTCTCTTCGAGGTCCACCCGGCACTCTGGCAACCCGCCGCGGTGCATGACCCCCAACGCCGCTTTCCGGTGGTCAATTCCCACTTTACCCCATGCTGTCCGGCAAACCGAGACCGGTTCAGTCGCTAAATCGGTGCGGCACCTCCAGACGCCAAGCACAAGCCAATCGCCGTATTCCCTCCTAAACCCCTCGTATACCCCTCGTATACCCCTCGTATTTTAAATACGAGGGGTATACGAGGGGTATACGAGGGGTTTAGGAGGGGATACGGTTTGGATAGGCGGATAGCAACGGCAGTAGACTGACGGGACACAGTCTTTCAGCAGGCATAATGTGACCGAAAACCAAGTCTTGGCCCGAATAGTTCGCACCCCGCACGGTCAGGGCTCGTGCGGACGCTCGCCCGGCTCAGGCGCCGATGGGCAGGCGGAACCAGCCGGCGATGGCGCGCCAGGAGTTTGTCGTGGTGGAATCCAGCAGGCGCTGGACGAGCGGGATCTGCAGCACCACGATCAGGATCAGAATGCCGTAACGCGCAATCTGCTGATAAGTCTCATGGCTCATCCCGATCAGGCCGCGCACGACCTGCGAGCCGTCCAGCGGCGGGATGGGCAGCAGGTTGAAGAAGCAGAGCAGCAGGCTCAGGTGGGCCAGGTTCAAGCACACCTCCGTCAGGCCGTGGGAGTGGACTCCATAGCCCAGCCGCGCCAGGGCCATAATCGCGATGGCCAGCAACAGGTTCATCCACGGCCCGGCCAAGGTTACCATAATCTCATCTGAGCGCGGATTGCGCAGGTTCTCCGGGTTGACCGGCACCGGCTTGGCCCAGCCGATCAGGAACCCGCCGGGCGCCAGGAAGACCATCAACAGCGGCAGGACGACCGTCCCGAGCGGGTCAATGTGCACGAGCGGATTAAGCGAGACCCGGCCCTGGGCCTGGGCGGTGTTATCGCCAAACCTCCAGGCCATCCAGGCATGGCCGAACTCGTGAAACGTGAGCAGCACAAGCAGGCCCAGATAGAGGATCAGGCCGTCAATCAGCAGTCGCGGGTCCATTCCGCCGCATGATAGCAGGCGGCGCGCCAGGCCGATAGGCCAAACGGTGGCCGAGGACATGCCCGGGCGCGCGGCCCGTCACCGGGAAGCGTTCTGTCCTGCTCGAACTAACCCTGGAGACAGAATCTTTCGAGGGCGACGGCGGCGCCGTCCTCCTCCAGCGACGGCGCCACCCAATCCGCGGCGGCTTTAACCTCAGGCGAGCTGTTGCCCATCGCGACGCCGATGCCGGCCCATTCGATCATGGGCACATCGGCCTCACTGTCGCCAATCGCGAGAACCTCCTGCCGGGCGACGCCCAGATGCTCCGCCAGCCACGCCAGGCCGTGCCCCTTGTGGACGCCCTTCGGCAAGGCTTCCACCAGGTGCGGATGCGACACCACAATCGTCACTTCGTCGCCCAGCGCCGCTTTCATCTCGGCTACGACGCGCGCGCGATCTTCCGGTTGGGCGAGCGTGACGACAAACTTATGCGGCGGCTCGGGCATGTCCCGCAGGAGATCGCCCACCCGGGCCCAGCGGGAATAGCGCATCAGCTCGAACAGGAGCGGGGGATGGCTGGATTGGGCGGGCAGGTAGATCTGGTCGAACACTTCAAAATGAACGGCCCAGCCATGCCGCTCCGCCGCCGCCAGGATGCGCGGGAGCTGTTCCGGGCTCAGTTGCACGTTATGCAGCACCTGGTCCCGCTGGGGATCGTAGATGCACGCGCCGTGCGCGCCCACAATGGGCGCCGTGATCCCCAGGTCGCGCGCAAATTTCGCCGCCAGCTTTATGTCGCGGCCGGTGGCGACGGTAACCACCGTGCCCCGCGCCTGGACTTGTGCCAGCACGGCCCGGACACGAGGCCGCGGCTTCAGGTCATTGCCAAATACGGTCTGGTCCAGGTCGAGCGCGACGAGCCGGATAGGTACGGTTGCTGCCATTTCGCACAGCGTACCTGGCGGGCATGAACTGGCAATAGCGAAGGTCTTCACCCCTGGCATAGCGCTGTGCGGGCTGAATTACGACCATTCGGGAGGCTACACTGCCTCGGCAAATTCCTGCTCGCTGACTCCCGCCTGCCGCAGCACACCGCGCAACGTTCCCTGATCCACTTCCCGGTGCAAGGGCACCACGCAGACCGCGCTGCCCCGCCGCATAACCAGATGGCTGCCCTTTTGACGCCGCCGCTCGAAGCCGAGCCGTGCCAGCGCCCGTGCCACTTTCTGGCCGGAAACACAGGGCAGTTTAGGCATGAGCTACTTCGAAGGTGGTGAGAAATGTTGGGGAGCGGTCAGAAAGCTTCTTCTCCTCCAAGTAGAGCTCCGTGGCCTCTTTCAAATTCACCAAAGCCTGCTCGACCGTGCGTCCCTGACTCGTGGTGCCGGTCTCCGGGTTAAAGGCCACGAGCCAACGCTTTGATTCACCGGGATAAATAACTGCGGTCAATCGCTTCATGGTTGGAAGTTAAGCCACACCTCCCGCGCTTGGCAAAGCGGAAATACCTCCCGGTCCATTGGCTTGCTTATGGATGGTCAGGCGAGTCCCATAATTGCCTATGCCTGTGAACTGGGGTGCGGGGGCTGAAAGCAGCGCGCCACCCAGGCGAAGGCGGCCAGCGTCGCCAGCGTGGCGGCGAGGATGAGCAGGCGCGCGCCCCACGCGGCGGCTTTGACGGCGGTGGTGGCCAGGCGCAGTTGCAGGTCGGCCCAGGGGTCCACCACCACCGCGCGCTTAAAGGTCAGCACGCGGCCCTGCTCGGGGATGTTCGCCCGGATCGCCGTCGGGCTGGTCACGGCGGCGTCCTGTTGCTGGATGAGCCGCTCGGCCAGGCGCATGTAGGCTGCATTATCGTCCGCGGTGTTCCGGTCAATGATGTCTTTGGCGGCCTGTTGGGTGTAGGAGAGTGCGGAGTTCGGAGTGCGGAGTGCGGAATGCTGAGCAAGGAGCGAGGCGGGTGGAGTGGGCGATTCCGCACCCCGCACTCCCCCCTCCGCACTGGTTCTGGCCTGGCGGACGTTCAAGCCGACCAGGGCCTGCTGGAGCTTGATGTTGTGCAGTTGCACGCGGGCATCTTCGTTGAAGGCGGCATCGCCGGCGGAGAGGCCGTAGGCGGCCTGGAAGGCGCGGCGGGCTTGCGCGGGGTCGCCCTGCTGCAGGGCGCTGTTGGCAACCGCCATGTATTGCTCGGCTTCTTTGGTCCGCTCGCGTTGCTGGGTGGCCTCACCCTGGAGGTACGTTTGCAGGTCCACCGTGGCGGCGGTCGCGACGATTTCATCCTGCTGCAACTGGAGCGAGCCCGTCCAGTCCTTGAGGCGCCACTTGTCACCCAGGGAGATGCGCCAGGTGAGGTTCTCGAGCGGCAGGTCGAACTTGGGCGCCACCAGCGCCAAGTCCAGCGCGCGACCCCGGGCCGAGCCGACGCGCGCGCTATAGAAGACTTCCACCGGGATGGCTTTATCGCCGCGGGACTGCTGCTCCAGGGGTATGAGGATGCGGTCGCCCTCGCGCCAGGGCCACACGCCGCCCTGGTTGACAAAGGCAAACCAGAAACGCGCGTCCCGGGGCAGCGTCAGGTTGAGCAGGCGCTTGTCGCCGGGAACCATCTCCAGGCGCACCTGGGTTAGCATTTCGCCATCGTCGGAGATGACCGAGGTGAGGGTGATGTTGTTGACCCGGGCGGGCAGGAGCCGGGCCGCCTCATGCCGTTCGAGCTGCAAGGGGAGCTGGAAGGCGGGCTCGACCAGGCGGTAGGCGAAGTTGGCCGGGGCGGCGGGCAGGTTTTGCTGGAGCGCCCGCGGGATGCTCTGCCACTCGGTGGGTTGCAGCGCGACGGGCAGCGCGTCCACCCGCACCTGCAGGCGGCCACCGGCCTGCACGGTGACGAATCCGCGCTGGAGGTTCACGCCGGCCGCTTGCAGGCCGCGCAGAACGGTCTCAGTCGCGTGCTCCGGCACGGGCGTCTGGTAAGCGGCCTGGAGCAGGTAGGAGCCGATCACGCGCCGGTGCAGTTTCACTTCCCACTCCTGCAAGCCGTTGGTGACCGCGCCGGGCACGGGCAGGAAATCAGCCACCTGCTCGCCCTGGAAACGCAGGCCTTCGGCGTTGGTGGGCGCGAAAACGTGGAACACCTTCAGGCCGGTGTTCTCGATCTGATACTGCAAGTTGGCGGCGACCTTGACCAGGGCCTCGTTGACAGTCGCCTGCTGCAGGCTGGTGACCTGAATCCACGGGTCCACCTGCTCCAAGCCCAGCACGAGGTTCCACGGCGCCTGGAGCACGCGGAACGCCAGCACACCCTTCTGCCGGATGCCGGACTTCTGCGGATCGAGCTGGGTCAAGCCGTCGCGGGTGACGATCTGGAGGCGCAAGCCCTGCTCGGGCACCAGCAGCAGCGTGCCCTGCTGTTTGCCGGCCTCGCGCAGGACCAGTTGCGGCACGGTCCACGCGTTGGTGGCCTTGACACCGGGCCCGGCCAGGCTGATGGCGAACTTCTGCTCGCCTTCGGTCTTGCCGCGCAGGTGCAGCGTGATGACGCGGCCCGCGTCGCTCTTCAGCTCGGTCCAATGCGTCAGCGCCGCGCCGCTGATGGACTCGACATCGTAGCCGGCGGGCATGACGAAGCTGAGGCGGAAGATGCCGGCGCGGGTAATGTTGACGGTGGCGTCGGCGGCGAGGACGGTGCGGTCTTCGCCGAGCGAGACGGTGTCCTGGGTCTCGACGCGCACATCGGGCTCGACGGCGGACGCCTTCAGGGAAGCGGCGGCCTTGATGTCGGAATAGCGGAAGGCGCGCCTCAGAGTAAGGCCGGGGATTTGCGCCTGGAGCGCGGGCACGACATTGGCGGGGTAATCCTCAAGGTTAATGGGGGCAAAGGGTTCGGCGCTGACGGCATCGAGCTGGACCTCGTTGCCGGTGGCCACGCCGAGCAGGCCGATCTGGCTGGCGGCGCTGTCCACCGCGATCAGCCCCACGGACTGCTCGCAAGGCAGCGGCCCCGTCGCCGTTTGCGAGCGGAGCAGCAAGGCGAATGGCCGCGACTGCGCCGGGTTCAGCGTCACCCGGAGCTTGCGCGTGTCGGGGTCGAAACGCCACAGGGAGACCAGGGGCGGGGCGGCGGCTTTCGCGGTGTCCGACGACGCCAGAGCCGGATCGAGCACGTCGGTGATGGTGGCGCCGGCGGGCACGTCGAGGATCAGTTCGCCCAACTCGCCCTGCGCCGGGCGGATGGAGACGTAATGCGCGCCTTCGATGACTCCGGCGGCGGGGGCGTAGAGCTGGGTGATGTCCGCGTAGAAGACCGGCTTCTCGCGTTTGACATCGCGGCTGCGCGGTCTCCAGGCGATGCGGGTGTCGGCGGCGGGGGCGAGCACGAGCGTGGCGACGGTGTTGCTGCCCACGGTGTCGCGCTGGACGGCGACCGCCTGCGGCGAGAGCACGTCCACGTCGAGATTGACCAGGGTCAGGCTGAGGCGGTTGACGACGCCAAAGGGCACCGGCAGGACGAAGCTGCTTTCGGCGTCGGTTTTCGCCACGGGCAGCTCGTATTGCACGGTGATATTGAAAACGCCGCTCTTCTGGGCGAGCAACTGCCGGGCGGCGCGTTCGCCCACCGGGGCGGCGACAAGCTTGAGCGCGTTGGTGGGGTAGTCCGTGTGCGTCAGGACCGTCGGCTCGAAGAGCAAGGGGAGCAAGTCGCCTTTCTCGGCCTGCCAGCGGAGCTTCGCGGTGGCCAGCGCAAACTTGTCCTCCACCCGGATGTCCTGAATCACGGACTGGGCCAGGGGCGAGGCTTTGGCGGGAGGCGCCGCCGCGAAAGCGGTGCCGCACCAGGTCAGCCAAACCAGCGCGCCGGCCAGCAGTGCGGTGGCTGCGGGCGCGGCGCCGGTGGGCGCAGTCGGCGGCGAGGCATCTTGCGGGCGGGACGGGAGCTGCCAAAGTCGGCGTAGCGCCGGAACTACTACTTGCAAGAGGAGGAAGGCCGCAAACACCGCCAGGAAGAAGGTGGCGCCGTTCGGACAACGCAAAGCCGCCCACGCCAGCAGCGTCCAGCCGATAATCCAGCCCAACATCTTCGAGCCCTGCCGATTGGAGATCCAGCCGAAGCCCCACACTGCCAGCGCCAGCAGCGCGGGCCAGGCGCAGCGAGCCAGCGCCAGCACCGAGGTTTTGTCCGCGACGTTGGCGACCTCGACGGTCAAGGTGCTGCCGGCTTGCTGGACCGGGGCCAGCAAGGTCACGTCACGCGGCACGGAGCGCGCCTGGTCTTGCGCCTGGCCCACCAGGCCGGTGAACGCAACAGCAGCCAGCACGACCGCCAGCAAGCCGAGCAAAAGGCCCGAGAGATGGCGGGTGCTGAGCCGGCAGGGATTCGCTTGAACTGTCCCGCGCCAGATCAGCAGGGCGAGCGCCATCAAGCCCAGGCAGGCGAACAACGCGGTGAACGCGCGGCGGCTCGCGCTGCCGGTGAACATCCGCGCCAGCCCGGCAAAGCCGGAGACATCGGGGATGCCGCCCGCCGGGGTGAGCGAGCCGTGGCGATAGACCAGCCGCCGGCCCGTGTCGGGCTCCAGCTTCCACTCGGCGAGCATCACGGGCGCATTGACGATGGGCGCGGCCACGGTGACGAGTTTCGGGTCGTTGGTCCCGGCCAGTTTCAGGTCGAGCGTCAGGACGGCATTGGGGTCCGCATGCTGCGGCAGGGGGATGAGATTGGCCTGGGCGTCGGTCACCGGCACCACGGCGGTGCCGTTGACGGCGGCGGACCAGAGTTGTGTGCCGGGCGGCAGCGTGAGGCGGAAGTGCGGGTTGCCGCGGCTCTTCACGAAGTAGCGGACATCGGTCAGGACCTGGCCTTCCTTGGAGATGCGCGTGGTGAGCGACGCGCGGTCCACGACCTGGCTGAGCGAGTCGCCCTGCGCCAGCGGCGTCAGCGCGAGCTGCAGGTCGAATGGGCGCACGGTGTAACGATAGGCGGCGAGGAGGGGCGCGTCAAAGAAGAGCCGGTATTCGGGCGGCACTTCGCCGGTTTCGAGCGGGAGCAGGCCGGAGGAGACCGCGGCGGGCTTCACCTGGAACTGGTAGGCGCTGATGATGAGCGTGTAGCCTTGCTCGGATTGCGCGTCCAGCGGGCGCGCGCCGGTGAAGCTGAGCGTCTCGCCCTGGGCTTTGAAGGGCCGCTCGTAGGTCGCCAGCAGCGTGTAGGCGCCGGAGACCGGCGTGTGCAGTTGCACGACGTAGCCGCCGCCGGTCTTCTGCCAGTTGCGGATGTCTTTGCCGATGAACTCGACGTTGGGGTATTCGCCGGACAACTCGACTTTGAAGGCCGACACCGGCGCGCCGGAAACCACGTAGTTGATCAGGCTGCTGCCGTAGGCAACGCCCTCGCCGATGGAGAACAGGTTGAGCGCGTCGGCTTGCACGGTCTGCGGCAGGCGCTCGACGCGCAGGGCGGCTTGCCACGCCGGGTCGCTCAGGCGGAAGGCGGTCTGGATGCCGGGCACCTTGCGCGGGAAGAACGCGGTGGCGATCTCCGTCAGGCCCTGCGTGCGCTCGGCGGTCAGGCGAAAGCCCGCATCCGCCGCCACCGCCAGGTTGCCGCGGACGGACTTGGCTTTGACAACCTCGAGGCGGGGCAGGGTCCACGTCGGCTCGTCGAGCGGTTTGTTGCATTCGAGGCGCAACTGCACCACCTGCCGGCCCGAGACCGGCTGCGCGTACACCAGCCGCAACTCGCTGTCGGGCTGGCCGGCCGGCTCGCGCAGGAAGTAATCGCTCAAGCCCGAGGCGTTGAGGCGCGCGATGGCGTAGCCCCGGGGCACGCGCAACAGCAGCTCGCGCAGCGGCGCTTCGCGGATGTCCAGCTCGATCTCGCTGTCTATGGCCAGCTCGCTCTCGCCCAGGTGATAGGCGAGCACTTGCGACACGCTCAGCTCGGGCTGGATTTGGTCCGCCTGGATGCGCAGGGCGAAGTCCCCGCCGGAGAAGCGGTAGGCGAACCGCTGGCTGCCCGTGGCGCGCAGCGCCGCGCGGGTGGCGTCGCTCTCGGGAAACTGCTCAGGCGATATCTGCGACAGCCCGCTGGCCTGCACGACTTCGAGCCGCACCGCGCCCTCGTTGACGATGCGGTAGCAGCCGGCAAAGCGCGTTGCGCCTTCGGGCCGCAACCGCACCGCGTCCGCCGCCTGCGGGAACGCGCCCAGCGGGGTCTGCATCTGCACCTGCACGGAGAACTGGTCTTTCTGGGGCTGGTTCAACTGCAGGATGAGCCGGCGTTCCCCGGGAGCGCGGACATTCTTGTCCGCTTCCCCGCTCTTGCCCTCCTGGCGGACAGGAATGTCCGCGCTCCCGCCAATGGCGGGCTCCACATTCCACGCCAGCACCTGGTCGCCCTGCACCCGCGTGACTTCGCCCGCGCCGCGCAGGAGCAGCGACACGCGGCTCACCTCGCCTTGCATCACTTTGAAGTCCACCAGCGCCACCTGCCGCATCAGGCCGGGGCTGACACTGATCTGCGCGAGCATCTCGGCGGCATAGAACAGCTTGCCCTCGGCCGCCGTCCGCGCCTCTTTCCACGCCAGCTTCACCGCGCCGTCCGACGGCAGGTAGCTGGTGAAGTCGGCGCCCTTGCGCTCAAACCGGGCCGCGCCGGGAAACTCGAACTGCGCATCGGCGCCCAGCCCCCGCAACACCAGCGGCTGCAGCAGGCTCGGCGCGACGCGGAACTCTACCGCCTTCCAGGGCTCGTTGCGGCGGACAGCGGCGGTGAACTTGAGCTGGAGCGGGAACTTGCCGCCGTGGTCGAACACGGCCACGTAACGGTTCCCCTCCACCCGGATGCGCCACTGCGGCTGCGCCGGCGCGTCGGTGAGCGCGACCGCGCCGGAGAGCAGATCGAGCGTGCCGCCCCTGGCGTCCTCGACCTGCGCGGTCGCCGTGAGGGTGAAGGAGGCCTGGTCGCCGCTCAGGTCGCCGACCAGCTTGAAGTCAGTGAGCGTGATCGTGGCGGCCGGAGGATTCGTCGCCGCGTATGCCGCCGTCATGAACAGGAACAGGCCGAGTGGGGAGAGGATCTTCTTCATAGTATCGCCGTATGGGATTTAGAGTGAAACTTGCTGGCAGGGGGAATGGGTGCTGCGCCGCGCCTGATACGGTCCCCCGGCCATCTCAGGGCCGCGGTGCCGCCCCGGCTTTGCGGCGATCTATTAGTGCCTGTTTGAAAATGCCTATTGGGGAGGGCGAGCGTCCTCGCGAGCCCAAATGTTCTGGGGGAAGGGACCGAAGTCAGGGCTCGCGAGGACGCTCGCCCTCCCCAGTCTGGTTTGTTAAACAGGCTCTTGGATGCGCGCTGATTGGTCTTGTTCATTTCAATCGGGGCGGTTTCCAAATGGGAGGGGGGCATCGGGGGCTCCTTGCGAGGGTTTACCTCCCGGAGATGCTCTTGGCCTGGCGGAGCATCCATTCGAGTTTGCCGGGGCGGGCGTCGGCGCCATAGACGGCGGGTACGCCGTTGAGATATTTCAACAGGCGATCGGGGGTGACCTCGGCGGCGTAGGGGCTGGCGGCCAGCCATTCGGAGAAGGCGCTGGCAGTGGCCGCCAGGCGCAGGGCGGGGCTGGCTTGCTCCAGGGCCGGCGGGTTGCCGGTGCAGGGGACAGGCCACGCCTGCTCGCGATAATCGGTCGTGCCGGGGACCTTGTAGCGGACGCGCACGGTGGCGAGCGGGCCGTCACCAGCGGGGTTCACGGCGATGACGTAGAGGGCGTTGCCGGATTCGGCGGCGCCGATCTCGGCGGCGTCCACGGTGTTGTCGCGGAACTGTTCTTTGGTGAGCTGATGCTTCGCGTAGCCGATCTGGCGGTAGGCGGTCACACGGGCGGGGTTGAACTCGACCTGCACCTTGACGTCGGAGGCGGCCACGCGCAGCGCGCCGGCGAGCTGGCCGGCAAACTCCGTCGCCGCTTCCTCGGGCGTGTTGACGAAGCCGTAGCGGCCATCGCCGTTGCGGGAGAGGACCTCCAGCAAGTCGTCGTTGTAGCCTTCCCAGCCGATGCCGAAGCAATCCAGCGCGATGCCCTGCTTGCGGTTGGCCTCGACCTGCTGCTTGAGCGCCTCGGGCTCGACGTTGCCGAGGTTGGCCGCGCCGTCGGTGAGGAGCACGACGCGGTTGATGCCGTTGGCCAGGTAATGCCGCTGGGCGGCCTGATAGGCGAGGCTCATGGCTTCTTCCAAATTGGTGCCGCCCTGCGGGGTAAGGCCGCCGACCGCTGCCACCGCCTGCGCGGCCTGGTTGCCGGGCACGCCGTCCACCCACAACCGGGAAGTGCGCGAGAAGGTCACAACACTGAACTTGTCCTGCGCTTGAAGCTGGCCGGCCAGCACGCGCAGGGCTTCGCGGATGATCCGCACGCGGTCGGCGCGTTCCATCGAGCCGGAGTTGTCGAGCAGCAGCACGAGGTTCAGGGGCCGGCCCGGCTGGCGGCCGCGCGCGGCGGTCTTGATCGAGAAGCGGAGCAGGTCGCGGTTCTGGGCCAAGGGATAGCGCGCCCGCTCCCAGGCAAACGCGACCGGCACGCCCGCCGGGGGCTCCGGGTCATGGTAATCGAAGGCGTTGACGAACTCCTCGCTGCGCACCGAGGCCACTTCGGGCAGGACGCCTTTCTCCAGGCTCGCCGCAGCCAGCTTGAACGACACATCGCTGACGTTGAGCGAGAAGGTGGAGAAGGGATTGTCGCCGGTCTGGACTTCGGGCTGGGGCACAGGGGGCGGAGAAGCGGGTTTGGCTGGGGCCGCATCCGATGCCGTCACCGGCGACGGGCTGGCGGCACTCGCCACGGTATTGGCCTTGTTGCGCTCCTCGCGCAGAGCGTCCACTTGCTTCTGCGTCTCGCGGACCTTTTGCTCTTGCCCCGCAAACCGTTGTTCCAGCGCCTTAACGGAGTCCTTGGACAACTGCGATTGGTCAGACTCAATTTTGACGCGAGCGGTGCTCTGATACTCGGCTGGCTTGCCGCGAATCTTATCCCACCATGTGGAGCTTGAAGCGGAGGCTGGCACCGCCTTGTCCACGATGTCAACCATCGCGGTCTTGGGAATCTCTGTGTCTATCTTCTCTTGGGCAATCTTCGCGTCGAGGATCTGGCGGAAGCGTTGCTGCTCATTCAATTCCCGCTTCGCCTCGGCGAGTTGGAGTATCTTCTGATCTGTGCCGCTGATGCCATTCACATTCAGTGTAATGGTCGGCTGCTCCTGTGCTGGCGAGCGCGGGTAGGCCAACTCCATGCCTTTGGACTTCTCTTCGACCTTCAATTGGCCGCCGTTCGCCACCCCTTCTCCCGCTTGGCGATAGAGCCGGCCCTGCATGGGCACATCGCCGAGAGTGGATTGGTATTTCCGGCTCCCGGCGCCCGCGGCGGCGGCACCCCAATCAGCGGTCGCGAGGCTTTCGCGGGCCGTCTCACCCACCCCCGCGGCTTGACTCGACTTCAAGCCAAACCCGACCGACGGCAGTTCAGAGGGAAGCGCTCCTGAGACCGCAGCGCCGGGCATTGGAATTCCTGTTGGCGCCTTCTTTGCCATCAGCAGCTCGTCCCCGGCTTTGAAAGCGCCGTAAGCCGCACCACCCCTCACGCCGCCAGCCTGGACGACCGAATCGTCATAATAACCTCTGGTTGTCGCTGACTCTGGGGACCCGGCTGGCGGGCTGTAGGTGACAGTGGCCGCTGTATTGGCATCGGCCAGCTCGGTGGATTGGGGCAGGACGATGGCGGCGCCCGCGGATATGGGCGGCGGCGGGGCCACCTCAGCGCGTGGCACGAGCGGCACGCGCCCCCGGCGAGCTTCGCCTCTTGACGCATACCGCTCCATGCGGCCGTCCTGACTGTGGGCGAAATCGTCTATCGTGTTGAGCGCCATCGGCTTCGCGGACGCGGCAGACTCTGCGTCCTTTGACAGTGAAAAGCTGCGCAGCGCAAGGCTCCGCGATTTCACTTTCGCCTTCGCCAACGGCGGCAACAAAAGCGCCGTCAGGATTGCGATCAATCCGACCACGACCACCACCTCGACAAGGGTGAGCCTCCAGCGGCGGCGCGGGCGGTCGAACTTCGCGGGCGCGACAGTCTTAAGATGCTGGAGCAGCTTCTGGCGGCGGCGCTCTTCGAGCCGGAGGGGAAGCAACGGTTCGGCTGCCTGCTCGGCGGGGGTGGCGACGGTTTCGCGCACCAGGTTAATGGTCTGCTTGAGCCGCTCGTAAAGTTTGGCCAGCTCGGGGTCCTGGGCCAGCTTCTGGTGCAGGGCGGCGGCCTGGTCGTGCGGCAGCTCGCCCAGCAGCAGCGCGGTGAGGCTGGCCTCGAGGGCTGAGCGCGGGTCTATAGGAGAGTCCGGGTTCATTGGGATATGCTTGGCTCGGGAGGGCGAGCGTCCCCGCGAGCCCTGATTCCCGCTGGCGTTTTCATAAGCATGGGCTCGCGGGGACGCTCGCCCTCCCAGGTTTGGCTTCTCATGGCACTACTCCGTTTCGGGCCAGTTCGTCGGCGATGGTCTTGAGGGCGTGGTGGAGGAGATAGCCGACGTGGCTGATGGTGAGGCCGGTGCGGGCGGCGATTTCCTTGTAGGACAGGTCATCGTTGAACTTGAGCCGGACCAGCTCGCGGCTGCGGTCATCAAGGGTGTCCAAGCTGAGGCGGACGAGGCCGATGCCTTCCCAGCGGGCGATTTGCTCGTCGGGCAGCGGCTGGGGATCGGCGGGGTCGTTGGCCGCGGGGGCGCCATTGTCGCCGGAGGGGTGGAGCGGGACGAGTTTGCCGGCCTGCCGCCGATGGTTCAGGGCCAGGTTATGCACGGAGCGGTAGAGCCAGCGCCGCGGCTCGCGCACCTCGTTGAACTGTGCCTGCAATCGCATGAAAGCTTCCTGGAGGATGTCTTCCGCCACCGCGGCGTCTCCCGCCAGGCGCAGCGCATAGCTCAGCAGCGGCGATTCGAGGGCCGTGAACAGCTCGACCATCGTTTCCCCTCCGGGCGGTTCGGTACTGGCTTGATCTGGTGGCATCAGGGCCATGCAGTACGGAGTCTCTCGCTTTAACTCAGCTCATACAACCGCTCCGGCGTTTTGTCTGCAAGAACACATCTGGTCTATCACATATGACACCTGGCGGCTCGTTTTCTTAGACGGAAGTTGGGGCAGATTGCTCCCGAAAACGGTGATGCAGTCCGCGGGGCGGTTTCTCATTTTCGAGAAGGGCCGAGGGAAGCAGCGTCTGCGTGAGCCAAAATGCCGTTGGGAAGTGGGGCTGGCGCGGATGCTTGTGGACTCCAATTCCGCCAAAATGCCTATAGCCAATCGCCGATAGCCTATAACCGATAGGCAATAGATAAGCGTCTGCCGGCGCTTGTCCGCTCCCCAACGGGCATTGCTCCTACAGGCTCTCAGCAATGAGAAAAGGATGATTCCTGCTATAGACGCAGGCTCTTGAAGAATGGAATTCACTGAATGATGTGCCGGCTCAGTCAATGGTTGCTGCGGGTCTTGCGAAACCAGGACTCCGGCGTGCTGGTGCCGCCCCCGGGGCGGCCCCGGGGGGGGCTCCGTGCGGTTGCGGGGCAAATGGTCCGTAGTCGTTCACTTTGCGGTTCGGGGGCGCGGCTGGGAGATTGGAAGGGTGAAGAACTTAGTCGCTCTGTTGGGTTTGGTGGCGCGCTCCGCCCATGGCGCGCCGGCCCTGTTGGTCCAGAGACGGCCCGCGCCGCGCTCGGATTGAACAGGAACGCTATCCACATCTTAACTGCCGAATGCCGCGGAAGCGCGAGCCTCCCCATTCTACTCTTTGTCGCAGGGGCGCTGGTGTCCGGCGGATCGGCGTTCGCGCGGCCAGTTCCGGAAACTGATTTATGGCAGGAGGCCGGGCAAGCGGCAGTGGCGCATGCCGAATCCGATATCCAGGTCCGGTCCAAGGCGTTCCGCGCCGTCAATCTCCAACACGCGCGGCTTCGCCCGCTGCTAGGCCGCGCGCCGAAGGAGGCCGCGCGATCTCCTGCCGCCTCGGACGCGGTCATCGCGTTGCCGATGCCCGACGGAAGCGCGGCGCGATTCCGCTTTGTGGAATCCCCGGTGATGGCTCCCGAGCTCGCCGCCCGGTTCCCGGAGATCAAGACCTACCTTGGGCGCGGCCTGGACGATCCGAGCGCAACGGTCCGCTTCGATCTGACACCGGCCGGCTTTCACGCGCAGATTCTCTCGCCGCGCGGGGCGGTTTATATCGAGCCGCAGCTTCGCGGCAACACCAACCTGCACGCGGCCTATTACCGCCGCGATTGCAGCGCCAAGGGCGAGGATTTCGAATGCCTTGCCTCCGACAGCCAGGCGGCAGCGGTGGCCTCCGCGCCCACCGCCAGCCTGGTGGTTCCCGGCGGCACGCTCCGCACCTACCGCCTGGCCTGCGCCGCCACCGCGGAGTACACCCGGTATTTCGGCGGGACGGTTTCCGCCGGTTTGGCGGCCATTGTCACCGCCATCAATCGCGTGACCGGCGTGTATGAGACCGAGCTGGGCATTCGGCTGGTGCTGGTCGGCCAGAATGATCAACTGATCTGCACCAACACCGCCCGCCAGCCCTACAGCAACAGCAGCCCCAGCGCGCTGCTGACCCAGAACCAGGCGACGCTGGACGCGGTGATCGGCAGCGCGAATTACGATATCGGGCATGTGTTCAGCACCGCCGGCGGAGGCCTGGCGGCCGTGGGCGTCGTCGGGTTGGACGGGCTGAAGGCGTTTGGCGAGACCGGCACGGCGGCGCCGGTAGGGGATGCTTTCTACATTGACTACGTGGCCCATGAGATCGGCCACCAGTTCGGCGCCACGCACACCTTCAACAGCAGCGCCAATGCTTGCGGCTACGGCAGCCGCAATGCCGCCACCGCCTACGAGCCCGGCAGCGGCTCCACGATCATGTCCTACGCGGGCATCTGCGGCGCCGACAACCTGCAGCGACACAGCTCCGCCCATTTCCATTCGGCCAGCCTGGAGCAGATCGCCGCCCACACCAGCGCCGGCTCGGGCAACATCGCCGCCGCGGCCAGCCTCTCCGGCAACAATGCCCCCCAGGTGGATGCCGGCCCAGGCTACACGATACCGATGGGCACGCCCTTCACCCTGACCGCGACGGGCAGCGATCCCGACGATGACCCGCTGACCTTCTGCTGGGAGGAACGCGACCTCGGCCCCTCTATCACGTTGCAAACTCCGGACAACGGCAGCAGCCCGCTGTTCCGCTCGTTCGAGCCCACCACCAACTGCACCCGCACCTTTCCCCAGATGTCGGACGTCTTAAGCGGCACCAACAGCGCCGGCGAAATGCTGCCTGCCACCAGCCGGGTGCTGAACTTCCGCGTCACCGCCCGCGATAACCGGGTGGATGGCGGCGCCATTGCCGCAGCCGATACACAGGTGACCGTGACGACCAGCGCCGGCCCGTTTGCCGTGACCGCCCCCGCCGCGGCGGTGACGTGGTCCGGCGCGCGAACCGTCACCTGGAACGTCGCCGGCACCGCCAGTGCGCCCGTGGACACGGCCACGGTCACGATCTTGCTTTCAACCAACGGCGGCCTGTCATTTCCGATCGTGCTTGCCAGCAGCGTGCCCAACACCGGCGCCAGCACGGTCGCGCTGCCCCCGGTCACCGCCTCAGCCGCGCGCATCAAAGTCCAGGCCGACGACAACATCTTCTTTGCCGTGTCGCCGGGCAATTTCTCCATCACGCCGCCGATCAACCCGGTCTTGCAGCCGGTCCAGTTCGCCAACGGGGCCGCCCGGCTCACCTGGACGGCGCTGCCCGGCCGCACCTACCGCGTCCAATACAAGCCCAGCCTCGCCGCGGCCGCGTGGACCGACCTGCAACCCGACATCACCGCTGCTGATGCCACCGCCTGGATTATAGACGCGATTGGCTCAGCCCCGCAACGCTACTACCGCGTGCTCATCTTGCCTTAGTCGGCAATTCCGCAAACGCAGCATCCCCTCCCGCCGGCAGGCGCGGGACCAATTTCTTCCGTCCCTGCAGTTCATTGGCCTTTTCGGCCTGGAAGTATATGAGACGCCATATACTGCGCCAGCCAGGTCTCATTAACACCCCGCTTTAGCGGGGTGCCTGGACCACCGATACCGATGAAACCGTTTCAACGGTTTCATCCTTGCGCCACTCCAGGCCGTAGCGTTCCACCAACCGCTGGAGTTCCTCAGAAAAGCTGCGCCGGCGGTGATGTTCTTAATGGCGGCATCCTTGGTGAGAAGGGGCCGACGCTCCAAGGTCGCCCAGACCAGGTGCCGCCAGACGCGGGAGTAGGAATGCAGCGACATGCGCAGTGAATGCCGAGCTCTATGGCGCACGGCAACCGAGAAAACCGTTGAAACGGTTTTCCCGACGCACCGGGCCACGCAACACCCCGCTGAAGCGGGGTGTTAATGACACGTTTCAGCAGTGCCGAAGGAATTTGCCTTGCGCCTCCCGCCGGCAAACGCGATGATTAGAGCGCGACTTCCGACCCTTAATGGTGTAGGATCAGGCAATATGACAATCAGCGCACTGATCCGAACGGCGATGCTACTCACCGTCATGGCAAGCATGACACTTTCCACGCTTGCGGCGCCCACGCTCAAGGTGGGTGATCCCGCGCCCAAGCTGCAGACCGGCAAGTGGGTGCAGGGCGAACCCGTGAAGGAGTTTCAGCCCGGCAAAGCTTACCTGGTTGAGTTTTGGGCAACGTGGTGTCCCCCGTGCCGCGCGTCCATCCCGCACCTCAACGAGCTCCACAAGAAGTTCCGCGACAAGGGGTTGGTCGTCATTGGCCAGAACTGCTGGGAACGGGACGACGCACTCGTGGCGCCGTTCGTCAAGAAGATGGGTGATAAGATGACTTACCGCGTGGCCCTGGATGACAAGACCAGCAAGAGCAGAGGTTGGATGGCCGCAAACTGGATGGATGCGGCGGGCAAGACCGGCATTCCCGGCGCATTCCTGGTGGACACCCGGGGCGTGATCGCGTGGATCGGCCATCCGATGGCGTTGAAAGAAGAAGTGATCGAGCAAGTGCTCGCCGGGAAGCTCGACGCGCACAAAGCCGCCGAAGGTTCCCGAAAGGTGCCGCGGGAATAGCCGGGGAATCCTGCCCCGTGCGGGAGTTGCCGGCAGCAAGGCAAACTCAAAGCTTCCGGGCTGAAATGCCGCGGTACCAACCGAGGCGCTTTCCCGTCAGTGCGATTACCGCCGCCAGCACGAGGCCGCCGAGCCAGTAGGGGAAGGTCCGGCGCGCCACCCGGTCGTTGTTGGTAATGAAACGCTGCATGCGGATGTCCGCCAGGCCCAGCGGCGCGAGCATTTGCTGTAGCTCGTGATCCGTGAAGCCTTGGGTGCCGGGGCTTTCGACGTGGTTCGCCAGGACCCAGCGCAGGCTTTTCCAGGGCCGGCCTTTGAGCAGCGCATGCTTCACCCACATCTTCCACGCGTAAAGGCCGTGGCGGTTATAAAGCATGACCTTGATCTCCCCGCCCGGACGCACCACGCGCACCAGTTCAGCCAGCGCCTTGCTTGTATCCGGCGTGTGGTGCAGCACGCCCCACGAGTAGCCCAGGTCAAAGGTATTCGCCGGAAAGGGCAAGTTCTCGGCGTCGGCAACCTGCAGGCTCTCCGGCGGCGGCAGGCCGTAAACCTGGATGCGGTGCCGGACATTGGCCAGCGCTTCCTCGGTCAGGTCAATTCCGGACACGCGCGCCCCCGCTCGCAGCCACTGGATGAAATCGGTGCCCGCGCCAAAGCCCACCTCCAGCACCCGTTGGCCGCGATAGCGGGAAAACTGGGCAAAGGAATGAATGAAGGGCTGATCGCGGTAGCGCCACTGCTCGATCTGCTCGAAGTATTCGCGGCTGAACTTCTCGGCGTGCGCCTGGTCGGCGTCGCAGCTCTCCCGGTTCCAGAAGGCCCTGACCTGGTCTTTAAGCCCGGCAGCAGCATCCGGCATGGCTGGCCCAGAGGTCACCGCCCGCGCTGGGCACGCCGCGCCAGCCCGGGGGCTTTCCCCGTTCTGAGATCGGTCCCTATCAGGCGCCTGCACGAGCCAACCTAACAAGGCGGCTTTTCGGCGGGCAACTAGTTTCTCCCGGCCGGCCCCCCCGGCCAGACGCGCCGGGCCACTATCGCGGGGGTTGAACTTGTGCGCTGGTGGCCGGACCTAATACGATGCTCCAGCCGGCGGGAACGGACGGGGACTGGGTCTCGTCTAAACCACCGGGCGGTCGAAATAGCGCTATTGCCGTGTTACGCTCCATTTATGGCTGAACCTCCGAAGATCTCGGTCGTTACCCCTTGCTTGAACAGTGCCACTACGATCGCCGCGACGATTGAGAGCGTGCTCAACCAGGATTACGCGAACTGGGAGCATATCGTGATGGACGGCGGATCGAAGGATGACACGCTGGCGGTGCTTAAACGCTACCCCCGCCTGACCTGGGTGTCGGAGAAGGACGAGGGGCATTATGACGCCATGAACAAGGGCATTGCCCGGGCAACAGGAGACGTGGTGGTGATCTTGAATGCGGACGATTGCTTCCGCCCGGGGGTGTTGCGGCAAGTGGCCGAGGCATTTCAGGCCAATCCGGGTTGGGACGCGCTCTTTGGAGATGTGGTATTCGTGGACGGGCAGGGCCGCGAGATTTACCGGCGGGAAGAGGCGGTTTACGACTTCAACATCCTGCTCTACGGGGTGGATTACATCTGCCACCAGACTCTCTTTGTGCGCCGGGCCGTCTATGAGCGCCTCGGCGGCTACCGGCACAAGGAGTTTCGGAACTCAGCGGATTACGAGTATAAGCTCCGTCTCGGCCATGCCGGCTGCCGGGTGGGGCATGTGCCGGCGTTGCTGGTGGATTATCGCTACCATACCCAGGGCCAGTCGGCCGACTTGCGCATCATCCGCAACATGATCCAGGAGGCGGTCATCATCCGGCGCGAGTATGGCAACCCCGGCGGCTGGCGGGGCGGCTGCCTGCGGATCGTGTTCAAGGCCAAACGCCAGATGCAGAAGCTCTGGTTCCGGCACACCTGCGATCTCATCCCCGGCACCTGGCGGCTCAAACCGCATCTGCGCGAAGAAACGCAGTTCTCCTCCAACGCCGGCCTGGACAAGCTCTGAGCTTGTTCGAAAATCCAAACCGGGGTGGGCGTCCCCGAGAGCCCAAACACTCTTCCACTGAATAGAATCACGGCTCGCGAAATCGCTCGCCCACGCCATACCAATCCTCAGGCTCGGCATCAAGACTTGGTCAAACGCCTGCTGTCAAACGCCAATTGGTGCGTAGGCTCGCAATAACCCCTCCTAAACCCCTCGTATACCCCTCGTATACCCCTCGTATTTAAAATACGAGGGGCATACGAGGGGTATACGAGGGGTTTAGGAGGGGCTAAGGATGGATTAGCTGGCGGTTCACCTTAGCTGGCGAGTGTCCCCGCGAGCCCAAGTATCCTGTGGGAAGGGGCCGAAGTCAGGGTTCGCGAGGACGCTCGCCCAAACAGCCATGTTCAAACAGGCTTTAAGAAAGCCGGCCTGGCGGAGCAAGGCACCCGCGCCGCCCGGCGCGTGGGCAACCCGGAGGCTTGAACCTAAACGCCGCAGTTGGAAGTGAACAACCAAGGCGCGAAGACGCGAAGAGACCGCCGCCAGACGACAAGTTCGGAGGGTGGTTTGGCTTCACCTGCCGAGTGAAGCTCTCCGACTCTGGTTAAATGGCTGGCATTGCCCTGTTTCCGGCCTTCGCGTCTTCGTGTCTTCCCTGTTCAACTGCGGCTTCAAGGTTGAAAGATGGTAGTGTCAGACCAGGCTCAACCCGGGCGGGTTGGGCTGAGGCGCGCGGGACCGGGATACCTTCAGGCATAATCCCGGTTGGAAGAAAGCCGGGGGAGCTGCGGGCCATGACCGGCGCGGGCCGCGTCAGCGTGGTGTAACTTCGCCCGCGGCGGCGATTGCCGGTCGGGCCGCTTTGAGCCCGTCGGGCTTTGCGGCGGGTTGGCGCAAGTCCAGTTCGCGGCCTTTCCAGTTGCCGATGCCGATGTGGTTGAGTCGGCCAAGGGCATAGCGGTAGGACCAGCCGTAGAACGGATTGTGGGTGGGCCAGAAGGAGATGAAATCCACCCCGGCAGCCCGGGCCATCTCGATCGCCCGCTCGATGGTGCGGCGGTGGTCATTCCAGTTGAACAGCAGGTATTTCCATTCCAGCAGCGGCTGGGACAGGCCGCGCGCGTTGCGGTATTCCACCAGCGCCTTCATGTTGGCGTAAGCCTTCTCGAAGCTGCCGCGATGCTCGTACTTCTTCAGCATCTCGTCGTTCACGCCGGCAATGGAGAAGTAGATGCGGCTGGCGTGCAGCGCCGCCGCCCGCTGGGCATCGGTGTTCAGAATGATGCCGTTGGTCGAAATCCAGATGCTGCAATCCGGGTTCTTGCGGCGCAGCAACTCCAGTTCCGGCCCGATATTCGGCGAGAGAAACGGCTCGCCGAGGTTCAGGTAACAGAGCGTTTGAATGCCGAGGTCGTGGACCAGGTCCGCCATGCGCGACAGCTTGTTCAGGTCCATCTGCTGCGTCGTGCGAATGCGGGCCGCCGACTGGCGGTCGCAGCCGATGCAGTCAATGTTACAGCGCACCGTGTTTTCGAGCAGCATCCCCCGGTACGGCAGCCGGGGTTGCGGGATCGGCTTGGATTTCGGCACCCGCTGCAAGTCGCCACAGCGGGCGCAGGTCATGATGGGCAGCTTCCCGTTCGCCAATTCATCCCGGAACCGCTGCGCCACCGGGCCAAAGAAAACGTCCTTGAACGAAGCCTGGTTCAGGTCGCCCAGGTGCCCCGAGCCGTCGTAATCCTGGCAACTGCAGGATACCGTAAGGTCGCAATTGACGGTGATGTTGTATTCCGACTCCCCTTCGAGCGCGCGGCAGTGAAACCGCTGGCCCCTGAGCCGGACCATCCATTCCAGGTAGCGCTTCAGGACCTGGCGGGTGATGTCGCTCAAGACCCAGTTAAACCGTCTGCGTTTCATAGCACGAAGCTAATACGAGGATGCCACCGGAGCGAGCTGAAAGGGCGGACGGGGCCGGCCGCGGCCTCAACCGATCGCTTGCTGATAGCGTTCCGCCACGAAGTTCCAGTTGATGACGTGGAAGAAGGCCGTCACGTACTCTGGCCGGCGGTTCTGGTACTTGAGGTAGTAGGCGTGCTCCCAGACATCAATCGCCAGCAGCGGCGTCTTGCCCTGGCTGATCGGCGAATCCTGGTTCGGTGTCGGCTCGATGCCCAACTGCTTGCCGGCATCCAGGACCAGCCAGGCCCAGCCGCTGCCAAACTGGCCCAAAGCCGCCTTGGTGAACGCCTCCTGGAAGAGGGCAAAACTGCCGAACCGCTTCTCAACTGCCTTCAGCAGCTCGCCCGAGGGCTGGCTGCCGCCCGGCTTCATCATCCGCCAGAAGAGCGCGTGATTGTAATGCCCGCCACCATTGTTACGAACGGCGGTGCGGATCGCTTCCGGCACCGCGCTCAGGTCTTTGAGCAGGTCCTCCACCGACTGCTTGCCGGCTGCGGGGAAGTCGGCCACAGCCTTGTTCAGATTCGCCACGTAAGCCGCATGGTGCTTGTCGTGGTGAATCTGCATGGTGAGCGCGTCAATGTGCGGCTCCAGCGCGTCGAAGGCATAAGGCAGCGGCGGCAGAGTGAACGGGCCGGTGGCTGCGGCGGGCGCTGCCGCGGGCTGAGCGTTCACACGGGACCGAGCCGCGGCTGTGGCACAAGCCACCGAGGCCAGGGCGGTTGTTTTCAAAGCTTGCCGGCGAGTCATCATAATCAAACTCACCTTTCGCACCTCAACGGCGTCAGCGCAAGTGCGCGCAGGTGACAGGGGTTCTCACGAACTCCGGCGGCGATGCGGGCAGGAAACGTCAGGGCTGAGCGAAATACCTCTCGAGGACCGCCCGCTTCTCCGCTGCCGGAATGAACGACGCCTCGGCGGCCTGGCGATTGCAGGCGGCAATGTCCGCCAGGCTCAGGCCCAGGATCTCATGGGCAATGCGGTATTCGTTGTTCAGGTTGGTGTCCAGTACTTCCGGGTCGTCCGAGTTGATGGTGACCTTCACCCCCTGGTCGAACAACTGCCTGAGAGGATGATCCTCGATGCGTTTGACAGAGTTCGTCAGGTAGTTGCTCCAGGGGCACATCTCCAGTGTCACCCCGCTGGCCCGGACGAGCTCCACGGCCGCCGGGTCATGAATGGTATGCGTGCCGTGGCCGATGCGGTCCGGGCTGACGGCGCGAATCGTATCCACCACCGCTGCCGCCGGGGTGTCTTCGCCGGAGTGGACCGTCACCTTGAGGCCGGCCTCCCTCGCTCTCAAGACCGGCCGGACAAAGTCCTTGATGGGGTATGCGATCTCGCTGTCCGCCAGGTCAACCCCGCAAAGCTGGTTCTGCCACCGGATCGCCCAGTCCACCGTCTTCTCACAGGAAGCGGGGCCAAGGCTGCGCGAGGTAATGGCGATCAGGCCGACGGCCATGCCGAACCGCTCCGCAGCGCGTTGTTTGGCGCGCAGCATCCCGGCGAGGGCCTCATCCCAGTCCAGCCCATGGCCGTTGAACGCCCAATCCGGCGAGAAGCGCACCTCCAGCAGCTTGATGTTCTGCGCGTGCGCATCCTCGAACAACTCGTCGGCCATGCGCTCGACCACCGCCGGGGCGACAATGCTGTGCTGGGCGATGCGGAAAGCTTTGAGCACGGCCTCCAGGTCCTTGAGTTGGTCAAAAACCCTGACGTGCGGGTCCAGCTCGGCCACGTCATAAGCCGGCAGTTTCAGGCCGTGCTGCCGGGCGATGTCAATAATCGTCGCTGTGCGAATGGCCCCTTCGAGGTGGCAGTGCAGCTCGGCTTTGGGGAGACGGTTGTACTTTGCGTCAAAACACTTCATGCCCGGTAGATGCCCTCGAATGAAGGAGGGAGTTCGGCTAAAAAGCAACCGCAAAGTCTGCCGCCCCATTGTCCTGGCACGCTCGGCTTGGTATCTATTGTCGCGGCTGCGCGACAGTACTCTTATGCATTCAAGACTTATCCTGCTCGGAGCGTGGGCGTTGATCGGCTTGTGGGGTGTGGCCGGCACGGGTTCGGCAGCAGACCAGCCGACGGCGTCTGGCGCCCCGAAAAGAGAATTGGCGAATCGCTACTGGCAATTGCGTGTGACCGCCACCGAGGACCAGGTGCGGGTTCAATTCCAGGATAAATTGCAGCGGCTTTGCCTGGCTGAAGGCCCTTACCTCTATCGCGCCGAACGCAGCAATGGCGAGCAGGTGGAGACCTGCCAGGGCTTGCAAGGCGCGCAGGTCACGGCTTCGGCCCGCAAACTCGTGATCCGGGGCCAATTGGCAGGGCTGGAGGTTGAGCATTGCTTCGAGCTGCCGCGTAATCGTCCCTGCCTGGAGGAACGTATCATCCTGCGCAATCGGACGGACAAGCTCATCTCGCTTACCGACTTCGAAGCCGGCTTTGTTCGGCGCGTCTCCGACCCGGCGGGGCAGGTGTCAGCGGAGATTGCCCAGGATCGCTGGGTGGCCGTTCCGCTGCGCGCCCGGGCAACCGACCCCAAGGGGCACGTCAATGATTTCTCGATCCACGACCTTATCACCAAGCCGGGCTATGAGCCCTGCGTGAACAAGGACCTGGTGTATTCGCAGCTCCCGTCGCGCCATCGCGCTTCCGAGGGCTGGGCCTGGACACACGGGGATCGCACGCTCGGCATCTTCGTCTTCAACCAGCAGAACCTGCTCTTCAGCGTCGTGTCCGTCCAAAAGGAGGCCCAAGGCGCCTCGCTGCGGTTTGGGGGCGCGTGCATGATCTCGGGCGAGCCGGCGGCCCTCACCCGGATTGCCCCGGGCGAGACCGTTGACCTGGGCACCGTCCGGTATCAGTCGCTGAAGGGCGGATACGCCGAAGCCGCGTATGCCTTTCGCGCGCTGCTCGATGAACAGCGTTGCCGCTTTCCCGCTGATTACAATCCGCCCGTGCATTGGGAGCAGCTTTATGACATGCCCAATGCCTGGGAGGATGGCGCTCACCGCTACACCAAGGCCATCGTGGAAAAGGAGGCCGCCAAGGGCAGGGCTTACAGTTGTGAGGCCCTTTACCTTGATCCGGGCTGGGACACCGAGTTCGGCACGTTCCTTTGGGGCGAACAGTGGCTGGGGCCGCGCACAGCGTTCGTGCGCGAGCTGCAGTCTGAGTTCGGGCTGACATTAGCCCTGCACTGTCCGCTGGCGACCTGGGTGTCCCACCAGTTTAGCTGGGGTCTGGGCGCGGTGAAGAGTTGGCCCGAGGCGGCCGCGCGCATGGCTCCGCCCGAGGCGAGCAGCGCTCGCGAAGCCCTGCGTGTTCCGGCGGTGCGAGAGGGCCGACGCAACCTCGCCTTGCTGCCTGCCGCCAAACCCGCCGCGTCCTCCGTCTATCAGGGCGGCGCGATGCCCATCCACCAGATTGCCCATCTGAATGACGGCTGGTATGGGAACCAGGCCAGCTGGATTGCCGACCGGATGCCCGCCTGGGCCGAGGTTGATCTGGGCGCGGTCTATACCCTCGGATCGGTCCGCCTCGGCAACGACCATGCCCGGCAATACACCGACCGCGCCGCCACCCGCCTGCGCATCCTAGCTGCCACCGAGCACGACCCTGACTCGCAAGCCGGAAGTTGGCATGCTGTCGCTGAATACGAAGGCGCGCCGCTGGCCGAAGAGAAGACCTTTGCCTTCGCACCTGTTCCTGCCCGCTGGGTGCGCGTGGCCTTGCTCAAGGGCGGCCAGGATATGCCGCGGCTGGACGAGATCGAAGTCTATGAAGCCGAACCAGTATCCAGTGAGGAAGCGGACGCCTTCGTCCGGGTCGCCAACCGCGGTCCCACACCCCCGCCCGCCGCGCAGATGACGGGTCCCTCGCTGTGCCTCGGCTCGCGGCAGTATCGCGACGAGGCCGAGCGCCGGCTCCTGGCCAACTGCGCCGACGGCGCGGTCTTCCTCATGTACGACGGCAACTGGTGGAATGGGGGCTGCGTGAACCCCGCGCACGGCCACCCCGTTCCCTACCTGCTCGAAGACCACATCCGCGCCAACCTCGACCTGGCGCAGCGCGTCCACGCCAAATATCCGAAGGTTCTGATCGAGATGCACGACCCGGCCGCCGGTGGCAGCTCACCGCGCATCACGCCCGTCTATTACAAGTATGGCCTGCCGGGCAGCTACGACGAGAACTGGGGCTTCGAGCTGATGTGGGACCCGCTGGCGGACTTGAAAGAGACCCGCGCCCGCTCGCTTTATTACTACAACATGGGCTGCAATGTTCCCCTCTACCTTCATGTGGACGTGCGCAAGGACAACGAAAGCTGCGTGGTCTTGTGGTGGTATGCCTCGACCTGCCGGCATCTGGGCATCGGCGGCACCAGCCCCAATCCCGCGGTGGTCCAGGCCCAGCAGCAAGCCATGCGCCGCTACCGCCAGCTCGAAGCCTTCTACAAGCGCGGCGAGTTCTACGGCCTCACCGAAGAGATTCACCTGCACGTCCTGCCCAAGGGAAACGCTTTCGTCGTCAACCTGTTCAACCTCTCCGATCAAACGCGCACTCTCAGTGGAACCTGCTCCATAGCCCGCCTGGGTCTGGACCCCAGGAAACGCTACCGCACAACCAGCGAATGGGCCACGGTCCGGAATGGGCAATTCAATGTCAGCCTCTCAATGCCCCCGTGGTCGGCCCAAGTGGCCGAGTTCGGCTCGGGTGGGAAGTAGCCACCCTCGTTGGTAGCCGCCGATATCAGCCGGCGGCGGCACTCTGCCCGGCGGTTTGAACTCGTGGCAGCGCGTCGGTTACTCCAATCGCGTCGCCAGCTCCCGGGCTTGCTGGATGAGGTCGAAGTCCTGGATCAGGTCGCCGAAACGGAAGCGCGGCATGCCGCTTTGCTGCTGGCCAAGCAACTCGCCCGGACCCCGCAAGCGCAGGTCGGCCTCGGCGATGCGAAAGCCGTCGGTCGTCTCCTCCAGCACGCGCAGGCGGGTGCGCGCCTCGCGGTTCTTCGCGGCGGCCACGAGAATGCAGTAGGAATCGTGCGCGCCCCGGCCAATGCGGCCGCGCAGTTGATGGAGCTGGGCCAGGCCGAACATCTCGGCGTTCTCGATCAGCATGATGGTGGCGTTGGGCACATCCAGCCCAACCTCGATGAGCGACGTCGCCAGGAGCGCCTGGACCTGCTGCGCGCGAAAGGCCGCCATCGCCGACTCCTTCTCCCGGGGCCGCAGCCGCCCGTGCAGGAGCCCGACGCGATACGGCGCCAGCGTTTGCTGCAGATTCGCGTATTCCCGGGTGACGGCCTTGACGTCGCCCGGGCCGGCATCCTCGACGCGCGGATAGACCACATAAGCCTGCCGGCCCGCGGCCAGCTTGCCGCGAATAAACTTCCACACCTCGGGCAACTTGTCCGCCTCGCGCACGAACGTCTGGATGCGCCCGCGCCCGGGCGGCAGCTCGTCAATGGTGGACACGTCCAGATCGCCGTAGAGCGTCAGCCCCAGCGTGCGGGGGATGGGGGTAGCCGTCATCACGAGCAGGTGCGGGTAAACGCCCTTGCGCACAAGCTGCTCGCGCTGCGCCACGCCGAACTTGTGCTGCTCGTCAATAATGACCAAGCCAAGGTCGGGCAGGTCAAAACCCTCCGTCAGCAGCGCATGCGTGCCGATAGTGAGCGTCGGCTGCTGGTAATTCCCTCCTTCTGCCTTCTGCCTTCTGCCTTCTGCCTTCCCGCCCGTCTTCCGGCTCCCGGTCTGGAGTTCCACCGCGACGCCCAGCGGCTCCAGCCAGCGGGTGAAGTTCTCGAAATGCTGCTCCGCCAGGACTTCCGTCGGCGCCATAAGCGCAACGTGGTAGCCGCTCTCCAACGCCATCAGCGCGCAGCATGCCGCCACGACCGTCTTGCCCGAGCCCACGTCGCCCTGGAGCAGCCGCCGCATGGGATGCGCGCCGGACATATCCTGGCGCAGCTCGCGCAGGACCTTGGTTTGCGCGCCGGTCAGCTTGAAGCCCAGCCGCGCCAGGAATGGCTTGATGAGGCGGTTGTCGCCGCGGCACGGCAGCGCGCGGGCCTTGGTGGCGAAGTTCTTGCGCCGGAACTGAATCTGCCGCTGCAAAGCGAGGAACTCATCCAGCGCCAGCCGCCGGCGGGCGAGCTCCGGCTGAGTTGGGTTCTCGGGAAAATGCAGCGCGCGGATCGCCTGGGCGCGGGTGGGCATCCCCCTCCCCGGCCATGGCTCATCGCCCGCTGCCGCGCACGACGCGCCGGGGCCGCCGGAGCGCGGACATTCCTGCCCGCCTGGCTGCTCCCGACTGTCTGGCGGACAGGAATGTCCGCGCTCCGGCGCTCCCGGGAACTGCCAGGGCTCGGGAATCTGGTCTTCGAAGCGCCCCAGCGTCCGCCAGATGAGCCCGCGGAGCCAGCGTTGCGGCAGACCTTCCGTGAGCGGGTAGATCGGCGTCAGGCGGTTGAAGTGGACAAAGCCCTCTTCGCCGTCTTCCAGGACTTCGGTCTCCGGGTGGTCCATGGTCCTGGGCTTCAGATCAACGGGCTTGCCGAACGCGATGACGTCGTCGCCCACCTTGAAGTATTTCTCCATGAACGGCAGGTTCCACCACCGGCAATGCAGCCGCGCCGTCCCGTCGTCGAGGACCAGCTCGAAGATGGACTTGGTGCGCTGCTTGTACCACTTCACGCCGAGGGCAATGACCCGGCCCCGCGTCGTCACCGGCTCGCCGAGCTGCAATTGGGCAATGGGCAGGAACTGGCGCCGGTCTTCATAGCGCCGGGGCCGATGCAGCAGCAGGTCCTCGATGGTGCGAATCTCCAACCGGGCGAGCTGCCCGGCGCGCTCCGGGCCGACGCCCCACAGCGTAGTGACCGCCTGCGCGAGGGGCGGAACAGGTTGCTTGGGCGTTGGGGCCGTCATCCGCCAGCAGCATACGCCGCGCTCACTTGAAACCGAAGCCTGAAATTCGACCGGGCGTGGTCCGGGCTCAGCTGGGCGGCTGTCGAAGCAACGCTTCCAAGGCCGCGAACAAGGCCTTCGCATCCGCCAGGTGCGCGCACTGGCCGCCGGCTCGCACCAGGCCGAAGCCTTCGCCGTAGGCCGAGCCGTTGGCGACGCAGGCATGGGTGCGGCATTGGGCGATTTGCTGCTCCGCCCGGCAAATCGCATCCGCCCGGTTGCCATCCACCTCGTATTTCCAGCCTACCAGCACCGCCTTGGCGAACCACCCGCCCAGGTGGGCGATGATCTTCGGCGTCGGCACCAACTCGGCCAGCAAGGTCCCCTCGCGGCTGGAGAACTTGCCGCTCTTCAGCTCCGCCGGCGGGCCCTGGGGGGGCTGGCACCAGACTTTGCCGAAGGCGAAATCGCTCACGGCGGCGGCATGAAACACCGCGCCGATGTCCGGGCTGGCGAGCGACTCCAAACGTTCGCGCAGATGGGCGGTGGTAGTGAAGGTTTCCACGCGCCGGGCCTGGCGTTCGCCGCGCCAGGGGGCCTGCTCGCCAATGAGCAGCGTGACGTCGTGGCCGCGGGCCGTCAGGAAGTTGCTGAGTTCAGAGCCAAGCCGGCCGGTAGAAAAGTTGGTGAGCCGCCGGACACGATCCAGCGGCTCAAACGTCGGGCCGGCCGTCACAATGCACTGCATAGGTAAAGGGCTCCGAGCCCGGCGCTAATAACGCAGGCGCCAGTTCATGCTCGTGAGTATATACATGCCGAAAGCAACCAGGGCGACAACCACGAGCACAAGCGAAGCCACAAAGACAAAGACACCATACTTGTGGCTGAATCGTCGCCACCTTCGGCCCCGGCCCGAGTGCGGTTGCATGGGCGCATAGTAGCTGCCGCGGGCAAGTCCGCAAAGCGGTTTTTCCATGTGGCGGGCCAGCGCTTTGCCGCGGGGAAGCCGCAACCCCGCCCGCCGGAAGCAGGGCGCCGGGCCGAAAAGCTCAGGCCGTCTCCGCCAGGGCCTGGTTCATGCGCCGGATGGCTTCGTCTATCTCGCCGGTGCTCTTGAAACCGATGACCACGGCATCCAGCTCGGGCCGGCTCATGGCGAAGCGGATGGATTTCTCCCGATCCTCCGGTTGGGTGAAATCGCCATTGCCGATGATCTTCATGCCGATAACGCCGCGGCCTTTGGCGCGCATGGTCTGGAGTTCCGCCATTACGGGCGCAATCTCAAGCCCAGGCTGGTCCCATTTTTCCGTCTCCCCGTCCGTGTGCTTGGCCTGCGGGTTGACGCGCACGAGATGGACTTCAGTCCAGTTGGAAGCAGTGGCGGCGCGCAGGGCGGGCAGGCTGTGGCACGAAACACCCTTGGCGCGAATCCATTTCTTCTCTTTGGCCTCGTCGAAGGCGTCCATGATGCGCTTCCACTCGTCAGTCCAGCGGTTCTTGACCATGCAATGGATCAGGAGGCTGTCCACGTAGTCGGTGTCGAAGACCTTGCGATGGCGGTCAATGGCGGCGAGCACCTGGTCGGGCTGGCCCGGGATCTTGGACTGGAGGAAGAGCTTCTCGCGCGGCAGGCCCTTGATGGCGCCCTTGACCCATTCGAAGGTGCGGTAGGTTTGGGCGCAGTCGAAATAGGTGATGCCCTGGTCGTAGGCGTAGCGAACGAGCGAGTTGAACTGCTCCTGTCCCAGGGCGTATTGGACGTTGCCGCTGTTGGAGCCGGTGCCAAAGCCGAGGCGGCTGAGCTTGAGCCCCGTCCTGCCCAGAGCCACCTGGTCGGTGGCGGTGCGCCGGGCGGCGGCCTTCGGGGCGGCCCAGGAACACGAGGTCAGCAGCAGCGCGCCGGCCGCCGCGGCGGAACGTTCAAGAAACTGGCGGCGGCTCAGGCAGTGAGGCTTCATATGGTTTTCTGTCAGACGCGGGTCCATAGAACAACTGCAGCATGCGTTAGCATCGTCGGCCTTACCCTAGCACGCCAGGGAAGTCCGTCAACGGCGAGCGCAGGGGCCCACCTGCCCACCGGCAGCGCGGCGCAACCCGACACCCCCAGTTCGGCCGGGCTCCCGCCCCATCCCTGCGCC
The DNA here is from genome assembly GCA_964507045.1 of uncultured Verrucomicrobiota bacterium. Classification (GTDB taxonomy): domain Bacteria; phylum Verrucomicrobiota; class Verrucomicrobiia; order Limisphaerales; family UBA8199; genus UBA8199. The sequence goes on along the minus strand of CAZDOO010000011.1, from coordinate 39,981 downwards.
CGCACCCCTCAGTCACCTCACCGTCACCCCTCCCTAGCACCTCTCATAAATTATGAGAGGTGCTAGGGAGGGGTGACGGTGAGGTGACGGTGAGGTAGGCCAGGGCGGAGCGGTATCTGACCCGGATCGGGAGGTGACCGGCCGTTGGGGCCATCCGGACCGCGAGCCGAACCCAGCCCGCAGGGGGTGCGGCGCGCAGCTCGGCCTGTAACAAACGCCTGTATTCCGGTCGGCCAAGCCAGGAGTTGACCCGAGAGACCGACGCGAACCCGCCCCTCCGCTGGCAGGGAAGTGGGATGCGCTTCCGGCTTGACGCGAATGGAGCGAGGGACATGCTCTGTCCATGAAAAGCAACCAGCAGCCCGGCTTTGAAGCCCCTGTGGCCTCAGAGAGAACCCTTCCCGTTAGTCCCGTCACGCGACGTTCGTTCCTGCAAGCGCTCGGTCTCAGCTCCGCCGCCCTGGCGGTGACCCCCACGGCCCACGCCCAGGAGAAGGTCATCCAGGGCTTCGAGAAAGCGCCCACCGCCCCGGATGCTTCCAAGGGCTGGAAGCCGGTCTCGGACCGCAAGCTGCGCGTGGGGCTGGTCGGCTATGGTGTCTGCCAGTTCGGGGCCGCCTTCGGTTTCCAGGACCATCCAAACGTCGAGGTGGTGGCCGTCAGCGACCTGATTCCGGATCGCTGCGCCGGGCTGGCAAAGGCCGCCCGCTGTGCGAAGACGTATCCCTCGCTCGAAGAGTTGGTCAAGGACGACCGCATCGAGGCGGTGTTCGTGGCGACAGACGCGCCCAGCCACGCGCAGCACTGCCTCGAGGTGCTCAAGCACGGCAAACATGTCGCCTCGGCGGTGCCGGCGGTGTTTGGCTCAGTGGCGGATGCCCACAAGCTGTTCGACGCCGTTAAGGCCAGCGGGCTGAAGTATATGATGTTCGAGACGTCTTACTTCCACGAGGACCTCTACGCGATGCGGCAGATTTATAACGCAGGCGGGCTCGGCAAGCTGCTGTATGCCGAGGGAGAATACTTTCACTACATGTCCACGCCGATTGATTCATACAAGGGCTGGCGCATCGGGCTGCCGCCGCAATGGTATCCGACGCATTCCAACGCCTACTATGTTGGCGTGACCGGAGGCAGCTTCACCGAGGTGTCCTGTATGGGCACGCCGAGCACGATCGAGCAGTTCCAGCCGGCTAACAACCGCTACCAGAATGCCTTGGCGACTGAGATCGCCCTGTTTCGCACCAGCGAAGGCGGCATGGCGCGAATGGGCGTCAGTTGGGATTCGCCCGGCTACGGCGGGGAGATGGGCCGGATTCGCGGGCAGAAGGGCTCGTACTACGGCCAGTACGACGGGCTGGAAAAGAACCTGCCCGACCTCAAGCGTCCGCCCCTGCCGCCCGGTGTGGACGCCGGCGGTCACGGAGGGTCACACGGCTACCTGATGAACGAGTTCGTCACGGCCATCCTCCAGAACCGCAAACCGCTGGTGGACATTGCCCAGGCCCTGAACATGACCGTCGGGGGCATCGTCGCGCACCAGTCCGCGCTCAAGGGTGGCGAGCGGCTGAAGATTCCGCAGTTCAAGCTCTAGTCGGAGCGCCGAATTCCAATCGGCTTGCCCCGCATCCCGTTGCCTGCGGGTGAGCTTTCTGGCGTTGCGTTCATATTCGGACGCGGGTTGTTGTCGTTTGCCTTAAGCCGACTACAAGTCGGCGCTCCGGACGGGCCGGACGCCGGACTCGCGCTGGACGCCAATGTCTCACCGCCTCGCCAATGCAAGAGGGTTAAAGGGTAAAAGAACAGAATCTAAAGCCCCCTCACACAACGGAAGCCGTAGTAGTCGCCGGCGTCCGACGGCGCCCTGGCGCCCCGAAGCGCGCACCGGGCGTTGAAGGCGACGTAGTGCCAGTCGCCGCCCCGGAACACACGATAGCCCAACGGGCTGGAGGCCGGACCGCGAGGGTTGGTCTCGGGTGATGAACTGTAATAAATGCCATCATACCAGTCCCAGCACCACTCGAATACGTTGCCCGCCATGTCATAAAGCCCGTAGCCGTTCGCAGCAAAATAGCCCACCGGGCTGGTGTAGGGTAATGGAAGGTCATCGAAGTCCGGGTGAAACCCGCGGGTTGGGCTCGTCTCATAGGGGTAGTCAGGCCCGCTCCAGTAATTGGCGTTGCTGTGCGCAATGTTCTCGGTGTAGCTCCACGGGAAGCGATGCCCGGGCGCACCGCCCCGCGCCGCCTTCTCCCACTCCGCCTCGGTCGGCAGCCGATAACCGTTCGCCGACCAGTTCACATAGGGTTGAATATTCAACGTCTTATACACCTGGCTCAGCCCCGCATCGGTGTAATAGCACGGCGTCAACCCCTCCTTCTGTGAGCGCGCATTACACCACTTCACCGCGTCATACCAGCTTACTGTATGGACCGGGTGATTGGCCGCTTTGCCCAAACCGATGGTGCCCAGGTCGTATCCATTGCCCCCATTCCACGCCTTTACCTCATCCCACAGCGCCTTGGTTACCTCCGTCCGGTCCATGTAGAACGCGCTGACAAACACATCATGCAATGGCAGTTCATCGGTGTCACCCTCCCGCGGGTCCATGCAGTTGCCCATGGTGAAGGGGCCAGCAGGGATGAGCGCCATGCCAGGCGGGCTGGCTTGGCTGTTCCCGGCTGAGGTTAACCGGTAGAACCGCGCGGGCTGATCGGCCAGGTTGGTGACGTTGTAGGCGGCGTCGGAGACAATCGGCTGCTCCGGCACCAGCGTCCAGGTCGAGTTGGTCAGCGACGGCGCCGACTCCAGCAGGTAACCGCCGAAGGCCGTGGGCCAATACACCCGCACACTGTTGGCCGGTGCCGGGTCCGCATGCAGCATCGGCTGGCCGCAGGGCAGACCGTAGAGGTAAAGCTGATAACCCGTCGAACCCGCGTGTTCCACCGTCTCATTGACTATCACCGCCCAGCGCGCCCCTGCTGGCACGTGGCAGGAAAAGGCGGAAACGCCGCCGCCCGCCCCGGTGCTGTAACCGCCGTCACCGATGTAGTTGGCCTCGATATTGACGGGGTCAAAGCTGTCCAGGTAGGCCACCGCCTGGAGATCGTCGGCGGAGTAGACCTCCACCGTCACGCAGGCATCCGCCCCGGTCGTGTTGGTGAAGGTGTGGGTAGCGTAATGATAGTTGGTCCAAGTGAGATTGGAGATGCGAATGCCCGTCTTGCCAGGCCAGGCCTTGGGCGCGCCGCAGGCGGCCAGTTGGGGCGTCGGCGCAATGCGCCCGACCTCGGCAGGGTTGGTCTGGGTGATGGTGCCGGTCAACGGCTCCAGGCACGGGTAGCAGACGGAGCTTCCCGGGTTGTTGGCCTCCGGCCCGCGTGTGATCTTCAGGGGCACCGTGAAACCTCCGTGGCTGGCGCTTCTAAGCGTCAGTTGCAGGTCAATATCCCTGGAAGGCATATTGGGGAGAGTGCTGAGTTGGAAGGGCGTCACGTTGACGGCCATGAAGCCCGCCGGCAGGTCCGGGTAGGCCGAGTAGGGCTGGGTGATCAGCGCCCCCGCCGTGGTGGTCGAAAGCGTGGCGGTGATGCCGGACATCGGAATGCTGCTGGTGTTGACGAGGCTCACCAGCAGGTCGTTGCATTCCTGCCGGTTGACGATGTGGTCGCCATTGCCGCCGGTGACCACGTTGCCCACCGCGCTGCCCGGCACGCCGGTGACGGTCAGCACCACATCGTTGCCGTCGCCGCCGAAATAGCTGATGCCGAAGCCGATGTTGTCGGCGGTGAACTGGGCGCCCTCCTGCAGGCCGGCAAAACGGGAAGTCACCGGGTCCGTGCCGTCTTTATTGAGGATGATGAACGTATCGCCGAGGTGGACGGCCGCGGTGGACACCACGAGGGCGGCGCCACCCAGGTCGCAGGTGCCGCGGACGTTGAGCTGGTCAGAATGCACGGGGCCGACCCCGCGGAGGGTCACCGCAAAGCGGGGTGAGCCGCGCAGCGTCAGGTTGCTGCACGACAGCACCCCCGGACCCGGCGCGACCGTGCCGGCGGCGCTAATATGGCCGACCGTCCCATGGCCGCTCAGGACCCCGTTGGCCCACACGTCCGCGAGGCACTGGTCGGCAGAGCCGTTGACCACCAGGTTGCTGACGGCGATTTGGGTGCCGCCGGAATAGGTGTTGGCGCCGGTCAGGGTGAGCGTGCCGGTGCCCAGCTTGCGCAGGTAGCCGTTGCCGGAGATCACCCCGTCGAAAGTGGAATTGCCGTTGGCAGCACCCACGGTCAGCATGCCACCACCGACATTGACGTTGCCCGTGCCCGTGAGCCGGTCAATCGTTTCGCTGTGGCCGTTGAGGTCAAACAATCCATTGGTCTGGATATCCACAAGGGCCGAGTTGGCGATCTGGTTCGCGGCGAGGAGTACGACGAAACTGTCAGTTCCAATATACAGGTCGTGCGGGATCGCGCCGTCCGAAACAGACTTATTGGGCCACAAGAATGAGTTGTAGCCGCTGACACGTGTTGATCCGCGATAGGTGTTAACGAGAGGGCCTTCAAGGGCAACCGTTCCTTGAATCTGAAGGGCGCCGTCTCCACTGATAGGCCCGTCAATTTCAATGTTATAACGAATCTCAGCCGTGCAGGAACCATTGAGTGTAATTGGTCCTGCCCAAACGCAGTAGGCCTCCTTGGCCACACCACCATAGATAATGCAATCCGGGCCATTGAGGATAAGGGATTCATTCGTAATGGCATGGCCCCCCAAATGGATTGCGGCGCCATTGCAGACAACCGTACCGGCGTTGGTCGAGCCCAATGCCCAAGAGTTACCGGCCTTAATGCCCCCTTCCTGTACGATGGTCAGACCGGAGTAAGAATTGGATCCACCGAGGTGTAACAACCCTTGGCCCTTCTTAATAATCTCGTCACCTGAGATCTGGGCACCAAAGTAAATGGTACCTGTCACGTCAATTGTGGCGGGACTAGTCATAAACTCCAATCGCCCGGCAGTAAAACCCGACCCCGAAATGTCGCCCGTCGCACGCAGAAGCCCGGTTCCGCTATCCACACCTCCCTCGTAAAGGGCCATATTCCCGACGTGATCTGTCCTTCCATTGAGATCCAGCAGCCCGGCCGGATACAGGGTCACAGGCAGCGTTTCAGCCAGTTGGTTGTCGCTTCCGGTGGAGCGCACGACATCGCCTTTGTAGCCCCCGATTCCATCTCCGACGGTCAACGACCCCGCGCTGATGGCCAGGGCATTGGTTTTGTTCAACTCCACGAGTCCTTCGTTGACCACGGTTGGACCCTGGTAGGTGTTGTTGTTGGTGCCGGAGAGGGTTAGCGTGCCGGAGCCATTCTTGACGAAGCCGCCCGAGCCGCTGAGCACTCCCGCCAGAACCAGATGGGCATTGGTCTGGATGTCCGCCTGCACGTTGGTTGTCGCCAGCGTGATGTTGGCGTAAATGAAGTTCGTCGCGACCGAGTTGCTGTTGGCCAGGATCGCGTTGGTCAGTGTCAGCGCATTGCCCGAAAGTTGATAGGCATCATTCGTGCCGGTGAACCGAATGGCGTTGAAGGTGAAATTATCAAGGTCGTTGGTGTTGACCCGCCGGTTGGCAAGGTCCGGGAAGATGAGCGTGTCGCCCATGCCCACCCCGCGCCCAGCGGGAGTCCAGTTGGCGGTGTTGTTCCAATAAGCCGTGGCCCCCACCCCGGTCCAAGTGAGGTTGGTTTGGGGCAGGATGGTCAGCATGGCCACCTGGCTGGTCGCACTGCCGTAGAGGTTGGTCAGGACCAGCGTGTATGACCCGGCCTGGGGCGCACCCACGTTTGGCCGGGAGTAACCGCTGCTGGTGGCGCCGGGAAGCGGATTGCCGTTGAAGCACCACTGGTAGGCCAGGGGGTCCGTCCCGGTGCCCAGCCCAAAGAAGTACGCGGTCTGGCCTGCCGCTACCGCCTGGTCGGTCGGCTGCGCGAGGATGGATGCCGGCACTCCCACTGTCAGAGTTGCCACCTCGCTGGTGCGCCAGCCGCCCAGGTTGGTTGCCACCATGGTGTAGGAACCGGCATTGGTCAGTTGCGCGTTGTTGACCGTATAACGGCTGGTGCTGGTGCCGGCGATGGGAATGCCGTTGAGCTGCCACTGGAAGCGCAGGGGCGCGGAGCCGGTGGCGTTCGCCGTAAACGTGGCGTTGGAGCCGACCGTGACGGTCTTGTTGGTCGGCTGCACGGTGAAGGCCGGCGGAATCCACAAGGTAGCGACCTCGCTGGTGGCCTTGCCGTAGGTGTTGGTGATGACGACGGTGTAGGAGCCGGAGTCGGTGAGCTGGGCGCTGGGAAGGGTGAAGGGATTGGTGGTGGCGCCGGAGATGGGGGTGGTGTTCAGCCGCCATTGGTAGCTCAAAGTTGGGGTGCCGTCGGCCACCACGCTGAAGGTGGCCAGCTCGCCGAGGGCGGGAAGCTGGTTGGTGGGCTGCGTCTGGACCGAAGGCGCCACCGGCTGGTAGTAGAGGTTGAAGCTAACCAGGCCGCACAGGTAGGCGGGCGGGCTGACGCCGCCCAGGGGGGAAGCGAAAATGAGCGGCGCTTTGCCCGCCGCAATCAGGCCCAGGTTCCAGGCGGTCTCGGCCGACGCCCAATCCGGATACAAACCGCTGGTGTTGTCCCAGACCCGCATCTGGACAGTGGCGCTGCCGCCTTCGGCGGTGCCGGGGATGGTAGCGGTGACCGCGGTCAGGTATCCCGCAGCCGCCCCGGTGCGGAAAGTGGTGGCGGGCGTGGCGGCCACCAGGTCCGTTTCCAGCCGGCCGTATCCTGCGGCGCCATAAAGCTGGGCGCGGTAGGTGCTACCGCTCAGCAGCGCACCGCTGTAAGTCTGGGTGCCGGCGGGCAGGCCGGAGGTGGTGTTGCCGGTCTTGGACAGCGTGATGTTGCCAGGCTCCGGCGCATAGACCGGCGCCTTCAGGCCGGTACCGCAGGCGGACAGGGCATAGTTGTTGAGGTACACCGTGCCTTGCGCCAGGGCGTCAATTGCGCCCAGGAGGGTCAGGAGGACGACGAAGAGGTTCAGACTGTTGGGTTTCATAGAACAGGGCTCGGGTGGGTTAACAGGTGCAGGAACAACAAACCGAGTGGACCTTTGCGGCGGAGCGCCGACTTTAGCGGCTTAGCGGCGCGTGCGGTTTCCGGAAGGCCAGAGTTGGGGCTGGGTGATTGACGAGTCATGCTCATCGTACCTTCCGTAGTTAACGGTTCACATCGTACGGTCCTCGGCGACGAGCAGTTGCCCGCGTTGTGAACAGCACAGCCTGCCGACTATGCCAATCCGGGCTGTCTCGTCTTTGTGCGATTAGTTGAGCAGAAACAGGGGGGACTAGTCCAGAAGATTCTTTCGCCGGGAGCGCCGAATTCATTCGGCTTAAGACACCCGCACTCGCCCCTCGCGCTCGATCCCACACTCCGCTGCCGCCCCCCTATCTCGCCCCGTTCGTTTCCACCACTCTTCCTCCGATTTCCAATCGGCTTTCACCGCACGGTTATCCCCCCGTGCCCGCCACGTCTCAATTGTTAAAGCCGGTTTATGACCAGGAGACCCCTTTCCACCCCGCTTCTGCCACCTGGGGCTCTGTCTCCTATGCGTGGTCGGTGAGCTTCCAGGGGGGGCGGTAGGTTCGGGCGAGCAGCTTGCTGGCGTCCGCGTCACCGAGGATGCGCTCTTTCTGCGCATCCCACTTGAGCCTGCGGCCCACGAGCATGGAGATCAGGCCTAGATGGCCGGGGATGGCCGAGTGATGAGCGGTCGCGACGGGCGTGATGGTTGGCTGGCGCGACTTGACGGAGTCCAGGAAGTTGCGCTGGTGGTTGCTGGAAACGGGCAGCTTCACCTTGCGCAGTTCTTCGGGCAGGCGCCGGAAGTCGCGCCACTCCTCGTTGGAGGCTTCGAATGCGCCGCGATCCACCCACAGCCAGCCGTCAGTGCCAATCCACTTGGTGCCGCTGCGAATGTCGGCGTGCCCGCCCGCGATGGTCATGGTGATGTCCCGCGGATACTTCAGCTCGATGCGGTACTGGGTGCAGGTGTTCCAGACGGCGTCCGCAGGCGGAAACTCACCCTTGCCTTCCACTTCCAGAGGGCCGGAGTTGTCGAAGTCGCAGCCCCAGTGGGCGATGTCGCAATGGTGGCCGATCCAGTCGAGCAAGTGCCCGCCGCCGGTGTTGTAGTTCCAGCGCCACTCCCGGTGAACCCGGCCGCGGATGTAAGGCAGCAGTCTTGCGGGGCCGGTCCACGTGTCGTAATCCAGCTCGGGCGGCGGCGCGCTGGGCAGCATGTCCTGGGCGGCCAGGTCCCGGCTGCCGTGCCCGGCGGGCAGGCCGACTTCGACGCGCGTAATCCTCCCGATCAGGCCGTTGCGCACGATTTCGGCCGCCTTGTGGAACGCGGCGACCGAACGCTGCCAGGAGCCGGTTTGCCACACGCGACGGTTGGCCCGCACCGCCCGAACAATGGCCTGCTGCTCGGCAATGGTGTGGGCGAGCGGCTTCTCGCCATAGATGTCTTTCTTCTGCCGGGCGGCCTCGACTGCGGCCAGTGCGTGCCAGTGGTCAGGCAACGCCAACATCACCACATCAATATCTCGGCGGGCCATCAACTCGCGGTAATCATGGTACGCCTGGCAGCCGGTGTCCTGGTAGTGCCGGTTGATTCTGCGAATGAGCGCCTCCAGGTGCGTTTGGTCCACATCACAGGCGGCGACCACCTGGCAGTCCTTGCAGGCAAGGAAGGCGTTGGTGTTGCCGGTTCCCATGTTCCCGCAGCCGACCGCGCCCAGCGTAATGCGGGCGGAAGGCGCCGGACGGCCCGCCCGCCCCAGCGCGCTGGCGGGGATGAGTGTGGGGAATGCGACTGCGGCTGCAGTCAAGCCCAGAAACCGGCGGCGGCTAAGACGTGTGGGCGACGATGGGTGTTGCATAAGTTCACAACGAGGCGCTAATCGTATGCCTTTATGAACACGAAAGCTACTCCCCCTTCCAGCGGGCGCCGCCGGTTCCTCCTCGGCGGGTTTGTCTCTCTCATCGCGGGCCTGTTCGGCGGCCGCAGCGTTGCTGCCACCACCACCAAAGCCGCCGGCGAGCCGGTGACGTCCCGCATGCGCCAGGGAGAGCCGCCGAGCCAGCCCCTGGACACCATGCTGTTGTTCGAACGCGGCGACGACAATAACGGCCGCGCCATGACTCACGAAGTGCTCTCGCTTATTCACCAGGAAAAGGGCAAACACTCCTACCCGTGGACGATGTATGCCAGCCTGGAAACACATCATGTGACCGGCGATGCCTGCGTCGTCTGTTCCCGCCTCCACAAGCACGGCCCGGGCTGGTCGTCCGGCCTCCATTCCGAAGTCTTCAATCACAGCCGGGGCGTGGCGTTGGGCGTGAACATCGAGATGAGCAACGATTACCCCGGCGCCGAGGAGACCACGGCTATTGGGCTCAACATCCAAGCCGTCGGTGGCTCCGCCCCCCTGCGGCACGGCATTCAAATCCACGACGGCGGCAACCGCTTCCAAACCGCCATTCACCTCCCCGGCCAGAGCGTCACCGGCGTTGATCTGCCGGGGAACTTCCAGGTGGGCGTGCATTTGCACAATAACAGCCTTCGGCTGAACGAAGGGGCGTGCGTCGAGCTGGACGGCCAAGGCCGCATCAAGCTCCGTTACAAGAACAACCGCATTGAATTCCTGAACGGTGACCGCTGCTTCGCCCACCTGGACGTGGAGAGCACGAACCACGCAATTTAGAGCTGCCGCTGGAGCTGCTGGCCGGGGCAAGAACCTTAACTCAAAGGCTGGCAAACAAGTTCGTCGAACTGAGCGACAGACACAATTTTGGTTTGCTCAATCTGGCGTGCCGCGGTGAAGTCTCGATCGCCGGTCACCAGGAAGTCCGCGCCAGCCGCCAGGGCGCAGGCCAGGAACTTGGCATCTTTTGCATCACGAGGGAAGGAAAGGGAAAACGCGACCGGCCATTCGGCGATAGCGGACCGAAAGCGTTCCTCCCACTCGGAGAGCACAACCTCGGGCAAAGCAAACTTGGGACGGCGCAACACTTCATGGTATTCCGCCAGAATCTCCCGGGAAGCCACCCATTCAAAGTCCGGGCGGCCGACAATGAAGAGCAACACCTTCTCCGGGCGACGGTCGCGGAGAATCGCAGAAATGGCAACGTTCGTGTCAACCACCACCCTCATTGGCGGGCGCGGTAGGCAGAGATTTCAGCAGCGATGTCGTCATCCGTGATAGACTGTGCCGCGGCCAAAGTCTGAGTGCGGCGGAAAAGACGCTGCCATTCGGCAACCTCGGCCGCCGCGGCGGACCGACGGCTGAGATACTCGACAAACTCCAAGGCTTCCGATTGCAATTTGCCGGGAAGCGACTTGGCTTTCTCATAGATCAATTCTGCCGTGCTCATTCGCAAACACTAGGGGACAAAGGGATGACCGTCAACCGGCGTTGGTCTGCTTCTCACTACTGGCCGAGATGCTCCAGGGCTTTGAGCAGGGGAGCGCTGGAGATCTTGATGGTGCCCTGGAGGGGATGGCTCATCTCGAGCACGAGGAAGATCGCCGCCGAGACCGAGCAGGCGCAGACGAACAAGACGGTGATCACCGTGGCGTTGCGCGGGGCGAACAGGCTGAAACTGGCGAAGAGCATGCCGAGCCAGAACAGCAGGACGACGAGCAACGCCACCGGGAGCTGGTTCTGGGATCCCTCGACCAGCAGCCAGCGGGTTTCCGCCAGATCGGCGGCGAGTTGCCGCGCCTGGGCCAGCAATTGGGTTTGGGCGCCGGTCTTCGGCTCCAGCCCGCGCAACTCCGCCTGCAGGAACTCCACACCCCTCCCGCGCTCGATGTTCTTCAGATCCGGCGTGACGACGCGCTCGCGCGGCCACAGGGTCTCGATGAGGCTGGCGCAGGAGTTACGCATCTGCTCCCGCACGGCCTTGGTCTCCGGCCCGTATTGCGCCAGCACGCGGTCGAGGAGGATCAGCTTGGCGCCACACTGCACCATCCCGCTATTCATGTTGTCGAAGGAACTCTTCGCGGAGCTGACCAGCAGGCCCAACACCAGCGCCGTGAGCGTGGCGATCATGCCGGCGCCCAGCTTGACAACCTCCTGGGATTCCTTGCTCAGGTGGTGGTTGGGCAACAGTCGCTGCAGGCCGAAACCAACCAGCACGCCGCCAAAGACGCAGGCAATGCTGATCAGCGCCAGTAAGGTTGAGCTCATAGTTCAAAGGGGGGCAGGCGGAGGCGGGGGTTGCGGGTGAAGGGCTTCGCTCGGACCGGGTGCCGCGCGGGAACCGGAAGACCATTCCTCCACGAGCCGAAAGCCGACCGCCAGCAGCGTCGGCCCCAGGAAGACGCCGATGAAGCCAAAAGCAATTGCCCCCCCCAGCACGCCGAAGAAGATGAGGATGAACGGCATGTTGCTGCCCTGGCTGATCAGCCAGGGTTTGACAATGTTGTCGAGGTTGGCGACACCCACGCCCCAGACCGCCATGAAAATGCCCCAGCCGGTCGAGCCCTGGTAGAAAAGCCAGATGGCCGCAGGCAGCCAGACCAGCGTCGTTCCCACGATGGGCACGACGGAAGCGAAGAAAGTGAGCAGCGCCAGCAGCGCCGCCCCGGGCACCCCCGCGATCAGGAACCCGATCCCCGCCACGACCGCCTGCACCAGGGCGGTGCCGAGGATGCCATACACCACCCCGCGGACTGTCTTGCCAGCCACCTCCAGCAGGTGCTGGCCCCGCGCGCCCCCGATGCGTTCCACCGAGGCCGTCAAGCGCTGCGCGGCGGACACTCCGTCACGGAACAGGAAGAAGGCAATGAAGATGCTCAACGCCAGCTCGACCAGGCCGCCCCCCAGCGCCAGCCCGGCTTTGAGCAACCACGTGCCCGCCGGTTCAATGAGGCGCTGCGCCTCCGTCCAAAGTTTGGCGGTGTCCTGAGCCAGGCTCTGCCAATACTCGGCGGCCCGTGGGCCGACGGCGGGCACTTTGGCCAGCCATGCGGGCGGGGCGGGCGGCCCGCCTCCGACCCAGGCGCGCGTAGCCGCGGTGAGGTCCTGGACATTGCCGGCCAGCGTCGTGCCGACGAACACGAATGGCAGCAGCAGCACCAGGACCATTCCCAGAGTCATTATGAGGGCGGCCAGCGTCCGCCGGTTGCCAACCAACCGGAGCAGGCGTTGATAGAAAGGCCAGCTCGAGAAACAGAGCACGACGGCCCACAGCAGCGCGGACACAAACGGACGCATCACAACCAGGCATCCCACAGCCAAGGCCAGCAGGACCGCCCAGCCAAGGTTCTGTTCCAATCTCGAGCGCAGTCTGTTCATAGTCGGAAATCCGACAGGCCGCCCGCGCCACCAAGCTCTTCCGCCCGGCTCGGCATCACGTCACGTCTGCGGATCGGCGCAGGATAGGCTTTCCCCTGGCCGATGCACAGCCCAAATCATCTCATGCGGGGCCCGGGGGGCCGGGGGATAGTAGCACCGGGCGCTTTTCGCAATTGGCACTTCGCGCCGGAACTGGCATATATCCGCTCGAAAGTTTGAACACATGTTTGCTGGCGTAATAGGCAAGAGCGTAGGCGCGGCCGCCCTGGGGCTGGCCGTGCTGGGCTCCGGCTGCTCGATGAAGCGCATGGCCGTCAACAAGGTCGGCGATGCCCTGGCGGGCGGCGGCACGGCCTTTACCTCCGACGACGACCCGGAGCTGGTGAAGGCCGCGTTGCCGTTCAGCCTTAAGCTGATGGAGAGCCTGCTTGCTGAGAGCCCGCGCCACGAGGGGCTGCTCCTGGCCGCTTGCAGCGGCTTCACCGAATATGCCTACGCCTTCGTCCAGCAGGACGCCGATGAACTGGAGGACAAGGACTTCACCGCCGCCGAGCAGATGCGGGGGCGCGCCCGGCGGCTATACCTGCGTGCGCACAACTACGGCCTGCGCGGACTGGAGGCGCGGCACAAAGGTTTTGAGCAGGCACTGCGCTCCCACGCAAAAACCGCGGTCAGCGTGGCTACGGCCAGGGACGTGCCGTGGTTGTACTGGACGGCGCTGTCCTGGGCAGCGGCGATCTCGCTGTCGAAGGACAATCCCGACCTGATTGCCGAGTTGCCGCTGGTCGAGGCGATGATGGACCGCGCGCTGGCGCTGGACGAGTCGTTCGACCACGGCGCCATCCACGCCTACCTGATCACCTACGAAATGAGCCGCTCGGGAGCGAGCGGCGATCCCGCCGCCCGGGCGCGGCAGCATTTTGAACGGGCGCTGGCGCTCAGCGGCGGCCAGCAGGCCGGGCCGATGGTTTCCTTCGCCGAGGCCGTGTGCGTGCAGAAGCAGGACCTGAAGCAATTCGAGTCGCTGCTCCATCAAGCCCTGGCTATCAATCCCGACACCAAGCCCGAGTGGCGCCTGGTTAACCTCGTCATGCAGCGCCGCGCCCAGTGGCTGTTGGCGCGCACCGATCAACTCTTCTTGAGCACCGGTCCGGCGGAGGGCAACAAGCCGCAATAAGTATCCAGAAACAGTTCCACCACAGATGAACACAGACGAACACAGATACCAGAACCGTCCCAACGAAGCGGCCCCTTTCCCGGTAGGCAGGAGGCACTCCCATTCCGGTCATCTGTGTCCCTCTGTGTCCCTTTGGGGCTTAATCCTCGCCTTGGTCTTGGCGGTGCCCAGCCTCCACGCCGCTGAGAAGACCGTCCGCCTCAAACTCGGCACTCTCGCCCCCACTGGCACTTCGTATCATAAGAGCGTCCAGGCGATGGGTGAGAAATGGCGCAAGGAATCGGGCGGCGCCGTGCAACTGGTCGTCTTTCCCGGCGGCACGCAGGGCAGCGAGGCGGACATGGTGGGCCTGATGCAGACCGGCAATCTGGATGCCGCCATGATCACGGCGGAGGGCCTGTCGCAAATTGATCCGGGCGCTTTGGCGCTGCAGATCATGCCGCTGGCGTTCCGCAACCTGGAGGAAGTTGACTACCTGTCCGAGCGGCTGCGGACGAAACTCGAAGCAAACCTGTCGGCCAAGGGGTATCTCGTCCTGTTCTGGAGCGACTCGGGCTGGGTGCGATTCTTCTCGAAGTCGCCCGTGGTGCACCCCGACGACCTGCGCAAGCTGAAGGTCTTCTCGTGGGCCGGCAACGCCAACCAGTATGACCTGTGGAAAGCCAGCGGCTTCAGTCCCGTCGCCCTTGAAACCTCCGGCATCGCTCAAGGCCTCTTGTCGGGCACCATCAGCGCGGTGCCCACCGTGCCCATCTTCGCCCTGGCGTCCCAACTGGACACGCAAGCCAAGCACATGCTCGAGATCAACTGGGGGCCGCTGGTCGGCGCCGCGGTAGTGACCAAGAAGAGCTGGGACCGGGTGCCCGCCGCCGCGCGCGAGGCCATGCTCAAGATTGCCGATGAGACCGGCCGCCAAATCAAGACCGCCGGGCGCGCGGAGAATGACGCGGCCGTGACGGCGATGGTCAAGCGCGGCTTGGTCGTGCACCCGATGACCCCGGAGGTCGAGGCGGAGTGGCTCGCCGTCATTGACCAGTTGAAGGACCAGATTCGCGGCAAGATCGTTCCCGCAGAGATGTTTGATGAGTCGCAGCGGTTACTCAAGGAGCGGCGCGCCGGAGCGGCCAGGAAATGAAGGGACTGATTATGGGCGAAGCGGCGTCTCGGCAGAGCGCCGCTGCTGCGCGGAAGAGACTGAAGGCAGGAAGACTGTGAACGCCGACCCCGTATCCAACCCTGATTTGTCAGCCCCGCCGCAGCGCACCGGCTTCTGGCGCGTAGCCTGCCAGGGTGAGAACCTGCTCCTGGTGATCGCGCTGGCGGCCATGCTGCTGCTGCCGGTAGCGGAGATTATCCTGCGTCATGCCTTCAACACCGGCATCTCGGGCTCGAGCGCTATTGTGCAGCACTTGACCCTGATTGTCGGGATGCTGGGCGGTGCGGTCGCGGCGCGGGAAGGGCGGCTGCTGGCACTATCTCCCGTCCAAGCCTTGCTCAAGGGGAGAGCCCTCGCGGCGGCACGAATCTTTAGCAGCGGCTTTGCCGCTGCCATCTGTTTCTTCCTGTGCCTCGCCAGCGTTCAATACGTGGTGGCAGTCAAGCCGCTGGGGAAGATTCTCGTCTATGGCCTCCCGGTCTGGGTCGTTCAGCTCGTGCTACCGCTCGGCTTCGGGCTCGTCACGCTGCGGCTCATCTGGCACGCGACGGGCACCTGGCTCGGACGCGCCCTGGCGCTCGCGCTGGCCGCGGCGCTGGCGGCGGTGGCGATTTGGTCGCCGATCTCGCCCGAACGCATGGAAATCCCGGCGCTGATCGCGCTGGGGTTGGCGACGTTGCTAGGGGCGCCCGTGTTCACGGCTTTGGGCGGCGCGGCGCTGCTCCTGTTCTGGGGCAACGACTTGCCTATCCAGGCCGTCCCGCTCAAGCACTACAGCCTCACCACCAACGACCTGCTCCCGAGCATTCCCATCTTCACGCTGGCCGGCTATTTCCTCGCTGAGAGCGGCGCCTCCAAACGGCTCGTGCGTGTCTTCCAGGCGCTGGTCGGCCAATTTCGCGGCGGCCCGGCGATTGTCACCGCCCTGGTCTGCGCATTCTTCACCTCGTTCACCGGCGCGTCGGGCGTGACGATTCTGGCGTTGGGCGGCGTGCTCATGCCCGTGCTGATCGCCGCGCGCTATTCCAACCGCAACGCCTTGGGCCTGCTGACCGGGGCCGGATCGCTGGGCATGCTCTTTCCGCCCTGCCTGCCGCTCATTCTCTATGCGATTGTCGCCAATACCAGCGCCCACGCCAACCTCAGCATCAAGGAGATCTTCCTGGGCGGCATCGGCCCTGGTGTCTTGCTAGTCATCATCACCGCCTGGTGGGGCATCCGTAAAGGATCCAAAGAAGCCACGGACCGGCCAACCTTCCGCTGGTCCGAAGCCCGCGCCGCCCTCTGGGATGCCAAGTGGGAATTGTTCATCCCGGTCGTCGCCATCGGCTCCCTGTTCACCGTGCCCACGACGGTGGAAGCGGCTGCCGTAACCGCCACCTGCGCACTGCTCATCGCAACCGTCATCCACCGCGATCTGCGCCCATTCAAGGACCTGCCACGCGTTATTACCCAATGCGGCCTGCTGGTCGGCGGCGTCCTGCTGATCCTGGGGGTCGCGCTCGGGTTCACCCATTACCTGGTGGACGCGCAACTCCCGGACAAGCTGGTCGAGTGGGCCACCACGGCGGTGAAGTCGAAATGGCTCTTTCTGCTCGGCCTGAACGTCATCCTGCTGTTCGTAGGCGGGTTGGTGGAGATTTACGCCGCCATCATTGTGGTCGTGCCGCTGCTGGTGCCGCTCGGCGTGGCGTTTGGCATAGACCCCATCCACCTGGGCATCATTTTCCTCGCCAACATGGAGTTGGGCTTCCTCTGCCCGCCGGTCGGCCTGAACCTGCTGCTCTCCTCCTACCGCTTCAACAAGCCGATGGCCGAGGTCACCCGGGCCACCTTCCCGATGCTGCTGGTCCTGCTCATCGGCGTCCTGCTCATCACCTACTTCCCGCCCCTCACGACCTTCCTGCCCCGATTGTTCAGGTGAGCGCGCCGCCTTGAGGCTTTGGGACCCGCTGCCGCCGGGACACGGAATGGGTTGTCTTCTGCCCGGGGCTGCGGTTTAATAGGGCCAGTCGCTGACGCATGACTGTTGAAACCTCGCCCAAGCGCCACTTTGCGCAGGACCGCCTGCCGTGGGTAGTCGGAGCAGCCGCTCTCGTGGCCTACCTGGCCACGCTCAACCACTGGCTAACCTTCGACAGCCTCGCGCTAGTGGGCACTGTGAACGGCTGGGACTGGCGACCGATGCTCGCCCAGCCGGTGCTGTTTCTGCTCACTTGCCCGTTCCGCCTCCTGCCGGCAAGCTGGGTGCCCCTGGCGCTCAATGTTTTTGCCGCCGGCTGCGCCGCCCTGACGCTGGTGACGCTGGCGCGCTCGGTGGCATTGCTGCCGCACGACCGGACCGAAGACCAGCGGCTCCTGGTCAACCACGAACACGCTCTGTTATCCCTGCGGAGCGCCTGGGTGCCGATCGTCCTGGCCGCCGTCGCACTGGGGCTGCAATTGACTTTCTGGGAGCATGCGATTTACGCCTCGGGGGAAATGCTGGACTTGCTGATGTTTGCTTATGTCATCCGGTGCCTGCTCGAACACCGACTTGGCGAGCGGCAATCGTGGCTGGACCGGGCCGCGCTTCTCTTCGGCGTCGCGCTGGCCAACAACTGGGCCATGGCCGGGTTCCTGCCGTTCTTTGTGGTCGCGCTGCTCCGGACCAAACGGTTCCGCTTCTTCCGTCTGCGCACTCTCCGGCATCTTGACCAATCGGGGTGGGAGAGCGCCAAGGCCGCTCTGGTGGCCGATCTGCGCTTCCTCCTGCGCATGGCGCTGCTCGGGTTGGCGGGATTGTCGCTCTTTCTCCTGCTGCCGCTCGTGCAGTCGCTCTCCCCGCACTCAGCCCTCGGCTTCTGGCCGGCGCTGCAAGAGTCCGCGGGTGCCTACGAAGCCTCCCTCCGCGCGCTCTACCGCGTCTTCCTCCGTTTCCACCGCGATATCACTCTGCTGCTGGCCGTCGGCTCTCTGCTACCGATTCTCCTGCTCAGCATTCGCTGGGGCGCCTTCAGCAGCGACCAAAGCCGCACCCGGTTCGACCTGGGCGCTTTCATCCTGCACCTTTCGCATGCCTTCCTGTTGGTGCTCTGCCTCTGGGTCGTCTGCGATCCGCCCTTCAGCCCCCGCCAAATCGCACGCCACAACGGTCTCCCGCTGCTCTTCTTGCCGCTCTATTATCTCACCGCCCTGAGCATCGGTTATTACAGCGGCTTCTTTCTGCTGCTGTTCGGCCATGAGGCGGCCGAAGACCTCAGCCGGCGCCAGACCTATCGCCGCGCTCTCTGCCTGATCGTGCCCAAGCTCGTCTGTGTGCTGCCCGGGTTCGCGCTGGCCGGTTTGCTCCTGTTGAATCTGCCCGCGATCCGCGCCGTCAATGCGCCGCACCTCGACCGCTATGCCCGACTGGCCGCCGGTTCCCTGCCGCCGGAAGGGGCGGTCGTGCTCAGTGATGATCCCGCCCACCTGAGACTCCTGCAGGCCACACTGGCGCGGGCAGGCACCCTGGGACGCTATCTGCCCGTGGAGACGCGCAGCCTGCCCCTGGCGACTTATCGCGACTGGCTAAGGCGTAAGTACCCGGGCCAATGGCTGGGACCCGGAACCGGCTTGGGGCTGGCTGCGGTCGGGTCTGCCTCATCCGAAAGCAACGCGCCCCTTACTGCTGACGGCCTGGTGGAGCTGCTGGCCCGCGTCGCACAGAACAACCGCGTCTACTGCCTGCCGCCGGCCATCGGACCGCTGCTCAATTACTTCTACCTGCAGCCCCACGGCTTGCTGCAGGAGATGAAAGTGTATCCCTCAGACCGCTTAGGCGCCCCGCCGCTGGCTCCGGCGGAACTGGCGGAAAACCAGGCCTTCTGGCAGCGCGCCATCCCCGCAGCCGTAAACCCGGTCTTGCAGCTCGCCTCCCAACCGCAGCTTGCGCGGCCCGATTTTGAGAAATGGCTGATGAAGAAAGCGCGCCTTCAAACGCCCCCGCCGGCGGGATCCAAACTGCTTGCGGGGTGGTACTCCCGCGCCTTGAATTACTGGGGCGTTACGCTTCAGCGAAACAACCGGTGGAGCGAGGCCGCCACATGCTTCGGGCTGGCCCAGGATTTGAATCCCGACAACCTCCCGGCCCGCGTCAATTTGCAGTGCAACAGCCACTTGCTGGCGCGCCAGAAAATGACCGTGGCCCCGGCCGCGTCCCTCCAGGACCAGTTGGGCAAGTACCGCAACATACAGCTACTTTTGGGCGAGAACGGCCCCTTCGACGAGCCGAGCTTCTGCTATCACCTGGGACTGGGCTTTGCGAGTAGTGGCCTGCTGCGGCAGGCCTGTCAACTCTTCGAACGCGTCAAGGAACTGGTGCCGGACTACCTCCCCGCGCGCCTGACGCTTAGCGATATCTGCGCCGAGGGTTTAAGTCCCGGCCGGGCACTTCAACTGTTGGACGAGATTAAAACCGACCCGGCCCTGCAGCCGCTCGGACTGACCAATGAAGTGGACGTGGCTTTGGTGGAAGCCAAGGCGTGGGTCACCTTGACCAACCGCCCCACGGCCGAAGGAATCATCTACGCGCTGCTGGCCACCCATCCCGGCGACGCCTTCGTGCTCGACCGCGCCGTGGCCGCTTTCACGGCGCAGGGGAGCTACTCCGAAGCGCTGCGGATCACTGACCGGCGCTTGCGGCTCACCCCCAACGATGCCACCGCCCTGGCCAACAAGGGTGTCCTGCACATCCTGATGAACCAGTTCTCGAACGCCATACCACCGCTCACGCACGCGCTTTCCTTGACGAATAGTTACACCGCCCGGCGCAACCTGGCGCTAGCCCATATGCGCACCGGGCAATTGGACGCCGCCGAGGCCGATTGCCGCGCTCTCCTCGAAGCATTTCCCACCGTCTATAGCACCTACTCCGGCTTGGCTGAAATCGCCCTGTTAAGGAAGAATACCAACGCGGCTATCCGCTATTACGAGCAGCACCTCTCCGGGGCCGAGGCTGGTACCGACGAGGCCAAGCGTGTCGCCGCATGCCTGGAGTCGCTTCAACCGGGGCGCAAGCCCTGAGAACGCCCCCGCCAAGGCACCCCCGCGCGATGCAAGAGAGAAGTCGGCCTCATCCGGGAATACGGTGGCATGACGGCGACTCCCCGGTGATTGCGGGCGGCCATTGAAGGATGCATTAGCACTTGGAAGGCGCACCTGCGAAGCCTCGCTGTTTCAGAAGTGGACAGGGTGCCACTTATAGCGTGTCCTCCGCCCCTGCTTTTGAGCGTAACCCGTGCCGGGTGAGGAACGTCTAATGCGTTAAGTGCAATTCCGCTCGTGCAGCGTTAGTCCATCTGCGAAACTGAGAACTATGACGAGAACCGCGTCGTTTCTGGCCCTGCTGCTGCTGGCGGCTGCGGGCGGGAGGGCAGCTCAGGCCCCGGCTCTGAATCCTTACGAAGCCAAGGTGGACACGGCAGCCCGCAACGCCGTTGACGACTTGGTTTTCGCGAAGCTGGAGCGCGGCAAGGTTCAACCGGCGGCCATCTGCTCGGATGGCGTGTTTGTCCGGCGCGCGTACTTGGACATCATCGGCACGCTGCCCAGCGGCTTTGAAGCGAAGGAGTTTATCCTCGACCGTTCCCCCAACAAGCGGCGCGCCTTGATTGACCGGTTGCTGGACCGGGACGAGTTTGCCGACTACTGGGCGATGCGGTGGAGCGACGTGCTGCGCATCAAAGCCGAATTCCCCATCAACCTGTGGCCCAACGCCGCCCAGGCCTATCACCGCTGGGTTCGCACCTGCATCCGGGACAATGTCCCCTACGACCAGATGGTGCGGCAGATGCTGACGGCCAGCGGCAGCAACTTCCGCGTGGCGCCGGTGAACTTCTACCGCGCCATGCAGAACCGCGAGCCGGCGGGCATCGCGCAAACCGTCGCACTGACCTTCATGGGCACGCGTGCCGACCAGTGGCCGAAGGACCGGTTGGCCGGCATGGCCGCCTTCTTCGCCAAGATCGGCTACAAGTCCACCGCCGAGTGGAAGGAGGAAATCGTCTTCTTCGATTCCGCCAAAACGAACGCCCCCGCGACCAATGTGGTGAAGACGGCCGCCCCGGCCTTCCCGGACGGCACGCCGGCTTACATCCCCGCGGACAAAGACCCGCGCGAGGTCTTCGCAGACTGGCTCGTTACCCCGAAGAATCCTTGGTTCACCCAGAACATCGCCAACCGCGTCTGGGCGTGGCTCCTCGGGCGCGGCATCATCCATGAGCCGGATGACGCCCGCCCCGACAATCCGCCCTCGAACCCCGCGCTGCTGGCTTTGTTGGAGCGTGAGCTGATCGCCGGCCATTACGACCTCAAGCAGCTCTACCGGCTGATCCTTAACTCCCGGACCTACCAGCTTTCCGCCGTCCCCGCAGCCGGCAGTTCCGCGGACGACGCCAGTTTCTCGCACTATCTCCTCCGCCGGTTGGACGCGGAGGTGCTGATTGACGCCCTGAACAAGGTCACCGGCGGCACGGAGAATTATTCGAGCGCCATTCCCGAGCCGTTCACCTATATCCCGGAAAACCAGCGCTCGATCGCGCTGGCTGACGGCAGCATCACCAGCAGCTTCCTCGAGATGTTCGGGCGCTCGTCGCGCGACACCGGGCTGGTATCCGAGCGCAACAACCGCCCCACCGCCGAGCAGCGCCTGCACCTGCTCAACTCCAGCCAGACGCAGCGCAAAATCGAGCAGAGCCCCATGATTAAGAACCTGACCCAGGCCGACAATGACCCCCGTGAAATCGCCACCGGCATGTACCTGGGCATCCTCTCGCGCTTTCCCACCGAAGAGGAGTTGAAGATCGTCGAAGCCTACTTCCGCTCCGGCAAGACGAGCCGGCGCGAGGCGGCGGTGGACCTCGTCTGGTCCCTTATCAACAGCGCGGAGTTTCTCTACCGGCACTGATTCAAAGCGAAAGGCCAAGCCATGAACAAAGCATCTCGTGATAGTCATGAAGCGTTGAACCTGCTCCCCGATCCGCCCGCCATTCACCCCGGTGGCCCGGGCCTGTCGCGGCGCGAGGCCATGCAGCGCGCGCTCCTCGGCACGGCGGGATTGCTCGCCACCAACTGGCTGCGCCCGCAGGGCGCAAATGCGGCCCAAACCGACGCCTCAAAAGCCGTCCGCCCCGCCGCCAAAGGCAAAGCCAAGGCGGTCATCCAGATTTGGGCGTGGGGCGGCCCCCCGCACCTGGACACCTTCGACCCGAAGCCGGAGGCCGGCAGCGACTACTGCGGTCAGTTCACCAAGCCGATCGAGACCAACGTGCCGGGCATCCGGATTTGCGAACTGCTGCCGCTGCTGGCGAAGCAGGCCGACAAGTATTCCATCATCCGCAGCATGACTCACGGCAGCAACGCCCACGAGACGGCCGCGTACATGGTTCAGACCGGCTGGCCGCCCGGCGGTCGGGTGGTTTACCCCTCGGTCGGGGCGGTCGTCTCGTTCTTCAAGGGGCGCGATGCGGGATATAAAGGACTGATCCCCCCTTATATTGTGCTGACGCAACTGCAAGGGCGCTTTTCCGAGGCGGGCTTTCTAGGGGCGCGCTACAAACCCTTTGCCACGGGCGGCGATCCGGCCCAAACCCGCTTTGCGGTGGAAGGCGTCGTCGCCCCGGGCATCTCCGAGAAGCGGCAACAGGACCGGCGCGAACTGCTCAATCAGCTCGACACGTTGAACCACACGCTGCCGGCTGATCCCCAGTTGACGGCTTCGGAGCAATGCGAAAAAGAGGCCTACGACCTCATCCTGGGCGACGCGGGCAAGGTGTTCGATCTGTCGCAGGAGAAGGACGAACTGCGGGATCGCTATGGCCGCACCACGTTTGGCCAGTCCTGCCTGATGGCGCGGCGGTTGGTCGAGCGCGGCGTGCCTTACGTCACCATCAACTACAGCGGCTGGGACCTCCACAAGCAGATCTTCCCGACGCTGCGCCGGAAGCTGCCGGAAATGGACAAGGGCATGGCCACGCTGCTGCAGGATTTGTCCGAGCGCGGCCTGCTCGACAGCACTATCGTCTGGTGGAGTGGTGAGTTTGGCCGCACGCCCAAGGTCCTGTATGAAGCGCCTTGGAATGGCGGGCGTGGCCACTATGGCAAGGTCTTCTCTGCCGTCCTGGCCGGCGGCGGCTTCCAGGGCGGCCACGTCGTCGGCGCCTCCGATGCCAAGGGCGAAACGGTCAAGGAACGCCCCGTCTATCCGTGTGACGTCATCGGCAGCATGTACGAGTTGCTGGGCATTGATCCCGCCGCCACGCTGCCTCACCCGCAGGGCCTGACAGCGCGCCTCACCCCTTCCGCCGCGGACGATGTCCCCTCAGGCGGGCGTCTCAAGGAGATCCTGTGATGGCCCGGCGTCTTTCACTCCGCAACCTCTGCGCCACGCTCTTGGTCTTCCTGGCCCCGGTGCCAATTGTGCCGGCCCAGCCCTCGCCCCCGCGCATTGGCTACGCCTTCCCGGCCGGCGGACGACAGGGCGCCACGTTCCAAGTGGCGATCGGCGGCCAGTATCTCAACAACACAACCGGCGCGTTCGTCTCCGGCTCGGGCGCCGAGGCCGCCTTCGTCAACTACACCCGTCCCCTGACCCAAAAGGAGTTCAATGATCTGCGCGACAAGCTCCAGGAGTTGCAGAAAAAGCGCGCTGCCGCCGCCCGCACCGGCAAGAAACGCAAAGGGCCGGCGGCCGCGCCGTCCGGCACCAATGCTGTCTGGACCGCCGCGGATGAGAAAACCGCCGCGGATATCCGGGAAAAGTTGTTTCTCTTCGCCCCCAGGAGGAATCAGAACCCCGCCATTGCCGAAACCGTCACCCTGCGCGTCACCTTAGCCACGAATGCCGAGCCCGGCGAACGAGAGCTCCGGATCGCAACCCCCGGCGGCCTCTCCAACCCGCTCCGCTTCCAGGTCGGCCAACTGCCTGAATACACCAAACGCGACGTCAAGACCGTTCCTGACGCGGTGAACTTCCGGCAGATCCGATTCAACACCGAGCAGAAAGCCGTGGCCCCCAGGGAAATGAACCTCACGCTGCCAGCCACCGTCAATGGCCAGATCCTGCCCGGCGGTGTGGACCGCTACCGGTTCCAGGCCCGCAAAGGGCTGAAGCTGGTTGTCTCGGCCGCCGCGCGCGAGCTGATCCCTTACCTGCCCGACGCCGTCCCCGGCTGGTTCCAGGCGGCCCTGGCCCTATACGATGCCAAGGGCGGTGAACTGGCCCACGCAGACCATTACCTTTTCCACCCCGACCCGGTCCTCCCTTATGAAATCCCCCGAGACGGCGAGTATGTGGTCGAGATCAGGGATTCCATCTACCGCGGCCGCGAGGACTTCGTCTATCGCATTGCCCTGGGCGAACTACCATTCGTGACCAGCATCTTCCCGCTGGGCGGCCCGGCCAATGCCGGGACCACCGTCGAACTCAAGGGCTGGAACCTCCCGCGGACCAGCCTCACGCTGACTAACGGCGAGCCGGGCATCTACCCGCTGGCCCTGCGCAAGGAGGACCGGATTGTCAACGCGCTGCCGTTCGCGGTGGACGCCCTGCCGGAATGCCTCGAACAGGAACCGAACAACACGATTGCCACCGCCCAGCCGGTCACCCTTCCCATCATCGCCAACGGACGCATCGGCCAGCCGGGCGAGTGGGACCTCTTCCGCATCCAAGGCCGCGCCGGGGACGCCCTCGTCGCCGAAGTCTATGCCCGCCGGCTGGATTCCCCGCTGGATTCAGTGCTCAAACTCACTGACGCCGCCGGCAAGCAACTCGCCTTCAACGACGACCACGAGGACAAAGGCGCGGGCCTGGACACACATTTCGCAGACTCCTATCTCACCGCCACTCTGCCTGCCGACGGGACCTACTATCTCCACCTCGGCGACGCGCAGCGCCAGGGCGGGCCCGAGTTTGCCTACCGCCTGCGCATCAGCTCCCCGCTCCCCGACTTCGCGCTGCGCGTCGTTCCCTCCAGCCTCAACGTCCGCGGCGGCGCCTCCGTTCCTCTCACTGTCTATGCCCTGCGCCGGGACGGCTTCACCAATGAAATCACCCTGTCGTTGGTGGACGCCCCCGCAGGCTTCAAGCTCAGCGGCGCCAAGGTCCCGGCGAGCCAGGACCAGGTCCGCCTCACGCTCCAGGCTCCGGCCGCGCCCACCGATGTGCTCGTCCAGCTCTTCGTCGAAGGCCGCGCCTTTGTGCAAGGCCACCCCCTCACCCACCCCGCCATTCCGGCCGAGGACATGATGCAAGCCTTCCTCTATCGGCACCTCGTTCCCGCCCGGGAACTCGCCGTCAATGTGTCAGGGCGCTTCGTGAACCGGATGCCGCTGAAAATCCTCAGTACCACGCCGGTAAAGATTCCCGCCGGCGGCACGACCCGCGTGCGCATCTCGGCCCCCGGCGCCGGGTTTGCCAGCCGGGTCCGGCTCGAACTGAACGAGCCCCCGGAGGGTATCTCCCTGGGAAAAGTAACCCCCTCCAAAGAAGCCACGGAAATCGAACTGCTCAGCGACGCCGCCAAAGCCAAGCCCGGCCTCAAGGGCAACCTGATCGTCAACATCATCCCCAGCCAGACCCAGTCCGCCTCCTCGAAGAATAAGAAGCAAGGAAACCAGCCACGCGCCGCCGTCGGCACCCTGCCCGCCATTCCCTTCGAGGTGACCCCTCCCAACAAGGCAGATTGAGCACTCGCCGCGCGTGTCACGGACTTCCAAACCCGCAACTGGCCGCCAACTCTAGCACATCCAGGCCCTTTCTGGAGCCCAATCAAACTCAGCCCCGAGAACAGCCACCATCAGGCTCACCTCACCGTCACCTCACCGTATGCACACCGTAGATAACAATGTTATCTACGGTGTCCATACGGTGAAGTGACGGAGGGACCCTTGTGTAAGGATGAACACATGGGAAGAGAAACAGCCTGGCCGAACCGGAGGTGGGGATGGCAGGGGCATGTTGTCCACAGACTTCCACAGGCATGGCGGGCACTCCGAGCACACGGTAAACCTCCAGAAACCGCTGAAACATTACAGTTTCTGACTAACCAAGCCAAGGCATAGCCCCCTCGCTGGCATGCTCATGTTCGGATTGTTCGATTCGTTCGGTGCGATTGGGTGAGGATGCTGGCTTCTCTTGCTTGGAGCAAGCACGCCAGACGGCGTTGTGGTCCACATTCACCCCTCTCTCCTGGAACCAGGCAGCTATTTCCCTCAAAGAGAAGCCTTTCTCCTCTTTCAGCAACCGAATCGTATCCAGGTAATCATCCAAACCGCGCCGGCGCGGTTCTTTGCGTGCCTCCGCCTCTAATTTCTGCGGGTCTGCCATAAACTCTTCCTGTTCCATGATGAGATCTTGTACAGAACAAATAGAACATGCAAGAACAATATGAACAAAGGTTACCTAAATCAGCGTGTATGCATGAATGGACATTCCTTTCTGCCTGCCCGATTGTGCTTGGCTCTAGCCCCCCTCACACGACCCGCAAATTCATAAGCATTTCTAAGACTCAGAGCCGGAACCTGCCCGGGGGCTGGCCGCTGATGTTACTTGCCCTCCCCACGCCGCCCTCACCGTCACCTCACCGTCACCCCTCCCTAGCACCTCTCATAAACTATGAGAGGTGCTAGGGAGGGGTGACGGTGAGGTGACGGTGAGGAGACCCTGGAGCGAGCGGGAGGTGGCCGGCACTTGGATTGGTGGATTTCGCGCCTCCGCCCAACCGGAAGGGTTGGCAGACCGTAGCCGGTGTGTCGTTCAGGGCAAAGGGGGGAACGACCACCGGTTGGCGGGCGGGGTTGAGATTGCATCCTGAAAGGGATGCCAGAGTTGTGGACAAAGGTCGGTTTCGTCAAACATCTCTCGACGCTATGGGGATGACGGCTCTGGCACCTCTTCGAGGTGCAGGATTCCTTTGCGCCTTCGTTCCGGTGGTCGGCCCCTTTTGCCCTAGCCGACCAACCGGCTACCGTCTATCAACCCTTCCGGTTGAGGATGGCCGACCAGGTGGCTGCCAACCCTTCAGGTTGGCCAAATGTCTGCATTCAGGAGCGCCGACATTCCTGTCGGCTTGCAAAACCAACGCCCGCCCGAGGCCGACAAGAATGTCGGCGCTCCCGTCGCCGAATTTGGGGCTTGATATGAGAGAGGCGGTCTGGTAGAAACTTATCATTCGCCGGGGTGAATTTGGGGCGGCAGTCATGAAGACTCTGAAAGGATTCAGCCAGCCTTCCGGTGCGAGGGTCGCACCGGAAGGGGAGGACTGCATTGTCCCGTGCGTAAGAAAGGAGCAACCATGAACAGGAGCAGGAGAAGCAAATCCCCGAGAATCAGCGTTGGGCTGTGCGCCCTGGCGCTCGGGGCCGGGTTGACCGCGCAGGGGGCGGCGCCGGTCATCACGAACCTCACCGTGGCGGGGGGCGTGGTGCAGTTTGGCGTGGAGAGTGAGTTGGGCGTCACCAACCAGATTCAATGCTGCACCAACCTGGGCCAGCCGGAGTGGCAGGTGCTGACGAACCTGGTGGTGACCGAGAGTCCCTATTGGTTTGTGGACGGCGCCGCGCCGCCGGTCGGGCAGCGATTCTACCGCGTCGAGGCGCTGGCGGGCAGCACACCCCCGCCTCCTGGCATGGTGCTGATCCCGGCCGGCAGCTTCACGATGGGCAACTGCATGGGCGCGGGCGAGGGTTACTCCGACGAGTTGCCCCTGCACACGGTGTATGTGAGCGCGTTTTACATGGACCGGTATGAGGTGACCAAGGCATTGTGGGACGAGGTGCAGGGGTGGAACGGGGGCAACGGGTATGTCTATGAGAACGCTGGGGCGGGGAAGGCAGCCAACCATCCGGTGCAGACGGTCAACTGGCGGGACTGTGTGAAGTGGTGCAATGCGCGGAGCCAGAAGGAGGGGCTGGTGCCGTGCTACTACAACGAGGCAGGGCTGACAACCATCTACAAGAGCGGGACGGGTATTCCGTATCCGAAGTGGAGCGCCGGCGGGTACCGGCTGCCGACGGAGGCGGAGTGGGAGAAGGCGGCGCGGGGCGGGGTGGGCGGACATCGGTTTCCGTGGAGCGACACGGAGAACATTTCCCATAGCCAGGCGAACTACTACGCGGGCTACAGCTATCCTTACAACTTGAGTTACCCGGCAACCTATCATCCGACGTTCGCTACTAACAGCGCTCCCTACACGAGTCCTGTTGGGTATTTTGGGGCGAACGTGTATGGGTTATACGACATGGCGGGGAATGTATGGGAGTGGTGCTGGGATTGGTATGGCTCATATTCGAGTGGCTCGGAGACTGACCCTCGGGGTCCCTCTTCAGGCTCGGTCCGCGTGGATCGGGGCGGCAGTTGGAACGGCCTCGCGCTCGGCTGCCGGACGGCGTCCCGCGGCAGCCGCACGCCGGTCAACCCGAGCAACTTCCTGGGGTTCCGTGCTGTCCGTCCCCCAGGTCAGTGAGCTCAAGAACAGAGCGGAGCAGGCTGGTGAGCGAGGGACGAGCGAGCCGTGCCTGCGGAGCCGATGAGAGAATGATCTGTGTGCGCGTGTGGGAAAGAGAGGTTGGGTGGAGCGCCGACATTCTTGTCGGCTCTTTGGCGCGACGCACTCCCGAGCCGCCAACACGGATGCGACCGCCCCTCCCGTGAGGTCTAGCCCGATGCCGCCTCCGCAAGCTAAGACACCACGAAGAGCCGACAAGAATGTCGGCGCTCCTTGCACGACTTGGGTTGCCTCCGCGCCTTGCGCTTCCCGGCCGCCGACCGTGCGCGACACCGTCGCGCGCAAGCGCGTCACCGAAGGCCCCTTGGAGCCCCCCGAGGCCGAGGTCGAGGCGCGACTGGGCTCGAAGGGTTGGTACACCCGCGGTTATCTCCCCCACTACGATAAGCCCGGCGCGCTCCAAATGATCACGTTCCGCCTCGCCGACGCCATGCCCGCCGTGCGCCGGCACGAGTGGGAGGCGTTGCTCCACATCAAGGACGAGCGCGAGCAACGGACGAAGCTCGAAGCCTATCTGGACCTCGGCCACGGCAAATGCGCGCTGCGGAATCACGGCGCCGCCGCCGCCGTCGAGCGGGTGCTGCGGCGGTTCGACGGGGAGCGTTACCGGCTGGCGGCGTGGGTGATCATGCCCAACCACGTCCACGCCCTCGTCGAGCTTTGGACGATGCCGCTGGGCGCGCTGCTCAAGGCGTGGAAGGGCGCCAGCGCGCACGCTGTCAACCTCGCGCTGGGCGGGGGCGGGACGCTTTGGCAGCGCGAGTATTGGGACCGCTACATCCGGGACGAGGAACACTTCCGCAAAGCGTGCCGCTACATCGAATCCAACCCCGTCAAGACCGGTCTGGCGCGGTTGGCGGCCGAGTGGCCCTTCAGCAGCGCCAACCCCAAATGGCGCTGGGACGGCCCCAGCCGCTACTACGGCGCGCAATTGGTGAAGGGGAAAACAAAGGGCGCCGGAAGCGCCGCCGGGCGATTAGCAGATGCGGTGCAGTTGCTCGCCGCTGGACATGTCGAGGATGCGCTGGGCGCCGATGGCGCTACGAAGGAGCACTTTGGGGGAGTGCTGGGTGGAGGCGGGATTGACGGTTGCGTGGGCGGTGCAGAATCGGATCACTTCAGCCGTCCAGCCGCGCGTTCTCGTTCCAAGAACACACCAGGTTTGAGCACGAGCAGCCCGTAGAAGGATTTGTCCATCAAGGCCCCGAAGTCGCCTCGATGGAGCGTGAGGAGGATGTCGGCCCAGGCCAAGGCGCTGAACAGGATAGGCCGGTCTTTGGCGGCGCGGAATACAGCCGGGCGGTCGAGGGTGAACACGTCGTCCATAACCAACAAAGCGGGCCGCAGCCGCGCCCATTCGGCGCTGGCCGATGGGGGAAAGTCGGGGAGATTGCGGAGCGCCTCTTCGAGCGCGTAGGGGGTTGATACCAGGACCCAGCCATTGGCCGAGGCGCGACGGAAGATTTCACGCGAGGCGCCTGCCATCGAGCCGCTGGCGGCCAGCAGAACGCTGGTGTCGAGGAACAGTCTCACTTGCCCTCACGAAACCGCTGCAGGTCGGCGTCGTCTTCGGCGATCCAGGCGGCAGTTTGCTCGCGAGAGAACTTGCGCGGTTCGGGCAACTGCGCGCCTTGCGCGCGAAGCCGTGCGGCGAGAAAGAGCATCAACTCCTGCTTCTGTTCCGGTGGCAGCGCGTCCACCGCAGCTTCGATTTCAGCAAGATTGCTCATGGGCGCAGATTAGCACGTCACCGCCGACACGACAAGGACTTGGGTGCCGGTTAAAGGCTCCTCAGCAGATGCGGGGCAGTTGCTCGCCGCTGGACATGTCGAGGATGCGCTGGGCGCCAATGGCGCTCTTGAGGAGAACCTTGGCGGCGCGGTGGGCGGAGGCCTGGCCGATCCGGCAGGCGCCGGCGCTGACGGGATGGGCGCGCAGGATTTCCAGGGCGCGGTCGGCGTCACGCTCGGGAACGAAGGCGGCGAACCGGCCCTCGCAGGCGACTTGCAGCGGGTCGAGACCGAGGATTTCGCAGGCGGCGCGGACGTCTTCGCGCACCGGGATCAGCTTCTCTTCGACCTGGAGGGTGAGGTTGGCGGCTTCGGCGATTTCGTTGAGCACGCTGGTCAGGCCGCCGCGGGTGAGGTCGCGCAGGCAGTGGATTTCGATGCCGGCCCGCACGAGCTGCAGTACGACCTCGGCCAGCGGGGCCGAATCGCTCTCAATCGCGCTCTCGAACTCCAGCCCTTCGCGGACGGCCATGATGGCCATGCCGTGCCGGCCGACGTCGCCGTTGACGAGGATGGCGTCGCCCGGCTGCACGCTCTGCGGCGCGATCTTGAGCGGGTGCTCCACAACGCCCACGCCGGCGGTGTTGATGAAGAGGCCGTCGCCTTTGCCCTTGTCCACGACTTTGGTGTCGCCGGTGATGATCTGGACGCCGGCTGCCTGGGCGGCCTGCTGCATGGAGGTGACGATCTTCCAAAGGGTGTCCATCGGCAGCCCTTCTTCGATGATGTAGGCGGCGCTGAGGTAGAGCGGACGCGCGCCAGCCATGGCCAGGTCGTTCACCGTGCCGTGCACGGCCAGCGAGCCGAGGTCGCCGCCGGGGAAGAAGATGGGCCGCACGACGTAGGAATCGGTGGTGAAAGCGAGTCGCTGGCCGCCGACCTCGAATACACTGGCGTCATGCTGCGCTTCGAGCAGCGAGTTGCGGAAGGCCGGCACGAAGAGCTTGCCGATGAGTTGATGCATCAGCTTGCCGCCGCCGCCATGGGCCATGAGCACCTGCGGGTAGTCCTGGATCGGGAACGGACAGGAGAGGGTGAAGTTGGGGGGTGTGGTCATAGGGCGGTCAGGAAATCCGAAATCCGAGGGCGGCAAATAAAGGGGCGGCCTGTTTCCCCTCACCCCGGCCCTCTCCCTTAGAGAGAGGGAGAACGCTCGGCAGTGCGCCGGCAAATCTGGCGCGCCAGGCATATGCGCGAGATAGAGTGAATGCCTCCCTCTCCCTAAGGGAGAGGGCCGGGGTGAGGGGAAAGAAACCATCCGACCGACTGCGGCCGCCCACTCGCCGAGACCTTCTTGCCGGGGCACTGATGAGGTCCGGCACTTGATGCGCTGTTTTGGTCGGCGGCATTCGTTTCGAGGGTGGTGTCCGGGACTTGGGATTGGGTCAAGCCGCTTGAGGATTCGGCTCACGGCGGTAGCGGTAGTAGGCGGCGCAGGCGCCTTCGGAGGAGACCATCGTCGCGCCGAGGGGATGCTCGGGAGTGCAGCGGGTGCCGAAGGCGGGGCACTCGCGGGGCTTGATCTTGCCCTGCAACACCAGGCCGCTCAGGCATTCGGTAGGCTCTTCCACGCGCAGGCCGGCCACGCCGAACTTGTGCTCCGCGTCGAACGACGCATAGGCGTCGCGCAGGCCCAGGCCGCTGCGGGCAATCTCCCCGATGCCGCGCCACTTGCGCGGGGTGACCTGGAACACCTCGCGGATAATCTGCTGCGCCGGGCGATTGCCTTCCTGGCGCACCGCGCGGCTGTATTGGTTCTCGACCTCGGCCCGGCCACTTTCCAATTGCTGCACGCACATCAGCACGCCTTGCAGAATGTCGAGCGGCTCAAACCCGGTCACTACGATCGGCACGTGATACTTCGCGGCGATGGGAATGTATTCCTCCCAGCCCATTATGGCGCAGACGTGGCCGGCGGCGAGGAAGCCCTGCACGCGGCGGTCCGGCGCGCCCAGGATCGCCTCGATGGCCGGCGGCACCAGCACATGCGAAACGAGCAGGGAGAAGTTCTTGAGGCCCTTGCGGGCCGCCTGGTAGACCGCCATCGCCGTGGTGGGGGCCGTGGTCTCGAAGCCGACGGCGAAGAAGACGACCTCTTTGGCCGGGTTCTGCTCGGCCAACTTCACGGCGTCCAGCGGCGAGTAAGTAATCCGCACATCGCCGCCGGCGGCTTTGACGGCCAGCAGGTCGGTGGTGCTGCCGGGCACGCGCAGCATGTCGCCGAACGAGCAGAAGATCACCTCGGGCCGGGCGGCGATCTGCAGCGCCTTGTCAATCAGTTCGAGCGGGGTAACGCACACCGGGCAGCCCGGGCCGTGAATAAGCGTAATCTGCTGCGGCAGCAGCTCGTCGATGCCGAACTTGACGATGGCGTGGGTCTGGCCGCCGCAAACCTCCATGAGCGACCAGGGCCGCGTCGTGATGCGGGCGATCTCGCGCGCCAGCTTGTGCGCGCCTTCGGCATCGCGATATTCGTCGAGGTATTTCATTGCGACGGCGGGCCGGTCGCCGGGGCTGGCGAGACGCCCGCCTCGCTTTCCTGCAGTTCGCTCAGTTCCTGCATCTCGCGCAGGTATTCGAACACCTGCTTAGCCTCCTCCTCATCCACCCGGCTGAGGGCGAAGCCGACGTGGACGATGACGTAATCGCCAAGCTTGGCTTCAGGCACATAGGCGAGGCTGACTTCCTTGAGGATGCCGCCGAAGTCAACTTTACCGGTGCGCATCAGCGGGTCTTCGCCGCTGATGCTGGTGATCTTACCTGGAATAGCCAGACACATTATCTACTAGCCTACACTGGATTGGCCAACGGGGCAACGACGGGGCTTGGAACACGCTAAGCTGACAGCAAGCCGGCGCTCCCCCGCAAAGCCGCCACCACTTGCCCCAACGCGATGCCGCCGTCGTTGGGCGGGACGCGCTGGTGCCAGTAGGGGCGGAAACCTGCCGCCTGCAAGCGGTGCACGGATCGCTCGGTCAGGTAGCGGTTCTGAAAGCAGCCGCCGGAGAGCACCACGCGCTGCAGACCGAACCGCTGGGCGACGGCGACAATGGCCTCGGCTAAAGCGTTATGGAAACGAGCGGAGATTTGGCCAGCCGAGGCGCCGCGTTTTACATCGGCCAGGATGGCTTCGATCATTGGAGCCCAGTCGAGAATGAGAGGGGCGTTGCGCGTAGTGCGGGGTGCGGCTTCGGAGCGGAGGGGCAGTTCGTAGGCTTCGTCGGTTGGGACTGCGCCTTCGAGAGCGAACTCCAGTTCCATGGCGGCCTGGCCTTCGAAGCGAACTTGCTGGCGAAGGCCGACGAGCGCTGCCACCGCATCAAATAGCCGCCCGGCGCTGGAAGTCAGCGGCGAGTTGAGCTGGCGCGCCAGCATGGTCCTGAGCGGGGCCAGCTCGGCAGGCGCGGAGGCTTGAACCGGCGCCAGGCCGGTCATGCCGAACACGGCCTCGCCCGACATTTCATGCAGCAGGCCCAACGCAGTCCGGCGCGGTTCCTTGACCGCCTGGTCGCCCCCCGGCAGGCGGAATTGGCGAAGATGAGCTGCGCGTTCGCAGGCAGTCTCCGTGACGAGGAAGAACTCGCCGCCCCAGACGGTGCCGTCGAGGCCATAGCCGGTACCGTCCCAGGATACGCCGAGCACCGGGGGTTCGAGCTCGTTCTCCGCCATGCAGGAGAACACATGGGCGATGTGATGCTGAACGGTGAGGAGTTGAGGGTTGAAGGTTGAGGGTTGAGGGTCTGAAGTTTGCGCCGTCTTACGTCGGCTGCCACGAGCGACAAGGTCTTGGGCGAATTTAGTGGAAAGGTAGTCGGGATGGGCGTCGGCGGCGATGATTGACGGGCGCACCTCGTAGAGGGCCTGGAAGTCGGCGATCACGCGGCGGAAGGCTTCAAAGGCCTGGTCGGTCTCCAGGTCGCCGATGTGCTGGCCGATGAAGACCTGCGATCCGACCGAGAGGGCGATGGTGTTCTTCAGGTGGGCGCCGACGGCCAGCACGGAATTGCCCGCCGCCGATAGCCGGTCCCCGAGGGAAGCCGGGAGGCGAATAGGCAGCGGGGCGTAGCCGCGGGCGCGGCGTAGAACCAGTTCGCGGCCGGCCATCAGGCGCACGATGGAATCGTCCACGTGCCGGACGATGGGGCGGTTGTGGACCAGGAAGAGATCGGCGATGCCGCCGAGGCGGTCGAGAGCTTCATGCTCGTCGGTGCAGATCGGCTCGTCGCTCAGGTTGCCGCTCGTGGCCACGACGGGGAAGCCGAGCGCAGAGAGGAGCAGGTGATGCAACGGGGTGTAGGGGAGCATCACGCCGAGGTTGGGGTTGCCGGGGGCCAGGGAGGCTGGGAGTGCGGAGTGCGGAGTGGGGAGTGCAGAATTATTCCGGCGCAGGAGGACGATGGGGGCTTCCGGCGAGCGCAGGAGGCGCTCCTCGAACGGCGAGACTTCACACTGCGCCTTGACGGCCACCAGGGAGGGAAACATCAGCGCGAAGGGCTTCTCCTCGCGATGCTTCAACTCGCGCAGGCGGCGGACAGCTTCGTTGTTGTGCGCCACTACCATCAGGTGGAAACCGCCGAGGCCCTTGACGGCGACGATTTGGCCCTGGCGCAGGGCGTCTGCAGCAGCGGAGATGGGCGTGCCTGAAGGGGACGCTGAAGCTGGCAGCGGTTTTCCCTTCCTGTCCCACAGTTCGAGCCGGGGACCGCAAACGGGGCAGGCGTTGGGCTGGGCATGGAAGCGGCGGTCGCGCGGGTCGTCGTATTCCGCCTGGCATTGCGGGCACATGGCGAACGCCTTCATGGAGGTGTTCGGGCGGTCGTAGGGCAGCGACTCGATGATGGTGAAACGCGGGCCGCAGTTGGTGCAGTTGGTGAGGGGGTAGCCGTGGCGGCGGTTGCGCGGGTCGAAGATTTCAGCCAGGCAATCGGGGCAGGTGGCGATATCCGGGAGCACCAGCGCGGTTTTGGCGCCGCCGGTATCACTGGGGCGGATTTCGAACCCGGCGTAGCCGACCGGGTCGAGCCAGGACGCTTCGAGACTTTGGATCGAACTGCGCGGCGGTTTCTCCGCTTCGAGGCGCAGCAGGAAATTGTCCAGCGCGGCGCGGGGGCCTTCGGCTTCGATGAACACGCCCTGCGCCGAGTTGTTGACCCAACCCTTGAGCCCGGCCCCAGTTGCGAGCCGGTAAATGAAGGGGCGAAAGCCGACGCCCTGGACGGCGCCGCGTATAATAACTTTCAGCCGGGCATTCAATCGCGGGGTCAGTCGTCGCGGCCGGCTTCGTGGACGCGGATGAAGCGTTGGAACACGAACAATCCCACCGGGGCGATCATTGTGCTCAGGCCAATAATCAGCCAGAGCGTCTCCGAGTGCCGGGGCCCGGCAGCCGGACAGAAATGGGCGAGCAACACGCCCGAGAGCGGCCCCACCCCGATCTTTGCCAGGAAGAACGGCAGCGAGGACATGGCCATGTAGGAGGCTTCCTGCCCCTTGGGCGCGATGGCTGCGGTGTACTCGTAAAGCCGCGGCGAGTAGAAGGCCTCGCCGATTGAGAGGAACAGGACAAAGAGGAAGATCATCACGTAGTAGGGATTCACCGTGCCGCTCACACCCAGCCAAACGTGGACGATGCAATGGCCGACCCAGCCATCGGCGAGCGGCCGGAACCATTGGGGCGGCACGGTCATAATGAAAACGGAAGCCGCGGCAATGAAGCTGCCGAAGATGACCATGCGATAGGCGGATATCCGCTGCGTCAGCACCCCCACCAGGGGCGCGAGGATGACGATCAGAATGTTGTTCAGCCCGTAGAGGTGCCCGACGGGCGCGCCCTCGCCCAGCTCGCGGATGCCGAACGTCGGATAGGTGTAATCCATGTGCACGAAGATCATCTTGATGAACACGGCCAGCGACAGGAAGGCCAGGAACTTGTAGAAGCCGGCTTGCCGCCACAGGCCGGCAAAGATGCGGGCGGTGTCGCGCGCGGTGTCGCCGACCGTCAGCTTGAGCACCTGCAACGCATGCTTCCCGGGATACTTCACCTTCTCCGGCGTGATGACGACGCCTTGATCGGTCGCCTCGACCCCTTCCCGGAGCCAGAAGTAGATGATCAGGAAGCTGGGGATGGAAAGCGCCAGGCTGGCCAGCAGGGTTGCGCGGTAGGTGCTGAGCTGCATGCCAAGCCCGGGCAAAGTGAAGCTGCCATGTTCCCCCAGCGCCGCGCGCAGGGCATCGAAAATCAGGACGCCGATAAGGAATCCCGCGTTCATGATGGCATAGAATACGGAGAAGGCGATGGACCGCTGCGCGGTGGTGGTGTAGCGCCGCAGGGCGGCAATGGTCACCGGCGCGCCCATGCCTTCCCCGAGCGCCAGCAAGGTCAGGCCGACGCCCATCGCCACCCATTTGACCGTGGTGAAGGTGATGAAGACGCGCGAGATGATGCACAGCGCGAACCCGAGCAGGAACGTCTTGCGCAAACCCAGCGCATCGGTCAGCGAACCGACCAGCACGATGCAGAGTGTCAAGCCCGCCGACCACAGCAGCACGACCAGGCCCGCCTGGACGTCGTTGTACCCCAGGTCCGAGGAAAGCCAGAGCCGCAGGGTGAAGTTCACCACCCGGTAGGCCAGGTTGCTGAGCAGCACGATGGCAAACACGAGCCACAGCTCGCGCACCGCGCCGAAGAGCACTGTGAACTTGCCCAGAAAGCTCGTGGGCGCGCCGGGAGCCGGCTGGTTGTTCGGATCAGACATGAGGATTAGTAACCGGGGTCGGGGCCAGGTTAGCGACACCAGCGTTCTGCGCGCCAGCACGGGGAAGGAGGGCTGGCCGCCCGATCATGACCGGGTTGAAGGCAGGCCAATGCATTTCTGCCCTGGGCCAGTGGCTGCTCATCATTCTGGCTGGCGAATGTAGTGGCTGTCCCGCCAATCGGTAAAGCACCATTTGGCTCGACCCGCTGGTATGTAACCAAATTGGCAGCCAACGCGTCTGCTTTTAGGAAATGGCTGCGGCACATGATAGCTGGCACGGGAATTGTTGCAGATCGCGCATCCTGGTCAGGTGGATCGTTGCGGAGGCGCCGGGTGAATCCGGGCGCCCGGGTTCAAGGCGTCCGGGGCACGGGGGTGAAGTCGTGCTCCGCTTTGGTCTCTCCGGCCTCGAGGATAAGCCGGTACTCGGTGCCGGGCACCAGCGGATCCGGCGTGGCGCCTTTCACCGCCGGCCGCATGCCGCGGATGGGCACGCCGTAGGACCATTCCGCAATGGGCACGGAATTGGAATCGGAAACCAGGTGCCAGATCGGATGCGGATACTTGTTCGTCTCGATCTCGCGGACGGGGATGACTTTAAGCGCCGTGAGTCTGAGCTTGCGGCCGAAGGCGAAGTAAACAGGGTCGGTGGCCGGCGGGGGTTGGGGTCTGCCACGGCGGACTACCGCCGGGCGCGTCGTGTGCGCCGGGCGGGAGCGGTGGTGGATTTGAATATCTTCGCTGCCAAACCAGTCTCTGTTGAGATAAAGCGATATGCCGCCGAGGGCGACGACCAGCGCAACCAGTGCCCATTGTTTTCCGGTCATAATAGCGTGGAGTTGACGCTGAAGCGGCCGGGAATATTCGAGCCAGGCGCGGGGGGCGTTGGGACTGGAAGCCCGCGCGCAGGCCAGTAGTCATGGGCATCAAGCACGATGCGAGTGTAAGCTTTTGAAACGAATTGCAGCAAGAGTATGAATCAACTTCTCTACCGCCCGCGGTCAAGTGACCGGCCGGCAGCCGGCCCGGCACAGGGCCGCCGTGGGGCGGCGGCGGCTTTTACGCTGATTGAACTGCTGGTTGTCATCGCGATCATTGCCATTTTGGCCAGCATGCTCCTGCCGGCGTTGGCCCGGGCCAAAGAAGCGGCCAATCGCATCAAGTGCGTCAACAACCTCAAGCAATTGGATTTGTCCGTGAAACTGTATGCGGATGACAATGATGGACTCTACCCGCCGCGCCCTAATACCAATGGAGCGCCGCGCTGGCCGGCGCAGCTGCTGCCCTTCTACCTGACCACTAATCTGCTGGTCTGCTCGACCGACGCGCAACGGGGCGCGCCGCCGTCGGAACCATCCTCGGCCACCCCTGCGGACCGCGCCAATCGCAGCTACATGATCAACGGGTGGAATGATTACTTCAGCGACGCGCTCATCAGCTCGCGCTCAATGAAAGAGACCGCGGTCATCTACCCATCGGAGACGATTATCTTCGGCGAGAAGAAGAATGGTTCCGAGCACTACTTCATGGACCTGAACGAAGGCGTCGGCAATGACCTGGACCAGATTGAGCAGGGATGTCACTCCGTGGCGCGCAAGGGCCCCTATTCTGGCGGATCCAACTTTGCCTATGTGGATGGCAGCACGCGCTTCATGAAGTATGGGAAGACCGTTTGGCCCCTGAATCTCTGGGCGGTGAACGATACCAACCGGCTCCTGTTCGCCTGGAAGCCTTAGGTCCGGGTGACCAAGAGGGGGGCCGGTCAGGTCCACAAATTAGAGGTTGGAACACGCTTGGGCGGCGTGTTATGCTGGCTGTGTTGGCGCCCCAGCGGGCGGAGTGAGAGATAGACCCAGGCCGGGGCTGGCCGCTACATTGAGCGGGAAGCAGAGGTTGTGTCGGGTGTGTTGTGTCCTTTGGACGCTATGCGCCAAACCAGGACTGGATCACGACAGAATCGCTATGAGCAACGCGGTGGCAAGTTACGTGCACTTCATGTGGGCTGCCTTGGTCAAACTGAGGCAGACGGGCACCATTGTGCCTTCGCAGAAATTCCTGGTTAGCAAGATGATTGCTCCGGTGCCGGAAACCTACTCGGGGCGGATCATTGAGTTGGGCGCCGGCAACGGCGCTCTCACCTTGCGACTGGCCGCTCGATGTCCCAAAGCGCGAATCCTGGCCTGTGAGATCAACCCGGTGCTGGCCCGCAAGACCCGGGACAATCTGGATCGGGCGGGCATCAACGGCCAAGTGGAAGTGATCTCCGATTCCGCCGAGCACCTCCTCTCCGAAATGGGCCGCCGGGGAATGGATAAAGTGGATTATGTGCTTTCGGGCATTCCCCTGGGGAACCTGCCCGGCGAGCAGGTCCAGGCACTCATTGATGCCATCAGCCGGGCGCTCCGCCCGGGTGGCATGTACATCCAGTTCCAATACTCGTTGATAGACCGCAAGCGAATCCGCTCCCGGTTCAGCCTCCTCCGCACCAGCCCGGTGTTGCTCAACTTCCCGCCCGCAGTCGTGTACTACGCGCAGAAGTAACCCGCGGCCATGCGCCCGTAAACGGGTGCGCGGACCGGTGCTTCCGCCTCAATCCCAGAGCCGGTACGGCAGCGCGCCTTTCTCCAGGAAGACCCCGCACTTCGGGCATCGGTCCGGATCGTTCCAGCTCCGGACGCGGTGAAACGTCGAGACGGGACACTGCATTTGGAAAGGGAGCCAATGGAAACGCTTCACTCCCGTCTGGGGCAACTGATTCAAGGCCGCCAGGAACGAAGGCGGCGTGCGAAGGCTTCGCGGCGGCTGGAGCGGCCGGGCCCGGCGCCATCCCCCGGAATCGCCCCACCCGACCGGCTCAGCCGGCACTCTGAGTTGCACGACCGCGTCGTACAGTTCCCTGCAATCGCGGCAAAGGATGGTCTGGACGAACAGCCTCAGACCCCGGTCCGCACCGCCGGAGACTTTGGTGCGGTAACCGCACCTGGGGCACTCAAACCCATAGGATCGGCCCATGCGACTTTCTGGTTGGCGATTGGTCCAAAAAAGGCGCACCAAACAGGGTGCGCCCAAATACACACGGTCACAAATAATGTACTAGCCGCTCCGGTCTTGGCAACCACGATCAGGGTGTGATTAGAAGTGGGTGAAGAAGAAGCAGAAATTCTCAAAAATGAGATT
>CAZDOO010000010.1:0-91316 GCA_964507045.1 uncultured Verrucomicrobiota bacterium | reverse complement strand
CGCCCGCCCACCCCGTGAAAGTAGTTGCTTCCCATTCCGAGTAGCGGAAGTCGGGTTAGGGGCCAATATTGAGGCTTTCTGCCCCAACTCCAGCAGTGCCATACGGCACCGTCAGGCAACATGCCCGCCTTGCACCGCGATCAGCGAGGAGTCCCCCAGCACAGCTTGGGGGGTTCTCGGCTGCCAAGAAATGGACGGAACGCTGTTTTCCAGTCCGGCGGGTGCGCGGTCTGGAATGTAATCGTGCAGAGCAACAGCCGACGTTCGTCGGTGCTGTTGCTTCTGCAGACAGTATACCCTGCCCTGCCGCCGGGGACTGCATGGCCAGGACATCGAGGCGCTCCCGCCAAACTGTCGCGTTGCGTGTTGCGCTGAAACTGGGACATGGGCACCTTGTTCGCAACAAAACAAATACCGTTCGGAGTAGGCCTGATTGTATCGAGCGGCTACCCCATGATGGACTTACGTATCTTGAAACTGGGATTCCTTCCGCTGGCGCTGGCGCTTATCGCCGCCCCGGCAGCCGATGGTGTTGACACACCGGTAACGCCAAACGCGTCGCCCGAAGTTCGGTCGCTCCTGGCCTACTTCGCGGACATCTACGGGAAACACATTCTTTCCGGACAGCAAGAGAGCGGGCGCGGGACCAATGCGCTGGGTCTTGAACTGACCCACATCACTAACACCACCGGCAGGTTGCCCGCGGTGCTGGGGCTCGACCTGGCGGGTGCCACCCGCACGGAAGGCTCTCGCCGGCGAAAGTGGCGTCATGCAGCCGCGGAGCACGCGATTGACTGGTATGTCAACCGGCATGGCATCGTTACGCTGTGCTGGCACTGGGCTGCGCCGCTAGGCGAAAGGGTGATCTATACCAAGGACACCCAATTTGATTTGCAGCGCGCGCTCACCGACGACACGGAGGAACACGCGGCGCTTCTGCGCGATCTGGACGCCGTTGCCGCCGAGTTGAAGCTGCTGCAGGAGGCGCGGGTGCCGGTACTATGGCGGCCGCTCCACGAAGCCAACGGACGCTGGTTCTGGTGGGGTGCATATGGCCCGGAGCCGTTCCGGAAGCTCTGGCGGCTGATGTTCGACCGCTTCACCATCCGACACAATCTCAACAACCTGATATGGGTCTTCTCACCCGGCGCCTCGACCGACCTCGCCGATTGGTATCCCGGCGACGAATACGTGGACATCATCGGCCAAGACCACTATCCCATGGACGGCAACCACGGACCGGCGAAGGATGTCTTCGATGAGTTGGTTGCCTTTGGGCATAACAACAAGCTGGTGGCTCTCTCCGAAAACGGCCCGATCCCCGACCCCGATCAACTGGTGAGCGAACAGGCGGGCTGGCTTTTCTTCGTCACCTGGGCCGGCAGCACGCTCACCGATCGCAACTCCAGCGAACAGCTCATCAAAGCCTATCACCACGCCCACGTCCTGAACCTCGGTGATCTCCCAAACCTCAGAAGCTACCCGTTCAAGGCCAGTGGCAAAGCGGTCAAGCTGGGATTCCCCGCACCACCGGGCGACTTGGCGATCGGCAGTCCGGGCCGGCAGCCGGTGACCGTGGCGGTTCAGGATGCGGAGGGACGAACGGTTCGCACCGGCAAGTATGAGGTCACGCTGGCGCTGGGCTCTCGGGCCGATCAGGCCAAGCTGGACGGGACACTGATTGCCTCCACAGTCAATGGCCTTGCTAGCTTTGCCGACCTGAGAATCACCCAGCCCGGCAGCGGTTACACACTCACCGCCTCCGCGAGCGGCCTGGCCGGAGCTGCCAGCCCGGCGTTTAGTGTCGGGCCGGGAACAGGCATCCTGCGGGAGTGGTGGATTGGCCGGCCCACGAGGAGCATCCCGGAACTGGCCAACTTGGCCGAACCGCCCGCCGGCCGGGAGATTCTGGGCAAGGCTTTCGAAGTTCCGGTCGGCACCACCACCAACTTCAGCGCCCGCTTTCGCGGCTTGCTCCTGCCCCCGCTCACAGGTCCCTATGTGTTCTGGGTCGCCAGTGAAGTCGCT
This sequence comes from uncultured Verrucomicrobiota bacterium, assembly GCA_964507045.1. Lineage (GTDB taxonomy): Bacteria > Verrucomicrobiota > Verrucomicrobiia > Limisphaerales > UBA8199 > UBA8199. The sequence goes on along the minus strand of CAZDOO010000010.1, from coordinate 89,288 downwards.
TCCGAGCTCTGGCTCAGCACCAATCAGACCAGGGCGGGAAGGATGAGAATCGTCGCTGTCACCAACCAGACCCCGTACGTCAAATGGCCGCACACCCACGAAGTCCCATCAGCACCCATTGCCCTGGTCGCCGGCCAGCGTTACTACCTCGAAGCGCTCCAACAGCCGGATACCGGCGCCACACAGTTCTGCGTCCGCTGGCGGCTGCCCAACGGCGTCGAGCAACGGCCCATCCCCGGCGCGCGACTCGCCGCCCCTGACCAATGACCTCCCTGGATCAAATCGCCCGCGCCGCCCGCGATCAGCTCTTCGGCCATATCCTGCCGTTCTGGACCGGGCCCGCCCTGGATCACGAGCAAGGCGGCTGGCTGGCCTGGATGTCGAACGACCTCCAGGTGGACCGCTCACAACCCAAAGGGCTTATTGTCAACAGCCGCATCCTTTGGACCTTTTCCGCCGTCCACCGCTTCCAGCCTGATCCGCTCTACCGCCAAATGGCCGACCGGGCTTTTGACGTCGTCATGAACCGGTTCTGGGACCCGCAATACGGCGGCGCATTCTGGCGCCTGGACGGGGATGGGCGGGTGTTGGACGCCTCGAAGAAGACCTACGGCCAGGCCTTCTACATTTACGCCCTGGCTGAATACCACCTTGCCTTCGGCGCGCCGTCCGCTTTGAAGCGGGCGGTCGAGCTATTCGACCTGCTCGAGCGCCACGCGCGGGATGCCCGGCAGGGTGGTTACTGGGAAGTCCGCCGCCGCGACTGGTCGGAGGCCGCCGACAGCCGTCTGAGCGACAAGGACCTGAACGAGAAGAAGTCCATGAACAACCATCTGCACGTGCTCGAAGGCTTCACCAACCTTTACCGGGCGGAAAAGGACTCGCGCGTGGTCCAACGCCTGCGCGAGGTTGCCGCGCTCTTCGAGCAGCACATCCTCGATCCGCACACCGGCCACCTGCATCACTTCTTTGACGAGCAATGGCGCGTGCGCTCGGACACTTACACCTTCGGTCACGACATCGAGGCAAGCTGGCTGTGGTGCGAAGCCGCCGAGGTGCTGGGCGACGACGCGTTACTCCAGCAGGCGCGCCAGATTGCCGTCCGGATGGCCGAGGTGGCGTACCAGGAGGGCCTCGATGACGACGGCGGCCTTTGCTACGAAGGCAAGGCCGGCCAAGTGATTGACCGGCGCAAAGAATGCTGGCCCCAGGCTGAGGCGGTTATCGGCTTCCTCAACGCCTGCCAGATCTCCGGCGATGCGAAGTACCTCGAAGCGGCCCGGCGCGTCTGGCACTACATCGAGGACCATCTCGCGGACCGCGTCCACGGCGAATGGTTCTGGCGCATCAACGAAGACGGGCGCCCCGACCCGGACCTGCCCAAAGTCAGCGAATGGAAGGGCCCTTACCACGGCTCACGCGCTTGCCTGGAGACGCTCCAGCGGCTGCGCCGTTGTTGATGGGTCGCCGCTTCGAGGTGGTCAGGCATAACCCGAGCACGGACCACCAATACGAGCCGGTGGCGACTCAAGCGCAAAGCCGCGGCTCTGGGCAAGGGTCACCTCACTGTTGTCGCAGATGGCGCAGCGAACTGCTGATCTTTCCTCCCGCCATTGGTCTTTCTCCCCGAGCCAGCGGCCCGCGATCACACCGCACACAGCATCGTTAACAACGGCTACGGACACGCTCACCCGCAACCTTGCCTCACCGACCAAGGCCCGGAAACCCGAGCGCCACCTCACATTCACGGGGCATCTCTGGCCGGCCTATCGGACGCGACCGGCCGCGCCGAATGACGGCAGGAGGTTAAAGCGCGCGGACAGGAACTGATAGAAATTGCTTATTGCGCGCCCGCCTTTGCTGAGCGCTGCGCGGGTGAATCGGCCCCGGCCTACTTGCTGCGCACGACGAAAAAGAGGCCGCTCCATACGGAGCGGGCGGAGCCATCGCGCGGGGTGTTCACGATGTCGAGACCGCCCGAGGCATTGCGCAGAATAGCGGTCACGCTGCCGCCGCCGTCGTCCTGATACAGGTATTGCAGATCGTAGGCTTTGGCCAGGGCGTTGCACTCGGTGTAGGTGAGCCCGCCGTAGCCGTTCTTGATGTCGGCGGTGATCAGGCAGTAAGTGCCATCCGATTTCATGCCAAACAACGACCGGGAATAATGCATCGTGTTGTAGCTGTCGGCAGCATGGGCCGTCTGTTCCACTCCCGCCACAATATGCTCGGAATGATAGCCGCTGCCGGATTCCACCACGTTCATCGCCGCATTAGCGAACCGCTGCTCCACCCGCACCCGCATCCCCGCGGACAGCGCCGCGCTGAGGCTGGAATTGGCCGTCTCGATGGCGAATCTCCCGGCAGGCACCGACACCGAACCGCTGGTCACCGACGCAATGGTCCCGAGGCCGAAGAACGAATCGCGGCCGGCGGTGCCATCCGTGTAGGTATAGCCGGAGGAATTGGACAGGTGCGCCACTTCGCCATCCACAATAAACAACGCGTTGGCCGTGGTAACCGAGGCCGGAATCCAGGTGGTGGATGAGGCCGTATCGTGGACGGCGGTCCAGACGGTTGCTTTTCCCGCAGCCGGCGAGGTGTTGATGCCCGCGATCGCATACGTCGCCAACGCCTGGTTATTGCTATCCACGATGCTGAGCGCATAGCTGCCGCCGCCGCCGCTGGAAGTCACCAGGCCATTCACCGAGCCGTCATTCTTGAAGCCGACCACCTGGAAGGCGGTGCCAAGCAGGTTAACCGTGAACCGTTTGCCGTAATCGGCCACATAGGAGTAGTAGGGCTGCGGTTGAAAGTAGGCCGAGCCGTCCAGCCCCAGGCCGCCCCCGAACTTCGCGAAGTATTGGTCGGCGTTGATGCCGCCCACCACGATCCAGCCGGGATGCTTGGCCTCGTAATTCTTCGCGATGGTCGCGATCGATCCGCGCGTATATTCACTGGCGCTCGACATCATCGCCCAGGTGACCAGCTTCGAGTTCACACCGTCCGGCTTCATGCTGAAGACGCACACCTGCTGCGTGTAGGTGTTCCCGGATGTCATCGTGTAGCCATACACTTTTTCCAATTGCATCCCCTCCCGGTACGACATGGCCGCCTGGGACGGCTTCCAGACGCTGGCGCCTGTCCCGTCGGAGTAGAGGCCGTCATCGGCCCTGATCGCCACAAAGGCGGAACCGTAACTGCCGATGTACGCGCTGAACATCTTGCCATTGGCCGCGTCGGCGGCCGTGGCCCGCACCGCAGACAGCGGCTTCAGCCCGCTTCTCAGTGAGTCGCTGGCCAGAAGGGTGTAATAGGCGTCCGTATGCAGGTTCTTAGCCGTCACCACCACGCTGGCGCCGCCGACCTCCAACCGGCTAATGACCGGCGGAGGGGGCGCCGCCAGGGTGGGCAGAGCCGTGACCGCGCCAATTGCCACAAGGGGAAAGAATAATCGCACGAGTGAATCCTACTTCAAACTGACTGGTAGGAAATCGCTTTTTGCGCGCCCGCCAGTGCTGGACGCTGCGCGGGTGAACGCAGGCTCGATTCCTGGTGGCATTGGACAAGCGATCTGCGATCCAGGGTCGGTGCGACTCGTGTCGCCGGAGTGTAAACCTGCAATCAATCCGGCTGCTTGTTCTTCTTGTTCTTGCCTTTGGCCGCGCGGTGGGCGGCAGGGCCGGGGAAGGCGGGCGCGACCAGTTCCTTGTCCCAGGCGTCGAGGCTGGTGGCAAGGCGCTTGCCCGTTTTGGCCTGGCTCTCAGCGACATCCTTGGTCTCGCTGAGGTCGGCGCTCACGTCATATAACTCGTCCTTTTGATCCTTGTGGCGGACGAGTTTGGCGTCGGCTTCGCGCAGTGCCCATTGCGGGCCGCTGCGCCACATCAGGCGCGTGTGGGGCGCACCTGTTTGCTCGCCCGCGAGGAAGGGGATGAGGTTAACGCTGTCATAGGTCTTGTCCGTCGGCATCCTGGCACCGGCACAGGCCAGGGCGGTGGCGAAGACGTCCAGGGAGCTGACCGGCTGGGCATAGGTTTTGCCGGCGGGGAGGCGATCCGGCCAGCGCACCACAAAGGGCACACGCACGCCGCCTTCATACACGCTCCCCTTCCCCGCTCGCAGCGGCGTGTTCAAAGACCCGTTGATGCCCACCGGCCCACCGTTGTCACTGAAGAAGAAGACCAAGGTACGGCGCTCCTGATCGGTGGTTCGAAGCGCTTGGAGAGCTTCGCCGATGGCATCGTCCAGAAGGCTGACCTGGGCGGCATAGCTGCGGCGCTTGGGATCGGCGATGCTGGCGAACCGGGCCAGGCGCTCGGGGGTGGGCGCGTTGGGCGTATGCGGCGCGTTGAAAGCCAGGTACAGGAACCAGGGCTCGGCACGGTGCCGCTGAATGAACGCGGCCGCCTCATGGCCGAACGCGACCGTGAGATGATTGGTCACCTCGACTGGCTGGCCGTTGCGCTCGATGGGCACCTGGTACTCCACAGCAACGTTGGTGGTCCAGTTCTGGTAGCGGTGCCCGCCGCCAATGAACCCGAAGGTTTCCATGAACCCGCGATTCAGCGGGCGAAACTCCGGGGCGGCGCCCAGGTGCCATTTACCGATCCAGCCGGTGATGTAGCCCGCCTCGCGCAGATGGGCGGGCAGCAACTTTTCGCTGATGGGCAAGCCTTCGCGATGGTCGTTGGGGTCGTAAAACGGGTTATTCTCGTGCCCAAACCGCTGCTGGTAGCGCCCGGACATGAGCCCGGCACGCGTCGGGCTGCAGAACGGGTGGGAGACATAGCCGCTCGTGCAGTGAAGGCCCTCGTGGGCGAGGCGGTCCAGGTGCGGCGTGGGGATGTCTTTACACCCTTGAAAACCAACGTCCGCATAGCCATGGTCATCGGAAACGATCAGCAGGATATTAGGCCGGGTGGCCGCTGGCGCTGAAACGGCCAGCGCGACACTGGCCAGAATGAGGAGGAGACGATTCATAGTTCGTTGTAGCGGTTGATGGAGGCTGAGCTTCTGTTCAATGATCCTGGGCGGCTTTGGCTTTGGCGCGCTTACCCCAGGCTTCCCACTGGGCCGCCAGTTCCTTGACCTTCTCGGGCTGCCGGGCGGCCAGGTCAGGCATTTCGGTGCGGTCCGCCGTCATGTTATAGAACTCCCAGGCCCCGCCAGGGTGGGCAGAGCCGTGACCGCGCCAATTGCCACAAGGTGAAAGAATAATCGCACGAGTGAATCTTGCTTCAAACTGAACTGAGAGGAAATCGCTTTTTGCGCGCCCGCCAGTGCTGGACGCTGCGCGGGCGATGAGGGTCTCGGCCGCCGGCAGCGACGGGCCAGGCGTCAGCCAGGCCGCTGCTCCCACTGCCCACACCAGCCGTTTCATCAATAGCGCTCTGCCATCCTGATCCTGAACAGCCGCCAGCCATCGCTCCGGCCAGGACCCAGCCGGAGCGACCGCACGAAGCTCAGAGCTTCTTGAAAACGTAATCCGCCGCCACGTAATCGCCGTAGCCTATCTTAATCGCCAGGACAAATCGGTAAGTCCCGGCAGGCAGCCCGGTCAGTTCGTGATCGAAGGACGCCTGGGCCAGGTGGCAGCTCTTGGCTTCCGGGTATTGCTGGCTCTGGGCCACCACTCGCCCGGCGGCATCGTACACGACCGCGTTCACCTCGCTCAGGAAGAAGTTCGAGGCCACCTCGCCCGTCAGCCGGCGGCTGGCGCCCAGGCTCTCCGGCAAGGTCAAGCCGGTGACCTTGATCCTGGCGTCAGCCATCCTGCCCCGCTTGAACTCCTCCACCGTCAGCGGGACGTAGCCCTGCGCCAGCAAGGCGGCGAAGGTGTATTCCTTGTTAATGCGCCAGGTCGTGAAACCATCGTCCTTCTTCTCGAAGGTGCTGGTCTGTTCAATCACCTGCAGCGAGCTGGCCTGGGGATCAATCTGGCCGGTAACCGTCCGCACCACCACCGGCGCCGCCGCCACCATCCGCCCGTGGCCGTTGATCGCCCCCCGCGCGGGGCGGCGGGTGGCGATCGCGTCGGCGGGTTGCAGCAGGGCGTAGGCCTCCAGGATCGCGTTGGTCGTGCTGGCCCGGATGATGTCCCGGGTGAGCGTCTGCTCCGCCGGCGTGGCCGCCTGCCACTGGTAATCGCCGACGGGCACCGTGCCCTTGCCGGCATGGGGCAGGATGTTCGGGGTGCCGCCGAAGGCCACGGCGGACGAAACGTAGCGGTAGGCCACCTTGAGCGAACTGGCGCAGGTGCTGCCCGGGCAATCCTGGAACGGAATCGGCCCCTGGTAAACCCGGTTGGCATCCAGGAAGGTGCCGAAAAACTCGACCCCGTTCTGATGGCTGACATACGGCATGCCGTAATAAGTGACCCCCGGCTGATAGATCAGCTCCCGCGTGTAGGCCTTCTCCTTCGAATAATCCATGGTCGTCTTGCAGACCCATTTGACGGTGGCCGCCCGGGTAATGAAGCCGATCACCATCTGCCGCGCCTCGGCGACCGTCGGGGTGCGTGGCAAAACCCCAACGTGGTTGGTGCCCGCCACCGCCGGGCTGGCCCCCAGCGGCGCGCACAAGCTCAGCCCCAGAATCACCAGCAGCAACAGGGCGAAGGTAGGGCCGGGGGCTTTCCAACCCGCCCATTGCACATGGCCGCCGCCGGCACCGCAGACTGGCAGCTTGCGGTATCCCAGGTTGTTAACCTGCGACCCGACTGCCTGACGTTGCGGGCGCGGCGTCGCCCCTTCCCCGTACCGCGGACTTCCCGTCTGCCGTAATGCGGATTTCCAATCCGCCCGGCGCTCCCAGCCGAAACGACGCTGACCGAGTTTCGACGCAGGCAAACGCCATAAGCCGCGGCGGGCTGGAAGCCCGCGATACAGCAGCCCGGAAGTCTGCGCCACTTCGCCAGCGCAACGCTTCGAACCAGCCCCAGACCACTGGCCGCCGCTTCCGAATCCGTGTCTATCTGTGGTCATCTGTAAACTGATAAGAAATCGCCTTTTGCGCGCCCGTCCGTACTGAGCGCTGCGCGAGTAAACGGCGCGCCGCTAGTGCTCGACGTTTACATTGACTTTGGAGGCAGCGGCTTGAGCGAGATGGACTCGCGCAGCGTAGCGTGCAACACGCATTTCCTCCTCCCGAGACTGGCAGAAGCGATAGAACTCTCGAGCAGCAGGTTTCGGCAACCGGTCGAGGGATGCGCCGGCACCACTGGTGGTGACAATAATGAGTGTGGCCCCCGTGAGCGATTCCTCGATACGGACGTCGGCGACGTCGATCCAAAGCGCGTCCCACATCTTCACACTGATGAGCCCCCGGTGAAGAATAATTAGGCGGCGGCTCGTCGCAGCGACGCAGTCGGGCTTAAGGGATACGGAAAGCAGCTTCGACTGGACGACGACGCGGAAGATGGACTCAGCGGTAGTGCAGTAGGATCGCAGAGTGTTAAGGACGGAGGCTACGGCCTCAAGAGATTGGGCGGGGCCAGCGATTTCCGGGAGAGCGATGGATTCAACGGCCGTCGAGACGGGCGGAGCTGCGACGGTGGCAACCTCGAAAGACTGCAAGATCACTGAGGCTTGGCAATGAGGGCAGGCAATGGGTTGGTTGTCATATGGCTCATCGAGGACCATATGCCCTAGGCATTGGGGGCAGGCGTATTTCATAAGCTGCGTTACCGAATACTCATGCTGTCTTGCATAGCAGGCGGTTCCCACCACGACAACACATTTGCTGTGCTGTTTCGCCGTCAACCGACCATGCCGACGAGGTTCGTCCGCGCATTACCTAACGTCTTCGGTGCTGACTGCGAACGAATGTTCCATCTTCTCTTGTATAGCTGCGGACAAAGCCTCTGCCCCCACCAGAGGACACTGAGTGGGACAAGGGCACGTTGGGCAGTAAAGTCGTGTCGAATGCTGTCTCGCGGGCTTGCGCACGACTCGCCTGCGCTGGCGGCAACTGATAAGAAATTGTTTTTTGCGTGCCCGTCCGTACTGAGCGCTGCGCAGGTAAGGGGGAATTGGTTCTTGCTCTCACCGAGCATGGCGCGACCTTATCCGGGGCGAGCCAGGGCGTCGCGTGTTGTTTGCGCGCTTTCAGCTCAAACGGCAGGCGGGCCGGTTTGAGGTTCGAAGCTGGGCGTTGGAAGTTCGGGGCGGCCTTACAGAGCAGGTGGAGCGAACGCCGAACATCGAACACTGAACATCCAACCTCGAACCCCCAACTCGAATCAGCGCGCAGGCATGAAACTCCGCACTTGTTAGGCTCGCCTTGGCCCCCCCTCAACTCTCAACCATCAACCACCTCATGGCTGAGCCAGGGCCACAACAAGCCGAAAACCAAGGCTGGGGCTCTTGTTGGCCGGGGGGTAACCGTCGTAGCGCCGTGCCGAGCGGCAACTCGCGCCGTGGTTGACCCAACCGCCTCCCCGAACCGCGCGGGCCGAACCCGTAATCGGACCCTGTGGATCAGTCACGCTCCCAGTGGGGTAGGTTCCATACCAGTCCCGGCACCACACCCACACATTCCCATGCATGTCATACAAACCCCACGCATTGGGCGCATAACTGCCTACCGTCGTTGTCCGAGGCAACCAGGGAATCGCGGGATCGGCAAAGTATATGCTACCGGTGGCCGCGTCATACTCGTAGTAATCATAAAAGTTCGCCATCCCGCCATGAATCGCGCTCCCGAAGTTGAATGCCGTCGTCGTCCCCGCCCGACACGCATACTCCCACTCCGACTCCGTCGGCAGTCGGTACACCCATTCGACTGGCAGCCGCCCCGCCGCCTGCTCCTGCTGCGTCAAGCGGGCGCAGTAGTTCGTCGCATCAATCCAACTCACCCTCTCAACCGGCCGGTTCAGGTCGGCAGGAATCGGGTTGCTGTTATAGTCCAAAGTGGTGAAACGGCTCGGGTTGTTCCCCATCAACGTCAAATACTCCCCTTGCTTCACCGCATACTTGCCCATGAAGAACCCTTTCGTCAGCGTCACCGTGTGCTGCGTCTCATCCGGTTGTTGCAACGCCTCATTGGTCGGACTGCCCATCACAAAAGTACCGGGCGGAATCCAAACCATGTTCGTCGTGACTACGTTGGTCGGCACCTGCTGCGAAAAAGCGCGGTAGAACCGCTGGGCCGTGATGCTGTTGGCATCGGCAACCAGATAGGGGCTACTCGACAGCGGAGTGAGATTCGTCAGGAACTGCCAGTTATTCGTGCCATCAAGGTGGCTGGCCCATTGAATCGTGCAGGCGCTGCCGACATCGCCTCTGATGCTCAACCCGACCGACTCGTTGGCCACCCGCACACTCAGTGACGGTGGCGACTGGGCGTAGCCCGCCTCAGCCAGTAAACCCACACCCAAGCATACCGCGAATAGTCTTCTCATACAGTTCTCCTTACACAGGCTTTCCCCGGAAAGCAGGTTGACACTGACCGAGATGGGCCGGAATGTCAACGACAAGCTATTCACTGATAGAAATTGCTCCTTGCGCGCCCGCCCCGACTGAGTTTCGCCGGAGAATGGCTGTGCCTGGATGGCTATGGTCTTCCGGAGGCGCGGGCGCGAATCGAGGCCGGAAGATTGGTGCAATTGAAGAAGGCATTCGTGTCGATGTTGTCGAGGCTGGCAGCGAATACTACGTTGGTCAGGCCGGTGCAATCTCCGAACGCCCTGTCCCTGATGGTGGTGACGCTGTCGGGGATAATGACTTCGCCCAGACTTGAGCAGCCCCGGAAAGCCCCGAACCTGATCTCGGTCACGCCGGCTGGGATTGCATAACTTCGAGCTTTTCCTCCTGGAAAGACAATGAGCGTGGTCTGGTTCTTGTTGAATACCACTCCGTCCACGCTGCTATAGTTCTGGTTGGCCGCATCCACATTCACGGCCGACAGTTTTGTGCTGGCAAACGCACCTCCCCCCATGCCAGTGACACTGGCCGGAATGGTAAAACTCCCCGTTTTGCCAGCCGGACATTGAATGAGCGCGGTCTTGCCTTTGTTAAACAACACCCCGTCCCAACTGCAGTAATTCGCGTTAGCGGCATCAACCGTAATAGCCGCTAGGCTGGCACAGGACGCGAAGGCCGAGCTTCCGATCCTGGCGACGCTGGCGGGGAGAGCGAGGTTGGTCAGGCTGGTGCAGTTGTAAAACGCTCGCTCTCCTATGCTGGTGACGCTTGCAGGGATGGCAATGCTTGTCAAGTTGGTGCAGTCATAGAACATTGAAGCTCCTATGTTGGTGACGCCGGCGGGGATTGTGATATTGGTCAAGCCTGCGCAGCCGCTAAACACCGACCCTCCGATGCTGGAGACACTGCCGGGGATCGTGACTGTGGTTAGGCGGGGGCACTCGGAAAACGCCTGATCCGCGATACTGGTGACGCCGGCGGGGATCGTGATGCCGTTCAGGCTGGTGCACTCGTAGAACGCCAATCTCCCGATACTGTTAACTCCCGCGGGGAGCGTGACTTTGATGAGCCCGGAACAGCCACAGAACGCCCCATGTCCAATGCTAATGACACCGGCGGGGATCGTGACGTTATTCAGGTTCGTGCACCCGAAGAACGCCCAGTCCCCGATATTGGTGACGCCGGCTGGGATCGCATAACTTCCCGCTTTACCAGGTGGGTATTCAACGAGCCTACTTTGGCTCTTGTTGAATAATACCCCGTCCACACTGCTGTAATTCCTGTTGGCCGCATCCACAGTGATGGCCGTCAAGTTCGGGCAGTAAAAGGCAAATTCCCCAATGCTGGTGACGCTGGCTGGGATTGAGACGTTGGTTAGGACGCGGCAGCCGACGAACACCCGGTCCCTGATGTCGGTGACGCCCGCGGGGATCGTGACACTGGTCAGGCTAGTGCAGTCCCTTATGGCGATAAGACCAGGGGGGATGGTAATGCTGGTCAGGTTGGTGCAGTCACCGAACATTCCCAATCCGATGCTGGTCACGGTGCCGGGGATCGTGATGTTGGTTAGGGCGGTGCAGCGCTCGAACGCCCGGTAACCAATGCTGGTAACGCCCGGGGGGATTGTGACTTCAGTAAGGTAGCCGCAGCCAGAGAACGCCATGTCTCCGATGCTGATGACTCCCGTGGGGATGGTGACATGGGTCAGGCTGGTGCAGTAACTGAACGCCCCTGAGCCGACACTGATGACACCGGCGGGGATCGTGACACTGGTCAGGCTGGTGCATCGGTAGAAGGCCCAGTCCCCGATATTGGTGACGCCGGCGGGGATCGTGATGCCGTTCAGGTTGGTGCAAAAGTAGAACGCTTGGTTCCCGATCCTAGTGACGCCGGCTGGGATTGCATAACTGCCCGCTTTACCAGCCGGGTATCGAACGAGCGTGCTTTGGCTCTTGTTGAACAATAGCCCGGCCACACTGCTGTAGTTCCGGTTGGCCGCATCCACGGTAATGGCCGTCAGGTTCGGGCAGTAAAAGGCAAATTCCCCAATGCTGGTGACGCTGGCGGGGATTGAGACATTGGTTAGGCTGCGGCAGCCGACGAACACCCGATCCCTGATGTCGGTGACGCCCGAGGGGATCGTAACACTGGTCAGGCCGGTGCAGTTGCGGAAGGCGCTTGGCCCGATACTGGTATTTGGGCATCCGCCCAGGGTGTTGGTGATGGATAGCGCGCCGGAGTAATTGGTGTTAAAGCCGGTGATGGTGGCTTGGCCGGCGGCGTTGGTGATAAAAACATAGTCGCCCAGAATTAGAGTGCCGGGCGATGGTGGTTGGGGGGGCGAAAATGGAAGGCTGGAAGGCCAGGGGCGGCGGCGCGTGCCCGGGAGGTTCGTGCAGCCGTCGAATGCTTTCTCTTCAATGCGAGCAATCCCGTTGGGGATCGCGAGGTTGGTCAGACCAGTGCAGCCGGAAAACGCCTGCTCACTGATGACCTCAAGTCCCTCTGGCAAGGTGACATTGGTCAGGCTCATGCAACCGGCGAAGGCATAGGGGGCGATGCGAGCGACCGTGGCGGGAATAGCATAACTTCCCGCTTTGCCAGCCGGGCAGGCAAGCAGAGCATTCTGCCGCTTGTTGAACAGCACCCCGTCGAGGCTGCTCAGGCAGAGGTTGGCCGCGTCCACGGTAATAGCCGTCAGGCTGGCACAGGACGCGAAGGCCGAGGTTCCGATTCTGGCGACGCTGGCGGGGATGGCGATCCGGGTCAGGCCGGACGAGGCGAACGCTGAGTCGCCGATGTCGGTCACGCCGGCGGGGATGGTGCAGGTCCCGGCTTTCCCGCGCGGACAATGAATCAGTAAGGTCCGGCTCTTATTGAACAGCAGGCCATCGAGGCTGCTGTAGTTTGGATTGGCGGCATCTACATTGATGTCAGTGAGGCCACCGCAACGGGAGAATGGACTTCCCACAATATCAGTGACGCCCGCGGGGACCGTGACACTGGTCAGTTTGGCGCGGCTGGGGAACGCCGACAACCCGATGCTGGTAACACGGCATCCGCCCAGCGTGTTGGGGATGACAAGGGCGCCTGAGCAGTTGGTGCTTACCCGAATGATGAGCGCCTGGCCCGCGGCGTTCGTCTGGTAGGTGTAGTCGCCGCTGGTCAGCCTGGCCGTGACGGACAAGGCTGGGGGCTCAGGCGGGAGAGAGTTGGGTGGAGCGGGCTCTTTTCCGGCTCCGGTCGGCGGCGCTGCCAGACCATTAAAAATCGCCAGCGATACCAGGAACGCTCCCGGCCCCAGCGGCTTCCTCAACCCAAAGAGCCCCGCGCCGATCTTGCAACCTGGGGGCAATTGTTCCGTGGCGATGCAATGTGTCATGGCAAAAGACTAAAAGAATCCGCGCTGCGGCGTTAAGAAGATGCCGATGTCAACAACTTGTGCCTCTCCTGTCGTAACTGAGTGGCGTTTTCTGCGCCCGCAGGTACTGAGCGGCGCGCGGGTGAGGGGGAATTGGTTGTGAGTCTCACCGAGCATGGCGCGACCTTATCCGGGACGAGCCGGGGCGTCAAGCGTGTTGTTTGTGCGTTGTTTGTGCGCTTTCGGCTCAAATGGCAGGCGGGCCGGTTCGCGATTCCAAGTTGGGCGTTGGAAGTTCAATGTTCGTCTGCCGCCGCCGGGACGGCGTTACAGAACAGGGGGACATCGAACACTGAACATCCAACCTCGACCCCCCAACTCAAATCAGGCCGGCCGCTATCTCGTTGACCGCAGCCGCCGGTGTGGCAGGTTCTGTCTAAAGGCTGCGGAGATATGGCAGCCCGGCTGACAAGCCCGCGTCGGGCTGGCCGCCGGACGGCGCTCCCGGCCCCTGAATGAAAGCGCCTCGCTTATGAAACTCCTCGATACCCCCCGCACCGGCAGCCTGGGCCCGAACACCTTCTACCTATCGCCCTTCGGCCAATGCGCCCGACAACGGACCATCCCCCGCGACAAGCCGTCCAGGCGCAAGGCGGCGGCGCGGTCCCATTTCGGTGTTTCCTCACGCGAGTGGGGCCTCAAGCTCACTGAAGCCCAGCGCGAACGCTGGAACACCGCCGCCCTCAACGCCCCCAGCCACCCGTCGCTGGGCCAGTATGCGCACCTGAGCGGCCAGCAATTCTGCGTCCAAATCAACAGCACCCGGCGCGGCATCGGCCAGCCGCCCGTGCTCGAACCCCCCGCCCCCGTCGTGTTCGCCCCCAACCCCGTCACCGGGCTGGACATCGTCAACGACCCGGAAACCGGCGTGCGCCTGCGGCTGAATGTCGGGACCGTCACTGAGGACATCATGGTATATGGCCAACCGCCCTGCAGCTCGGGCCGTATGAAGCGCCGGCGGGTCTATTACCTGGGCCTGTTGGGACCGGCCACCGACGGCCAATGCGACCTCACGGACCTCTACACCGCCCGGTTTGGCCAGCCAGTCCCCGGTCAGAAGGTCTTTATCGTCACCAGCCAGACAAAGAGCGGCTGGAAAGGCCAGGACTGGGTGTACAGCGCGATTGTCCTGCCGCCGCCCGAGTCCAAGAACCCGCAAATAACTGAAAAGACAAAAGTTACGAAAGCGAAGCCTTCGGCAGCCCCAGAGTCCACCCCCGCCCCCGCCGAGGTCAATTCTTCGTTCTCTCGAAGCGTGTACAAGGGGAGTACACCGGATGCACAAGGGGAGCACAAGGGGCTGCCGCGTGAGCATCCGATGAGCATCCCTTGTACACCCGTTGTACACGGCTTGTTGGTGGCCCTTTGGCGGCTGTGGAAGCTGGGGATGGCGGGGGCGGGGGCCTGAACTGGAACGAGGCAGATCGGCTAGAGCTGGGGGTCAGGGCGTATAAGGCAGTGCAAAGGTCTGGGTGACGCTGCCCGCGATGACGCACTGCCTGACATGCAGGCGGTTGATCAGATAGCTGTTGGCCTCCCAGTCGCCGCCGGGCTTGCCGTCCCAAGCCATCTTCTTAGCCTGGGCCTTAACCCCATCCGGCCAAAACACCACCGCCGGATCCACCAACGTGTAGAACCGGATGGTGCCGTTGCGTGCGCGGTAGCGGTTCTGATTCCATCCGTGGTGCGGCACGGTCATCATGTCGCTCTTGAGCCAGGCGCCGTAGCGGGCACACATCTCGTCCACGCAGACCTTGGCCGCATCGGGCATTTCGGTGCCGATGACCTGCGGCAAGAAGTCGGACATGCAGTACAGCACCTCCATATCCGCTCCGGCGAACAAGAGTCCTGACACTTGTCTGCTTGAAAACGCCGGACGAGTGAACCAGGCACCCGGCAAGCCCCAGCCAGAAAGGCGAGGACGAAGAGCAGCTCGAAGGGCGACCTGATGCCTCTATGGCATCGCTCTTACACCTTCGGCTCCCAGTCCTTGCGGTACATTCTTCCCCAGTATTGGGTGACTTCATGATCCTTGTTCAGGATCTTCCGCGCTTTGGGGTCAAACTCCACGGTCTTGCCACTGCGCCAGGCGATGTTACCCAGATGGCAAATGAGCGCGCTTTTCTGGCCTTCTTCAATTTCAGCCTTGAGAGGTTTGCCGTCGGTGATCGCGTCTATAAAGTTGGCAAAGTGCAAGGAATCGAACTCGAACAAGCCGGATTGCTGGCCCTTGATCTCGCGGGTGACCTTGTTTTTGAGGTCGTAGAAAATCGCGTTGGTGCCGCTGATCACCATGGCGCCGTCATCGCCGTAGAAGATGACCCCGAAGCCGCTGCCCTCGAAGCCGCGCGGCGCGCAGCTCTGGCCTTCCCACGAGATCCCCTTGTGGCCGTAATCGAAGGTGGCGATCGTGGTGTCTGGCATTTCCCAATCGTCCTGGTGGAAGTAGCGATTGCCGCCACAGGTGATGCGCCTGGGCAGCTCCACCTGGAGCCCCCAAAGGGCGAGGTCAATTGCGTGGACGCCGTTTCCGCCCAGCTCCGCCGTTCCCCAGTGCCAGAACCAGTGCCAATTGTAGTGAACCACATTGTCCCGGTAAGGCGTCTCGGGCGCGGGGCCCTGCCACAGCGAATAATCGAGCCAGTCCGGCACCGGGGCGGGCTTGCCGTATCCGATTGGCTCCCGCCTGTTCGCGTACCAGCAGCGCGCAAAATGGACTTTGCCGATCGCGCCGCCGAGCAGGCCCTCGATTGCTTCCACCACCCACGGCCAGCTCCGCCGCTGGTTGCCAAGCTGCACGATTCTCTTGTACTTCCGGGCTGCGGCCACAACCATCCCGCACTCTGCCGCATTATGGCTGCCCGGCTTCTCGAGATAGACGTGTTTTCCAGCGGCGCAGGCCATCACCGCGGCTGGCGTGTGCCAATGATCCGGCATGGCAATGGATAGCGCATCCAGTTCACGGTCCTCGAGCATTCGGCGGATGTCCTTCTCGCCTTTCGGGGCTTTGCCCTGGTTCCGTTCGACGGCCGCGATGCCCTTCTGCATCGCACGGTTGTCCACGTCGCAAACGCAAGTGATCTCCGCATTCGGCACCCTCGACCATGCCGCAATGTGGCCCATGCCGCGCCCGTTGCACCCGACAATGGCGACACGAACTTTCTTTCCGGGGGACACCGCTCCGAGGATCGAGGGAGCGCCGGCCAGCACGGCTGCGCCGCCTGCGAGCAGAGATGCGT
The DNA here is from genome assembly GCA_964507045.1 of uncultured Verrucomicrobiota bacterium. Classification (GTDB taxonomy): domain Bacteria; phylum Verrucomicrobiota; class Verrucomicrobiia; order Limisphaerales; family UBA8199; genus UBA8199. The sequence goes on along the minus strand of CAZDOO010000010.1, from coordinate 73,206 downwards.
TTTTCAGAAAGTCCCGGCGTGTGGCGGTGGTATTCATATTCGGTGTGGTTGGCGCCCCTTACGTCAGGGCGGTTGTGTTTTGTTGCTCGCTCCAGAAATGCTGGAGCCTGAGGAATTCGTCGAACATCACGCGTGGCATCTCGGGGCGCACACCCAGGGCGTCCCACGCGCCGTAGTCAAAAGCGATAAACCCGCCCTCCGGAGTGCCCCAATGCCGGACCAGCAGTTCCGCCTCCTGTCGAATCTCCGCCTCGTCGCCCCGGGGCAGGGTGGTCTGAATGTCTACGGTGGCGAGAAAGCAGACCTTGCCGCGGAACTGCTCGCCAAAATCCACGAGCCCATAGTTCCGGGACTGCTGCAGGTTCAGCACCTCCGCCCCTGCCTCAATCAGCGTGGGAACAAAAGTGTTAATCTTCCCGCAACTGTGCAGGATGACGTGCCAGCCGCATTCATGCACGGCATCGAAGATCCGGCGGTAACGCGGCGTGAAGAACTCGTCCAGCATCTTGCGGCTGATGAACGGACCTTGCTGGGTGCCCCAGTCGTCCGTCATGAAAAGCCCGTGGATGCGGCTGCCGAAACGCCGACGCAGCTCGTAGCATTGCTCGATCTTGAACTCGACGATCATGTCGAGCACGCGATGAATCTTCTCGGGCTCCGCATAGAAACCCTCCATTGTCTCGGCGAACCCGCACAGCTCGTGCAGTCGCGAGAAAAGGAGGCTGTGCGCGGTGAGCGCCACGTAGCGCTCCCCCGCGGCATCGATCATTGGACCTAGACGGTCGTAGTAGAACGGGTTTCGCGGATTGGGCGGACAATACCGATCCAGTGCGGACCAGTCCGAAAGCGGGCAGCCGGTTACCTGGCCGATGTTCTTGAGATCCGTCGCGCTCCAGCCGCACCCCCAGTCGTCCATCACGGGGTTATCAAAAAACCATCCGGCCTCCGCACGGTCCATCTCCCAGATATTGCAGATATCATCAGGAAAGCCCGGCATTTTATGGTTCCAATGCTGCCAGAATGGCAGCCGGGGGGGACTGTCGAACTCGATAGCACGGCGGACGATTTCGTAAGGCGTCATGGCCTGAAACCACTGATAGATTGCTTTTTGCGTGCCCGCATGCGCTGAGGGCTGCGCGGGTGAACCGCGGCGCCAAGCCAACCCTGATCCGGTGATTGGCCGAAAGCAACTTCAATCCTTCCGAAGTCAATGGCTCCGCGCACAGAGTCCCGGCCAGCATCCGCCGCGCTCCAACCTCCGCCGTCTCCCACCGCTCTCTGCCAAAGTAGTCTGGCCCCAGCCATTCAAGCAGAACCTGGCGGAGCAGAGAGGCATATGGGTGGTCTGCCGAAACGCCGGCGTATTGGCAACGCTACAATGCACTAATCTATGGTTAGCGGGGCCGTGACGGATTGCTTGTCCGCCGCAAAACGCCGGCGTGTCGGCAACGCCTAAATGGACTAATCTATCGTTTAATCCTTTTCCCGAGGCAGGTCGTTTCGAGCAGGGGGATCAGGGCGTATAAGGCAGTGGGAAGGTCTGGGTGACGCTGCCCGCGACGACGCACCGCTTGACATGCAGACGGTTGATCAGATAGCCGTTGGCCTCCCAGTTGCCGCCGGGCTTGCCGTCCCAGGCCAGCTTCTTCGCCTGCGCCTTAGCTCCGTCCGGCCAGAACACCACAGCCGGATCCACCAACGTGTAAAGCTGGATCGTGCCGTTGCGCGCGCGGTAGCGGTTCTCATTCCACCCGTGGTGCGGGACAGTCATCATGTCACTCTTGAGACAGGCGCCGTAGCGGGCGCACATGTCGTCCACGCACACCTTGGCCGCGTCGCCGGTGACAAGAATCGTCTGTCCGGCGAGCTTCATGCGGAACACCACGGTCTGGATGTTGCCGTCGGCATTTGCCTTGTCCGCGTCGGGCGTTTCGGTGCCGATGACCTGCGGCAAAAAGTCGGACATGCAGTACAGCACCTCCATATCCGCTCCGGCGTAGTGGAAGGTCTGCCCGGTCAGCGGCTTGTAGATGGCCGCGTCCGGATAAGTCTCCGCGATTGTGCGGATGACCGCGGACATGCTCCGGTCCCGTTCACTGAGATACTGGGTCTGCTCGGGGGTATTGCAGAAGTTGAAGAGGAAGCTCTCGATTCTGATGGTGCTGAGGCGGCCGTAGGTGCTGGCAAATGTGAGGAAGGCCCCGCAGTGGTCGCTGTGCGCGTGGGTGATCAGCCAGCCGCGGATCACGATCCGGCTCTTGTCGGGCGCCAGCTCGCGCAGCTTGTTATAGATGTCCTTGGCTTCGACAGCCGTGTTGTGCCCGCCGTCCACGATAAAGAAGCTGCCGTCCTCGAACTGGAACAGGCAGCCAAGGCCGCCCACGCTCCCGCCCTTTCCCAACCCGAAGAAGGTAAAGCTCGCATCCTTCACCTTGGCATAGCGCGGGGCGGAGAGCGCCGGCAAGGTGGCGTTTTCCGCGGCGACAATACGCACCTGGCCCGAACCGCCCACCAGGTACGCGTGCGCCATCAGCGCCCCCTTCCGGTAGGTCCTGAAATAGTTGTTCGTGATGGCATGTTCGGCGTAAAGCGCAAAGCCATGGCTCTGCAGGCTCGCGCAGTAGTCGTCGAACTGCTTCTTGTTCGTGCTGTGAATGGTTGCCTGGTAATACCCGCTGCCGCATGGTTTGACCGCACTGAGCGCGCCTCCCGAGTAGCCGGGCAGCTTCGCCAGCGGGGTGCCGAGGCCCATAACGACGGGCGCAGCCGTATCGACGCGCCCGGCGGCGGCAACCGCGCCCTTGCTCTCGCTGCCATACAGGGGCGAGGCCAGCAGCAGCATAGCCAATCCGGCGCTGATTCGGCGTTTCCACACGTCAAGTTTCATGGTGTTGATCGCAATTGCTTTCTTCGCCGGCCAATCTACTGAGCGCCGCGCGGGGGGACAAGGCGCGTTCGCCGCCGAGCCCGAACCCGGAGGATGAGCCCCCCGCCTCACCAGGGGTCACTCCAGGCACGGGTCTCTCCTCAACGGCCAACGGATGCGGCTGAGGGTGAGAGCTCCACTTCCGCCTGCTCGTGGTCACTTGGATTTGGGATTCACCGGATTCTCAGAAACGCCGGGCGGCCTGTTTTCGGCACCCTTGGTGTTCGTGAGGGTATCGCCCAGGCGCTGGCGTTCCTGGTCCATCAACGCCTCTAGATGTTCTTCCACGTCCGGGTGCTGCTTTAGAACCGATTTCTGCTCGGACAAGTCCTGGCTCAGGTCGTAAAGCGCCGGGGGAACCGGCGCCGCGCTGAATTCATCACGCCGGTAGATGTCTTCGTTGTGCAAGGTGTTTTTCGCGCGAAACTTGTAATGCTTCTCTCGAACCGCGTGCAGTTCCGTCCCGAAATAGTAGTAGAAATGCGTCCACGCTGATTTCGCGCCGGGCTCGCCGGTAATCAGCGCGCTCGCGTCCTGGCCGTCAATGGGTTTTTCCGGCCGGTGCCGGATGCCCGCCATCGCCGCCAGCGTGGGAAGGAAGTCCATGGCGGTGATGATCTCGTCGCACACCCGGCCGGGATTCTTCACCATGCCCGGGCCCCACATCACACACGGCACCCGAAAGCCGCCCTCATAGCTCGTCGTCTTTCCATTCCGGAGCGGGAACGCCGACCCGCCATTCTCGCCCTTGACAATCCAGGGGCCGTTGTCGGACAAAAAGATGACCAGTGTCCGGTCCGCCACCTTGGCCTCCTTGAGCGCGCTGATGATCTCGCCCACGCTCCAGTCAATTTCCTCCACCGCGTCGCCGTATGGTCCCCGCGGCGAACGGCCCGCGAAACGCTTGCCTGGCGTCAGGGGTGTGTGCGGCATGTTGTGGGCCAGGTACAGAAAGAACGGCTGCTCCTGGTGGGCGCGAACAAACTTCGTCGCCAGCTCCGTATAGGTTGCGGTTAATTCCTCCATCACCGGCGCCCGCTCCAGCCGTTCGGTCTGGCTGATGAAATAGAACGGTTTCATGTCGTTGCTATACGGGACGCCGAAGAAGTAATCGAACCCCTCCCGAACCGGGTTGAACTCCGGGGCGTCGCCCAGATGCCATTTGCCGATGATGCCGGAGAAGTAGCCCGCGGGTTTCAACACCTCCGGAAGGATCGTTTCCTCGGGGTTGAGTCCCAGCTTCGATCCCGAATGAATCACCTTTACCCAGGACTTGTTGGTTACCCCGCCGAAGCCCGGCTGGTTGACGAGTTCATCGCCCATGCCGACCCGCGCCGGGTAGCAGCCGGTAAGCAGGGCCGCGCGACTCGGCGTGCAGACAGACGCCCCGACATAAAAACTGGTGAAGCGAACGCCTTCCCTGGCCATCCGGTCCAGGTTCGGCGTCCGGATAAGCGGACTGCCGTAGCACCCCAGGTCGTTGTAGCCCAGGTCGTCGGCCACAATGACGACGAAGTTCGGCTTCTTCTCCGTGGCAGCGGGCGTGGCCGGGGATAGGGCCGGCAGCATCGCGCCCAGACACCCGGACAGCAGGGTCGTATTCAACCAGCGTCTCATTGCGGGCCCAACTATTTCAGCGGCGCCGGGCGCGATCAATGCTATTCTGAAAACGGGCCGCCGCCAACCGCGCCCGCGGCCATGGCAAGGCGTCATGCGCCGCGGGAGCGGCAGCGTCCCGACAAACCGCCAGCCCGCACTCCGCTTCTGCAACAAGCGCTCCCCGTCTGTGTAGATCAGGGAGACGCTGGCACAGGGATCAAACGACAGCGGGTTCTGGTCACAGGAGATTGATGAGCATCTGTTTGTCTTATCGGCCACTGTGCCCAGCGCGGCGGAGTGAGAATCGGCTTGCATTTGAGACCGGAAACGACAATGAGGTAGCCGGGATTGCGGGCGGTATGCGGCCGGGCGTTGTGGCGCACCTGTCGCGCGCGGTTTGGTGTGCAGAAGGCACCGCAGTCGAACCAAATGAAATGAGACTTGTTAACGGAATCTCTCTTGGGCGTGCCCTGGTGGTGCTTCTCACCGTCCTGTCCTCCGCTGGAATGTATGCTGGCACGAGGCCGAACATCGTCCTGGTTCTGGCCGACGACATGGGCTATTACACTGTTGGGGCGCTGGGACAGACCAGGATCAAGACCCCAAACCTGGACAAGCTGGCCGCCAACGGGAAGGTGTTCACCCAATTCTACGCGAATCACCTCTGTGCGCCGAGCCGCGCGAGTCTCGTTACGGGCATGCATTCGGGCCACGGTCTGATCCGGGGCAACTACGAGCTGGGCCGGTATGAGGACTGGCAGGAGTTCGGGCAAATGCCGCTGGCGCCGAACATGCAGACGCTCGGCACCGAACTGCAGCGAGCCGGCTACGCCACGGCGGTCACGGGCAAGTGGGGATTGGGCGGCCCCCAATCCACCGGTATTCCCAACCTGCAGGGGATTGACCTCTTCTATGGGTATCTCGACCAGGCACAGGCGCACAACTACTACCCGACCCACCTGTGGCGCAATGAGACGAAGGAACTCCTGCCCAACCCGCCTTCCACCGTTCATCCCACCAATATCAACATCCAGCATCCTGGCAACCCGGCCGAGTACGCGGCCTATAAAGGCAAGGCCTATTCCGCGGACCTGATTCATAAGGTCGCCATGAAGTTCATCGAGGAGCACAAGAGCCAGCCGTTCTTCCTGGAAATGGCCTACACCCTTCCGCACATGGCGCTGCAGGTCACGGATCGCGCCCTGGAACAATACAAAGGCCAGTTCGACGACAAGCCCTACCTTGGAGAAAAGGGCTACGTGCCAAACCAATATCCGCGCGCTACCTACGCCGCCATGATTTCCCTGCTGGATGAGTATGTCGGCGACCTTATGACCGTGCTTCAACGCCACGGGTTGGACAAGAACACCCTCGTCATTTTCACGGCGGACAACGGCGCGGCGGTCGTCGGCGGCGCGGATGCGGATTATTTCGGGTGCAGCGGCCGGTTGCGGGGCAGAAAAGGCTCGGTGTACGAGGGCGGGATCAAAGTTCCCTTCATCGCATGGTGGCCGGGCGTGATCCAGCCAGGAACGACTTCAGATCATCGGTGCGGCCTCTGGGACTTGATGCCCACATTCCTTGAAGTCGCAGGCACCACCGCAACCCGAAGCATTGACGGCCTTTCGCTCCTTCCGGCGCTGAAGGGTGATGCCTCACAAAAGGAGCATCCGTTTCTTTACTGGGAGCGGCACAGCAACGCCGGAGATGCGCATGCGCAAGCCGTCCGCTTTGGGGACTGGAAGGCTGTAAAGACCTATAAGAAGAATGGGACGTCGTTGGCGCTATATAATCTGAAGGAAGATCCATCCGAGCAGAGCGACGTGTCGGCAAAGCAGCCCGAACTCGTGCAGAAGGCTGAATCCTATCTCCAGACCCGGCGTCTTGCCGCCGTGCCCGAGTGGAACTTCGTCAAACCCGACCGCCAGGATGATTAGAATGCCAAAGGCCACACCCAGAATGACAAAGACCGCTTTCCAACAAAGACTGAGCCGGATGCAGCGTGATCACCGCGCCTTGCTGCGGCGGCCCAACCGCCAACAGAAGAACGGCAATGGCATATTCGACCGCTACCAGTTCCCGGTGCTGACCGCCGAGCACACGCCGCTGGCCTGGCGCTACGACTTCAACCACGCGACCAATCCCCATCTGATGACCCGGCTTGGCATCAACAGCGCCTTCAACGTCGGCGCGATGGAATGGCAGGGGCGCATTGTGCTGATGGCCCGAGTCGAAGGCTGGGACCGCAAATCCTTCTTCGCCGTCGCTGAAAGCGAGAGCGGCGTGGACCGCTTCAAGTTCTGGGATTACCCAGTACGTCTGCCGGATTTCGAGCCGCAGGAAACCAATGTCTATGACATGCGCCTCGTCCGGCACGAGGACGGCTGGATTTACGGCCTCTTCTGTGCGGAGCGCCACGACGACTCCCAGCCCGGCGATCTATCCGCCGCCATCGCCCGCTGTGGCATTGCACGCACCCGCGACCTCGTGGCCTGGGAACGCCTGCCCGATCTCAAGACCCGGTCGCTTCACCAGCGCAACTGCGTCCTGCACCCGGAATTCATCAAGGGCAAATACGCGTTCTATACCCGTCCGATGACCGATTTTGCGGCCACCGGCACTGGCGACGGCATCGGCTGGGGGCTGTGCGACGACATCACCCACGCTTCGATTGGGCTGGAGGAGATCATTGACCCACGCTTCTACCATACGATCAAAGAAGGCAAGAACGGCCTCGGCCCCGCCCCCATCAAGACGAAGCAAGGCTGGCTGCACCTCGCGCACGGTGTCCGCAATACCGCTGCCGGCATGCGTTACGTGCTCTACCTGTTCCTGTGCGACCTCAAGAACCCCGCCCGGCTCCTGAAGGCGCCGGGCGGATATTTCCTGGCGCCGGAAGGCGAGGAACGCGTGGGCGATGTGTCGAACGTCGTGTTCGCCAACGGCTGGGTGGCGCGTCCCAATGGCGACGTGTTCATCTACTACGGCTCTTCCGACACCCGCACCCACGTTGCGACCAGCACCGTGGACAAGTTGCTGGACTACGTGCAGAACACGCCGGAAGACGGGATGCGCTCGTCGGTTTGCGTGCAGCAACGCTGCCGGTTAATCGAGCAGAACCTGCGCTGATCACTCCAGCGCCAGTGTGATCGGGGCGATCTCCGGGTTGACAATCTCGGCCTTGAGCAAAGCGATATCGTGCCGCCGGATGATCTCGTTGACCAACGCCGCGACGGACGTGAACTTCGGGGTTCCGTACCATTGGACGTATTTCTCCATTTGCTGCTGCGCATACGGCACGACCTGGGGGTGCACCGCCAGCTCCTCTGCCTGCAAGCCCTGGTCCAGGCCATTGAGGACGAGCTCAGCGAACTCATAATCACAGCCCAAATCCTTGAACGAGGTCTGCCCGGGCTCCAGACCGGCCGTTGACACCCGGCCCGCCAGGTCATCGAATCCGAGGTAAGTTGCCATTTCGCGCACCAGCCGCTTCGGCAGGTTGCCGATCGGGCTCATGTGGACCGCGCCGTCGCCAAAAAGGGTGTAGTAGGCAACGCCGTAATCCTCATCCCGATTGCCGGTGCCGATCACGGCTTTGTTTTCCGTTGCCGCCTTTGTGTGGAGGATCACCGCGCGAATTTCCGAAGTCAGGTTGCCGCGATGGTACTTGTGGTTCAGGGCCTCGGGGTTGGTGGACGTAAAGGCTTGCACAATGGGCTCGATGCTTTGGACTTCATGCCGGATCTGCAAGCGAGTCGCGACTTTCAGGCCGTCTTCCGCATCCCTGGGATCGTTGGTGTGCGAAGGCAGGACATATCCCACCACTTCGAGCGGCTTCCCCGGGCAGCGCTCGTTGTGCCGGTCAAAGGCCCGCTTCGTCAGGGCAGCCACACAGGTGCTGTCCACCCCGCCGGAAAGCCCCACCACGCCGCCGGTCTTATTCAGCTTCAGAATCGTGCTTACGATGAAGTCCCCAATCTCATCCGCGACCTGCCGGGGGTTCATTCTGGCCAATTTAATTCTTTGCTGCGGTGTCTGCATTTCGGCCATCCTATAATCCTCGCGATTCAACGGAAATCTCTTTCTTGAAACGCTTTCCGAAAAACCGGCCAGGCACTGGGATGATGCGCTTCCCTGACCCACTGTCCCGCGGGCAAAGAAGGGTTGGTAAATGGCAAAACGGACGTAGCAGCTTTCGCTCGCGTGGCGCAGGCTTTCGGCGCTATAATTCGACCACTGTGCTATGCTGTTCTCGCCCCAAGAGGTTGAAAGCCGGCGCGAGTTCCTTCGTGCTGGAGCACGTTGTGGCCTGCTGGCCGCAATAAGCGCGCTGGCCGCCGGACTGGCGGCACGGCCCCGCAGACCTGGGGACCAACGCTGTGCGAACCAGGGCATTTGCAGCGCCTGCGGCAACTTTGCCGCTTGCGGACTGCCCCAGGCGCTTTCCGCCAGGCGCGCCCGGGCGCAAGGTTAACATGGACCACTCAAAGCGAGACCTCACCCGACGCCGATTCCTTGAAGGAACCGCGCGCGGGGCCGGAATTCTCGCCGTTAGCGGCGCCTCCCTCGCCACCTCCGTTCCGTTGCTTCGCGCGGCCAGCCCCGGCAAGGAAGGCAACCCTTTCGCGCTTGATGTGGAACGACTGCGCAAGACGGATCCCAGACTCATCCAGTACGAACAGGTCGGCCAGTTCCCCTGCCCCGCCCCGAACCCTCGCCGCATCGTCATTGGCCCGGATGACCGCGTTTACATCGCGGCCGCCGACGCCGTGACCGTACTGGACCGTGCCGGGGACCGCATCAGTGAGATTCCCTGCGCGGCCGCGGTTCGTTGTGTGACAATCGCCGCCGAGGGGACTCTTTATGCCGGAGTTCAGGATCATGTGGAAGTGTTCGACCGCACCGGCAAGCGCCTCGCGACGTGGCAAGCCCCCGGCAAACGGACTTGGCTGACCGGCCTGGCGGTCGCAGAAGGGGATGTCTTCGCCGCGGATTCCGGCAACCGCGTTGTGCTGCGGTTCGACAGGTCCGGCAAGCTGGTCGGGCGCCTTGGCGAGCGGAGCAAGGATCGCAACATTCCCGGCCTGGTCGTGCCCAGCCCCTATCTCGATGTAAAGCTGGCGCGCGATGGTCTGCTGCGCGTCAACAACACCGGGCACCATCGCGTGGAGGCATACACCCTGAACGGCGACCTGGAGTTCTTCTGGGGCAAACCCTCGGCGGCCATTGACGGGCTCTGCGGCTGCTGCAATCCCATCGGCCTGGCCCTGCTGCCGGATGGACGCCATGTGACCTGCGAGAAGGGACTGCCGCGGGTAAAGATCTACTCGCCGCAAGGCGCCTTCGAGTCGGTCGTCGCCGGGGTCGAAACGTTTTTCGAGAATGCCAAGGCGGGCGCGCTCAAGACCCGCTCGGACGGCCTGCTGGGCGGGCTGGATGCAGCCGTGGATTCGCAACAGCGCATCTACATTCTCGACCTGTTCGCCAACAACGTGCGCATCATGAAGCACAAAGCGTGAACACCGACTCCCAGAAGCAGCCGCCGGTGACACGACGCCAGTTCCTGCGCGACGGCGCCCGTGCGGCTGGGTTCGCGGGACTCGGGGGCTTGCTGGGAGTAGTCGCCGGGCGAAGCTCGGCCAGGGGCACGGTCTGGCAGATTGACCCGCAGAAGTGCGTGCGCTGCGGCAATTGCGCCACCCATTGCGTGCTCGAGCAATCCGCCGTCAAATGCGTCCACGCTTTCGCCATCTGCGGCTATTGCCAGCTCTGCACCGGCTACTTTGAGCCCGAGCCCAACGACCTCAACACGGGTGCGGAGAATTGCCTGTGCCCCACCTCGGCCATCAACCGGACTTACGTCGAAGACCCCTATTACGAATACACGATTGATGAGCGGCTCTGCATCGGCTGCGCCAAGTGCGTCGAGGGCTGCAACCGCTTCGGTAATGGCTCGCTCTTCCTGCAGGTGCGGCATGATCGCTGCCTGAACTGCAACGAATGCGCCATCTCGAAGGTCTGCGCCGGCGACGCCTTCCGCCGCGTACCGGCCGACCAGCCTTATCTGCTCAAGACCAACACCCACTAGATGATCCACCATTGGCGATTGGCTATTAGCGATGGGCGCGGCGCACGGGCGACGGCTGGCGGCGCTCGAGCTGCCTATTGCAAATGGCTGCTCCGGTTGAGTGTCCTGCTGGTGTCCGCAGTCTGCGCCTTCGCCGAACAGCGCTTTCCGCCCCCGGACTTTGAGAGCGGGCACCAATTGCCAATTACCACCACCCCTCCCGCGCGGGCTTTATTCGCAGAGTATCTCGATGTCGCGGTGCTGGCGGCTGCCCTGGGGCTGGCAACCTGGCTGGTCTATCAGCGGCGCTCGCGCAAGGGGCTGATGATGCTTTCGGTCTTCTCGCTGCTCTACTTCGGGTTCTGGCGCAAGGGCTGCGTTTGCGCCATTGGCTCGCTGCAGAACGTCTCGCTGGCGCTCTGCGATCGATCCTATTCGGTACCGCTGGGTGTACTCGCCTTTTTCGTCCTGCCGTTGGTATTGGCGCTCCTTGCGGGGCGAACTTTCTGTGCGGGCGTCTGTCCGCATGGCGCCCTGCAGGACCTCGTGCTGCTCAAACCGCTCAAGGTGCCGGCCTGGCTGGAGCAGGCGCTGAGCGTGGTGCCTTACATCTACCTGGGTGCGGGGGTGCTCTTCGCCGCCACCGGCAGCGCCTTTATCATCTGCGAGTATGATCCCTTCGTGCCCATCTTCCGCCTTAGCGGGCGCACACTGATGGTGTTGAGCGGCGCGGCGCTGGTCGTGCTGGGGATGTTCGTGGGCCGGCCCTACTGCCGGTTTCTATGCCCGTACGGCGCGCTGCTCAAACTGGCCGCGGTGGTCGCGAAATGGCGCGTGCGGGTAACGCCGGACTACTGCACGCAATGCCGGCTGTGTGAAGCGTCATGCCCCTTCGGTGCCATGCGCGAGCCTCAAGCCAGCTCAACCGGCACCCAAACCCTGGCCCAAGACCGCCGGCGCCTGGCCTGGCTGCTGGCGCTCACGCCGCTCCTCCTGGCCGGCGGCGGCTGGCTGGGGTTCCAATTCAGCACGCCCGCGTCACGGCTCCATCCGGCGGTTAGCCTGGCAGACCAGTTGGTGCGAGCCCAGGGCGCCGCACCCAGGTTCGGCGCGCTATCGCCCGAGGACCTGGCGCTGGAACGCGCACGGCAGACATCAAAGGAGACTCTGACCGAGGCAGCGGCCGTCCAGCGCAAGTTCGCCGTGGGCGGATGGGTTTTCGGCGCCTGGGTCGGGCTGGTGATTGGCGCGAAGCTGATCAGTCTGTCGGTTCGTCGCCGGCGCACCGACTACGAACCGGCCCGCGGCGAGTGTTTCGCATGCGCGCGTTGCTTCGAATTCTGCCCGAATGAACTGGTCCGGCGCGGATTGGCGCCGGCACCTGTGCCGGCTGCAGGAATGCCTGCAACCCCAATTTCGCAAGACTCGGACCGGAGCTGACCCGTGGCAACTGCGTTCCAAGCCGAAACTGGTGCCATGTCACGCCAAAGCGGTGTGGAAGCCGCTGGCCGGGCGTGGCGGCTGGCGGCATGGATTGCCGGCGTGTTCGCTTTGCTGGTGGGCATGAACCTGCTGGCCGGACACGTCAGGGCCAGGGCGGATGACCCGCTGAAGTCACCCCAGCTCAGGGCCTGCAAAGAGCAACTGCGGCTCAGTCCAGCCGACAAGCAGCTCAAGGAGAGCATCCGCCAGCTCGACTTGCAGCTCCGCCAGCGCTACTTTCGCCATTTATCGCAGATGGAGTTCGGCGTTTATCTGCTCCTGGGTGCGGTGGTCCTATTCGTCCTGGCGGTTTCGCAAGGCGCCCGTTGCCAGAGGCGATTCCCGATGCCCAAGCCGAAGGCTGACGAGCCGGACCAATCTGTGCGCGCCGCTGCCCGGGCGCGATGGTCGGTAGCAGCCAGCGGCGCCGCCGTAGGGGGAGGCCTCTTCCTGCTGAGCCTTTGCCTCAGCCCAACCTTGCCCAGGCGGACGGGCGATTTGGAGAGGTCGCTTGGTGCCGACGCGCAGGAATCGCACCCCACGGAACAAGCACAGGCCGGCAACGCGGCCTCGCTCCAGGAACTCCAGCAGAACTGGCCCCGTTTCCGCGGGGCCGACGGCAGCGGCGTCTCGGTGCGCACCAATGCGCCGACCGCTTGGGACACGAAGACCGGCGCAGGCGTCGCCTGGAAGGTCCCGGTTCCGACTTGGGGTTTTGGCTCGCCAATTATCTGGGGAGATCGGGTCTTCTTCTCGGGTGGCGACGCCCGCAAACGCGAGGTTGTCTGCCTGGACGCCGGCACCGGCAAGACTCTTTGGCAGCAACCGGTAGCGAGTGGTCCCGGCAGCCCGGCCCACGCCGATGTGCCGGAGTCCACCGGCTATGCGGCTTCCACCATGGCCACGGATGGGCGGCGCGTCTATGCGATATTCGCGAACGGCGATTGCGCCGCTTTCACGCTGGAAGGCCAACCAGCCTGGTCCAAGAGCTTTGGCGCGCTCAAGAATCCCTATGGCCATGCCACCTCGCTGGCCACATGGCGCGACCGGTTGATCGTGCAACTCGATCAGGGAGACAACGAGGACGGCAATTCCAAGCTCTACGCCCTGGACGGCCGCACGGGCCAAGTCGTCTGGCAGCGCCCGCGCAAAACGGGCGCTTCCTGGGCCAGCCCAATCGTCATCGAGGTTGGAGAAAAAGCGCAGGTGGTCACGCTGGCACTTCCGTGCGTTATCGCCTACGGGGCGGCGGATGGCGCGGAGCTTTGGCGGGCCGAATGCCTGAATGGGGAGATCACCCCCTCGCCGGTGTTCGCCGGCGGTCTGCTGTTCGTAGCCAGCCCCTCGGAGAAGTTGCTGGCTATTCGCCCGAATGGGCAAGGCGACGTGACCAAGACCCACCTGGTTTGGGCTTACGAAGACAACGTGCCGGATGTCACCAGCCCCACCAGCAACGGCGAACTGGTCTTCGCCCTCACCACCTCGGGCATGTTGACGTGCCTCGACGCGAAGGACGGCAAAAAGCAGTGGGACCATGACTTTGAAATGGAATGCCACGCCTCCCCGAGCCTGGCCGGGGACAGGCTGTATCTCTTCGGCCAGAAGGGGACGGCGGTAGTAATCGCAGCCGCGCGGCAGTTCAAAGAACTGTTTCGCACCGAGATGAGCGATGCTTTTCATGCCAGCCCCGCGTTCGCCCAAGACAGGATATTCCTGAGAGGGTTGACCAATGTGTGGTGTCTCGGGGAAGCGCGAAGTCCGAAGTCCGTGCCATGATTCATGAGCATTGACCTGCAATTCGTAGATGAGGCGGTGGAACGCATCGGTCGCTCGCCTGATGCGGCCATCCCCATCCTTCAGGCCATACAGGATCACTACGGCTACCTGCCGGAGGAAGCCCTGAGGCGCGTCTGCGCGGTTACCCAAATCACGGCTGCGGACATTAGCGGGGTCGCGACATTCTACGACATGTTCCGCCACACCGCGGGCGGCAAACACATTGTGCACGTGTGCCACGGCACGGCTTGCCACGTCGGCGGCTCGGAGCGGGTCGAGGAGGCGTTGCGCCGCCACTTGCGCATCGCCGAAGGCTCGGACACGGACGCCGACCGGCGTTTTACCATCGAGCGGGTCGCGTGCCTCGGCTGCTGCACGCTCGCCCCGGTGGTGCGCATCGAGGGGGAGACGTTTGGCTACGCGGCGGCGGAGAAGGTGCCGGGCACCATCCGTGACTTCCTGGCGAGCCGGCGAAACGCAGCCGCCGCCAAGCCGGCCATCAGCACGCCCCAGCCTCGGAACGGCGGCGCGGAGATCCGGGTCTGCCTGGACTCGTGTTGCGCGGCCAAGGGAACGGATCGCTCGTATCAGGCCCTGCAGCAGAGCCTCGCGCTCCACGGCGTGAATGCCACGGTGAAACGCGTCGGCTGCGTCGGCGCCTGCTATCGCACACCCATGGTCGAAGTCGCCCTTCCGGGCAAGCCGAACGTGACCTACGACGGGCTGACCCCGGACCAGGCCGGCAAGCTGGTGCAAGCTCACTTCCGCCCGCGGGGCCTGGCGCGGCGCCTGACGCGGCTTTGGACGCGGGTGGTGGATAGCCTGCTGGTGGAAGAGGATTTGGCGGCGCCGCAGCCCGGCAGCCTCACAGTCAATCAGGACGATCCCGGTGTCCGGGCTTTCTTCGGACGGCAGGTCCATATCGCCATGGAGCACTATGGCCGCCTCGACCCGCTGGACCTGGACGAGCACCTGGCGCAGGACGCCTTTGCGGCATTGGCGCGTTGCCTCGGAGTCGAGCGTCCGCTTCGCGCAACGCAGGCTTCCAGCCCCGCCGGAGCCACACTCTCGTCGGAGAATATCATCGGGACTATCGAACGCTCCGGCTTGCGCGGACGTGGGGGGGCGGGTTTTCCCACGGGCAAGAAGTGGCGCATGGTCCACCAGCAGCCCGGCGAGACCAAGTATGTCATCTGCAACGGCGACGAGGGCGACCCGGGCGCGTTCATGGATCGGATGATCCTTGAGTCCTTCCCTTATCGCGTCCTCGAAGGGCTGGCGATCGCCGCCGTGGCGATTGGCGCCCACGAGGCCATCTTCTACATCCGCCACGAGTATCCCCAGGCCTTGCAGCGGGTGCGGGCCGCACTGGCCGAGTGCGAGCAGCGGGGCTGGCTCGGGGAGCATCTGCTGGGAAGCAACTATCCGCTGCGCATCTCCATCAAGGAGGGCGCGGGCGCTTTCGTCTGCGGCGAGGAGACGGCCTTGATCGCCTCCGTCGAGGGACGGCGCGGCATGCCCCGCTTGCGCCCGCCGTTCCCCGCGCAGTCCGGTCTGTGGGGCAAGCCCACGCTCATCAACAACGTTGAGACCTTGGCGATGGTGCCCTGGATCATTCGCCGCGGCGCCGAAGCATTTGCCGGCATCGGGACCGCCAGCAGCAAGGGCACCAAAGTGTTCTCGCTGGCCGGCAAAGTGCGGCGCGCCGGGCTAATTGAAGTTCCCATGGGCACCACCCTCCGGCAGATCGTCGAGGAGATCGGCGGTGGCGTCGTTGCCGGGCGCACGTTTAAGGCGGTCCAGATCGGCGGGCCTTCGGGCGGTTGTGTGCCAGCGCGCCTGGCCGATACGCCAGTGGACTACGAATCGCTGCGCGACATCGGCGCGATCATGGGCTCCGGCGGCATGGTGGTGCTCGACGACACCGCCTGCATGGTGGATATCGCGCGCTATTTTCTGCAGTTCACGCAGAATCAGTCCTGCGGCAAGTGCACCTTCTGCCGCATCGGCACCAAGCGGATGCTTGAGCTGCTCGATCTCCTCTGCGCCGGGCACGCCACCCGCAAGCACCTGCAAGAGCTGGAGCGATTGGCGCCCCAGGTAGCCGCGGGAAGTCTCTGCGGGCTGGGCAAAACCGCGCCCAACCCGGTGCTGACCACGCTGCGGTACTTCCGCGAGGAGTACGAAGCGCACCTGCAAGGCCGCTGCCCGGCCGGCAAGTGCAAGGCGCTCATCAAGTACCGCGTGCGCGATAACTGCACCGGCTGCACCCTTTGCGCCCAGCATTGTCCGGCGGACGCCATCCCCATGACGCCCTACGCCCGGCACGTGATTAACCTGGAGAAATGCACGCGCTGCGATTCCTGCCGGCAGGTGTGCCCGCATGGTGCGGTGGAGGTGGTATGAAAGAACCTGGGAGACTAGATCCGAAGGCCGAAACCCGAAGGCCGAAAGAAGGCCGAAGTGCGAAATCCGAGTGTGGTGGTGCTAGCGGAATTCCGAACATCTGCTCCGATTATGGGCGGTGGGGCGACGAGCCATGCATGGAGCCATTGGTGCTGAAGGACGAACCTGTGGTCCCGCCACCTCCGGAGGGTCTGGCTGAACGCACTGCGCGGTTTGGTGAAAGTATTATCCGCTTTGCCAAGAAGATACCTCGCAACTCTGTAAATGACCGACTCATTAACCAACTGGTAGGGGCCAGCACGAGTGTCGGGGCTAACTACTGCGAAGCTGATGACGCGGTATCAGGTAAGGAGTTCAAACAGAAGATCGGCATCAGCCGAAAGGAGTCCAAAGAAGCCATGTTCTTCCTTCGTATGGTCGCTGCGGCAGAACAGAATCTTGCTGCGGAGGCGCGAGTGCTCTGGCGTGAAGCCAAGGAGCTAAACCTCATCTTCGGCGCAATATGGAGGAAATGACCCTTACTCCCACCCAGTGCCGTTTCGCGCTTCGGCATTTACCTTTCGGCCTTCTTTCGGCCTTCGGGTTTCGACCTTCGGATTTAACGCCGCAATGACTTCCACGCTCACCCTCACCATAGACGGCCGGCCCGTGTCCGTCCCCCCGGGCACCACTCTCCTTGGCGCGGCGCGCGAATTGGGCATTGCCATCCCGACGCTCTGCCAGGTCGAAGGCTTCGAGCCATCCGCTTCCTGCTTCCTGTGCGCGGTAAAGATCGAGGGGCGGCCGAATCTTTGGCCTTCCTGCGCCACGCCGGCAACCCCAAGCATGGTCGTAACAACCAATTCGGAGGAGGTGCGGGCCGCCCGCAAGACCGCGCTGGAGTTGCTGCTCTCCGATCACGCGGGCGAGTGCGTCGGCCCTTGCCGGACGGGTTGCCCGGCCGGGCTGGACATCCCCAACTTCATCGCCCGCATTGCCGCCGGCGACAACGCCGCCTCTGCTCGCCTGGTGACCGACGACCTCACACTGCCCGCCTCGCTGGGTCGAGTCTGCCCGCGGCTCTGCGAGCAGCGCTGCCGGCAGTGTGACGTGGAGGAGGCGCTTTCCATCCGCAACCTGCATCGCTTCAGCGCCGATCACCAGCGGCAGGCGCGGACGATCGCGCCACCCGCAGGCGATACGTCTGCGCCAATTGCTCCAGCGACTGGCCGGCGGGTGGCCATCGTCGGGGCCGGCCCGGCGGGGCTGGCGGCCGCGCATCACCTCCTGCGCAACGGGCATGCCGTGGTGCTGTTCGACGCCCACACGCAACCCGGGGGGATGCTGCGCTACGGCATCCCGGCCTTCCGCCTGCCACGACAGGTGCTTGACATGGAAATCCAGATGATCCGCGGCCTGGGCGCGGAATTCCGCCTGGGCCGGCGGCTGGGGCAAGACTTCACGCTGGACGATCTCCGGCGCGATTTCCACGCTGTGTTCCTGGCCATCGGCGCCCAAGGTTCGCGGGGCTTGGGCTGCGGCGGGGAAGAACTCGCCACGCCCGCCCTGGAGTTTCTGGAGAAGCTCACTGAGGGCCCGGCGCCCGCCGTAGGCGATGATGTCGTGGTGGTCGGCGGCGGCAACACGGCGATGGACGCCAGCCGCTGTGCCGTGCGGCTGGGCGCCCGGTCCGTGCGCGTGCTTTACCGTCGCACGCGCCGCGAGATGCCGTGCCTCATGGAAGAGGTGGAAGCCGCAGAGGCCGAAGGCGTCCGGATCGAGTTCCTTGTGACGCCGGTGCGGCTGGAACGCAAGCACGGGAAGTTGAGCCTCACCTGCCAGCGAATGCAATTGGGACCGCCGGACGAGAGCGGTCGCGCCCGCCCGGTGCCGATTCCCGGCTCGGAATTCGAAGTGGCGGCCACCTGCGTGATCGCCGCCATCGGCCAGAGCGTCGAGACGGGCGACTTGACCAGCCCCGAGCTGGCCTTGTCGAAGTGGGGCATCGCCGCTGATTCAAAGACGCTGGCGACGAACCTCCCTGGCGTGTTCGCCGGCGGCGACGCCGTCTCCGGTCCGGACCTGGCGGTGCGAGCGGTAGCCGCCGGCAAGCTGGCTGCGACGTCCATAACTCAACACCTGGCGGGGCAGAGGGTTGTCGGCGCGCCCCCCCTGGTAAGCGTGATGATGGGCAAGCTGAGCGAAGACGAGCTGGCGGTGCTCCTGCGCGGCATCGAGCAGGCGCCGCGCGCGCCCATGCCGCATCTGCCCCTGGAACAGCGGCGGACGACCTTTGAAGAGGTGGAGCTGGGCTTCTCATTCGAGGCCGCCAGGCGCGAGTCGCGGCGCTGCTTAGGGTGCGGTTGCGGCAAGGCAATCCCCTGCCGCCTCCGCCAGATTGCCACCGAATACGGTGTGGACCCGCAGCGCTTCGTTGGCGAGCGCCGCCATTTCGAGCGCGACACCTCGCACCCGGACATCGTCTTCGAGCCGGGCAAGTGCATTATCTGCGGCGCTTGCGTGCAGGTGGCGGCCCAGGCACACGAGGAACTCGGGCTATCCTTCGTCGGACGCGGATTCCAGGTGGCGGTTGCCCCGCCTTTCGACCGGCCAATGTCAGAAGCCCTGCGCCAGTCCGCCCGGCGTGCCGCCGAGGTCTGCCCCACCGGCGCGATCATGCTCAAGGGCGTCGGGTGCGCCGGCTGCCGCCTGGCGTGAACGTGGAGGGTCGGCTCCGATCGCCCGCAGGCGATTGCGATTTCGTAGTGATCGTCGCCGTTGGGACTGCTCACCCGCTGCTCAAGGCCTGTAACCCTGATAAGCCATCCGTCATCTGTATTGTGTGACTTTCGGCGGCGGGCCGTCGCGCAGGTCGGCGGCGGCCGCGCTTCGACGCCCCGACCGGGGGCCGAGCAGCGAAAGTCGGAGAGGGGCGGGAGGTTAGGAACCTGCCAGTGCTTGATTGCAGTGATTACCGATAGCGCCGCATGGGAGCACGCGGCCTGGAGGATTTGCCTGGAATTCAATACGCATTGTAGCCCCAGCGTCCTCACCGGGCGGGTTTATTAACGAACTGCCAGGGAAATCATGCACTCAAGCTAATCCCTCCGTAGCACATCCGTTATACCTCCATCCTACCTCCGTCCTACCTCCATTGCACCTCCATCCTACCTCCATCTATAGATGGAGGTAGGATGGAGGTGCAATGGAGGTATAATGGAGGGACAATGGAGGGAGCAGCTTGAGGCGGCGGCGGTAGCGGCTGCCGGTGTCGCGCGAGCAGCCCATTCCTGCATCAGCTGCCGAGGCAACTAATGGTTGATTGCCGTGATTAGCGATAGCGCCGTGTGGGGGCACGCGGCGCGCCAGGCATCGCTCATTTGTGCAATCAAGCACTAGCACCTGCCAGGGGCGACAGTGAAGGTATGGGCCTGCCCCGGTGTTGCCACAGCGTTACCCCTGCCGCCGGAGTTTGGCCGCCTGGCGCTTCCGGCGGCGGCACGTCGGCGTGGACATCCCTTGGGCGCGGCCATACGGCCATTGATCACCAGCGGCATCCAGCGGCTTTCGCTGGGAAACGGCGAGAATTTCGGCCGAGGGGAAGCGGGGAGCCAAGGCATGCCCTCCGCTGGCGGGCACTACTCGTCACTTGTCACTCGTGACTTGAAATTGGTAATCTTCGCACATGGCTCGCAAGGCATCGGCAAGTTCAGACTCCTCCCGTGGGTTCAACGACGTGATCGGGATCGTGCTTTTATGCCTTGCCGTCCTGTTGATGGTGGCGATGCTGTCCTATCACCCGCGCGATGTTTCGGCCAACGCGGTGCCGCACAACCAGCCAGTGCGGAACTGGATCGGCCCCTTCGGCGCGTGGATGGCTTACGGCTGTTTTCTATCGGTCGGCGCGGCGGCGTTTGTGCTGCCGGTGGTGCTGTTCTTCGTGGGCTTGGGCTGCTTCTTTGACACCTTCGCCTACCTCCGCCGGCGCTGGTTCTGGGCACTGGTCCTCCTGTTCTGCTGCATCGGCCTGCTCGACATCTATCGCCAATACCTCGGAAGTCTCGAACGGAACCTGGGCACAACCGCCGGCGGCATACTCGGACGCAACCTCAACCAGCATTTCTTCAGCGAGTGTTTCGGCGCGGCGGGCGCCACCATTATCTTCCTCATGCTCTACTTTGTCAGCTTGCTATTCCTGACAAACTTCCAGCTCGGCGACTGGGTCCGCGCGGTTTGGAGCCGCCGCCCCGGCGCCGAGGGCGAACCCGCCACCGATGAGGACGCCTTGGAACAAAGGGCGCGGGAACTGCAGCGCCAGGCCAAGAAACTGCAGGAGGAAGTGGACCGCTCCGGGATCGGCGCGGACATGCAGCCGGTGCCGAAACCCACGGTGCGCGACCTGAGTGTGCCGGAACCCAATAAAGCCGCGCGTGGAAAAAAGGCCCTGCCGCCCCAGTCCGTGACCGAGCCGGAGCCGGCCGCTGAGGGCGAAGTGATTTCCGCCCGAGAACTCAAGGCAGCCAGCACCGAGGACATTCTGGGCAAGAAGGAAGAGCCGGCCGAGAAGCCGGCCGAGCCCAAGCCCGCGGAAGCGAAGACCGAGACACCGGCCGCTGAGAAAACGGACGTTGGTGCCAAGCCGGCCGAGCCCAAGCAGGAACAGGAAGTTACCATTCACGGCCTTGGTCCCACAACGCCATCCAGGGCAAAGAAGAAGCCCAAGCCGATCTCTGTGGCCTCGACGCCCATGATTGGCAACTACCAGTTGCCGCCCATGGATTTCCTGCAGCACCCGGACCCGAACATCAAGCCCACCGAGTCAAAGGAAGAGCTGATGGCCAATGCGCGCCTCATGCAGCAGACGCTGGCCCAGTTCGACATCGAGGTCTCCCTGGGCGACATCACCAAGGGGCCCACCATCACGCGTTACGAGCTGCACCCGGCGCCGGGGGTGAAGCTGGAGAAGATCACCGCGCTCAACAATAACCTCGCTGCCGCGCTCAAGGCCGAGCGCATCCATATTCTCGCTCCCGTGCCCGGCAAAAGCTCGGTCGGCGTGGAGGTGCCGAACCCGGTCAAAACCACCGTGATTATCCGCGACCTGCTGGAGTCCGAGGAATGGCGCAACACCAAGGCGCGCATCCCGCTGGCGCTGGGCAAGGATGTTTACGGCCACCCGATCATCTCCGACCTGTCGGAGATGCCACACCTGCTGATTGCCGGCAGCACCGGCTCCGGCAAATCGGTCTGCATCAACACCATTATCACCTCGCTCCTGTACCGCTTCTCGCCCGACCAGCTTCGCTTCGTAATGATTGACCCCAAGGTGGTCGAGTTGCAGCAGTATAACACCCTGCCGCACCTGGTCGTCCCGGTTGTCACCGACCCGAAGAAAGTCATTCTCGCCCTGCGCTGGGTGGTCAACGA
Source organism: uncultured Verrucomicrobiota bacterium (assembly GCA_964507045.1). Taxonomy (GTDB): domain Bacteria; phylum Verrucomicrobiota; class Verrucomicrobiia; order Limisphaerales; family UBA8199; genus UBA8199. The sequence goes on along the minus strand of CAZDOO010000010.1, from coordinate 51,544 downwards.
GATGGAGAAGCGCTACCAGATTTTCGCCCGGGTGGGCGTCCGCAATATTCTCTCCTTCAACTCGCGCCCAAAGAACAAGCCCTTGCCGCCACGCGAGCCCGAGCTGCCGCTCCTGGCCAAGAAGGAGAAAGTCGAGCCCGGCGCCGACGGCTTCGCCGTGGAGGTGGACGAGGAAATCGTCGTGCCGCGCGAGGAAGACATTATCATCCCCGAAAAGCTCAGCTACATTGTGGTCATCATTGACGAGCTGGCGGACCTGATGCTCGTTGCGCCGGCGGACGTGGAAATGGCCATCGCCCGCATCACGCAAATGGCGCGGGCAGCGGGCATCCATTGCATCGTTGCCACCCAGCGGCCGAGCGTGGACGTCATCACCGGCGTCATTAAAGCGAACATCCCCGCCCGCATCGCGTTTCAGGTCGCGGCCAAGGTGGACTCACGCACGATTCTGGACGCCATGGGCGCCGACAAGTTGCTCGGCAAAGGGGACCTGCTTTACCTGCCGCCCGGCTCGGCGAAGCTGACGCGCGCCCAGGGCTCGCTCATTACCGACCAGGAAATCCAGAGCATCGTGGACTTCATCGCCAAGCAGGCCAAACCAAGCTACGAGCTGGAGATTCACCAGCAGCTCTCCCGTGCCGACAACGACTCCGAGAACGAGGGCGGCATAGACGAAGACGAGGAGATTATCCAGGACTGCATCGCAGTCATTCGCAGCGAGCAGAAGGCCAGCGTCTCCCTGCTCCAGCGCCGCTTGCGCCTCGGCTATGGCCGCGCCGCCCGCATCATGGACGAACTGGAGAACCGCGGCATCGTCGGGCCCAGCAAAGGGGCCGAGCCGCGCGATATTCTCATTGACCTGGACGGCGGCGGAGCCGATGGGCGCCCGCCTCTGGCTGCAGACTGAACGCCGGTGCATGGCGCTATGCAGGCATGGATTGGCCACCGACCCTGGAGTGAGATGACATGAACTCAGAACTCGAGGACTTCTTTGCCAACGTCCGCAGCGTCCCCGTGAAGCCTTTGGCGAATCCCGAGCAGCGCCGACGGGAGCAGGAGGGTTTTGCGCAACAGTTCCTCGCGGCGGCGGATGCGACGCTCAAGCCCATCCTGGATTCCACGGCAGCAACGCTCCAGAAGCATGGTTACGGCGCCACGGTGGAAACCGTCCGCGACCAGCCGGGCGCCGACCCGAACAGCTTTCCCTATGTCACCCTCCATTTCTCCCCCCAACGCTGCCTCCCCGCCGACCTGGGCTACGTCTATACGCTGGCCGGCGCTTCGGTCAGCTTCATCTGCCGCCGGAATGACTTGCGCGCCGAGGTGGTCATTGCCCACCCGGCCGGTCGCGGTGTCGAGCGCCGGGTGAACTTCTCCACCGTAGCTCTCGCGGAGTTGACGCCCGAGCGCGTGACGCGAATCGTCACCGACGCCGTCAAGCAAATCGTCAGCCGTTAAGGAACGAACCGGGGCTCGAAGACCGGGCCGATGCCGTGCCGGCGCAGGAGTTCCATGAACCGGGCCAGGCCGCGCTTCTCGTCGGAGCCCAGGTGGTAGTGGATGTTCCAGCTCAGGTAGTCCTTGCGGAAGTCGTAGGTGTATTCCGGGCGCGTGCGAATGATGGAATCGAGCGTATCGAGTCCGAAGTCCCGCGCCTCGCGCAGCACGCGCCGCAGCCCGGCATTCTCAACCCCGCGGCGCAACGCCCAGACCGCAAATACAAAGGGCAGGTTGGTCAGCTCGTACCATGCCGCGCCGAGGTCCCAGATCTCGTGCTCATGCGGTCCCAGCACAAAGTCCAGCGCCGAATCGCCGATGAGCATGGCATAGTCCGGCAGCGCGGCAAAATCATAGCTGGGCAGCGGTTTGAACGCCGGCTTAAGCCCGCGCTCGGCCAGCAGCACCCGCAGCAATTGCACACTGGTCAGCGAGGCGGGATCGCAGAATATTTCTGTGACCTGGCGCAGGGGCTTGCGGTGGGCCAGCAGGACGCTCTGGACCTCGCCCAGCGAGGCGATGGCAATGCCATCCAGGACATCATAGCGGTCGTTCAAGAGCACTTCGACCACGCTGACCAGCGCGGCATCCAGCTCGTCCCGCTGCAGCATCGCGGCCAGTTGAGCGGGCGGGGCATAGATGATCTCCTCCTCCAGGCCGCGCGTGAGCGGGACGGTGTTGAGGAAACCGGAATTCCCCACTCGGAAGGGCGCCAGCGAGTGTTCCAGGCCGCTCTCACGCTGCAAATCCACGGCGCGCTGCTCGCGCTCGAAACGATGGGCCGCCTCGGCCGCCGTCTCGGACGGGGCCATGCGAAGTTTGGGGGTGTCGTCGGGAGAGTTCATCATGCGCTGGCCAGGTTGGCCTCCAGGACTCCGGAGCGCTGGTCGCTGGTTTCCAGCACGGGCACCGGGCCGTCCCATACTTTGATGGGTTCGTAGAACGTATCGCGCTGCACGGGAATGCAGCCCGCCTCACGGATGGCTTGGATCATCTCAGCCTCGCTCTGCAATTGCGGCGACCGGGCGCCCGCCATGTGAAAGATATGCTCCTCGAAGATGGTGCCGTGGAGGTCATCGGCGCCGTAGCTCAGCGCCACCTGCGCCAGTTTCAGCCCCAGGCCCACCCAGTAGGCGGTGATGTGATCGAAGTTGTCGAGGTAAATCCGGCTGACCGCCACGGTGCGCAGGGTGTCGAATCCGGTCGGGGGGTGCGGGACGGGGATGTCATTGTTCTCGGGATGATAGGGCAGCGGGACAAAGCCGGCGAACCCACGTGTTTCATCCTGCAGCGCGCGCAGCTGGCGCAAGTGATCCACCCGGTCGGCAAGCGTCTCGACATGGCCGTAGAGCATGGTGCAGGTGCTGCGTCCGCCCAGCCGATGCCACGCACGGTGGACCTCCAGGTACTCCTCGGCCGATTCCTTGCCCCGGGCAATGGCGGAGCGCACCTCCTTGCGAAAGATTTCCGCCCCGCCGCCGGTCAGCGAATCGAGCCCCGCCTCCTTCAGCGCCCCGAGCGTATCGGGGACGGACTTCTTGGCCAGCCATGCCAGGTGCAGCACCTCGATCGCCGTAAAGCATTTCAACTGCAGCCGCGCATCCAGCGCGCGCAGCGCCTTGAGCATATCCGTGTAATAACTGAATGGCAGCGACGGATGCAGCCCGCCGACGATGTGCAATTCCGTGATACCCAACCGCAGGGCTTCACGGGCCTTCTGGACAATCTCCTCGATGGTAAGCTGAAAGCCGTCGCCGTCACGTGTCTTGCGGGCAAAGGAGCAGAACTGGCAGCTCAGGATGCAGTAGTTCGAATAGTTGATGTAGCGGTTGAGAATATAGCTGGCCCGGCGCCCCACCCTACGCTCACGGGCAAGGTCGGCAATGGCCCCGACGGTATTAAGGTCTTTGCTCTCGAAAAGGCGGAGCGCGTCGGCCTCGGAAATCCGCTGGCCGGCGGCGACCTTGTCATAAAGGTCGCGAAGTTCGCTGCGCTGGACAAAAAACTGCACGAACTACGATTACCAGAACCGGCTGATTTGGCAAATTGAGTTTCAGACGGGGTGGCAGGCTAGGAAGAGCGCGCGAGAACCGGGGCCAGGTATCGGCCGGTATGGCTGGCCAGGCATTGGGCAACGGCCTCCGGCGTGCCTTCCCCAATGATCTGTCCGCCGGCGTCACCACCCTCGGGGCCGAGGTCAAGGACCCAATCCGCCGTCTTGATCACATCCAGGTTGTGCTCGATGACCAGCAAGGTGTTGCCTGTGGCGCGAAGCTTGAAGAGCACCTCCAGCAGCTTGGCCACGTCATGGAAGTGCAGGCCGGTGGTCGGCTCGTCCAGGATGTAGAGCGTGCGGCCAGTCGCCTTGCGGCTCAGCTCGGCGGCGAGCTTGACTCGCTGCGCCTCGCCGCCGCTGAGGGTCGTCGCCGACTGGCCCAATCCGATGTAGCCAAGCCCCACCTCGGCCAGTGTCAGCAGCGGCTCGTAAATCTGCGGCACGGCGCGGAAGAACGTCACCGCCTCATCCACCGTCATATCCAGCACGTCGGCGATGTTCTTGCCCTTGTAGTTGATCTCCAGCGTCTCCCGATTATAGCGCCGGCCGTTGCACGCTTCGCAGGTCACATACACCGGCGGCAGGAAGTGCATCTCGATCTTGATGAGGCCGTCGCCCTGGCACTTTTCACAGCGGCCGCCCTTGACATTGAAACTGAAACGCCCGGAGCCGTAGCCCCGGATCTTGGCGGCGGGCAGCCGGGCAAAGAGGTTGCGGATGTGATTGAACATGCCGGTGTACGTGGCCGGGTTGCTGCGCGGGGTGCGGCCGATGGGCGTCTGGTCAATCACAATCACCTTATCCAGCTTCTCAAAGCCCTTGAGCGCGCGGTGCGCGCCCGGACGTTCCTTGGAGCCGAAGAACTTGCGGAACAGCGCGCGCCGCAGGATGTCGTCCACGAGAGTGCTCTTGCCGGAGCCACTGACACCCGTGACACAGGTGAGGGTGCCCAGGGGAATGCGCGCGTCAATGTTCTTCAGGTTATTCTCCCGCGCACCCAGGACCTCGAGCCAGCCGCGGTCCGGCGACGGTTTGACGCGCTGGCGGGGGATCGGGATGGAAAGCTCGCCGCGCAGATACTGGGCGGTGAGGGAATTGGGATGGGCAAGCACTTCCGCCAAAGTGCCGGCGGCCACCAGTTCGCCGCCCCGCACCCCCGCCCCGGGCCCCAGGTCGAGGATGTAGTCGGCGTGGCGGATGGTGTCGGCGTCGTGTTCGACGACCAGCACCGAGTTGCCCAGGTCGCGCAAACCGGCCAGGGTGGCCAGCAAGCGGTCGTTGTCGCGCTGGTGCAGGCCGATGCTCGGCTCGTCGAGGATGTAAAGCACGCCCACCAGCCCCGCGCCGATTTGAGTCGCCAGGCGGATGCGCTGCGCCTCGCCGCCGCTGAGCGTGCCGCTTTCGCGGTCGAGGGTGAGGTAGCCCAGGCCAACGTTCTTGAGGAAGCCCAGCCGCGCCCGGATTTCCTTGATGAGGTCATGCGCGATCTTCTCCTGGAACTCCGTCAGCTTCAGCGTGGCGAAGAACTCGTCCGCCCGCTCGACCGAAAGGCCGCAGACGTCCATGATCGAGAGGCCGGGAGGCGAACCGGGTTGAGGGTTGAGGGTCGAGGGTCGAGAGCCCACCGGCGCGGGGTGCGGGGTGCGGGGTGCGGGTTCCGTCTCCGGCACGCAACACGCAACACGCAGCACGCCTTTGAACTTCTCGCGCGCATCCCCGTCGCCCAGCGTCACCGCCAGTATCTCCGGCTTGAGCCTTTGCCCCTTGCACGCGTCGCAGAACTGCGGGCTCATGAAGCCCTTGAGCCGGTTGCGGGTGAATTCGCTCTCGCTCTCCTGATAGAGCCGCTGCAGGTTGGGGATGACCCCCTCGAAGGGGCGGCTGACTTTGCTGATCTTGCCCGCGCGCCAGAAGCTGAACTCGATCTCGGTCTCCCCCGAGCCCCAAAGCAGCGCGTGCCGGAAGTCCGCCGGCAGGGTCTGGTAAGGCGCCTCCAGGCTCTGCTGGTAATGCTTCGCCACCCCGCGCAGAAGGCCCTTGTAATAAACCACCATGCGCTTGCCGCCCCGCCGCCAGGGCCGGATCGCGCCCTGTTCGAGCGACTGCTCCGGGTCGGGCACCACCAGGCTCTCGTCGAAAACCAGCTTCTGCCCCAGGCCGTGGCAGATCGGGCACGCGCCGGCCGGGGCGTTGAAGGAGAAATGCTTGGGCGTCAGCGGCTCATAGCTCTTGCCGGTCGCGGGGCTGAGGTTGCGGTTGGAATGAAGCGTTTCAACCCAAGCCGCCGACGGGGAGGGCGTGGCGGTATCCGGGACCTGATGCAGCGTTCGCAGCACCCCTTCACCCCAGCGCAAGGCCGTCTCCACGGAATCGCTCAGTCGCACGCGGATCTTCTCGTCAATCACCAGGCGATCCACCACCGCCTCGATAGTATGCCGGGCCTTGGGGTCCAGCTTGATCCGCACCCCGCTCGCCAGCTCCACCAGCTCGCCGTCCACGCGGGCGCGCACAAAGCCCTCGCGCGCCAACCGCTCCACCACGTCTCGAAACTCCCCTTTCTGGTCGCGGACAACCGGGGCAAGCAGCATCACCCGCGTGCGCGGCGGCAAAGCGAGGATCCTGTCCACGACATCGCTGGTGGTCTGCCGCACGATGGGCACGCCGGTCTCCGGGCAATACGGCTGGCCTACGTGCGCGTAGAGCAGGCGGAGATAGTCGTAAACCTCCGTGGTGGTGGCGATAATGGACCGGGGGCTCGAGCCGGAGCTGCGCTGCTCAATGGCAATCGCCGGGGACAGCCCCTCGATGAAGTCCACGTCCGGCTTCTGCATCTGGTCCAGGAACTGCCGCGCATAGGCGGACAGGGACTCGACATACTTGCGCTGGCCCTCGGCGTAGATCGTATCGAATGCCAGCGAAGACTTGCCCGAACCGCTCAAGCCGGTGATGACCACCAGCTTGTCGCGCGGGATATTCAATGTGAGGTTCTTGAGGTTGTGCTCTCGCGCCCCACCAATTCGGATAAATTCTTTGCTCACGGACTCGGCCTGCTGCTATTAGACAACAGAGTTGCGCTCAAGGCAACTGCCGCCACCAGCCGCGCTTTGCTGGAGAAACGCATTCCGACTCACTCACGGCAAGAAACAATTACGCCGGGAGGTGGCGGCAGGCAAGGCCAGACGACGATTCGATGTGGGAAACGCCACCAAGCGGGGCCGCGCTGAAGACTTAGGGCACCCGTTCGAGGCGATAATAGCGCGGGCCGTCGAGGCCGCCCGTCTGCGTGCCGTCGTCGAGGAACTCGAAGGTGCCGTTGGTGGACGTGACAATATCCGTGAAGGCGTCCCAGGCCGGCGGCGCGAGGGAAGGAGTCCACTGCAACCGGAATCGGCTGGTGGCCGGGGCCAGCCACTGGAGGCGCACCCCGCTGGCGCCCAGCGCAATGCTGTCAATGCTCACGGATGTGTCTTGCGGCGCGAGGGCTATTCCCTCCCCAACGCGGAAGAAGTTGAACGCCGACGGCAACGACACGCAATACTCGACCATCGCTTCCGACGCCGTCAGCGTCGGCGACACCAGCGTCCAGTTGGTGCTATTCACCTCGGCCTTGCCTTCGACGAAGTAATGGACACCGGGCAGCGAGTTCCAGGTGAGGCAGAAACCGTAGCTCGAGGCGCGCGAGACAGTGATAACGATGTTGGTGCCAGAGACCGGAAACTCGGTCGCTTTGATCTCGTAATCCACGGGCGCGCCGGACAGGTTCACGGCCGAGATGAACCAGTCGCCCGGCGTCAGCGACACGGGACGGGAGAAGTCGAAGAGGGTGATCAGCTCGTCATTCAATCCCGGGTTCGCGCTTAGACAGGCATAGCTGGCCAGCGTGGGCAGCGGCAGGCCTTTGCGCGCGACCAGCGTCATGTCGCCGGTTGCGCCGTTGATCTCAAACTGCGCCCGCGCCGCGCCGGCGGTGACGACAAAATGGTAGTAGTCAGTCGCATCCCCGGCGCCGGAGTTGGCGTTGGGGCAAGCGATCCTGTTCGTCAAGGTGATGATATTGGGGAATGGATTCGTGTATTCGGCGGCCAGGATCGTGTACGCAACGCCGACGGGATCGGCGTTGAACACCCCCAGGTACCAGCGCCCGGGCGCCAGCGGCACCGGCATGGAATTCGTAAAGACAACGATCTCCTCGTCGTTGGTGCCCGCGCTGAATCGGCCATAGTCGAAGCTCGCCAGCGTCGGCAGCGAACCCTCCCGGCTGGCGACCAGGTTCACGTTGCCGCTCAGGTTGAACAGTTGGAACGCAGCGGCAGTCGCGTTCGAGGAGACATCGTAGAAGAAGTATTGCGGCAGCGTGTTGCCGGCGTGGACGGCGCTGATGGGCATGCCGTCAGACAGCGGCGTAATCTCATAGTCCGCCTGCAATGCCGCCGTCACATCCGCCAGCCCGGGATTCTGGACGCCAAGATAGCACCGGGCCCCGGGAACCAATGGCGGCATGCCGCCGGCGTCCAGGACCGCCACTCCGTTGGTCGCCGTCACGAGCAGCATGACGTCGCCGGCGTTGGTGCCGGTGGGCGGGAGGTCCTGGTTAAACCACACATTCACGGGCCCGGAAGCGTAGACCAGGATATTGGTGGCCCGGGTGGCCCAAGCGGGCACATCCACGGCGAACGGAGCGACCTGGCACGGCGGGATGGTGTTGGTGCCGGCGATCCCGCGGGGCAGGCTGATGGGCACCGGCGCGGTGTTCCGGAACACGAAGCGCAACTGCCAGCTATCCAGTACCGGGGCAGGCACGGTGGCCCCGGCGCGGGTGTCCAGCATTTCCAATTGCCAGGTGCCGCAGGCATTCTCGCCCGCCAGGGCGTTGAGCGACTCCTCGGGCAGACAGAACAAATCCCAGCTGGTCTCCGGAGGCAGGAACGGCGTGGCCGCGAACTTGATCGGCACCGGCGACAGGTTGGGGTTCTCGGTAAACACCACGTAGCCCGGCCCCAGGCTTACAACCGAGGCGGTATACTCCCAGAGCGAATTGGTGTCGCCGTTGCCCCACTCGTTCATGGCAATCACAATCTCCCCGGCAGTGTTCGTCTGCACGCCCGGGCCGAAGGGAAGCGAGACATGATTGGTGTTGCTGGCCAACCCGGAGTCATAGATTCGCTCGTCGCCATAGTAGACATGCATGGTGTCGGGGGCCTGGTAGAAGTCGTAGTCTATCGTCAACGTCCCCGGGTTATAGCCCACAAACAGGTTGGTCGTATCCGCATTGTAGTCGCCGGCATGCCGGGTGGGGATGATCTTGGTCCGGAGCACGATTCCCCCCAGCCCGTTGGTCGTCGCGCCGCCACGCCCGTCACACAACAGCACCCGCGTGCCGGCGGGACTGATCAGGGTGAACACCATGTCGGCGACGCGCGGCAGGTTTGTCGCCAGCAGCGCGACGTCCACAGAGGCGATGGGCTGGCGGTTGGACACCAACAGGCTGGCGTAGGTCACCGCGTCGTCGAGAATCGGGGTTGGCTCAGCCGAGGTGCACAGCACTGGGGCAACGCTGCCAGCCTCCGGACTCAGGGTGGCCGCCAAGCGGATGGCCTGGGGAAGGTTGTTCGTATTGAAGACGCCGATGTAATAGCGGCCGGGGGTAACCGGCGGCAGGGTGAACGGGGTGAAAGACCAGCAGTTCACGGCGGAATCGGCCACCAGCATCCGGTCATAAACGGACTGGGTCGGGAAGTCGCCGCGCCGCAGGTATAGCTCCAGTGGCAACGGCGCGGCTTCGTCGTTGTAAAGGCAAAGGGCAAGGTTCGTCACGCCGATGGGCACATCCAGAAAGTCGTAGGCGCAGGCATGGGCCAACACCTGCCGCGGCGCGCCGCTGACGACAGCCTGCGGGTCCAGGCGAATGGCCAGGTTCTGCACCCGGCCGGTCTGGCCGGGACAATTGTCGGCCAGCGTCAGCAACCAGACTCCCAGGCCCTGCGTGCCCACGAAGTTGCGCAGGCTGTCGGGACCGTCGGAGGATTGCGCGCCGGGAATGTCACCCTCGCCGTTGTCCTCATAGACCCAGGTGCCGTCATAGGGAACCGGATCACCGGGCGGCGCGGTGTGATTGCGCAGCACCGCCGACCGGAGGTTATGACTCAAGGTGCCCACGAGATTGGTGAAGCCCTCGTGCCACAGTTCGTTGGTAACAACGACGCGGCGGACGGCGACCGGCGCGGGAGCGATGGCCACGACGCTGACCATGCCCGTCGTCGTAGCAGTGCCATCCGGGATCACCGCCGGCAGGTTGATGCCGCGCAAGGTCCAACTGCCGTTCTGATCCTGCTCGCCGAAGGGCAGCAGGCTGAATACGCCCAGGAAAGCGTACTCAGCGGCTTCCTGATCCTCGACCTTGACGCCGACGTAATAGACCGCGCCCGCTGCGACATTGTTGTACACGATCGCGTGGGTGCCGCGGCGGCCCAGGGCCTTATCGGCGGCGGCAAGGGCGGCAAGGTCCAGGTTCGTCAAGCCGGGATCGGTCGAGACATAGAGGTCAATATCCGCCTCCGCCCGCGTGGCATTGGTCAGGCTGGCCTGGTCAACACCCAACCGCGGCAGCGAAAGGTTCACCGGCTGGAATGTTGCGAAAGCGGCGTACGGATAGTCCTGGTCATTGGTCAGGACATAGAAGCGCCACTGGTTGGTGGAGCCCGCGGTGACAACGCCGTCGCCGCCGCCGGCCCAGGGAATGCCGGCGCCGTCGAACGCCGGGCTCCGGGCGCCCACACGCTGATTCAACAGCAGCGCGCCGGAAATGCCCTGGCCGGGATCAAAACTGTTGGTGACCAGGGTCGCGCCCTCGGAAGCGACGCAGACGACCGGCGCATCGCACAACTGCAGCGCATCCGCCACCTGCCCGTCACCGCTGGAAATCACCAGCGCATAATCCTGCACGACGTCGTTGACCCGGGTGCTGACGGCGTTGACGTTGACCGCGCGGGCCAGGACCGTGACGGAGTAGTGGGTGGCCGGCACCGGGGAGAGATAGACATTCTCAACATTGTTCACCGTGTCCGAATTGGGCGCGAGGTTCGTATCCCAAACCTGGTTGACGCTGCCGCCCGCCGGAATGTCGTTGCCCAGAAACACTTCCCCGGTGTCAAGGTTGGTCACGATGAGATCAAGGTTGTTGACCAGCTTGAGCCTGGCGGCGGGGTTGCCGGGGGGATCGGTCCAAACCAGTGTGACGCGCAGCGGCTGGCTGGCGGCCGCGGCGGAAAGAGAGACGAAGCGCGTGCGGCTCTGGCCGGTGGCCAGGGCGCCCGCGGGATCCTGGTCAAACACCTGCATCGGCGCCGCGGCCTGGACGAAGGAATTGGACAGGTCCGGAGGCAGCGTGTTCGTGAGATTGATGAGCCCCCAGCCTGCGGAGTTGGTAACACCGGCAGCCTGGAACCCGCCGGAGTCGCCGAGGGGCCGCGCGCCGTTAATCAGCAGCGCCTTCATCAGCGCCGGGCTATTGGTGCGGCCAAACCCCTGGAAGAACTCCTGCATGAGCGCCAGGACGCCGGAGACCGCGGCAGCGGAGAGGCTGCTGCCCGATTCGTAGCGGTAGAACGGCCCGAGCGTCTCATTCAAATTGCTGAGCACCACGAAGTAGTTGCTGTTGGTACTGGCCGGACCGTAGTAAGCCGCTTTGTCCCATTGCGCCGAACGGGCGGACACGACAAAGGTGCCCGGCGCGACCACGTCCGGCTTGACACGCCCGCAGGCGCCCTCGATGCCGACCCCCACATTGCCCCGGCTGGAGAAGGCGGCCACGACCGTGTTCGTGTAGGTGAGGCCCAGCCAGGGCTGGTTGGTCTGGCAGACATTCGTCTCGCCGACGGTCGTGCACTGCCAAACCTGGTTGGTGATCAAGCGCGGTTGATCAACAGCGCCAACGGCAATGACGTTCTTCGCAGTGGCGGGCGATTGGACCGAGTCCGCCTCGCCGCCCGAACCGTCCTCCGCGCCGTTGCCGGTGTTGCCCGCCCCGAACACAAACAGCAGCGGCTGCGGCCCGGACACCTCGGGCAGCGCGTCGCGGACGGCGGCATCATAGCGGGCGGCGGCGAGGTCGTAGGTGTTGGCGTCGGCATAGTGCCAGCTGTTGTTGGCGATCAGCGCGTTGGCTCGCGCGGCGGTTCCCTGCAGGTACGAGTCCGAGGCCGGCCCCGGAACCGCGCTGGCGGCAATGGCCAGCACCCGCGCCGCCGGCGCCTGGCCGCGGAATTGGAGCCCCGCGCCCGGCATGACCGAGCCGCTGGCCTGGGTGACGGTCGTGGACTCCATGCCGCTGCCGGCGATGATGCCCGCGACGTGTGTGCCGTGGCCATTGGTGTCAATCCCGCTGGCCGGCACATCGCACAGCACGCGGCCCTGCAAGTCAGGATGGCTCCCATCCACACCGGAATCGGCGACGGCTACCAGGACACTCTCGCCGGTCAGGCCAAGGTAGTTCCTGCTGGCGGTCGTATCGGCGGCGACGCCAATGCGGGCGCGGCTGAGGTCGTTGGCCAGGACCCGCGCGCGGGCGAGCTCCACTTCCTGCACGCTGGCAAGGCGGGCGAGCGCGGGGAGAATGGCCGCCGCGCCGGCAGGAACGCCGGCGCTCTGAGGTTGCACGGTAAGCACTGGCCCGAACGGAGACCGCTCCCGGCCTACAACCTCCAGCCCGAGACTCGCCAGCTCGCCGGCGGCGGCGTCGGCGGCATCAGGGAAGACCAGCAGATGGAGCATCTGCCCCGGCGGCACCGGCTGCTGTGCGATCGCCAGGGTCAACAGCGGCGGCTTGAGCTTGTAATACGGCTCGTAGGGCACAACCGCCTGCGTCCGCGGGTCCGACTGCAACTCCCGGGCGGTGGCCTCGGATGCGCGAACCAGATAAGCCTGGTTGGGAATGTAAGCCACAATGGCGGCCTCGGCTGCGCGCAACCGGGCCCGGAAGGCGTCATCCAGCGGCGCCCGCGATTGGACGACATAGGCCCCGGGATCACCCTGCGCCCGCAGGTGCTCAGGGATCGGCAGAGACACCGGTTGCGCGGTGTCGAGCAGGGCGTTCTCCAGCAGAAGGGCTGAAGGGCTGCGAACAAGCCGGCTGAGCGAAGCGGCGGCCTGGTTGCGGCGCGGAGCCGAAGCGGTTGTGTGGAGTATTGCCGGGTCCGTGTCCGCGAGTGCGACCGGATGCGGGCTGGCGGGTTCAGTCTGGCTCGACACGCTGGCAGACAGCTTCGGCGCGACGATTGACTGCACATTCTGCGTCCCACCTTCCGCCACCCCCCCTGCCCTTTCCCCGGACGGCGCGGACGGCACCAGTTCCCGCCACGTGACCGTTCGCGAAGCGCACCCGGCCGTGACGACAATCATCACGCTCAACACCAGCCAAATCAAGCGTCGTGAGCGCATAGGGTAAGGCAATGTACGCCACACACCGGCACTGTGGCCAGTGAAAAGCCTCGCGTCCTTTGCTCAAGCCAGCGGCTCTGACGAGCCACTCAGGGTCGTGGTCGTTTCGCAGCCCGGGCGGCCAGCAACGAGACGCCGAGGCCCAGCAGCAGGCTGGCGGAGGGTTCCGGGATGCCCGTGAAGAGGAAATTCGGTCCCAGAAAGGCCGCGCCGGCAGTGTTTGGCAGCGACAGGGGCGACAGAAACCCGCCGCTGCTGTAAGCGGCCGCGAGCGACGTAATTACCGACGAGGTGGTGATCGAGCTCTCCGCCGCCGGGGGCAGGACATCCAGGAAGAATGTGCCGCTGGAGTACGCCCCGATATAGTAAGTCTGCCCCGGACCGATCACCACCGGCGTGACCTCTCCATAGAGCGACAGGTTAACCAAGGAGTTGGTGGGCCGGATGATGCTGGAAGCCAGCAGGGTGCCGTTCGACGCCCACATCCCAACCTGCACTTCAGTCGCGGCGGGGTTCTTGGTGTAGAAATTGGCGATGCACCCCAGCTCCGTGACCGTCACTGCGTTGGTGACCTCGAAGCTCCATCCCGCCGTCCCGTTGAGCTGGCCGGAGACGGCGTTCAACGCGTTGTATCCCAGAATTGCCTCCGTAGTCCCCTGTGCGCCAGCCGTCCAGGCCGCCGCCAGCATCACGAGTGTAAGCAAGCGTTTCATATAACCTCTCAGTGTTCAACGAGTCGGTTGCCAGTCTTGTTTGCCCGCCAGCCGGTGGCAAGCGAAAATGTGCTACTTGATCAGCCGGTAAAATTTGGCCGCCACCCCAATCGGGTCATAGACGACATACTCGTCGGCTTCCGTAAACACGCCCGTTGCCGGCGGGAATGCGACATCCGCCCAGGTCCCGAACAGCCCGAGCTTGTACTGCAGCGTGTAGCCCGGGAAGATGGTGGACCACGAGATGCGCACCTGGTTGCCGGACCAGAGCTGGATCTTGAGCCTCGGCTGGAAGGCGTAAACCTGCACGATGCGGTAGAAGCCGCCGGTCGGAACCGGCAGCACCTCGAAGGTCGTCAGGGTGGTAGTCGCCGTCACCATGCCGATATTGGACCAGGGCATCGGATTCGCCAGGACGGGCGCGTATTGGATCACATACCGCTCGCCGACCACGGAATTCCAGCTCAGGAGCAGGCCGCGCGGGAACGCCAATTGCGTGAACGAGATCACGGGCACTTTGGCGCTGGGCAGCAAGCCGTCGTTACTGGGCAGGATGGCGCGAACGGTGTAAGTCAGATTGCTGTCATCGTTATTGTAAACGCCCAGATACCAGTGGCCGCGCAAGTCGCCCAGCACCCGGTCGGAGGGCCGTGTCGTATCCTTCCGCACCACGATCTGCTCCGGCGTCCGGCCGGAGAACGAGCTGCGACTGAAGTAGGGTGCCATGGTCGGCGGCACATCCTGCTCGAGCACCAGGTCCGCGTTACCGCTCAGGTTATAGAGCTCGAACAGCACGGCCGGCACGTCGTTGGTGATCACAAACTCGTAGAAGAACCACAGCGGCGGCCCGGGCGGCGCGGCATGCAGGCTGTTGGTGAAGGGCACGACATAGGGGAGGCCATTGGTCAACGTAATGATCTCCATCGAGTTGGCGGTATAGCACGCCTGCACATCGAACTGCTTGTTGGTCGGGCCGGTATTGAAGACGCCCACGTACCAGCGGTTGCTCAGGATGGGGAACGGCGTGTAATTGGTGACCAGCATGATCACCTGGTCGTTGGTGCACGGCTGCTGGCTGATGTAATCGTAACTCTCCAGGTCGGGCAGCGGCAACTGCTCGCTCAGGACCACCTTCAGGTTGCAATCCGCGCCCCGGAGCCAGAGCGACACCGCCTCCGGCAGCTTCCCGGCGGCACGGCCCCGGGCGGGCACATCGAACTGGAAGTAGCGCGGGATGCCGGCCTGGCTGACAATGTTGGACACTACCATCTGGCAGTTCGGCAGCGTGGTGATGTCGAACCACACCCCGAGCGCAAAGGTGACGCCAAATGCATTGCCATTGGTCACCGCCAGGTAATAGTTCCGGCCCCGGACCAACGGCGGCACGCTGTTGGTGTCCAGCGTCCTGGTATCGCCCGGACTCCCCGCGCCAATCAGCAGCGGGATGTCCCCGGGCGTCGGGTAGTTGGTCGGGTTGAAGAAGACCGTGACCCCGGCCGGAATGTTGGTGCGGACCCGCTCGGCGAACTGGAGCACGTTGGTCGCCAGCAGCGCCCACTGCGGCACCGGCACGACGAAGTACTGGACGCCGTGCGCCGCCAGCGAGTTGGTGTACGGCATGCCGTGGGACAAAGTGATCACCGGCGGCGGATTGCTCGGTGCCAGGCCCAGGTTAAGCACCCACTGGAGCAACTGGGCGTTGTTCGTGGTGCCCCCGCCGGCCCGGTTGTCCCAAATCTCCAGCGTCCAGACGCCGTAGCCGTCTTGTCCCGTCAGGTCGGTTAGCGAGGTCTCCGGCAGATAGTAAAGCTCCGGCGCCAGCTCCGTGAGGGTGACCCCCTCCAGCAACGTGCCCGGCAGCAGGCTGTCAATGCTCAGCACCGCGTTGGTGCCCAGCGCGGTAAACTGCACGCTGTGCGTGCTCCAGCGCGAATTCTCCCCATGCCCGACGCTGAGCTGTCTGCCGTCCACCGAAACGTTCACCCGCGCCAGGCTCTGCGCCGCCGGCACGGACAGGTCGGCCTTGCCCGCCGCCCCCGCCCCGGCAATCGCGGCGATCTCCGGCCCCGTCAATGCCCGCGCGTAAACCGATAGCTCGTCCAGGTAGCCGCAGAACGGCTCGTAATTGTCGTAGCGGCTGCTGTTGCCAATCGTAATGCCCGGCTGATACGACGCGTCCAGGTCGGCAAACGGGCTCTCCCCGGTATAGCTGGTCCGGAGCGCCCCGAGCACCGGGTCGGCCAGGTAATGGTTGGTCAGGAGCTGCCCGTCCAGGTAAAGGCGCATCTGGTTGGTAGGCCAGGGCGCGTTGTTGGTCCAGACCACGTTGGCTTCAAACACCGCCGCCACGTGCATCCAGGTGTTGGTCTTGACCGGGTGATTCGTGGTCACCAGCGACACCCCGCAGCCGGGGCTGTTGGCGCCTTCAACGTGGAAGACCAGGTTGAACTCCCACGTCGGATCCCACTGCATGGCCAGGTAATACGGATCCGCACAGTCCCGCGCGTCCCCGCGGAAGAATATCTGCTGGAAGCCCGAAACCCCAATGTCGTTCGAGTGGAACGGCACCGAGTTGATCCAGCCCTCGATAGTGAACGAGTTGGTGAAGCGGAGCTCCTCCGGGTCCCCCAGCTCCACCTTCGGGGCATACGCATACCACGGGTTGTTCGTGGGCGGCCATTCAATGCCCGGGAACGAGAGCGTCGCTGTGCCGTTGCCGGCATCCACGTAGCCCTCGCTGGAGACCGCCGCCGAATTGATGAACGCGCCGTTGTTGCCGCTGATGCGGTCCTGGGCGCGCTGGCTCAGCGGCTCCACGCTGCCATCCCACCAGCCGACGGCGCACGGCCCGCGCACGCTATAATTCAGCTCGTAGCGGTGCCCGGGGATGGTCGGCAGCAGGCACTGCACCGCCCCGGTCGCCATCGCCAGCCAGTTGGTTGTCGCCGCGTCGAACACCGCGTTGCTCACCACCGTCACCGGCCCGGCCGTCACCGTCCAGTCCCGCGGACCCAGCGCGGCGTTGTTCGGGTTCCCGGAAATCAGCGCCCCCACCTGGTAAACGCCGGCGGTCGCGCGCGCGAAATTGTTCGAGAACATGAGCACCGGCGCGAAGTTCGTCGTGGTGAACGGCGCGGGCACAAACTTGATCGGGAGGGTCGCCAGGTTGGTGTCCTCCGTGAAATGGAACAGCCCGTCGAAGCTCTGCGGCACCAGCTCCGACAGCACAAACTCATCCACCACCACGCTCAGGTTGTTCGCCGCGTTGGAATTGGCCGGGTTATAGGGATCGAGCCCCCGGACGAAGATTGTCGTCGGGTTCGTCGAGGTGGAGAACTTAATGGTATTGGTCTCCCAGTTGGGGCCGTTGGTGACCCAGGACAAGCCGTTGGTAAAGGTGTAGATCTGCGCCCCCGCCAGGCTGTTGGACAGGGTGACTTCCGTCACCACCGGGCACACCAGCGCGTTGGTGCCATACTTGCCGCGGCTGCCGGCGCTATAGATGGCCTTGACCTCGCACGGGGTGAGCGCGCGGTTATAGAGGCTGAATTCATCCAGCCCGCCGGAATAACACGCGCCTGCGGGGAGGCCGGGCGGGTGGAAGCCGAAGTACAGATTACCCGTCGTCCGGGGCTCGAAATACCCCAGGTTGGTGGATACCAGGGCCTGATTGTTGGTGGTGAGGCCGTTGACGTAGAGCGCGGCAATGCCGCTGTTGGTGTCATAGGTCAGCGCAACGTGCTGCCAGCCGCTGTTGGTGATCGCATTCGTGAAGGTGGTAATGACATGGGGCACCGAGTTGGTATCCCAGATGATCGCCTCCAGCGAGCCGGGGCCGTTGCTCAATGACAGCCAGAGCTGGACGCCCAGCGAAGTCTGGTTGGTGGCCGGCGCGGGATCATACCATTCCACCAGCGGGGCCGGGAGCGCATCCGCGGTGGCCGCCTCGGCAACGTTGAAGCTGTCGAACAGAACGCCATCCTTGCCTGTGCTTAGGCCCTGCAGCTTCAGGGGCAGCAGCGTGGCGGAGGCGGTAAACACCACCGAAGTGTGCTGCCACTGCAAGTTGTTCCAGGTGTTGGTCCAATTGGGAGAGACGATCAGCAGGTTTGTGCCGCCCACGTTGATCGCCGCCTGGGGCAGAACGCCCGCGACTGTCCAGTGCGGGTTGGGACTATAGGCGAAGCTGAGGAGGTAAGTATGCCCGGCCACCAGTGACAGGTTGGTGGAGATCCTTCCGATCATGGAGCCATTAATGTCTATGCAATTAGTGCCGGAGTCCGGCATGGCAAAGTTGTTGGGCGCCGAGGACGAGAGCACGTCAATGTTGCCTGCTTCCACCGTCCAGCCGGAGACCACGGCGCCCACCGGAACATCGAACCGGGCCGAAGTTTTCTCAAACCCATCGTTCATGACCGCAGGGCCTGGCGTCCACAGATTGGCCGGGTTGATCCAGCCTTCGACAGCGAACCCGCGCCCCCGGCCCAAATCCAGCTCTGGGCAGGCGGGCACAATCATGCGTGTGAGCAATCCATCGCCAATGTAGGCCTGATTCACCTTGCCCGACAGCCCGCTCGTCAGCCGCAGCCAATCCAGCGCCACATCCACCGGCGACGCCGCCGCGGGCGACCGCACGAACTGCGACAGGCCGACCCGGAATCCGGAGACGAACAGGGCCGCGCCGTGGACGAAGGAAATCCCGGCCAACTCCACCCCGGCATCGCTCAACACCGCCGCATGCACGCCCTGGTTGGGCAAAGCGTAAAGCACCAGCCGATACCAGGTATCGTCGGCGAAGTTGAATGGGAACGTGTTGTAGGAGTTGTCTATGCTGCTGCCCGCCAGCAGCGCCCGGTTGGTGCCGTAATCGCCCGCGTACAGCGACACCGTGTCCCACCGGTTCGAGTTGGCGGCATCGAGAATCCACAGCTCGATCAATCCGCCGGTGCCGGCGCCCGCCCCTTGTGTCAGGGTGTTGAACCGCACTTCGTAGCGGAAACTCTGCCCCTGGTAAATCGTGCCCGAACTCCAGCCCCGCCGCTCCAGCGGGTTGAGCGTGTTGGACAGCCGCAGGACGGTATTGGTGCCCACCGTGGTGAAGGTGTATCCGGGAGCCCCGCCGTAAGTCTCGATCGGGGTCGCGCCGCCGCCGGTGCCGGCGTTCGGCAGCGAGGGCTGCCACACCGCGTCGAGGGGGGAGCCGTCGAAGTCGTTCGTGAGCAGACCCACGTTGCCGGTGGAGAAGGCCACATCGCCCAGCAACAGGCCGTCGAAGCCGCCAAACCTGTCGGCGCCGTCGGTGTCCAGCGGCCACCACGCGACCATCCCTTCCAGCCACGGCAGGTGGCTGACCTTGAAGGAGAGGAGATGCGGGTTGGCGTTGGTGACCGGCAGTGCGTTGGTGGTCGGCAGCGTATTGGAGACGGTGCCGTCGAACAGGGCCAAGATGTGGTTGCTCAGGCACAGGCAGGTATGGTCGTCCAGGACCTGCACGAAGTTGCTGAGCGTGCTCCACCCCTCGAAGACCGCGCCGGTGGTATAGAGGCCGGTCGCGGCGACGTCGAAGCTGTTGGTGAAGAACGGTTCCAAGAGGTAATTGGTGCCCAGGTTGAAGGTGCCCAACCCCTCGGTCGAGGCCGCGCCCCGGTTCTCGAACAGCAGCACCCGCGTGCCGTTGGGGCTGATGAGCGTGATGGCCAGGTCCGAAATGCGCGGATCGGTAATGAGCAGGCCCACATCCACGCTCGAGATGATGCCATGCAGCTTGTTCGTCAGGAAGATCGAGGTCACGGCGTCGTCGAGAATCGGCACCGCCGAGGTGATGCTGGTGGAGATAATCGGCTGGATGGTGTTCAGGGAGTAGCCGAAGACCGCCCGGATATTGACAGTGATGGCCGTGTCCGCGACGTTGCAAATGCGAATCCGGTAGGTGCCCGCGTGCAGCGGCGGCACATCCGCCTGGTCGGTGACGACCGACCCGCCCAGCGAGTTGGTCACCTCCGTGCTCTTGCAGACCCCGCCTTCCAGCGGGCACACCTCGATCGTGTAGTCAATCGGGCCGGTGGCGGACACCACGGCGACCGTCACCGTCAGGCTGACGGCGTTCGGCGGCACCTCAATGAAATCATTCCGGCAGGCGCCCGGCAGGATCGTGGCGGTGATGCCGTTGCCGCTCAGGTCCGGCTGGCGCTCCAGGAATATCCCCAGGCTCACGTTGGTGCCCACGTGATTGGTGGCGTTATCCACCATCGTGAGCATCCACTGGCCCTGGCCGTCCTTCCCCGCAAAAGTGTTCAGGCTGCTGGGCCCGTCGGTGTGCTGCACGTATTGGTTGGGATAGGGGAAGGCCGGGTCTATCCCCACGTTGTGCTCGTCGCTGTCGTCAAAGATGTAGCTCGTCAGCGTCTGGCACGCATCGCCGTCCAGCACGCACGTGTGATTATTGAGGATGGAATAATCCGTGCCGTGGCTCAGGTTGCCCAGCAGGTCCGCGATCAGCTCGTGCGCGACGACATTGGTGACGATCACCCGGCGCACCATCATGCTGGAGATGCTGATGGCCAGCACGTTCGCCGCGCCCGGCAGCGCCGGCGACCCGTCCGGAATCGTCAGGTAGGTCGGGATGCCGACCAGGTGGACGCCGTTGGTGTCTTCGTTGCCAAAAGGATTGCGGCTGAAGACGGCCAGCAGCGCGTACTCGGCGGCCTGCTGGTCTTCCGACTTCACGGCCAGGTAATAGACATTCCGGCTGGCGTTGGAATACACGATCGTCTCCGTGCCGCCCCGGCCCACCGATTTGGTGGCCGCGGCCACCACCGCCGGGTCCAGGTTGGTCAGGCCCCAGCTATTGGGCACGCTGGGCGGCGCCACATACAAATCAATGTCCGCCTCCGGCCGGGTCGCCCGCTCCGCGCTGGGCTGAAACACGCCTTCGCGCGGCACGGCCAGGTTGGCCGGCAGGAACGTCAGAAACGCCGCGTTGGTGAAGTCCGTGTCGTTGGTGATCATGTAGAACCGCCACTGGTTGGTCACCCCCACGGTCAGCAGGGCGTTGCCGTAATTGGTGATCGCCAGCGTGTTGGTGCCCAGCAGTTGCGGGCTCGCCCCCGCCCGCTGGTGGAACAGCGTCCCGCCGTAGAAGTCCGGCGAATTGGTGAAGCTGTTGGTCATGACGATCACCAGCGGCTGGTTGCTGTAAGCAAAGGTCACCGCGCTATCCAGGGAAATCGCGTTGGTGACAAGCCCGTCACCGCCGGAGATCACCAGCGCATAGTCCTGGCTCACGTTGTTGGTCTGCGCCGTGACCGCGTTCACATTCACGCGCCGCCCAATCACCGTGATCGAGTAGTTGGTGCTGAGCTGGGAACCGATGCCCTGCGACGGCGTGAGATAGACGTTCTCCACGTTGTTCACCGTGTCCAGCAGGGGCGCCGTGTTGGTCCGCCACACCTGCGTAAAGTCGCTGCGGGACGGAATGTCATTGCCGAAGTAAACGTAGTTCGTGTTGTCGAGGTTCGTGACGACCAGGTCCAGGTTGTTCACCAGCTTCAGGCTCGCCACCGGGTTCCCGGGCGGGTCCGTCCACACCAGCGTCACGCGCAGCGGCTGCCGCCGGGCCAGCGGCGAAAGGCTGATCTTGTAGGTGCGGGACTGGCCCGTCGCCAGCGCGTCGGCGGGATTCTGGTCCACCATCACCATGGCGTTGGTGGTGGGCGTGGCGTTGGTCAGGGAGCCCGGCAGCGTCGTCGGCAGGTTGACCAGCCCCCAGCCCTGCGAATTGACTCCCCCAACCGTGCTGAAGGAGTAGAGGCTCCCGACCGAGCGCGCGCCGTTGATCAGCAGCGCCTTCATGAGCGCGGGGCTGTTGGTCCGGCTCAGGCGCTGCTCGAAGAACTCCTGCATCAAAGCCAGCGTCCCCGACACGTCCGCCGCCGCCATGCTCGTGCCCGACTCGTAGCGATACCACGGGCCCAGCGAGTCGTTCATGTCGCGCAGCACATCCAGCAAGTTGCCATACTCGTTGGTGACGACGAGCTCCGTCCACAGATCACACCGAACCGGCAGCGAGGTGCGGTTGCCGATGCCGTAATACCAGTACCCGTCAACCGGGCTTAAAGTGAGGTCCGGCGGCAGCGAGACCCGGTTCGTGCCGACTGGCTGATCGGTGTTCGTCGGCCACGTGGTCGGATTGATGTAGATGGGCAGTTGGGGGAATGGGATCGGCGAATTGGTGTTGGGCACGACAAACAGGTTGAGCTGGACCGTGTTTGCGGGAACAAAGATCGAATCCAGGTAAAGGTTCGTGGCGGGCACCACGATATCGCGATAGACGAACCAAATGCTGCTGGTGGGATTGTAATAGGCCTGTTCATCCCACTGCTGGGATTCGGTCGAGATGACAAAGGTGCCCGGCGCCACCACATCCGGCTTGAGACGGCCGAGCTTGCCCTCGATGCCGACGCCCACCGGCCCGCGGGCGGAGAAAGCGGCCACCTGGTTGCTGGCATCGGTTGAATCCAGCCACGGCTGGTTGGTGACGCACGAATTGGTCCCGCTGACCGTTGAGCAGATCCAGGTCTCGTTGGTGACCTTGCGATATTGCTCGATCGCGCCCACGGTAATGACGTTCTTGGCCGTCCCCGGCGTGGCGATGGAATCGGGATTGCCCGCCGTGCCGTCGGACCGCCCGCCCCCGCCGTTGCCGGCGGAGAAGACCACCAGCAGCGGCTGCGAGCCCGGCACCGCCGGCAAAGCGTCGCGCACCGCCGCATCGAAGCTGGCCGCGTGCAGGTCGTAGCTCTGCGAGTCGTTGCCCACGTAGGTCCAACTATTGTTTGAGATGAAGGCGTTGGTACGCGCCGCGCTCTCCTGCAAATAGCTGTCCGAGGGCCAGCCCAGGGTTGAGCCATCGGTGCCCGGCTTGGTGAACATCCCCAGCGGCAACGAGTACAGGCTGGCGGCCGGCGCCTTGCCGCGGAACTGGGTGTTGGTGCCCTGATACGGGCCGGCGGGACTGCAGGCATTGCTGACCGTCGCGGATTGCTCCCCGCTGCTGACGATGATGCCCGCCACATGCGTGCCATGCCCGTTCACATCCACCAGCGCGTTGGTCGTATCGCCAGACACGCGCGGGCTCAAATCCGGGTGCGTGGCATCCACGCCCGAGTCATTAATATTCACCAGCACATTGCTGCCCTTTAACCCCAGGTAGGACTCGGTCGTCACCACGTCCGTTGCCACGCCGATGCGCACCCGGCTGTAATCGTTGACCGGGACCCGTCGCAGCGCCCACTCCACCGACTGCACCCCCGGCAGCCCGGCCAGGGCCGCCAATCCATCCGCCGGCGGCAGCACCGTCACCACCACGCCGAACGGGGAACGTTCCTCGTCCCCGGCCACCCGCGCGCCCAGCTTCTCTAGCTCGGCCCGCGTCGCCGCGCGCGCGTCCGCAAACAGCAGCACGTTGAGCGCGCTGCCCGGCGGCAGCGGATTCTGCGCGACCGCCAGCCTCAGCAAGGACGGCTTGAGCTTGTAGTACGGCTCGTAAGGCAGCACGGCCTGGGTCTCCGGGGCCGACCGCAACTGCGCCGCCACGCCGGCCGCGGCGCGCACCAGGTAGGCGTTGTTCGGGATATACGACACGATCTCCGCCCCCGCGCCTTGCAGCCGGGCCCGAAAGGCGTTGTCCACCGGCCCCCGCGCCTGCACCACGTAGGCGCCAGGATCGCCCTGCGCCCGCAGATAATCGGGGATGGCCGGCAGCGCCTGCGCGGTGTCAAGCATGGCGTTCTCCAACAGGATCGCCTGGTCGCTGCCTTGCAGCTCTTCGAGCGTCGCGGCGGTGTTGCTCAGGCGCAAGGCAAGCGGGTCGGTGTTGCGCGGGGCGTGGTCCGTGTCAGGCTCCGCTGCCGGCGGCGTGTTGAGGTTGCCGGCCTGGGTCAGGAGCTGGAAAGGCAAGGCGGGCCGTGGCGCGTGCTGCGTGATGCGTGATTCCGCACTCTGTGCGCCGGCGGCTGTCTTCCCGGCTCGTTGATCCCCCAGGCGCCAGAAATAATAGGCGCCGACAAAGCACAGCATGCTTAACAAGAGCCAGCCTAATGGTCGCAAACGCATAGTTGGGTGTAGTTAGTCCAGCGGCAGGATGTTGAAACTCTCGATGACAGGGTGAAGGTTGGCAATCGCAGCTGGCGTCCCCCGCTGGTAAAGCGGCACGCCCTCAAACCGGACCACGGTGCGGGTGGCGGTCTCCGCCATGATCTGGTAGTTGGTGCACAGGCCGGAGAACGGGCCGCTGGTCACAAACGGCGACCGGAGCGACGGCTTGAGCGTCTGGCCAAAGGCATAGATCGCGAAGCGCGGCACAGAATCCACCTTCAGCAAGCCCGCAATCTGCTGCGGCAGCCGCTCGATGGCCGCGTCGTTTAGCACGTAGCCCACATCACCCGGCGGCGCATTGGTGTTCAGGAATGGCGATGCCACCGTCAGCTCCGGCACGGTCAGAATATCTCCCAGCCGGCGGAAGACCTGGTTCGGGAACACGAAACTGGCGGTGTTGGTGTTCGCCCGCACACGGTTGATGGCGTTGACCAATCGGGCCACCGGCGACCACGTCGTCGCATCCTGCTGTTTATAAACACCCGCCGGCTGGATCACCAGCGGATACAAGCCGGGGTTGCCCGTATTGTCATAGTTAGTAAGCACAACCACACCGCTTAGCACCGCCGACCAGGCCGCGAGATTGGTCTGGTTGATGGACAACTGGCCGCGCGTGGCGTTGTCATTGAGGCTGGCAGTAAACAGGTCCAGCAGCCGCCAGTCATTCGTCGGCTGGCTCAGGTAAGAATCCCAATAACCACCGTAAAGCGGGAACAGGTTGGTGGCGGTAAGCTGGCCGAAGTTAGTCGCCCAGACGGGATTACCCGTCCACTGCTGCCACTTGCCCGCGTCATAGCCATACGACTTCAGATACGCCGTCTGCCACGGCGTGCCGCGATGCACCCGCCCTACCCAGCCCACATTCGGAAACTTGTTGGTCGGAAAGTCCCAGTTGTCCGAACGCCCTACCGGTTGATCTACTGTGCTGACAGGGTCCTTGACCCGGACCTCATAACTGCTGAACGCGGGGGTGAGGGAACTGCTGCGCACCCGCCCCCACGGCTCATAGCGGTCATTGACCTTGCCCAGGTTCTCAATCGGAGAGCCCGAGGTGAACTGGTCGAGCACAAGATTGGTTTGCGTCAAGTCAGCCAGGTCGCCGGCAGTATAGTGCACCAGCGGATCGTTAGCCTGCCATGAAGTGACAAAGTAAACGCTCCGGGAAGGCTGGAATGGCGCGTTGAACGTATTGGACGCCTTCTGGTAACCGGTAATGAACTGGTTCTTGAAGAACTCGATGGCAGCCGTCCGGTCCATGCCGGGCGGATACTCCTCAACCGCGCTGTTCCAATCGGGCGTTATATGGCCCAAGCTGGCCTCAATCTGGTTCTGAATGCCAAAGGTCGCGGTGGTGGTGTCACTCGCCGGCTTGCCATACATGCGGTTGGTGCACCACATGCTGCCGTTGTTCCCGTTCTGCGTGAAGGTAGCGCCACAATTCCCGCCCTGGGTCAAATCCTGCGTTAAGTCCTGCACGTTGTCTGCGGCAAGATTCACATAGTCCAAAATCTTCCCGCCGGCGTCCTGATCGAGGATGGCAAACCTAAGCCGTGCCTTCACTGCCGCATGCCATTGAGGAATGTAGAAATTCGTGGTGCCTATCGTGCGTTCAAACTGGCCGGTTAAATTAGTAAGAGTATCCGTCGCCTCGTGATAAACCGCATTCGTCAGGAAGAGCGCGTTGGTATAAAACGGGATTTGGAAGGAAGTCCATTCTTCCGACGTGACATACCCCTGCCATGAGTAGGCGGAGATATTCGTCCTCACAAAAACATCACGCCACGGACGTGACAGGTATGGCGGCTTGTTAAGCAAGTTGCCGGTCACGCGGTTGGAAAGCAATACGCTGATATCCGGACAAACCACCAGTTGGAGATTGCGCTTGAAAGTATCCGCATAAGAGTTCCAGGCTTCAACTCCCACCACATTGGAGATGCCTACCACAAACATCTGGTCCACTTCGTTCACGGGCTCACTAATCGAGGTGCCTTTCCGATGGAACTGGAGCTTGCGCGTGACTCTGATCTGCGTCTGCACCTCATACTCGTTGAAGTTGGGCAAGCCCTTCTTGGCGCCGATCACCATCGGAATGCCCCACACCATGTCCCTGTTTCCATTAAAAGAACCCCAATCGTTAGTTTCGGACAGATCACGCACTGCGCTATAGTCAGTAAGCAAATACGTTGTGTCCGCATCCGCAACCTCCCGGTAGCCGACGATAGCCACTGTTCCGAGAGATGAGTCCTGCCTGAAGACAGGACGCAAGACTGTGGGCAGGTAGGGATAGCCGGTGAGGTCAGCGCGATTCGTGGTGGCGTCGTACAGGTTCACCGCAAGTTGGAGGAGACGGTGGACGCTGGGGGTGTAGTAGTTGGTTGGCCAGATAGGGATGTAGAGGTTGGTAACAAGGACGCCGTTGACAACATTGGTCACAAGGATGTTGGTCGCGTATAAGGGGCCAAGGATAATCTGTCTGGGATCGCCGACCGCATAGCCGGCATCAGCCAGCAGCCGCACGGCGGCATTGGTAAAGAACTGCTCCGGCTTCCAGGAATTGAAGTTGGTGGCCGCGTTTGGCACGACGTAGCCGTTGGTATCCACATTGCAGTAATTGAGGTTCATCTTGCCGCTCGGCTCGGGGGCTGAGTCGGTCCCGAGCTGCGAGAGGAGACGGGAGAAGGTATAGCGGTTGTACGTGTCAACATTCGTGCCCGCCATCTGCAGGCGGTCCACAAAGGAAAAAACAGCACCAGTCGGCCTGACCTTGGTCCGGTCAAACAAGTCCTGCGTGCTGTAGAAGCGGTTTGGGTTGTCCGACCCGGACCAGGAAAGGCCTGTCCGCGGAGTATCTCCATCCACACCGGTCACCGGCCACCAGGTGCCGATCATCACCGGACCACCGGAGTAGCCATCATACCAATCGCTCGTAAAGACTTTGGCTCCGTTCCCAGGGAAGGAGGTTGAGACCGGGGCAAGTCGGTTCCAATTGCCGTTATAACGATACCATAGCAGGGAAGAGGCGTCCCCGAAAGCCAGTCCACCATTGGAATTGTCGTCGGGATTAACACTGGCCGTATAAGGAGAATAATTATAGGTAAGCCAGAAGTTGGTATTCAGGTCGGTCAGGAAGGCGGCGAGGTTAATCTCCCAGGTGCCCACGCCCTGGTTACGCAGGAATCCGTCGTTGGCCGGGTTGCTGTCCAAGTCCACGTGCTTGGCATCGTTATGAATCGTATTAAGGTCCAGCGTCTGGCCGATGGGCACCACCATGTAGGCGTAGCGCGAGGTGAACAGGTTGGTCGCGGAATGCGCAAATTCCGGCCGCTGCAGGACGCCGATCCATTCCGGATCGCCGATGAAGTAATTGCTCAGGGTGTTGCCGTCCACGATAGTCGCCCGGTAGTTCCCGTTCGTATCGTAGAAGCCTCCCTGCGGATTGATCTCCGGCCACAAGCCGTTGGGGTCATACCGCCCGTTGCGGTTCAGGTCCACATAGAACCGGAACTCGTTGGAAAAGCCGGTGCGGTTGGTGATATAGACCGGCGGGCGGGGATCATAGAGCAGGTTGGCGATATTCTGATGCTGCTGGGCCGGGTTGAGCACCCCGCCCCCCATGATGTAGTCATAGTTGACGTTGGTGGGATTGGGAAAAGCCACCGGGAGCGCCCCGGGATTGAAGCCCGCGAGGTTAATGAAATTGGTCGAAACCGTCAGGCCATAGCTCGATTCGTTCCTCCATGCCATCATGGGGGCAAGGAGCTGGACGATGGCGCGCTCGCGGGCGGAGTCGGCGGCCAGGCGGGCGATGGCCTGGTCGGTCGTGGTGACAACCGCCCCGTGCTGGCTGCGGCTGACCACCAGGAAGGTGATCGCCATGAAGGTGATGACGGAAATCAGGACCAGGGTGATGACGAGGGCCACGCCGGAGTGGCGCGTGGTGCGTGGTGCGTGGTGCGTGGCGGGCGAGGCTGCGCCGCGCACTCCATCTTCTGCATGCTGCATTCTACATTCCTTCTTCATTGGTAAGCCACAGGATCAACATTGCGAACTGCGACGCGCTGCCGGAAGAGCTGGATGCGGGTGCTGATGTCCGGGCGCTGGAGGTAGGCGCGTTGGGCGGTGGGAACACCGATCGCGTGGTAGCGATCCCACGTGCGCTGGTCCAGGATGCCCAGCTCCAGCTCCAGAAACGCCGGAACCGCGTTGCTGTAGAAATAGCATCCGGTCATCCGGTCGGGGTAGCCGATGCCCGTCTTATCCGGATCGGTCAGCGCCGACCCAACCACACTATTGGTCCAGATCAGGCTCAGCCCGCCGTCCGAGCGGAAATACGCCGTGGACTGGGAGCCATCGCTGAAGATGGGCCAGCCGTTCGTGGCGAAGCTGCGGAGGTAGAAGTGGATGACGCCGTCGCAGATGCGGTTGGAGATGTTCACCGAGGCGGCTGACCCGGAGACGCAGGCCGCCCGAAAGGCGCGATAGAGATCACGCGGGTCCGAACGCAAACCGTCCGACCGCAGGACATTCGTCGAGACGCTCCAGCGGTAGAGCGAGCCGACGCCCATGTTGGGGGGATCGCATTCGGCCAGGTACAGGCGGCCGGTCAGGGGATCGTTGGTGCGCACGCAGTAGCCGATCCCCACCCACGTCTGGTTGTCCCGCAGCAGCAGGAAGCAATCCTGCAGCAGGTTGGTTCGCGGGAACGAGCTGCCGGGCAGCGGCTGGATCAGCGGCTTCCCGATGGGCAGTCGCGTGTAGAAATTGACCCCGTCGGGATACAAGTTGCCGGCGGGGGTGATCTGCTCCAGCTCCCGCGGCACCATCTCGGTGACGGCCCGCCCCGCCTCCAGCAGGTCCACCTGGCTCATGCTCATCCGGAACGCGCGCTGGACCTGCGTGAACATGCCATACAAGCCCAGGATGATGAGGGTCAGCAGGGCGACGGTGACAAGAATCTCGATGAGCGAGAAGCCGCGCCGGGCGTGGTCCGTGGTCCGTGGTCCGCGGTCAGTAGTGAGAGGAAGTTTCACGGCGCGTTAATGTTACGGTTGGTGTAACTGCGGGGTTCAAAGAAGTAGAGCGGATAGCCAATGTCGCTAACCGGCTCGAGCCGCCCCCCGACCAGCGTGCGAAAGCTCTGGCTGCTCGGCCCCAGCTCGCCGCGCGACCGCAGCGGCCAGCGGAACAGCAGGCGCACATCGTGCAGGTTCGCCTGCAGGTTGTTGGCCACCGCCTGGTCCGCGGGGGAAATCAGCCACGTTGGATCCACGTAGTTCGTCCAATAGGGCACCACTTCCGCGGTCAGGCGATAGCTGAAGGCCAGGTCGTGCATGGCACTGTTAGTCTGGGGAAACTTCTCGCTGGCCGGCCCGCTCAGGGAGCGCACGTAAGCCACCACCCGGTTGCTCAGAAACCCCGAGTAGCCCCAGCGCCCGCCCGCGGGCAGGATGTACTTCGGCGTGCTCAGCAGCCCCACAATGCGCAGGCCGTTGGTGATGGGGAATGGCGGACTCATGATCGTTCCGCCCACCCAGGAGTTGTTGAAGGTGTAGCCATTCGTCCAGTAGTTGACCGGCTGCATGTCCTTGTTGTATTCGGTCACCCAATTGGTGATCGCCAGGACGTAGTTGGTGAGATAGTCCAGCCCCCGGGCGCCGTTGCGGATGGCATCCAGCAGCACGGCGGCGTCCTGGTTGATGATGGTCTCCTCGCGGTTGTCCTTCTGCGTGTTCATGCCGATGGGCAGCACGCCGATGATCGCCACCATCGCAAACCCGATAATCGCCAGGCTGATGGCAATCTCGATCATCGTAAACGCCCGGGAAGCGCGGAGTGTGGCGCGCAGAGAGCGGACCCCGCGTCGGCGGGCAGCCGCGTGCTTCATTCTGCATTCTTCATTCTGCATTCTACCTTCTCCGTTCATTGCACCTTTCTGCGCTCCACGCGCGCCCGGCCAGTGAGCGGGTCTATGCACACCACGCTGTAGTTCTCAGCCGTGTTGCCCGGCGGCCGCTCGCTCACCGCCGCCGGCAGCGGCAGCGGGTCCTTGCTGCCGGCGTCCCGCACGATGTTCACGCTCCCCTCCGCCAGCGGGATCAGCTCCGGCTGGCCGTTCTGGCTGTTGCCCGATACCAGCGCGCCCATGCTGTCAAAGGCGATGTAGGGCAGCCAAACGGGCACCGTCACCGGGTCCTCCTCCGACGGGAACGGGATGTTGTTGGTGACCGGGAACGTCGGGATGAGCAGCGGCCCGCCCGAGGCCGTCAGCGTGGTGTTCGTCAGCGTGAGATTGCCGCCCCCGACAAATTTGGCCGTAGGAATGTAGGCGCCCTGCGGCAGGGTCCGCCACGAGGACAGGTAGCGCGCGGTGCGCACCCCCGGCTGGTCGCCCACGCTGCGCAAAGTCACGTACGCATACCCGGTGAGCTGCTTGTCCAGCAGCGGCCGCACCCGGTCCAGGTTCGCGCCGCTCAGGCCCGTGAAGAAGTTGGTGGACAGGAACACCATATAGACGGTGGTGCGCTGGCTCATGGCGAGCTGGCGGGCCCGGCTGGCGGCGTCGAGCAACTGCCGCGTCGCCGCCACCTTTGCGTTGGGCTTGAGCCCCCGCACCGCCGGCAGCGATATCGCCGCCAGGATGCCCATGATGGCGATGACCGTCAGCAGCTCCAGCAGGGTGAAGCCGCGGGAAAAGGATGAAGGATGAAGGATGAAGGATGAATGAAGCCGGCCCGTATTCCGTGGCACGTGGTGCGTAGCAGGCCCGCCACTGGCCACTCCCTTCTTGCTTCGGCCTTCATCATTCATAATTCATCCTTCACTCTTCTTCCATCATTACTTCCAGCTCAGGACATTGTCCTTGTTCACGCCCCGGGTGGCCTTGCCGTCCAACTCATTCGCCGCGTTGGGATCAACCATCCGGTCCGGCCCGGCGGACCAGACCATCACGGGCGCGTTGGCCTCGAAGACACGCTTCCCGTTGACCAGAATGGCGTTGCCACTGCTATCCTTCTTCAGGATCAAGCCGTTCAGCCCCAGATCGGTGTTGGCCGGGTCAGCCGAGACCGTGTCGCTGCGGTAGAAGGCATCCCGGGCTTTGTCATCGAAGTTCAGGTCAATGGTGATGATATAAGGGTTGCCCCAGGGATCGCGGAAGGTGCCGTCCTGGCCAATGCCCGCCGACTTGCTGTCCTGGGCCGAAGGGGCGTCGAGGAAACGGGTCTTCTGCGGGTTCTTGACGTGGTCCTTGTTGATGGTCGGCTCGGCGGGCGAGTTGGGCCAGGATTCCACATCCGTCAGCACCGCCATGACTTCGGCGTTATTGGTCTGGTAGTTGCCCGGCGCCAGCACGGTCTGGAAGGTGCCGGCCACCGGGGTGGCGAAACCGCTGCCCATGGGAGTGACCGGATCGCCCCCCGCGCCGACGCAGGTAACCCCGGCGGTGCCGAAGGTGAAATCCTCGCCGAGCCGAGCCGCCTCGCTCGTGGCGGTCACCGCCCCAACGCTGGAGACCGGGAACTTGCTGTACTCGGCCTCGTAGGTATGGATGGCGTTGGCGATCTTGCTGACGTCCAGTCGCGCCTTGGCGACCTGCGCCTTGATCTTCGCCCGGCCCAGCGCGGGCATCGTGAGCGCCGCCAGGATGGCGATGATGGCGATGACGACCAGCAGCTCGATCAGGGTGAAGCCCCGGGAGGACCGGGGGGCGCCGGGGCGCGAGCGCAGGAGATTAGGAGTGTGATGTTTCATAAGTATGGTTGGCGCCGTGAAGCGCGGGTTGCGTGGTGCGTGGTGCATGGTGCGTGACGTGTGAAGGAGGGCGGCGGGCCAGTCTCCGCCGCGCGCGGACGCGCGGCCCGCGAGCACCGGCGGTCGCCAGGCGCAATCCTCCCAGGCCACCGGCAGCCGCCGGACGGCGGGCCGGCTCCCAAGGAGCCGCGGGATTGGACGCTGCCGGTTCATTGGTACGGAGTGCTGATGACTAGCGGCTTCTCGTGCCAATTGCAGATGCGGTTGGTCTTGCTGCCGACCGTCACGTCAATCCACAGGTCGAACGTCTTGACGTTATTGGTCGGGTTGGAAGCGTTGTAGCGCCAGGGGTTGATCTTGGCCCCGGCGGCGCTCTGATAGGTCAGCGGCCCTTCGAGCGCCGAGCCCAGCACGGTGCAGTCCTTGCTGTTGATTGTGGTGGCCAGAAACTGTGATGGCTTGAGGCCCTTCAGAAAGGAAACCGCGTTCACGGCGTCATCCCCGCCCGTGCGCGCGCAGTTCATGAAGCCGGCGACGTTGGCGCCGAAGATGGCGGGAAGCGAGTCGCCGTCAATCCGCGCACTGCCGTCCAAGGTGACGTAAAACGGGCGAGCGGGGGGCGTGCTGACGTTGGTGGTCCCGAGCAGCTCGTAATAGAGCTGGTTGACGGCATAAGGATCGGGGTTGCCGCCCAACCGGCAGTCGGGCGGGTAATGGCCGAGCTTGTCCTTGTAGCGCTCGATGGCGGTTTCGAGCTGCATCAGCTCGCTCTTCGCCCGGGCGCGCAGCATCGCGATCCTCGCGCCCTGCACCGCGGGGAACGTCAGGGCGGCGAGCAGGCCGATGACCGCCATCACGACCAGCAGCTCGACCAGCGTGAAGGCGCGAGCAGAGCGTGGTGCGTGGTGCGTGGTGCGTGGTGCGTGGTGCGTGAAACGTGATCGGGAGTGCCGGGTGACCCACTCCACATTCTGCCTTCTGCATTCTGCGTTCTTCATTCTTCCTTCTCCCTTCATCGTTCGCGCATCTCGTGTTCCAACCGTTCGCTGAGCCATTGCTTGATCATGCTCTGGTAATTCAAGTAGCGGGACTGGGCCAGGCGCTTGATCCGCGCCAGCATCCGCGGATCTATGCGCAGCGAGATGGGCACCGAGCCCGACGCCTCCGACGGCGCGGCCACCGCCCCCTCCATCAGCCGCAGGTCCGGCTTGTTCTCCGCCCAAAAGCCCGCCTCCGCCTCTTCGCTGTCGAAGATCGGCACCTCTTCCCATTTGGCTATCGCGCGCATGCTTCGTGGTGATGTGAGTTAATTGAGTTAAATGGGTTAAAAGGGTCAAATAAGTCGAGTAAGTTGAATCGGTTGACGAGGCAGGCGCGGGCCGTGATTGGCCTCCAGCCTGTCTGGCGCGTTCGCTTTGCTTGACTCACTCGACTCATTTAACGCTTTAACTTATTCAACTGACTTGACCGTTCCCATTCTTCTCCGGCGTTCATTGTGCCAGCGCCTGATCCACTTTCCGCTGATAGAAAAACCGCTCCTCCGGCTCGAATGGCCGGGCGAATAGCACCCGGGCCACCTTGCCGTTCGTCCGATAGACGCTGAAGACTCCCGTGCCCCCTGCCGAAACTCCCAGGTTGAAAAACCGGGCCTGCACGGAAAACCGCGGCGAGTCCGGCAGAAGTCGTATGGCAAACGGGTCTTCAAACGATTCCTCGATTTCCTGCAACGTCAAAGAGCTATCTAAATTGAAGGGCGGATTATTCCAATCAAACTCCATAACGGCTCAATTGTAAACTTGATGCCCATACAATGTATTTACACTGTATTTACACCTGTCCCCGATTGCTTGTCAACAGGTTTCGCAAAAAAACTGCACGAATCCAGCCTGTCCCCCTCCCCCGTCCAGCACCACCCCCGGCCCAGAAACGGCGAGAATAGGGGGTGTACCCAGTGATACCCCGGTGTATCTCCCATGTGGATCGCTGCCCATGGGAGATACACCGGGGTATCACCAGAGTCACACCGGGGTCGCGCCGGCATGGCTGGCTGGGGCACGGTGACAGGTAACCAGGGTTACAAAGGGGGAACGCCCACAGGTTCGCAGGCGACGACTCGATTACGCCCTAGAGAAATGCTCGGGCGCAAGCCTTCCCGCAACCCGGGAGGTCCTTGCAATGGATTTCGCGCCACACACCGTCGGCGCGCATTTCCGTCGCCGGCCTAATCGTCTTTGTCTTTGCCGCCGCCGCCTTCGCTGCCGACCTTGTTCATCAGCTCGATGAGGGGCAGGAACATGGCGATGACGATGCTGCCGACGATAACCGCCAGGAAGATAATCATGATGGGCTCGAGCAGGGACGTCATGGCCGCCACGGCGTTGTCCACCTCTTCGTCGTAGTTGTCGGCAATCTTGAGCAACATTTCCGGCAAGGCGCCGGTTTGCTCGCCGACGTCCACCATGCTGATGACCATCGGGGGGAAGACCCCGGAAGCTTCGAGCGGCGCGGTGATCGTCTCGCCTTCCTTGACGCTTTCATGGATCGCGTTGACCGCGTTGGCGATGATGACGTTGCCGGCCGTCTCCTTGACGATGGTCAGCGCCTGTAGAATGGGCACGCCGCTGCTGACCAGCGTGCCCAGGGTGCGGGTGAAGCGCGAGATGGCGACCTTGCTGATGACCGGGCCGATCACGGGCATCTTGAGCTTGAACTTGTCAAAGACATGCCGGCCAAACTTGGTGCGGATGAAGATCAGGAACAGGACCACCACCACCGCCAGGCCGCTGATGGTATAGACGAAATGGTCTTTGACCGTGTCGCTGATCGCCAGCACGAAGCGGGTGAAGGCGGGAAGCTGGGAGCCTTCCAACATGCCGGCGAACACCTCTTTGAACTTCGGAATGACATACACCATCAGCACGGCCAGAATCACAATGGCGACGACCAGCACCGCGACGGGATAGAACATGGCCGCGACCACCTTGCCCTTGATCTTCTGCGCCTTCTCCATGAACTCGGAGAGGCGGTTCAGGACGACTTCGAGCACGCCGCCCAGCTCGCCCGCCTTGACCATGTTGACGAACAGCCGGTTGAACACCTTCGGGTGCTGGGCCAGGCCCTCGGAAAACGTGCTGCCGCCTTCGATCGCCACCGCCAGCTCGTTGATGATGGATTTGAGCGTCGGGTTCCGCTCCTGCTTCTCGAGCACCCGCAAGCCCCGCAGCAGCGGCAGGCCCGCGTCCACCAGCGTCGCCAGCTGGCGCGTGAAGGTGGTCAGGACCTTCGACTTGACGCGCCCCCCCAAGCCGGGAATCTTGATGTTGAGGTTGACGTTGAGGCCCTTGCCCTTGCCCTTGGCCTTGGCCTTCGCCGCCGGGGCGCCCTTCTTCTCCGGCTTCTCCTTGACCTTGTCCACTTCGACGATCTTCGTCGGGAAAAGGCCCATTTCCTTCACGCGGCCGATCGCCTCGTTCTGGCTGGCGACCTCGAGCGTGCCTTTGTTCTCCTTGCCATGGGCGTCCATCGCCACGTAGCTGTATTTTGGCATAAGGGATCCGTTCGGTTCAGGTGTACTTGACGACTTCCTCGATCGTTGTGTCGCCGTCGAAAATGCTGCGCAAGCCGTCTTCGCGCAGCGGCACCATGCCCAGCTCGACGGCCTTCTGGCGCATCACCACCGTCGGCGCGCGCTCGTTGATCAGCAGGCGGATGGCGTCGCTAATGATCAGCAGTTCAAAGATGCCCTTGCGCCCCCGGTAGCCCGTGTCGTTGCAGTTGGAGCAGCCCCGGCCGTAGTAAAAGGTCTTATCCCCGAGGTCGTGCGGCGAAAGGTTCAGCAGCGAGAGCTGGGCCTCGGTAGGCTCGAAGGGCGTGCGGCACTGCTTGCAGATCGTGCGCACCAGCCGCTGCCCGATCACCGCCACCATCGTGGACGAGATCAGGAACGGCTCCACCCCCATATCAATCAGGCGGGTGACCGCCCCGGGCGCGTCGTTGGTGTGCAGCGTGCTCAGCACCAGGTGCCCCGTCAGCGACGCCTGGATGGAAATCTGCGCCGTCTCCAGGTCGCGCATTTCACCCACCATGATGATGTCCGGGTCCTGGCGCAGGAACGAGCGCAGCGCTTTGCTGAACGTCAGCCCCACGCTCTCGTTGATCGCCACCTGCATGATCCCTTCGATGTCGTATTCCACCGGGTCTTCGGCCGTCAGCAGCTTGGAATCAATCGTGTTGACGCGCCGCAGGCAGGAGTAAAGCGTCGTGGTCTTGCCGCAGCCCGTCGGGCCGGTGACGACGAAGATGCCGTTGGGCCGCTGAATCGCCTCGACGGTGTAATCGTACAGGTACTTGGGGAAGCCCAGCGACTCGATCTCGAGGTTCACCGCCGAGCGATCGAGCACGCGGAGCACCACCGACTCGCCAAACTGCGTGGGCAGGGTCGAGACGCGCAAGTCAATCGTGCGATTGCCCAGCGGATAGGTGATGCGCCCGTCCTGCGGCAGGCGGCGCTCCGAAATATTCATGTTGGCCATGACCTTGAGGCGCGACACCACCGGCAAGGCCAGGTGCTTGGGCGGCGGCGACATCTCGTAGAGCGCGCCGTCCACGCGGTAGCGGATCTTGAACTCGTCCTCGAAGGGCTCGAAGTGAATGTCGCTCGCCCGGTCCTGCACCGCCTGGAACAGGACGAGATTGACAAAGCGCACGATTGGCGCCTGGTCGGCCAGGCGCGCCATCATCGCCGCGTCGTCCGTGACCGCCACCTCGCTCGCCTCCCGGGCAATCTCCTTGTCGTCGCCCAGCTCCTTGAGCACGTCCGACACGCTCTCGCTCTCCTGCGGATAAAGCTTCTCGATGAGCTTGCGCACCTGCGCCGGGTCGGCCACCACCAGCTGCACGTCCTTCTTGACGACGAACCCCAGCTCGTCAATGCGGCTGACGTTCAGCGGCTCCGCCAGCGCCACCTGCAGGGTCGAGCCGGACAGGCTCACCGGCAGGCATTGGTACATCCGCGCGGTCTTGGCCGGCACCGTCCGCAGCAGCTCCGGCGTCAGGTCCCGCTCGTTCAACGTCACCACGGGCGCCCCCATCTGGCCCGCAATCGTCTGGAGGATGGTGTCCAGGTCCAGGATTCCGAAGTCCTGCAGGATCTGGCCGACGGGGTTGGCGGTCCGCTTGAACTCGCCCAGCACCTCCTCGTATTGCAGGTCGTCAATCAGCCCCTGCTCTTTGACCAGGGCCAGCAGCGGATCGTGTACTTCCTCGGGCATACGTCGGCGGCGTTACATCTTCCCCTCGGTGAGCGACTGCGTGTCGGCGCCGACCGCCGCCGCCAGCTCCAGCTCCTGGAGCTTTGCCTGGATGGTCACCGGGTCCTGCGCCTTGGTGATCACTTCCTCGCGCGCGATCATGCCCGCCAGGTACTTGTCGATCAGGAAGCTGTCCAGCGTCACCATCCCGTACTTCGCCCCCGTCTGGATGTCGGACTGGATGCGGAAGGTCTTGTTGTCGCGGATCAGCGCCGCAATGGACGGCGTGTTCACCATGATCTCGAAGATGGCCACCCGCCCGGGCTTGTCCACCCGCGGGATCAGCAGCTGCGAGATGACCGCCTGCATCACGGTGGAAAGCTGGATGCGGATCTGCTCCTGCTGGTTGGTGGGGAAGGCGTTGACGACGCGGTCAATCGTCTTGGCCGCGCCGGTCGTGTGCAGCGTGCCGAACACCAAGTGCCCCGTTTCCGCCGCCGTGATCGCCGCGTCAATCGTCTCCAGGTCGCGCATTTCGCCCACCAGAATCACGTCCGGGTCCTGGCGCAGCGCGCGCCGCAGCGCCTCGGCGAAATTCGGCACGTCCACCCCGATCTCGCGCTGGGTGATCAGCGCCTTCTTGTGCTTGTGGTAATACTCGATCGGGTCCTCGATCGTGATGATGTGCGCCTCATCCCGCTCCTCGTTGATGATGTTGATCATCGAGGCCAGCGTGGTCGTCTTGCCCGAGCCGGTCGGGCCGGTGACCAGCACCAGGCCGCGCGGCTTATAGAGCAGCTCCTTGGCCGAGGGCGGCAGCCCGATCTGCTCCATCGTGAGCATCTTGCTGGGGATCTGCCGCAGCACCAGGCCGAAGTTGCCCTTCTCCTTGAACACGCTTACGCGGAAGCGGGCCATGTCGCCGAACGCAAAGCCGAAGTCGGCGCCGCCGCGCTCGCGCACATGCTGGATGTGCTCCTCGGAGGTGATGCTGCGCATCAGCTCTTCGCTGCCTTCCGGCTCCAGGGAAGGCCCTTCCACCCGGTGCAGAATCCCGTGCACGCGGATGACGGGCGGCGCGCCCACGCGGATGTGGAGGTCGGACGCCCCTTCCGAGACGACCAACTGCAACAAATCGGACATCGAATAAGACATGGCCTAAAATCCAGTTATGCCCCGGTTTCGACCGGCGAGCATTTCAACATCATACGCATCTTACTATTTACTATTAAGAAAGGACAGCCGTGAAGCGCATTCGTCACGCCGCCTGCCGTGCTGGCTCCCCGCGGCGCATTTAATCCACGTCTCCCACCGTCGCCCGGATGACCTCCTCCGGCGTGGTCAGGCCCGCCTGGGCCTTGCGAATGCCGTCCTCGCGCAGGGTGCGCATGCCCATCTCGCGGGCGCGGGCGCGCAGGACGGAGGACGCCACCTTCTCGTAGATGAGTTTGCGCGCCTCGTCGTCAATGACGAAGATCTCGAAGATGCCGAAGCGCCCGCGGCAGCCGGTATTCGAGCAATTGGGGCAGCCCTTGCCTTTCATGAACGTGGCGCTCTGAACGCTGGCGGGATCCAGCCCCAGCGTCCGCATCTCGGCTTCGGAGGGCAGGCACGGGGCGGCGCATTGTTTGCACACCTTGCGCACCAGCCGCTGCGCCATCAGGCAGCGCGTCGAGGACGCCACGAGGAACGGCTTCACCCCAATGTCGATGAGACGGGTGACCGCGCTCGGCGCGTCGTTGGTGTGCAGCGTGGAGAAGACCAGGTGGCCGGTGAGCGAGGCGTTGATGGCAATCGTGGCGGTCTCCAGGTCGCGGATTTCCCCGATCATGATGACGTTGGGCGCCTGGCGCAGGATCGAGCGCAGCGCGAAGGAGAATGTCAAGCCCACCGCCTCGCTGACCTGCACCTGGTTGATACCCGCCAGCAGGTATTCCACCGGGTCCTCCACGGTGATGATCTTGCGGTCGGGCCGGTTGATGAAGTGCAGGCAGGAATACAGCGTCGTCGTCTTGCCCGAACCCGTCGGGCCGGTGACCAGCAGGATGCCGTCCGGCAGGCCGATCATCCGCTCGAAGGTCTGCTGGTCGTCAGTGAAGAAGCCCAGCTCCGGCAAGCCCAGGCGCAGCCCTTCCTTGTCCAGGATACGCATGACGATGCTCTCGCCATGGTTGGTCGGCAGGCAGGACACGCGCAAGTCAATCAGCTTGCCCCCGACCGAGGTCTGGATGCGCCCGTCCTGGGGTATCCGGTGCTCGGAAATGGACATGTTGGACTGGATCTTCAGGCGGCTGATCACCGCCGCCTGCAGCCGCCGGGGCGGGGCTTTGACTTCGTGCATCACACCGTCAATGCGGTAGCGCATGCGAAACGTCTTCGCCAGCGGCTCCAGGTGGATGTCCGACGCGCGCATTTTGAACGCGTCCACAATGATCGAATTAACCAGCTTGATCAGCGGCGCATCCGCCTCCACGACCGCCCCGTCTCCCACCGCCGCCGCCTCGACTTCCACGTGCTCGCGCGTGAGGTCCTCGATGACCTGCTTGAGGCGCGGATCGGCCGTGATGCCTCCCCCGCCCCGCTCCGCGTAATACTTGCTCAGCGCCGCTTCGATGTCCGCCTCGGACGCCACGCGCAGCTCCACCTCCGCGTGCAGCAGGTGGCCCAGGCTGTCAATCGTGTCCAGGTCCGACGGGTCCGCCATGGCGACGGTGATGCTGTTGTCGTGCTTGAAGACGGGCACCACGCGGTACTTCCGGGCGATGTGCCGGGGAATCGCGGCGATGACGTCATCGGCGATTTGCAGCTCGCTCAGGTTGACGACTTCAGCGCCGAAGTGGGAGGCTTTGGCCTGCGTCACGTCGGCGGGCCGGACCACCTTGTTGGCGACCAGCAGGTCCACCACTCCCACCCCGGCCTCCTGGGCTTCGCGCCGGGCCTCAGCCACCTTGTCCGGTGAAACGAAGCCGAGGTCAATCAGGATGTCTGCCAGATAATCGTCTTTTTCAGCCACAATCTATTTTGCACTACTCACGTTCTTCGTGGGAATGTCTCCCACAGAGTATCGGCCCCGCCGATATTGTCAATGCGCGGGCGCAGAGAAATAAGCGGGGCGCGAGGGGGCAAGCAGCCCCGCGGGCGGCGGCGCCCCGCGCCGTCGTCCGCTTTAATACTGACAGGAAGTAAGTAATCACCGGAATTGCGGGTATTGAACGGACGGACGATGCTGCCTCGTTCCTTGGAAGGGAACGGGAAGACGGCGTCCGCGAATGCGCTACTCCGGCGCCGTCTTCCACCTGGTGCCGCCCCCCCGCCGGCTGCGCCTTTTCAGTTTGGCGCGGAGCCCGGGCGCTGCCGGCTGTAGGGGAATTGCCTACCGGATTATCCGCCTTTCCCCGACTATTCAAACCGGGGACGCTGGGCTTACATTTGCTGTTGCGACGATGTGTGCGGCATAGGAGGCACGCGTCGGCGCGAGGATTGGGGATTGGAAGGGCGGCGTGGGAGGGGTTGAGCGCCGCCCTTGCTTGAGGACAAACCCGGGCGCAGCCCACAGTGGCGGTGTCCGGGTGGTGCTTCCGAGACTACGGCTGCCGCAGGCGAGCTGCGATGACGGCCGGCCGATCGGCGGTTCAAGCGGCAGGGATACCCACGGCGGGACGAAATCCGAACCGCGGGATGGAAATAAGAGACACGTATGCCTTGGAATGCAAAGTATGAGCCTGTAAGGGCGATAGTTGTGGTTACCGGCTCGGGCGTGGTGCCCAGCGAAGAGGCGCGAGCCCAAGCGGTGGAGGTTATTCGCCTGCTCAAGCTCAATGAAGCCAGCCTGGTCCTTGTTGATTATTCGAATGCCGTGTCCGAAGTGTCACTGCCCGAACTCTACTGGCTCTCGCACCATGCCTCCTCTCTCGGGTTGCCTTGGAACACCCGTCTGGCGGTGCTCCTGCCCCGGCAGCAGTACCGGATTAACTCCTACGAGTTCTTCGAACTGGTCTTCCGCACGGTGGGCTACAACGTCAAGCTCTTCAAGGATAGGAAAGCGGCGGAGAATTGGCTCACACCGCCGCCGGTTCGCAAGACCGAAAAGCACTGCGTCCACGCGTAAGCGGCCCGGCGGCGGGGCGCACGCACAGATCGCTTCTGCTTGTCATTGGCCGGCGCCTGAGCCATTGTGCCGCGCATGAAACCGTTGCTGGTTGAGCCTGCCTCCGCCACTCTCTTCCAGCCTTTGCTCCGGCCCGCGTCCCCGGACCAGGCGGCCGGGGCTCCGCCCGGCGCCCTCGCCCGCCTCGCTTCGCTCGACGCCTTCCGCGGCCTGGTGATCCTGGCGATGACCTTCGTCAACTACCTCGCCGGGGTGTCGCACATCCCCGCCTGGGCCAAACACCTGCCGCCGGACCAGGACGGCTACACGTTCGTGGATGTCGTGTTCCCCGGCTTCCTGTTCATTGTCGGCGTCGCCATTCCGCTGGCGCTGCACAAGCGCATGGCCCGGGGCGAATCCCTTCTGTCGCTGCTGCGGCGCGTGCTCGCGCGCTCGGCCTCCCTGCTGTTCGTCGGCGTCATCATGGTGAACACGAGCTACTACTCGGCCGACGCCGCCGGCGTGAGCAAGAGCCTGTGGTTCCTGCTGGCGATGCTGGCGGTGGTGGCCCTGTGGAACATCTACCCGGCGGACGCGCCGCCGGGCCGGAAACGGCTCTTCCTCGGCTTGCGCATCCTGGCCGCGCTGGTGCTGGCGGGCCTGCTGGTCGTCTTTCGCGGCAAGAACGGCGCGGGCCAAGTCGTCTGGCTCCAGCATTCGTGGTGGGGCATCCTGGGCCTGATCGGCTGGGCCTACCTCGTCTGCTGCCTGGCCTACCTCGGCTTGCGCGGCAACTCCGTCGGGCTGATGGGCGCGCTGGGTTTCCTGCTGGCGGTTTATGTTGGCGACAAGCACGGCGTGCTCGACTGGCTCGGCCCGGTGAACAATTTCGTTGGCGTCGGCAAGGTGCTCGGCAGCACGGCGGCGAACGTGATGATCGGCGTCCTGGTGGGCAACTGTTTCGTCGGCGAAGCCGCCGCGCGGACTGCGTTCGCCCGCGCCCGCTTCTTCCTGCTGTTCGGCCTGGGGCTCTACCTGGCCGGCACACTGGTTCGCCCCCTGCACGGCATCAACAAGAACGCGGCTACCGATGCCTACACCCTCGTGGCAGGCGGCATCTGCTGCCTGTGCTTCCTCCT
This sequence comes from uncultured Verrucomicrobiota bacterium, assembly GCA_964507045.1. Lineage (GTDB taxonomy): Bacteria > Verrucomicrobiota > Verrucomicrobiia > Limisphaerales > UBA8199 > UBA8199. Next base: position 9,464 of record CAZDOO010000010.1, on the reverse strand, counting down.
CGTCTATTGCGTGATGGACATCGCCCGCCTGCGCCGCTGGGCGAACCCGCTGGTGCCGGTGGGCCGGAATGCCCTGCTGGCCTACATCCTGCCCGGCATCCTCGCCAACCTCTGCGCCGTCATCGGCCTGCCGGGCGTGCTCTGGCTATACGACAGCGCCTGGCCCGGCGCCCTCAACGCGGCCGCGCTGACCCTGCTGGTCATGGCGATCACGTGGGCCGCGACCCGCGCCGGGATTCAGCTCAAGCTCTGAGAAGAGCCCTACTCCGTCCCGGGCTCCACGCTGGTGGCGGGCGCGGCGCAGCGTTCCCGCTCAAACCAAACGTAGAGCACCGGCAGCAAGACCAGCGTGAGAAACGTCGAGCTGAGGATGCCACCGATCACGACGGTAGCCAGCGGGCGTTGGACTTCGGCGCCGGGACCAGTGGCGAGGGCCATCGGCACAAAACCGAGGCTCGCAACAAAGGCCGTCATCAGCACGGGCCGGAGCCTCGTCATGGCGCCCTGAAACACCGCCTGGCACACCGCCAGGCCTTGTTCGCGCAATTCGTTGAAGTAGCTGATCATCACGACGCCATTGAGCACCGCCACCCCGCTGAGCGCGATGAAACCTACCGCGGCGGTGATGCTGAAGGGCATTCCGCGCAGGTACAGCGCGAGGACGCCGCCGGTGATAGCCAGCGGGATGCCGGTGTAGATCAGGAACGCCGTGCGCAGGCTGCCAAAGGCGACGAAAATGAGCAGGAAGATCAGCACCAGCGTGGCGGGCACGACGATCAAGAGGCGGAGGCGCGCCTCCTGCAGGTTCTTGAACTGCCCGCCAAATTCGTAGGTGTAGCCCTCGGGAAACTGCATCTGCGCCCGGATCCGCGCCTTAGCGTCGTTCACGAAACTCTCCACGTCCCGTCCGCGCAGGTTGATCATCAGCGCCACGCGCCGATGACCTCCTTCATGCACGATCGGGTCCACGCTGGCGACGGTGCGGAACTCGGCCAGCTTCTCCAGCGACACCAGCCCGTGGTCGCCGACCCGCACCGGCAGGGCGCGGATTTCCTCGATCCGCTCGCGCAAGCTCCCGGGAAGACGCACGACCACCTCGTGCCGGCGGTTGTCTTCGTAGATCAAGCCGACGGTCTGGCCGGCCAGGGCGGTGGCGATGGTCCGGTTCACGTCGGCGGCGTGGAGGTTGTAGCGTCGGAGCGCCTCGCGATTGAGAATGATTTCCAGCACCGGCGCGCGGCCTTGCGCCTCAAACTCGACCTCGCCCGCGCCCGGCACCTGGTCCAGGATCGCCTTGGCCTGCGCGGCCAGCTTCTCCATCACGTCATAGTCCGGGCCGATGATCTTGACCGCGAGATCGGAGCGGACGCCTTCCAGCAGCTCGTTAAACCGCATCTCGATGGGCTGCGCGAAGAGGAAGCTCTGGTCGGGCAGATCCCGGGTGATCTCCTGCTCGAGAAGCGCGGCCAGCGCGGACTTGGTGATGGGCCGACCGTCCACCTGGCGCCACTGGTCGCGCGGCTTGTAGAAGATGTAGAGGTCGTTCTGGCTCGGCGGCATCGGATCCGTGGCCACCTCGCTGGTGCCGAGGCGGCAGAAGACCCGGTCCACCTCCGGAATCCGGAGCAGCAGCTTCTCGGTCGCCAGCTCCATGGCCAGCGAGGCATCGAGGTTCATGCTGTTGGTGCGATAGACCATGACCGTGTGCGAGCCTTCATCGAGCTTAGGCACAAACTCCGCCCCCAGCTTCAGAAACGCCAGCACGGACAGCGTGGTCCAAATCACTGTGCTCACCGCGATGAGCCAGGGCTTGGCCAACACCAGCCGCAGGGAGGGCGCGTAGGCGCGCTTGATCAGACGCACCAACCGATTGTCGTCTTCGCTCACCTGGCCGCCTAGCAGGTAGGAACAGAGCACCGGCATCAGCGTCAGCGCCAGCACGAGCGCGCCGCCCAGCGCCAGCATCACGGTGATCGCCATGGGGTGGAACATCTTCCCTTCCACGCCGGTGAGGGCGAGGATGGGCACATAGACGATGGTGATAATGAGCACGCCGAAGAACATCGGGTTAGCGACCTGCTTGCTCGCGCTGCCCACCGTCTGCAGGCGCTCGACCGGCGTTAGCGCCCGGCCCAGATGCTTCTGCTTCTCGCCCAGCCGCCGCACGATGTTTTCCACCATCACCACCGCGCCATCAATGATGAGGCCGAAGTCCACCGCGCCCAGACTCATGAGGTTGCCGGAGACGCCGAATCGGACCATGCCCGTGAGGGCGAAGAGGAACGACAACGGTATCGCCGCCGATACGATGAGCGCCGCGCGCCAGTTTCCCAGCATGAGCAGCAACACCACCACCACGAGGATGGCGCCCTCGAAGAGGTTCTTCTTCACGGTGGCCACGGTGCGGTCCACCAGGTCGGCGCGGTCATACTGCGTGTGGATCTCGACGCCCGGCGGGAGGCGGGAGGCGATTTCCTCCAGGCGCCGGCCGAAGCGCTGCGCGACCACACGGCTGTTCTCGCCGGCCAGCATCATGGCTGTGCCGAGGATGGTCTCGTCGCCATTCTCGGTGGCCGCCCCGGTGCGGAAGCGGGAGCCGATGGCCACGTCGGCGACGTCGCTCACCAGGATGGGTTTGACGCCGCCGGCGAACTTGATGGGGAGCCCGGCAATCTCCTCCAGGTTGCGCACGCGGCCCACGGTGCGGACGGTGAGCTGGTTCACGCCGCTGTTGATGACGCCGCCGCCGGTGTTCTCGACGTTCTCGCCCACCACCCGGGCCAGGTCGTCAAAGGTCAGGCCGGCCTGTTCGAGGTCGCGCGGGCGCGGCTGGATGACGAGCTGTTTCTCATAGCCGCCGCTGGCGTTGATCTCGGCGATGCCCGGCGTGGTGCGCAGCATCGGTTTGATGGTGAACTCGTGCAGCTCGCGCAGCTCGCGCAACTGTTCCAGGCGATCGACGGGACGGTTCGTGGCGTCGGCCCGCCAGGCCACGGTGTAGTAGTAGATCTCGCCCAGGCCGGTGCTGATGGGCGCGAGTTTCGGGGTGAGGCCCGGCGGCAGGCGATCGGCCGCCGCCTGGAGGCGCTCGGCGACGAGCTGGCGCGCCCGGTAAATATCCATGCCATCCCGGAAGATGAGCGTGACTTGCGAGAGGCCGAACTTGGTCAGCGACCGCATCTCCTCCACGCCCTGAATGCCCGACAGCTCCATCTCGAGCGGGACGGTGACGGCTCGCTCGGTTTCCTCCGGCGCCAGCGCGAGCACCTCGGTGTTGACCTGCACCTGCGGGCTGGTGATGTCCGGCACGGCGTCAATGGGCAGGCGATAGGCGGACCAGAGCCCAATGCCCAGCGATACGGTCGCAACCAACAGGAGAAACGGGCGCTGGCGCAGCGAAGCATCAATCAGACGGTGAAGCATGGCGATTCTCTCAGCGCGAGGCCAGGGACTCGATCGGTTTGCCGATGAGAACCTCCAACTGCTGCCGGTGTTCGAGTGTTTCGTGGCGCGTGGCCAGCAGGGCTTCGAGCGCGTCCAGGTACTTCAGTTGCATCTCGACGTAGATCGTCACCGGCACGGCGCCGAGCCGGAAATGCCGGTCGGCCAGCTCGGCGGCCTCGCGGAATTGGACCTGAGCGTCGGGACGCCACTGAGCTATCTCACCGAGCTGGGTTTCGAGGGCCATCGCATGATCGGTCACCCGCCGCTCGACGTCCCGCTGGGTCGCGCGCAGCGAGGCCTCCGCCTGCTGCTCGCGCGCTCGGGCGGCCTCGATGTTGCCCCGGTTCTGATTCCACAAGGGCAGCGGCAGGGTGACGCCCATCCCCACGATGCGTTGCTCGTCGTTGGCCTTCTCGGAAGCGTAAAACGGCGCGAGGGTCACCTTCGGGTAGCGCTCGTTCCGGACCAGTTGCACCTGGAATCCCTGCTGGGCCAGCTCGGCCTGGCGCATCCGCAGGTCGAAGCTGTTCGTCGCCGCCGCGTCCAGCAGCGCGGACAATGCCGGCGCGTTCGTGGGCACCTCCAGGCTGCCGGTGAGCCGGAGCGGCGCGCCCGCCGGAGCGCCGCGCAACTGATTGAGCTCCAGCAGGGCGCCCCGCCGCTCGCGCGCGGCCTGGGCGGCCCGCCGCTGGAGCGTGACGAAGGTGGCCTCAACTATTCGCTGGTCGAGCAGCGGCGTCACCCCGGCCGGGTCGCGCTGCACCAGCACGTCGAGCAGCGAACGGAACCGCTGTGCCACTTCGTGCGCGGCGTCGGCCTTCTGCTGCGCCGCCAGCGCCATTTGCGCTTGCGTCCGCGCCCGCGCGCTCAGCAATGCCTGGAACTGCGCCAGCCCGAGTTCGGCCAGTTCCACCTGCCGGTTGGCAATCGCCTTGCGCAGCGCGATGCGGCCCGGGTATTCAAAGGTTTGCGCCATGGACACCGACCACGCCGCCCCGTCGCCCAGAGCGGAACCGCCGCGCTCCCAAACACGCTTGCTGCCCAGATCGGCGGACAACTCCGGGTTGTTCCACTGCGCGGCGGTCCGGCGCCCCGCTGTGGCCGCGGCGATTTCCGCGCGGTAAAAGTCGAGCTCGGGATTCTGGCGCACGACCTCCTCCACCACGGCGTCCACCGTCAGTGTATTCGGAGGGGCGTTGGACCCGGCTGGCAAAGCGTCCGTCGCGCAGGCACAAGTCACGCACAACAACAGGCAAGCCGGAGAATGTGAGACGTAGCACCTGAAACGTCGAAGTGTTTCCATGGCCAAGGGTTTATGCAAAGCCAGCCGGAAACACCAGACCAAACGTAAGGGATTCCAACTGATTGAGTGGAGCGGAGGCGCGACCGGTCTGACCCGCGGGGTAGGGCTGGAGCAAGCGGTCAAAACCCGCACATTGCCATCTCGGTGCGCCGTCGCATAGCATTGCACCCCGCGTCTCGCCTGGCCTCACCGAGAATTCATTTCCTAGCGAGAGTTTGGCATGATCGCGCTCTTGCCCAACATTGTGCCCTGCCATCTATACCCGAAGGGGGACGCCAGCAGAAAACCACTGTTTGCAAGTGCCCCAACCGCAAGCAGTTCCACTGAGGTCCCCGGGATAGAGGTCCAGCGCCCTGGCCGAGCTGCCGTAAACCGGGGTCCCCCATCAGCAGGCTTCGTTTCGCCAGCTATGCGCGGCGACCCCAGCAATAGCTGAGATGCGCCGCTCCGCCAGTATCGTTTTCAGTGTCGTTTTCAGTTGACCCGCCACCGCGCGGGTTGCTAGCCTTCACCCCCCCGTTCAGGCGGGGATTTATGCGACACACTATCTCAGTTCTCGTGGAAAATAAGTTCGGCGTGCTGACCCGGGTAGCCGGGCTGTTCAGCGGGCGCGGCTACAACATTGACTCGCTCAACGTCGCCCCGACCCAGGACCCGACTGCCTCGCGCATGACCATTGTCACGCGCGGCGACGATGCCACGGTGGACCAGATCGTCAAGCAGCTCAACAAGCTGGCCAATGTGATCAACGTCCACGATTTCCGCGAAGGCGAATCGGTGGACCGGGAGCTGGCGCTGGTAAAGGTGTCCGTGGATTCCAAGACCCGGGCCGAGGTGATGCAGATCACCGACATCTTCCGCGCCAAGATCGTGGACGTGCAGGCCAAGAGCCTCACCATCGAAGTCACCGGCGACGAGAGCAAGGTCGAGAAACTGCTGAGCCTGCTACAGGGATTCGGGATCATCGAGCTGACCCGCACGGGCAAGGTGGCCCTGCCCCGGAACTAGCCCGGCTCGGGCCGGCCGCCGAAGGCGGGTTGCCCGCCGCGTTTCCCCGACGCCGCTCAATGCAGCGGCGGGTCCAGTGTCAGCGTGAACTGGTTCTGTGTATCGGTCCAGTAGTCGCCGGAGTACGGCGAGTAGGCTTTGATCTGCACCGTCCGGCCGTCGGGCCGGAACTCCATCAAGCGCAGCCGGGCGCCTCCATTGAGCGACTGCATCTGGTAATTCACCAGCATCTGATGCACGACGCCGCCGAAGTCGTTGGTGCTGGCAAGGCGCGCCAGCCCGTCGTTGAGCACGTGCCCGTTGATCGTCATCACCCAGTTGGTGTGAATCCTGACGAGCTTCTGCCAAAGCTCCTCCCCGTCGTTGGTTCCATCGGGGTCGTTCTGCGCGGCGTAGCTGTGCGGATTCCAAGTTTGGTTGGTGCCCTTGGTCGCCCAATCATACCGCGTATCGTCGCTGTACATGTAGGCATGGGTGATCAGGATCTTCTTGCGCTCGGGATAACTGCCGGCGATCTGGCTCGCCCAGCTCACCGTGCCGTTGCGCGGCCCGAACTCCAGCGCCAACACCAGCCAGTCCACGCCCCCGGCGCTGAACAGGTGGTAGCTGTTGTCCAGCCGGCCCGCCTCCCGCACGCCGCCAAACGTGGGCAGCGCCTGAGACTTCGCGAGCGGGAAGTACCGGTTGAGCAGGGTCGAACGCGGGGCGATAAAGCTGCTGTAGTCGTGGTTGCCCGGCGCGATGGCATACGGCACCACGCCGTCCAGCATCGCGAACGCAGCTTGGGCGTTCGTCCACTGCGACGCGGTGTCCCTGTTCACCACATCCCCCACTTGCAGCACATACTTGATATTGTAGCGGTCCTTGTTGGCCACGATCCAGCGCGCCTGATCCTGGAACAGCTCCGGGTAGTTCTGGGAGTAGCCTTGGGTATCCGGCAATACCACCAGCGTCCATGACCCGGGCACGAACGCGGGCACGCCCGCGGGCCGCCCCGGCTGCTGCAAACGCCAGAATGATCGCGTGCCCGCCGGCACCGGCGTCGTGTAAGCTGTCAGATACTGGTTCGAGGCCACGGTGGACCAGGGACCGGCGAGGTTGGTGGCAACCTGGATGCCGTAGCGGGAGCCCGTGTTGTTGGAGATGGACAGAACGGCCGTGTTGTTCGCCAGCTCCAGCGCCGTGATGCGGAGCATCTCCGCCGCGGGCGGCCTGCTCGGGTCCGTGCTCATGCCATACTCTTCGAGGTTTGGGCGGAGATCGTTGTCCGGATCATCGTTGGGCCCCTGGGCGAGGTTGCTGAAGTAAGTCCTCTCCCAGTCGTCCGGCAGCCCGTCCGCATCGCTGTCGGCGGCGAAATTGGCCACGAGGGAGTAATGCCGATCCAGGGTGACGGTAAACGTCGGCATCGGGCATGTCAGGTCACCGGTCCAGCCGGTGAACATATAGCCGGCATTCGGCTGGGCAACGAGAGTCACATTCGTCCCGGCGGGGAACCACTCACCCGGCGGAGAGGACGCTGTGCCGCCCGGCCCGTTGGTGACCGAAAGCTGATACTCGGCGCGCCACGTCCAATTGATCACCGAGAGATTGTCCAACGCAAATGTGACCCGGTTCGTCGTGCCTGCCGCGGGCACCGAGCCGCCCCCCTCCCACCCGGTCACCACCTGGCGGCTGCCCGGCCGATCATACACGACGTTAGTGACCGAGGCGGTCACGCTGGCGCCTGCGGGAAGATCATTCAGCCCAACGGGCGGGTCGGGATTCCCGTAAGCCGAGAAGACCCGCAGCCCCTGCCCCGCGATTCTCTGCACCCGCGCGAAATCATAATCTATGCTTCGTTGCGCCCAGGCAAACAGGCCGATCTTGCCTTTGGCCAGACTTGCATCCGTGTAGGGTCCATAGCAATACAGCGTGGGGCTCGCGTCGGTGGGATTGGCCGCCACCACCACCTGCAATTGATTGCCAACAGCCGCCACGTAAACGTCCGCCGGAACCGTGTAGCTGCTGAATGTGCGCGGGAAGGCATTGGTGTCTGACACCACTTCATCGAACACCCCGTTCACACACTTTTGTATGGACATGCCCTTCTTGACGCCGAGCAGCGAATCCTGCTGGCGAAATGCAACCCGATACCAATTGGTCGGGTTCTGGTAGCGCACCAACAGCCCGAACCCGTCATTGTCCGCCGGGATGCAGCGGGCGGAGAAGACGTAGTTGGACCAATGCTGCGCGTCGCCGGCGACCAGCGACACCGCGGCGAAGTTGGTGGAGCAGGCGGCCACGTTGTCCGCGCCGAAGTACGTGCCGCCCGCCTCGCGCAGGCGGCTGGTGGTACCGTCGACGTCGAGCGCCAGCGCCCAGATCGGCGTCAAGTTCGTCGCCCCATTCGCACCCCGCGGGGTAACGACGCTCGTCCACGTCGGGGACAACGGATTCGTCGAGCCGGCCAGCCGCTCGGGCGCCAGCGAGCAGCTGTGAAACCGAACGCCGACATTGGTCAAGCTGTCGCCGAGCGGCAGCGAGCTCGAGCTCGTGACCTCCTGGCCCCAGGTGAACAGGCCGACCCTGCCGGCGACTCTCTGGGGCAAAAGCTGGCCCTGGACGAGCTTATACCTGGTTGGAACAGTATTTGTCGGGTCGTCCACCACGGTCAGGCTGAACCAGCCGTTGGTCATCCCTACAACCACATCGAAGTAACGGCCGGCGGTGTAGGTGAATGACACATACGGATCCACCGTGTTCCCCTTGCCGAATAAGTCCGTGAACGTCCCATCCGTCATGCGGTCCACATCCCAGCCGGTAAACGGCCAGGCGGTGCGGCCGGATTCCCGGGAGAAGGTGGCGCGATAGAAGTTGTTCTGGTCCTGGTAACCCCAAATCAGCCCGCACGCATCGTTATCACAGGCGCGGATGCGGACGGTGAAGGTGAAGTTCGACGCTGCCGCGACGGTGTTATTGATCAGCATGGCGGCGGCACGAGTCCACGAGTAGGGGGCGCTGTCCGAGTAGATGTTGCTGTTCTCCCAGATATTGGTCGTGTGGATGTCATACTGCCACAGCAGGGGGCCGTCATTCCAATCCGTCGCGTAATCCGGCTGGACCGCGGTCCAGCCGGGGATGCCCTGGTTGAAGTCGTCCTCGAACAGCAACTCCGCCGGGGTAGCGCCAGCCCAGGATGCCGGCAGGGCGATCAGCCAGGCCACGACGAGCAGGCGGGCGGTGAAGTGCTTGAAGCTGCGAGTTGACTGCAGATCCAGGTCTCTATGGGAATCCAGCGGCGGCATGGTTAAATCAGAAGAGTCATTCAGTATCCTCACGCTGAAACCAAGTTCAGCCTTTGTCAACGGCGTTTCCGCACCCATCGGAAGATACTTGGCCCTGGCTGCCGCCTGTCCCTCAGCCCTGGACAAGGGTGGGACCGGCCAATGGGACGACCCTGTGGCGAGTTGACTCACGGATAAATGTTACCCGGGGCGGGGGACCGTCAGGTGTTGGTTGACTCACGATCCAGGTTACCGAGGGCAGTGAAGAACTTCTTGAGTTTGATCTCAATGTTTTTCTTCAGGGCGAAGGGATCCAGCGCCGCGTGTTGGGTGCGGAGTCGGGCTTTGGTCGGCTCGGGGACTTGCGCGCTCTCCAGCAGCCGCTGATAGGGGGTCTGCGGTTTCTGCTCATAGGTTTTGACGGTTTTGCCGTCCTTCTTCTC
>CAZDOO010000009.1:0-97123 GCA_964507045.1 uncultured Verrucomicrobiota bacterium | reverse complement strand
AGCACCTCTCATAAATTATGAGAGGTGCTAGGGAGGGGTGACGGTGAGGAGACGGAGGGGGGCTGGTGCAGAGAATATCCCGAACAGGGCCTTTCGCGCTTTGCCCCCTGAACCCGTGGGCGTGGCGGCGCCTCGCCCTTCGCCGCAGTCCCGTGGCTGATTGCGGCACGCCGGCTTCCCGCATACACTAGCCAAACGATGAAACCCAAAGGCAGAGTCTACTTGGTTGGCACGGGGCCGGGCGACGCCGGGCTGCTGACGCGGCGCGCGGCGGAATTGCTCGCCGACGCGGGCATTCCCTTCGAGGTCGTGCCGGAAGTCTCCTCGCTCGTGGCCGGTAACGTTGCCAGGCTGCGTGGAGAGTCCAACTGGTTCGAACGCCAGCCGCTCTTTGGCCAGCGCATCGTGGTCACACGCGCACGCGAGCAGGCCGACCCGTTCTCCCGCCGGCTGCGCGACCTGGGCGCCGAAGTGCTCGAGATTCCCGCGATCCGATTCGAACCGCCCAGCCGCCGCCAGGACCTGGTGGACGCCCTCCTGGAGCTTAACACCTACGATTGGCTGGTGTTCACCAGCCCCAACGGCGTCAGCAAGTTCTTCGAATACTTCTTCAAGCAGTTCCATGACATGCGCGACCTCGGCGGCGCGCGCATCGCCGCCGTCGGCCCCGCCACTGCCGCCAAGCTCAAAGAACTGCACCTCCAGGTGGACCTGATGCCTGACGAGGCGCTGGGCTCGGAAATCGCCCGGGCCTTTGCCAAGTTCGAGAGCGTCGAGAACCTGAAGATTTGCCTGCTGCGCGCCGAGGCGGCGAACCGGGAGCTGCCCGACGCCCTCGAAGCCCTCGGGGCCATTGTGGATAACGTTGCGTGCTACCAGACCCTGCCCGAAACCGAGGACACGACCGGCGCCGCCGCCAGCCTGCTGGAAACCGGGGCGGACTGGGTAACTTTCACCAGCGGTTCCACCATCCAAAACTTCCATGCGCGGTTCGACCTGCCCGCGTTGCTGAAGAAGTTCCCGCAGCTCAAGACCGCCGCCATCGGCCCGGAAACCTCCAAGGCGCTCGCGGCCCTGGGCTTGAAGCCGGCCCTCGAGGCCAAGCTCCACACCACGGATGGGCTGGTGGAAGCTTTGCTGGCCGCGCAAACCTCCCAATAGAATGAACCATCCGCCGGGTGGAAGCGCCTGAGAGCGTGTTTGAGAATCCGAGCTGGTGAGGGCGAACGTCCTCCTAAACAGCTATTCTCAAACAGGCACCAAGCCACAGGCAGTACGCGCGAGCAAGACTGCCGGGCGCGCCGGGGCGCGCTGAATGGAAAGAGCATAAAAGCGCCTTCATTCCCTCGAAACAGCAAGCCCGCAACCAGCCGGCATCCCCTCCCCAGCACGCTGACTTCTCCCCGAACAAAATGCCGCGTGAGCTGTCCATATAGCGTCTACCGGAATCAAGCCGGGCGGCCCGGAGTCGCGTCCTGCAAGGGAGACTGCAAGGGAAACTTGCGTCGCGCGCGCTGACCGGGCAAGACTAAGTGGATTTGGAAATGCGAAGGTTTACGTCGTGGGTCACATTCAATCCGCGAAGCCGAAGCCGGCCAGGGCTTCGGCGGGCATTTGCTTTCCTGGCGGCGCTGCTCTGGCTGGCCCCCTGCATTCTGGACGCGGCCAGTTTCACCGCCACGCTGGACCGCGAAACAGTCACCGTCGGCGAAAGCGCCACGCTGACGCTTCGCTTCGAGGGCGGCGACCCCCAGTCCGTCCCGGCCCCGCCCGCCAGCCCCAACCTGCAAGTGTCCGGCGGAGGCAGTTCCCGCAACATCAGCATTGTGAATGGCCAATACTCGGCCAGCATCTCGCAGACGTTCGTGTTGACCCCCACCCAGCCCGGCGAGTTCATCATCCCCGCTCTCCAAGCCGAGGTCGGCGGCCAAGTCCTGACCACGCAGCCGTTGAAGTTAACCGCCGTCAAGGCCCCCACCTCCGCGGCCAATAGCGCCGGGGAGCAACTGGCCTTCTTCAAGCTCTTTGTCCCCCGGAAAGAGGTTTACGTCGGCGAAATCCTCTCGGTCGAGTTCCAGGTCTATGTCCGCGACAACCTCGCCAACGGCGAGGACATCCTGCAAAGCTTCGAGCGGTTCGGCGGCTGCCCCTTGAAAGTTGAGGGCGTCAGCATCATCAAGACGGCCCACGCCCAGCGCCGCCGCTGGCAGAACGGCAATGCCGTCTATGGCGTCGCCACGCTGGTCACCTCGCTCTCGCCCCTCAAGACCGGGCCGATCACCCTGAATTCCATGGAGGTTCCCCTCACCCTGCAGATTCCCCTGCCCAACCAGCGCCGCCGCGACCCCTTTGATCCCTTCGGCATGTTCCAGCGGATGCAGGTCGAGGAGCGCCGCGCCACGCTGTCGGCTGAACCCGAGACGCTCACCGCTCTGCCGTTGCCCAAAGAGAACATCCCGGCCACCTTCAACGGCGCGGTCGGCGCGCTCACGATGACCGTCACCGCCGGCCCGACCAACGTCGCCGTCGGCGACCCGGTCACGGTCAAAGTCCAGCTCTCCGGCCGCGCTGCCTTCGACTCGCTGGCCTTGCCGGAGCAAACCGCCTGGCGCGACTTCAAGACCTACCCGCCGACGACGAAGCTGGACACGACTGATGCCCTCGGCCTGCAAGGGACCAAGACTTTCGAGCAGGTGGTCGTGCCGCAGAGCCCGGACATCAAAGCGCTGCCGCCCATTTCGTTCAGCTTCTTCGATCCCGACCAGAAGGCTTACCGCACCCTGACCCAGCCTGCCATACCGCTGGTTGTTCGCCCGGGCGGCTCGACTCCGGCGCCGGTTGTGGCCGCCGCCTCGCGCGCGGCGGCGGACACTCCTCCGCCCGCCCAGGACATTGTTCACATCAAGCCGCGCCTGGGAGCGGCGGCCCAAATCGGCATGCCCCTGGTGCAACAGCCCGGGTTCCTGGCGCTCCAGGCCGTTCCCGTAATCGCCTGGCTCTCGGCACTGCTTTGGCGCCGGCGCGCCGACTTGCTGGCCAATAACCCCCGCCTGCGCCGCCACCGGCAGGTCGCTCAACTTATCCGCCAGGGCCTTGGCGAGCTGCGCCACTTCGCCGCCCACAACAAGTCCGAGGACTTCTTCGCGACGCTGGTCCGCCTCCTGCAGGAGCAACTGGGCGAGCGTCTCGACCTGCCCGCCTCGGCCATCACCGAAGCCGTCATTGAGGAGCACCTCCGCCCCCGGGGCGTGCGCGAAGCCACGCTCGTTTCCCTCCGCGAGCTGTTCCAGACCTGCAACCTCGCCCGCTATGCGCCGATTAAATCCAGCCAGGAACTGGCCGCCATGGTTCCCAAAGCCGAGGCCGTTCTGCGCGACCTCCAGGAGGTGAAGCTGTGAGAACGGGCCGGACATCCAGTCTCCCGAGAACCGTGGCCCGGCTCGCGACGGCTGGCGCCATGGCCGGAATGTTTGCCTTCCTTCTGCTCGCCCTGACCCCGGCCTGTTCGCGGGCCGAGCTTGCCGCCGCCGCCTTCGAGTCCGCCAACAAGCTCTACGAGGAGGGCAAGTTTGCCGAGGCCGCCGCCGCCTACGAAAAGCTGGCCCCACCCGGCCAGACTTCCGCCGCTCTCTGCTTCAATCTCGGCAACGCCTGCTTCAAGTCCGGCCAGATCGGCCGCGCCATTGCCGCCTACCGCCAGGCGGAACAACTCACCCCGCGCGACCCTGACCTGCGCGCCAACCTGCAATTCGCCCGCAATCAGGTCCAGGCCCCCACACTCTCGCCCGGCCGCTGGCAGCGCTGGCTCGGGCGCCTGACTTTGAACGAGTGGACCCTGCTCGCCGCAGCGGCGGTCTGGCTGTGGCTGCTCCTGCTGGCAATCCTCCAATGGCGGCCCGCCCTCCGACCGACCCTGCGCGGCTACGTCCTCTCCCTGGCCATCCTGGCCGCGCTTTTATGCGTCTGTGTCTTCGCCGCGTTGCGCCAAGCCCGCTTCACCCGCACCGCCATTGTCATCACTGGCGACGCGGTCGTGCGCTACGGTCCGCTGGCCGAATCGCCCGCTGCCTTCACCGTCCACGACGGCGCTGAGCTGCGAATCCTGGATCAAAAGGATGACTGGCTCCAGGTCAGCGCCGGCCCCCGCAAAGCCGGCTGGCTCCGCCGCGACCAGACCCTCGTCACCGGCAACTGACCGCGCCTCCCGGCCCCGGCGAACGCTCTTATTCCGCTTCCCGATAACGCCCAGTGCCGAAAAGCTCCGTTCCTGCCATCGCGCAGCCGGAGAACCTCGGGTGCCCGCGCCCACCAGAAATGGATTCTAACCTTGAGCGCTATGACAAAAGCTATGACAAAAAGTGTTGACACAACTCCGGCCGGGTGGTTTAATTTCTTCAGCTAGTCACGGAGTTGTATATCAGCGCAAAAGGTTCCGAGGGCACCGACGCCCCCGGAGGTCGCTTGAGTGGTCGGGCCGCCACTCGATAAATTGCATAGGTACATCAATCACTGCGACGGATCGTCAGACATGATGGTGCGCGCAAGATGAGAGCCTGACCCGGCGCCAGACTTTTCCTTCTTCCGCCACCCTGTTCTCCGCTCCATTAAGGAGATATTATGAGGACCCAATTCCATTCCCCCTTTGGCCGGCTTCATGGTTGCTTGGCCGTCGTGGCGGCTATCGCGCTGTTGAGCGCCTGCCCTCGCGCCCGAGGCGCGGCCGTCTTCACCAACATGAATACCCTGAATGGGGGAGAAGTGCCGACGGGTTTTGGGGCCTGGGGCGATTACGATAACGACGGTCGGTTGGACCTGCTCTTGACGGGGTCCTGGCAGGCGCAGACCCAGATACTGCGCAACCGGGGCAGCGGATTTGTGTGGTTCACCAACATCAACGCCGGGCTGACGCCACTCTACTTCGCCTCAGCCGCCTGGGGCGATTACGACCAGGACGGGTGGTTGGACGTGCTGATGGCCGGCGAGGACGCCTACTACAACAACGTGGCCCAGGTGTGGCGGAACAATAGGAACGGCACCTTCACCAACATCAACGCGGGCCTGCCGGGAGGCGCGCATACCGCAGTCGCCTGGGGTGATTACGATAACGACGGACGGCCCGACATCCTGCTCGTCGGTTTTGGATATGCCCAGGTCTGGCGCAATACGGGCAACGGCTTCACCGACATTCACGCCGGCCTGCCAGCGGTTTCCTTTGGCACCGGCGCCTGGGGTGATTATGACAACGACGGCCGCCTGGATATCCTCGTCACGGGGGACCTGCTTGGGAACAGCATTGCCCAAGTGTGGCGCAATACGGGCAACGGCTTCACCAGCATCAACGCCGGCCTGCCGGGAGTTAATCAAGGCGACGCGGCCTGGGGCGATTACGACAATGATGGTTGGCTGGATATTCTGGTGAGCGGCGCCACGGGCAACTACCCGAACTACAATCCGATCACCCACATCTGGCGGAATAACGGCGACGGCACGTTCAGCAACATCAACGCGGGCCTGCCGGCTGTTCAATACAGCGCAGTCGCCTGGGGCGACTATGACAACGATGGCCGGCCGGATGTCCTGCTGGCGGGCATGGACACGAGCACCAACCGGATCACGCAGGTCTGGCGGAACACGGGCAGCGGCTTCGTCAACATCAATGCCGGCCTGACCGCGCTTGTCAGCCAATCAGTCAGTTGGGGTGACTTTGACAACGATGGGCGTCTGGACATCCATCTGGCGGGCACACCCGCGGGCGGGGGAAACTATTCCGAGGTTTGGCGGAACATTTCCCCAGTCGCAAATACCGCGCCGACGGCCCCTACGAATCTGGTGAGCCGCCCGGAGGAACGCGACGAGATTCTAAGCTGGGCGGCTGGCGGCGACGCTCAAACTCCCGCCAACGGGCTGAGCTACAGCTTGCGGGTTGGCAGCGCCCCCGGCGCGGCTGACATCGTCGCGCCGCCAGCCGCAATGACGAATGGCCTTCGCCGGCTGCCGGCCCGGGGCCAGGTCCAGAATGCCACCACCGCCCGGGTCGGGGACCTGCCCCTGGGAACGTATTACTGGAGCGTGCAGGCGGTGGACACGGCCTTTGCCGGCTCAGCCTTTAGCGAAGAGCGGCGCCTGGAGGTTCGCCCGCCCGAGCTGGTGACACTGGACGCCACAGAGGTGACGAGCATCGGGGCGACCTTCCACGGCATGGCCAATCCAACGGCGCGCAACACGATCGGATGGTTCGAATACGGCCTGGCCATGCGATACGGCAGCACGACCAGCGCGACGGCGCTGGGCAACGGCACAAACCTCGTGCCCTTCCAGCTCCCAGCCCAGCACCTGCTGCCGTGGATGACGTATCATTTCCGCACGGTGGTCTCCAACCGGCTGGGCATCAGCCGGGGTCCGGACAATACGGTCACCCTGCCGGGGCCTTCCCTGAGCGCATTGACCGTGTCGGAGTTGACGGACGTGGTGCTGCTGCAGGGCGGCAGCACGTCCGTCTGGTTCACAGTGTCCCCGTCCGACGCGGAGGTCCGTGTCCGCGGCAACAACCCTGTCCTCCTGCCCAGTGCCGCCCTCGCGCCCGGCGGCTCGGGCAACAGCCGCAGCCTGAGCCTGGCGCCGGCGGCCAGCCATTCCGGCTCCGCCCGGATCACCGTCTTCGTCGGCGACGGCAGCCGCTGCGTCAGCCGCGCGTTCAACCTGACGGTGACCCCGTCGGCAGCCGGCGGCGCTTCGACGCTCTATCTCACCAACGCGCAGGCGGTGTCCGCGGGAGCCTGGCGGTTCCGCCTGGTGGATGCCGCCGCCGGGTCCACCAATCACTCGGTCGAATACCGGTCCGACCTCGGCACGACCAATGCGTGGATGCCGGCGACCAACGTCACCGCCCTCGGGGACGGCGTCTTCGAGGTGGCGATCGGGCCACCGCAGCCTGGCCGTGGTTTCTACCGGGCCACGGGTTTCCGCCTGCTGCTGGCCGGCCTGGATTCCGCGGCCGTCACGGCGGAAGAGGGCGCGGGAACAGCCGGCCCGGTGCTTGTGTTCAACGGCCCCTACACCGGCCTGGTGACCTGCGTCTGGACCGACCCGCAAGGCACGAGCTGGACGAACCAGGTGGAGGTGAACGGCACCACCGCCGCGACCCTGTTCCCGGCGGCCTATGGCAGCGACAATGCCACCATCGGCCAACTCAGGTACCTAACCCTGCAGTTGCAGGACGGCACGGGCTTCGACCTCGGCGCGACCGCCGACAGCGCCGTCACGATCGAGGAAAACGACGCGGATTGGCAAGGCATGTTGCAGACACCGGACGGAAACCTTGCCTTCCGGCTCAGCCTGCTGCAAAGCAACGGCCAGCTTCAGGGGCAGATCAAGAGCGCCGGCTCGGGATTCTTCCCGACCAATTCCCTGGCGCAACTCAACCTGACAGAGAATTCCTTCCTTCTCGTGGCCACTAATATCGTCCTGCCGATGCTGGCCGACAGCCCAACGCTCCGGTTCACCAATTACGCCGACTTGAGGCTGGAGGCGGCCAACGGCCCCAGCCAGACCAACATCAGCCCGACGCGATTGCAGGGCGCGGCCATGCTTGTCAGTAAGGCGCCGGGCTGCCGCTACCTGGACGCGGCCGTCTTTGGCAGCTTCGAACTGTTGAAACCGGCCACGGCTTCCGCCACGAACGAAGTGCCGCTTTACCCGGCGCCTTAACCCGGAAAGGGACCTGACCATGAAGACCTCCAAAATCGAAGTCGCCAGGAGCGCGGCATGCGCTTGCGCTTGCCTGGCGTGGCTCGCGCTCCCCAACAGCGGCCGGGCGCAGCCGGCGAATTACACCAACGAGACTGTCGTTGCGAATTACGTCAAGGGACTGCTCTACTGGACCGAAGCGGATCCCACCAACCGGAACACGGCCGCCTTCCGCTACAAAGACCTGCTCTATACCAACGAAGCGACCGGCATTCGACCGGACCGTTCCCGCCTCAGCACTTTTTACGGCGCCCCGGAACGCGCCCGGGCACAGTTCGCCGAGGCTGAACTGCGGCGCGGCCTGACCAACAACCCCGCCAGCGCGCTGCTCGGCGGATTGTTGCTGGACATCTACTACGACCGAACGGCGGCGGAACTGGTGCTCGCGGGCAACAAGCTTGCCTCGGCGGACAAGGCTCGCATGGGGCCGCCCACGGTTCCCACCGGGCTGGTCATTGATGAT
Organism: uncultured Verrucomicrobiota bacterium; assembly: GCA_964507045.1. Lineage (GTDB taxonomy): Bacteria > Verrucomicrobiota > Verrucomicrobiia > Limisphaerales > UBA8199 > UBA8199. The sequence goes on along the minus strand of CAZDOO010000009.1, from coordinate 88,914 downwards.
GAGATCAACTTGTACGGCCAGGCGCGAGACGCCTGCCGCTCCGCGCTGATGGGATATTTCTCCCTGCTCAGCGACAACCTGGGCATGACGAGCGTGCCCCCCGCGGGCTGCCCGTGGTTTCAGCAGCTCGCGCCTTCCCGCGCGCTCAATCCCGCCACCTGCCTCAGCAATGGCGTGCCGGTCCCGGCAGGCGGCTCGAGCGCCGCGCTGTTCGCCGGCTACAAAGACCTGACGCTGTTGCTCAACGGACTGCGCGATTACGGCCGGGCGGTCGTTCCCCTGGCCCGTTTGCAGGCCACGCGCAACAACGCCGGTGACGTTGACCAGGCCGCGAGCCTGATCGCCGACAGCGCGCGGTTCATCTTTCTGCAAACCAGCACGCTCCGGGGACTCTTCCCGGGTCTCGACGTGCAGGACACAAATCAGGTGGACGCGGCGTCCGGCCTGGTCGAAGCCACCGCCGGGGTGAGGCAGAGCCTGTCGGAGCTGGAGGCGGCGGGACAAGGCATTCGAGCCCAGGCCAACCTCCTCGGCTTCGAAAGCGATTTCCTGATGCTGGCCCAGAAGTATGTCGGCCAAACCGGCGACATCTTCGACTCCTTTGACGCACTGCAGTTGCGGTTGAACCCGACCGATTTGTCCAGCCCCTTGCGCTACGCCAAGGATCTGCAGGCGGAGGCGCGCGACTCCTACGACGATTACCAGGGACTCCAGGAGCAACTGGAGACCCAGCTCGGCAACCTCAGCGGCTCGGCCGAGGACCGCCTGTTCCAGATTGCCGGCGCCCGTCCCGGCACGCCGGAATACGCCTCGCCGGAAACCAACGTCGGCAGCGAAATCTGGCAGCAATTGCAGAGCCTGCAGGCGGCGAAACTGCGCGTCGAAAAGAACGCGGCGGAAATCACCAACCTCCACGAGCAGATACGGATCGAACTGCGGCGCGGGGGCTCGACAGCCGACGCCTATATCCGCTACGGCAACAAACGAGCCAGATTGGCAGATGAGATGAGCCATCTGAAAGCCGCGCAAACGGCCGCCAACAGCTTCTTCGGCAACCTGCGCTTTTCCACTCCGACCGAAATCGTTGGCACGCTCGTTTCCGGCGCGATTGCCGGCGCGGCCCAAGGGGCCGGGGAGGCTTTACTCGGCGACCTGCAGGCGGACCTGGAACGGCAGGCGGGATTGGAGCAAGCGGAAATCGAGGGAATTGAAACCGGCGCCAAAGTGCAGGCCTTAACCCTGGAGTACGCGACGCTCGCGATTGATTCCAAGGAAGCGGCACTCCTGGCCAAACAGGAAGTGGGCCGCCTGGCGGCGCTGTTGCGCGAGAAACTCGATCTGGAAGGCACCCTGGCCGAAAGCCGGCAGGACCTGGCGGGCCGCTACTTTGCCGACCCGGTCCACCACCTCCGTTACCAGCATCAAACGATGCTGGCCAACCTCTCGTTCGACGAGGCCCAGAAATGGCTGTACTTCATGGCCCGCGCGCTCGAATACAAATGGAACACACCCTTCGCGAACTATTTCTACCTCGGCCGGCGCTGGTCCACGGGCACGTTGTTCAAGCTGCGCAATGCCGAGGAGTTGGAGCAGTTCTACAATGCCCTGGTTAGCTTCAACAGCCTCGTCCAGTTGCCCCAAGACGATTACTGGGACTGGTTCTCGGTCCGCGAGGACTTCTTCGGCTTCAAGCAATATGACTCGACCGGCACCAACCTGATGTATTACGCAGATCCGGTGAATCCAGGCGGCCCGGCCAACCTCACCGCCGTGCAGGCCTTCCGGAAAAAGCTCAAGAGCTTGACCAATTCCCTGGGGACAATCCGGCTGGACTTCAGCACCGTGCGGGAGATTCCCGGCGGCACGTTCTTCCGCGGCCCGCGCTTTGACACCAACCAGACGGTGCTCAGCGCGGGGCTGTTCCTCGACAAGATCAAATGGATCAAGATCAGCCTGCCGGGCAGCCACAGCCTGGGGCGCGCGCACCTGGCCGGCGAAATGACCTACGGCGGCAGCAGCTTCATTCGCAACTTCGATGTCGGCCATTTTGTCACTGACCGCCCGGACCGCCTGGCCGATGAACTGACGGCCTACAGCACGCGCTACTGGTTCTTCCATCCGCCCAGCGCCGCCTGGCGCTTCAGCGAAGCGCTCAAGTCGCCGGTAACCATGACCCTCACCAACGACTCCCGCATGCCCCCCAGTGTGGGGGAGATCAACATCTTCAAGGAACGCAGCGTCGCCACAACCGGCTGGGTATTGAGCATCCCGACCTGGGATCTGGGGGTGCCGGTCATGAAGATTGATGAGCTGGATGACGTGGAGCTCTATTTCTACCACTACGCCGTCTCGCGCGAGATACCGCAGGGCACGACGGCGCTGAGCGAAGAGGCGGCATCTCGCTCAATACCGTTCCCGTACTGCCTCAAGCACGACTCTGCTGCTGAGGAAGGGGAGAAGTGATTCTCCCTGTCCCGGATGCCGGGCGCGGGCGCCGGCCCGGTTCAAGGCGAGCCGTGGGCAAGGTGCCCGCGCTGGCGCTTCAAGCTACTTTGCCCGCGCATTGTCAGGGGTCAACAGGTCGTCCACCGCCCCGGCCAGGTCGGCCAGGTATTGATCACCGTTGGGATGATGCGTCATTGCCACCAGGATATAGTGCCGGCCCGGGCCGGTAATGACCGCCGAGTCGTGCAACCAATCCTGCCACGAGCCCCACTTCCGGATGACCTGGACATCCCGCCCGCCCAGGCCCTTGACGAACTTGATGTCGTCGTGCGGGATGTCAGGCGAAGCGAAGATCTCGCGCATGGTCCGCGAAGCCTCGGGCGAAACCAGCTTGTCTTGTTCGAGCAGCAGGAAGAAGCGGAGCACCTGGCGCACCGTCATCGCGTGCGAGTGATCGCCGAGCGGGTCGCCAATGCGCTCGCCGTCCACGCCGTAATGGCGGCCCACCCAAATCCCGCCGCCATGGTTCGTGTCGTAGAAGTGGTATGAGTTGAGCACCTCCTGAATCTGCCGCAACCCCATCTGGCGCGAGTATTTGGCGGCCATCTCGTTGCTGGACGCCTTGGCCATCAGGCCCAGCTCGTGCCGCGTCTGCGGATCGAGATGGGTGGCTGCGTCCGGATGCAATTGGAAGTAGGCCAGCAGGATGCCAACCTTCGCCACGCTGGCCGCGTAGTCACCCCGGTCGGGGTTGATTATTGCCAGCCGCAGGCGCTTCAAGTCCAGCACTCCCGCCGCCGCTTGCTCCGGCGTGATCCCGTATTGGCTGCGCAACCGGGCATCGGCCGCCTCAAGTGCGGCTTGCAGCGCCGGGTCGGTTGGCGTGGTGTAGTCGAGCGTGTAGTTCCTAAACGAAGGCTTTGTTTCCATGCGAGTTGACTCGCAGCCGGAAAGGCACATCAAAGTCATCATGAGCATGCCGAGGCGCTTCATAAGCATCTTCTGGCGTCGCTTGTCATGGCGCCATTCTGGTTCGGCCCGGTGGTTGCTGACAATGGAAATCGCGCCAGGAGGAGTTAAGGGTGTGTTGAGCGTGCCCGGAATTTGGAGCCCAACTGTCTGATTTCTGGACGGCAACCAGAGGCTTTGCCAGCGACAGCCCGGAAACTTCGAGCGCACGGACGCGATTTGGCAGGAAGGCCGACACAGTCGAGTGCCACAAACCTCTGGTATGCCGCATTTTATGCGGCTTGCGGTGCGATGCCGCAAGAGCTGCCGGGTAGCGGGGATGGGACAGTCGCCAGACGGCGTTGAGTCCTGTGGTGAGGGTGGAAATGGCAGAGAAAATGCGTCAGGCATGGCGTAATGATTCGAGTCTGTGCTTGCTTGCTGTTCGTGGCGCTCCTTGCCACTGCGTGTTCGACCCCGCGAACCCACCCTGGCGCGCGGTTCAAGGATCAGGAGCAGGCCAACCTTATCGTCCGCTATTACACCGACGACACCAGTTACGTGTTGAAACCTGCAGCGAAAGAGGGCCTGTTCCTTTCCGTTCTCAACAAGGATGCTGTCCTTGACGTGGCCAAGCGGCAGGCAGGACGAGACTTAGCGGTGGTCATCCTCATCCACTACGGCGCCCAGAGCGAAGACGAAACGGTGAAAAGCAAATGGAGACACCTGCTGGCGGAGGTGGGATACCAACGCGTCGTCTTCCTGCGCGGCCGAAATGGGATGCAAGTTGATGGCTTGCCGATCGTGGCAAGCTACGGGCTTGATCTGCCCGGCGGAGCGCAAACCGCCGGCGCTGTAATGGCCGGACGCAAACTGCTTTAGCCCCCCCCCCCAGCGCGGGTATTTCATACCCGGAGGGCGTGGCACGGGCATCCTGCCCGCGCGGTGCGGGTTTGGCCTGCCAGACGGGCAGGATGCCCGTGCCACGGTCTGCCAGCGTTTCGTGCGGAGCATGAGATATCCGGGAGTGAGAGAGGAGGGACCGGCCGTGCTTGCGCGGTGTTCCTCCGTTCAGCCCCGGCAAAGGAGTGTGCCTGCTACCTGTATTCCCGGATCACTTCGAACATGGCCAGGACATTCTCCACCGGCGTGTTGGCCTGAATGTTGTGGATGGTGCAGAAGACAAAGCCGCCGCCGGGGCTGAAAATCTCGATGCGCTCGCGGACCTGGTCTCGCACTTCCCCGGGTTTGCCGAAGGGCAGCGTCTTCTGTGTGTCCACGCCGCCGCCCCAGAAGACCAACCGGTCGCCATAGTTTTGCTTGAGGGCGCGGGCGTCCATGCCCCGGGCGGAGCATTGGACGGGGTTGAGGATGTCGAACTCGGCCTCGACCACAGCGTCCAGCAGCGGAACGATGCCGCCGCAGCAGTGCATGAAGGTCTGCCACGGCGTGTGGCGGTGGACCCAGCCGTTGACGCGTTTCTGGTAAGGCAGGAAGAGGTCGCGGTATTTCGCCGCGCTCAGGAATGGGCCGTTCTGGGTGCCGAAGTCGGTGCCGTTGGTTTGGAGAATGAGGGGGTAATTGCCAATTACCGCGTGAAGGCGCTGGAGGTTGTCGATGGCAACCTCGGCCTGCCGCTCGAACACGGCTTTGATGTAATCCGGGCGCGAGGCGAGGCTGACATACCATTCCTCGATGTCGCGGATGCCCCGGGGACGGGGGAGAAAGGTCGCGGGCACCAGCGCGATGTCGCCGAAAGTCAATCCGCCGAAGGTGCAGAACAGGGCCTTGTCGGTGGTGGTAGCGAGGCGCTCGGCCAGCCGGCGATAGTGTTCCAGCTCCGCATCGGGCACGGGCTGGAATTCCTCGGTGTTGTCGGCCGGGTTCAGCTTCGCTTCGTCCAGCGGCTCCTGCCGGATGATGGCATCGAAGAAATGGCCGCCGGCGGGCATGCGGCCGCTGGGGGACGCGGAGCGGTCGTTGGCGGGCCACTGGAGCAGGTCGCCGTTGGGCTCGCCGCGGGTGTTGAAGTCCTTGGGCACCAGCACGGGCGTGCCGTCGGCGAGCTGCCATTCCTTGAAGTCCGCTTGCGGGAAGCCGAACATGGTGCCGGTGCCGTGCAGGCTGACGGTGTCAACGCCGAGCGCGGCCCGCAGATCGGGGGCAACTTCACCCAGCATCTGGTAAACCTCGACCACCTTGACGGGAGCGCCCGGCCGATCGAGCCCCAAAGCCTGCCGGAGCTTATAGACGATGCTGGCGTGGATGCCGGTCTGGAATCCGCCCCCGAAATCAACCGGCAGTTTGTCCGGCTGCCGGTGCGCGCAGGCGGCCAGGATGCGCTCGCGGGAAGTCATGCGGGCAGCAGCGTAGGCCCGGGGGCAGCCGCCGGCAAGAAATCAAAGCCCGGTTATTGGGCCGCGTAGGTTTGCGTTCTGCCGCTGTCCCTGTGTTTCACGAGAACGCTTTGCCCGCCAAGCCGGGTGCCGCCGTATTGGAACTCCGCCCGCCCGAAGTTGACAACCACCTCGATCTGATCGCCAAAAACGGTGCGCTGGACCACCCGGTCGGGAGTCAGCCATTGGAAATCAGTCAGCGGCAGCAGCGCTGTCTGGCGGTGCAGCGGCGAGAAGAACTCGTAATGCCGTTTGATCTGCGCCCGGCGCTGCTGAAATTCCGGCACGTTGAGGTGGTAGAGCGGCGGCACCTGGTAAAGCAGCTCCAGCAGCTCCACGGTCCGGGCTTCGTCCCGGGCCTTCAAACTGGCAAAGGACCAATGGTGCGTCGCAATCACCGAGTCGTGGAACACCGTCTCGAACAGCGGCAGCCTGAATCTCGGGTCGTAGTAGATATAGCGGTGCTCCTCCTTGAGCGGCACGGGCTTGAAGAAGACCTGCGGCCCGTCGGGCGGATAATAGGCGCCGAGGTAATACTTGGATTGCTTGCCGGTCAGGTCGGGGTCGCCCCAGCCGATGACGGGCGTCATGACGCCGTGGGCGAAATGCACCGTCGGCGCCACCCCGGCCCAGCAGCCTTCGGTGCCGATCACGGCGCCGAACGTGTCGCGGATCCACGCCATGCGCGAAATACGAGCCTGCAGGTCGGACTGCTGCGTCGCCGGGTGCTGCTCCGAGTAGTCGTCGAAGTAATCTCCAAAGCCGTCGCAGTCAATAAACCAGGCGTTGGCATGAAACGCCGCCATCAAGGCCGAGACCCGCTTCTCGACGTAGGGCCGCGCGGCGGCGGGGCTCAGCAGGAAGCCCTTGTGCTTGAAGCCGCGCCGCCGGGTGCCGTCGGCATTAACGATCCCGCCGGTTTCATAGAGCGCCGCGTCGAACTGCGCCGTCTCCCAGGTGTCCGGCTCGTTCGGACGATGTATGCTGTGATAGGAATCGTAAGGGCCAATCAGGAACCCCGCCTGCTTGGCCGCAGCGACCGTCTCCGGCCGGTCCAGAAAGCCTCTCCACCCGTCGCTCCCCAGCCACAGACGATCCAAGCCCGCCGCCGCGAGCTGCTGGATCATCTTAGGCGAAGTCCCGTTGCCCCACGCCTCGGGCTTGGCCAGCAGGCCCGGAAACGCCGCCGCGAGCAAATGCGCGTTCCGCCGGCAAAGGTCCGCCTGGCTCCACTGGTTGCTCGGGGTGTTCAGCCGGGCGGAGACCTCCACCCCCGGCGTGACGCCACGCCACGCCGGCTCGTCATAGAAGTCACGCTGCTTGAGCAGGCGATCAAGGTCCGCCGTGATCTGCGACTTCATGTACCGGTCCGGCCATTCGGCCTGCAAGAGCTGGCTCACAACGGACTGGGTCTCCGGCGTCAGCAGCGTCCAAATCCGCCGCGCGGGCGACAGCGCGGATGCCTCACCCGGTGTCTTCAGCGCCCGGGCGAGACCCTTCCAGTCGAGCACATCGGTTGGGTCCAGCAGCTCGTTGCCCCAGAGATAAACGTGCGCCGCGCCCAAAAGCTTTCCGGCCTCAGGCGTCTGCCGGATCTTGTCCTGGAGGCTGACGAATCCGCCACGCTGGACCAGCCATTGACGATACCGCCGGGCTGGTTCGACCCGGGAGTTCGTTCCCACCTCGAAGACTACCCCATACTCTTTGACCGGGTGATTGCGGGTGAACTCGTGAGTCAGCCGCGCCTGCAGGACCTTCTCCGCCGAGCCACAGAACTCCAGTCGGTTGTTAAACGGGTTCGTCAGGATGCACGTCAGCGTATAGCCGCCGAAATCCAGCCCCAGGAAAGGCAGGGTCAGATCCGCCGTCGTATTCAGCTCCCCGCGATGGGTGAGAAACGATTCCCACTTGTCGTCGCCGCAAGGAGCATACACCCCTTCGAAGAGCGGCAGGATCCAGCCCTTGGCCGGGGCCGTGGCGGGAAGGATGGGAAAGGAAAACTCACCCGGCTCCGCCGCCAGGACATGGGCCAAGAGGCGGTTCCCATCCAGTTTGAGCGCAAGGGAGACTTTGCGCTCGGGCAGTGACCACTGGGCTTCGGTGGCGTGCCGCTCCAGGTTGGCGACCCGGCCGAGGTTGGTTTGGGCCGCCGACACCGGCACCGCCGGCCGGTCGCCGCTCCGCAAAGTCACTTCCAGCGTGGCCGGGTCGAAGACGACTGCGCAGACGTTGTTCTGGATACTCCCCTGCTCCGCTGCGCTCAGCCTGCCCGGCAATAGCAGCCACATCGGCAGCAAGATCGTGCCGGTCACGCAAGCCCACTTTGGAAAAGACATCTAAGAGCCGCGACGCTCAACGGCGCCCGCCACCGCCATGCCCGCCGAATCCACCGCCACCGCGCCCGCCGAAACCGCCGCCACCGCCCCCGAAGGAAGCCGCCCGGCCTCCGAACGAGGCCGCTTGAGCTCTGTATCCACCCGCACTCCGCATCCCGCCGCCGGAGCTGGTCATCATCGCCGGCCGCCCGCCGCCGCCAGCATAGCCACGCCCGACCGACCCTGACGGCGAACCGCCAGGCCGGCCCGGGCCGGAAGGCGGGTGACCCCAGGAGCCTTGACCCGAGGGCGGACGCGCGCCGGCATGGTAACCGCCGGAGCCGTAGGGATAGCCACGGTACCGGCCCCAGTCGTAGTAGCCGCCGTGGCCGTAGTAACCGCCGTGGCTATAGCAGCCGCCACGACCGTAATAACCGCCATAGCCACCGTAACCGCCATACGGATAGCAGCCAAATGAGAACGCCAGCGAGGGCCAGTAATACGGCCAGCCATAGCCATAGTTGTACCAGGAGTAATCGTAAGCGGGGTACCCATAGTAGTAGCTCGGGTAGGCGTACGACACCGCCGGGGAACTGTACACATAGGCCGGATACGCGGTCTGCGCGCCGGTGGTGTAAGCCGGCGCACACATTGCGGCTGCGGCCGGCGACGCTGGCGAGCTGGCAGCCGATGGGCCTACCGGCAGCGCCTGCGCCCGCACCTCCGCGCCGCGTTGCAGGATGGCGGTGAGAATCTCCGATCCGACACCGCGATCCCTCAGCGCAATGATCTCCGTCGCGCTGGGATTGTAGGCAACCCGGGAATTCCTGACGTAAGTCTTGATAACCTCCGGGTCCACTTTCGCGTCTGCCAGCTTCACAATATCCGCAATGCCCGCCGAGCATGTCGCCCTGGGAATACCCGGCGCGGCGGCCGTGTTCTGGTTGGACACAGCCACGCCCGGTGTGGCCGCATTGATTGCTTTCGACAGCACGGGCGTCCCCAAAACCACCAGCCCTGCCACCAGCCAGGCTCCGAAGACGTAGCTATGCCGATACACGCTTTGCTTGGTCGTTTTCATAACCGCTGCCACTGATAACGATGTATATTACCATCCCATTGCCAGCCCCGCTGTCAAGAGCCGAGCTGCGGAACCCGGCACGCAACCGCGCCTTGACCTTGGCTCGGGACTCCCTTCCCATGAACCGGGGGAACAATCAACATCCAACCTCGAACGCCCAACATCCAATGCTGGGCCGAAGCGCGGCTCTTGGAGGTTGAAGGTTGGCTGCTGGAGGTTGGAGATTGGCTCACGGTGGTTCAGGGGTTCCAAGCGCGAAAAGCCGTCTTCGTGAACTCCCTTTACCGCCCCCGGACTCATAAGCATTCCTGATACTTCGAGCCGAGCCCTGCCCGGGGGCTGGCCTCTGGCTTACTGCTGGCTGGCATCTGTCTTACCTCTGTCTCACCAAAAGGGGGTCTTCGCCTCTCTTGATAATGGCCATTTCCGAGCATTTCCGACCCCCTCCACCCCCGCCGGTAATTAGCATGGCTTAATTTCCTGCCTGACCTCACTGTGCCATTTTGGCTCAGTTCCGGGGGTGGGGCACGGATGGCCTCTTGGGGCCGGAGAGCCTGCGCATAGCCTGCAGGCAGCTTGGGGGTATCCGCCTACCACTGGAAGACGAACGTCGAACATCCAACGCCGAACGTCGAACCTCGAACTGCCCGGGTGTTGGGCAGCCGCTCCTCCAGGTCATAATCCGCCTTCATCCGGCTCCTTGCTTCTTATGGTTCAGGGTTCGATGTTCGACGTTCGCTCCCCTACAAGCAATCCAGCGGGCTTTTCGTCCCGCTGCCGCCCTGCCGCAGCACATGCGTATAGATCATGGTCGTGCTCACATCGTTGTGACCCAGCAGCTCCTGGATGGTCCGGATGTCCGACCCGCGTTGGAGGAGCGCCGTGGCAAAGCTGTGGCGGAACGTATGGCTGGAAACCTGTTTCGCAATCCCCACCCGCGCCACGGCCGCTTTAATCGCGTGATGCACGCCCCCTTCGTCAATGTGATGCCGCCGGACAATCCCCGTGCGGGGATCGGTGGACAGGTCCCGCGCCGGAAACACATACTGCCAGCCCCATTCCCGGGCTGCTCCGGGATACTTCCGATCCAGCGCCCCGGGCAAATACACCGCCCCATTCCCCTCGCGCAGGTCCTCCTCGTGCCTGAGCTTCACCCGCTCTAGGTGCTCCCGCAGAGTCGAGATCACGCTTTCGGGCAGAACCGTGTAGCGGTCCTTCGCCCCCTTGCCGTCCCGCACCGTCAGTTGCTTCATCTCGAAATCCAGGTCCTGGACCCGCAGCCTCAGCGCCTCCAGCAGCCTCAGCCCGCTCCCGTAAATGAGTTTCACCACCAACTGCGGAATGCCGCCCATCGCCTGAATGACTCGCCGGGCCTCCTCCGGCGTCAGCACTGTCGGCACCCGTGCCGGCCGCGTGGCCCGGACCGACTCAATATTGCCTACCTGCGCGTGCAGGACCTCGCGATACACGAACAGCAGCGCGTTAAACGCCTGGTTTTGCGTCGAAACCGCCACGTTTCCCTTCACCGCCAGGTCGCTCAGAAAGGCCTCCATCTTTGGCTCCGGCGGCAGCATCGCCTCCCGGGACTTCATCTGGTGGAACTGAACGTAGCGTCGAATCCAGTCACAGTAGGTTCGCTCCGTGCGGATCGAGTAGTGTTTGAGGCGCATCACCTCCCGCACCTGGTCCAGCAGCTTGAGCTTGGGATTGGGAACGACCGTCTCGTACGTCACCACTGGCGGCGAAAGATGTGAAATGGGTCCTTGACTCCGCTGATAGTTTTCCATAGGCTTGAGGCATGACACTAATCCTGAGGCGGGGCTGGGGTCAACTTCATGTTTGTGCCCTAATATCCAATATCATGGACTTCTTTCAATGCTAATCAAGGGTTAGGGTGTCAAAACCGCGTCGCCATGCCGGAAGATTCCCAGGACGAACAAGTTGACAAGATTCGCAGCGCCGATGAAGTCGCGCGCCGGTGCATCGTCCTCTACGCGGTTCTTGCGGCGGGGCACGGTGAACCGCGAGACGAGTTGGTCGCCTGGCTGCGTCGCGAGGGGCTTTGGCAAGCTGTCAGCCCGAAGGAGTCTGAGGTCTTGCTTTGCGAGTCGCCGACTCAGCAACAGCGCGCTAACGCGACGTGGCGTGCAGAGGCGTTGTTTCCTCTTCTTTGGTCGCTCGGGTTGATCGCCGAGTTGCCAAGTCCGCAGCAGCTTTGCGACGTGCAGGTTATCCGCAGTGTGTTGCCTCCCCTGTTTGCGCCAGTTGCCGAGTTCATTTCGTCTGCGGGCCTTCGCAGTGATTCGGAGATTCACGACGCCAGCGAAGAGATTTACCAGATTCATTGGCGCGTCAGAGACGCGCAGCTTCGCAATCAGCCGACACCGCCGGGTAAGCTGCCACGAATGCCAGTTGCGGATTGCGAGCCACCTGCGGAGTCTTATGATTCAGGTGTGGTTCAGGAGCGGCACTACGGTCTGAACTGGTTGATTGGTTATTGCGGACAGGATTGGGATGACATCACGACTGACACCTAACGCGTGGTCCAGGCGACGGCGGGTGGCGCGTTCTGTTTCATGCTGGGCGCCCTTGCCCCGCCGCGCCTGACCACGAACGTTAGAATTTTCCGATGAACCCGATCCCTTACGCCGCTTCCGTTATCTGGGGTGTGCTCACGGGCCTCTCTCTGTGGTTGCTCACTATGCCGCTCTCCCTGGGCGAAATGGGTGGTCCAATAAACTGGGCAGTGTGGTATCTCGTTGTAATCGCGCTCATGCTGGGCGTAGCCGCGTATACAGCACGTGCCAAGGGCGCGCCAGCAGGTGTCATTTGCGGCATTCTTTTCTCCGCGCCTATTGCTGGGGTGTGCTACTTCGTCTCTCACACCGATGCGACCGTCTTGCGGGAGCATGGCGGACAGCTCAAATTCGCAGGTACAGCGACTGTTGTGCTCTCGGTCTTACTTCTTGGCGGCGTCGCGCAGTTGCGGAAAACACCTCACCATCCGAATGATGGAACAGGCGACCAGAAATTCTAACTTGGCTGCTGCAGTGGACGCGCCGATCGCGCTTCTGTTTGCGTTCATGTGCCACGGGCGGCGCGCCACTGAGCAGCAACGTTAGGCGCTGCCGTATGCGAGACTCGGCTCAATTCAGAAAGGTTTGTCTGAAGGTCTTGTTGCTCCTCCCGTGTGTGGTCTCCGCTCTCGGGGTCGCAACGAGACCCTTTCTTTTCGTCCGGGGGCAGCCGACAGCCTGGTCGAACTTCGCGGTGGGGGTGTGTCACTGGTGCTGGTTTTTCAGTCCCCTGTTTGCCACATATATTCTCATCATCGCCCTCCTCTTCATGCGCCGTAGGGAGCTTTACTGGAGCGCGGTCGCTTTCGTGGCGCTGGGACTGATCCTTCAGCAGGCGGCGTATGTTGCTGTGTGGTGGGCAGGCGGTGGCGGCACCATACACATATGAGACCAGACTTGCCTAATCGGGTCGGCGGGAGGGTTAACCTCCCGCCTCCCACACCATCCGTCTTCGCCAAGGCTACGACGGGACAAGCCGGACGTGCGGGTCCGCATCCGGCGGTTCCGGTTAGATTAGCAGCCTCGGGATTGAATCGCTCGTTCCGTTGGCCGTAATGCATCTCGATCCATTGTTGCCTGATGTTGGGCACTCCCCGTTCCGTCAGCCAGCGGGTATCCAGCGCTCGCTGGACGATGCTGCTGCCGGCCATCCACCAATATCCGCGATGACTGCGCGTGGCTTTGTACACCTCCGCCGGGTGGATGCCCAACCGGATGAGGTTCCGCCGCCGTCCACGGGCGCGCTTCCACTGTTTCCAGTAGTACATGCGCACCCGCCGCCGCAGCCATTGGTCCATTGCCCAGCCACGGGCACGCGGCGCCGCTTCTTCCCTCTCCTCCTCGGGACTGAGCATTACCCACATCTTTGGCCGTCCTCGCCGGCCAATCCCAAAGGGATTGAATCATTCAGCCCGGGGTTGGACCGGGGGGCAAAGGGGGACGGTCCTACCCCGGGAAACCCGCCCGAGAACCCAGCCAACCCTGAAAGGGTTGTATCTCCACGGCTGGCCCCGACGATGCAACCCCTTTCAGGGTTGTGGTCCCTCGGCTGCGGAACCCAGGGTAGCTCGTCCCTCGCAACCCAAGGCTAAACGATGCAATCCCTGCGGGATTCCCGGAAACAATCGTCTGTACGTCGGCTCATCCGCTTTGACCTCTGGCTTCCTTCCCACGGAACCTCGCGATTCCGCAGTTGCCTCGGTCTAATGTTTAGGTCATCGTGCCCCTCATTATGAGAGGCCCGACAACCGTGTTCACACATAGGGGACTTTCACCCCATCAGCTCACGCCCATGTCAGGCGCACACGAGCCGCATTCACTGGACGGCGGGGTGCTGCCGTGTTTTCATATTGAACGCCACTGGCCCGCCGCCAGTGATGCGGATTGTTAGTCGATTCAAGACCTCCACTGTTTACTGGTTCAACTCAAGCCATGGCAAATACCATTATCCTGGCGCTCATTCTGTTTTTCGTCATCGCCCTGTTTTACTGCGTCCAAAAGGGCTTCAACCAACTGATCACAGCACTGAACTCCATCCACGAGCAGCTTCGCAAGCCCAACGAGCGGAAATGAGCGGACATTTCGCAATGCATCGCGAGCCACTGTTGCCGGATGCTGGGCACGCAGTACTTCTGAAGGCTAAACGATAAAGGACAAAGGCTGAAGAACGCCGCGTGTGGGCACGCGGCCTGCAGGATGCTTGATGCGTCTGGTTGGCCCGGGGAAGTCAGCGGCGCTCTGACGAGGCGCCGCTACGGGGGGAGTTCTTCAACAGGCTGCGGGGGGGGGTTATAGCTTCGGGCGCGTGGTGTGATCGTGCAGCCAGGAGACGTCCCGGTTGCCCGGACTGGGGGTCGGGGTCGAACCGTTAAAGGGCCGGGGGCTCCCGTCCGCGGTCTCCTGGATCGGGAACGTCGTCCGGCCATCCCGCCAGCGGTGGATTTCGGAATGGCCATCGGCGAAGGAGAATCCGCCGGCATTCCCGTGATAGGAACCCGGGATGTCCAGGAACGCGTAGCTCGAGGGAGCGTCGGGCGAGTAGCCGGACATGTCCGTGAGGAAATTGCCGTAATTGATCCAATCCTCGCGCTCGTCCACAAACACAAAGATCCTGTCCGCTCCCGGCCGGGCCAGGTCGGAGTATCTCCGGTAGAGCGTGTAGGCGGACATGTTTCCGGTGCCAATCGGCTGGCCCTTGAATCCGCCCAGATACGCGTTGATGGCCATGGTGCGAATGCGCGGCCGCTGCACTCCGCCCACGGTCACATGCGACCGGTCCGCGGGGCACCGCCAGATCTTTATATTCTTCCCACAATAGGGCCACATCAGACTTTTGTGGATGTCCACGGTCGGGTCCCAATTATGCGCATTGCCGGGGTCGAAATCCATCCAGCCATTGCACCAGTTGTAGGGATCGAAATCTTTGACGGGCCAACTGCTCGAGTACAGCAAGCGGTCGTTACTGTCCTCGGTGTACATGCGCCAGGCGATCGCCAACTGCCGGTGGTTGTTCATGCACTGCACCCCCTGGGCCTTGAGCTTGGCCCGGGTGAGGGCCGGCAGCAGCAGCGCCGCCAGGATCGCGATGATGGCGATCACGACCAACAGCTCGATGAGGGTGAATCCATGAAACCGCCCCGGGCGAGGAGGCCTCCCGACCGCCGATCTTCTCTGTGTCCACATAAAATGCTGGAGCCTGCCGTTCGATCAGTTGCGCCGTTCCCGAACGATTTGGAACCAAGCGCGGTTGCCGCCAGTAAGTTTGCATCAGTATTTGACCGGGGGCAAGGCCAGAATCCCGCGGATTGGTTCTCAAAAGCTGCCGCGGTTCAGGTCCATAATTGCCGGTCCAGCGACCGGTGCTGGATGGCTTCCGAGATGTGCTCGCTGGCGATCTGCTCCGCGCCCGCCAGGTCGGCAATCGTGCGGGCCACCTTCAGGATGCGGTCGTAAGCGCGGGCGCTGAGGCTCATGTCGGCCATGGCAAACTTCAGCAGGTCCATCGTCGCTTCGTCCAGGGCGCAATAGCTCTTGAGCTCGCGGCTGCCCATGCGGGCATTGCAGGTGATCCGGAGCTTGTCGCGGAAGCGCGCCTGCTGGCGCTGGCGCGCCGCGACGACCCGCGCCCGAATCTGCTCCGAAGGCTCGCCGGTCTGCTCGCTGCTGATCTCGCGGAACTTGACCGCCGGCACCTCGACGTGCAGGTCAATACGGTCCAGCAGCGGGCCGGAGATGCGGCCAAGGTAGCTCTGGATTTCCCGCGGCGAACTGCGCGACTCGCCGGGCATTTTACCGTCGGGTGTCGGGTTCATGGCGGCCACCAGCATGAACTGGGAAGGGAAAGTCATTGTGCCGGCGGCGCGCGAAATGGTCACGTGGCCCTCCTCCAGCGGCTGGCGCATGGTTTCCAGGACGGTGCGTTTGAACTCGGGCAACTCGTCCAGGAACAGCACGCCATGGTGCGCGAGCGAGATCTCGCCGGGGGTGGGGTTCACATTGCCCCCCAGCAAGCCGGCATCGCTGGCGGTGTGGTGCGGCGCGCGAAACGGGCGGCGGGTCACCAGCGCCTGGCCGGGCGCCAGCAGGCCGGCGATGCTGTGAATTTTGGTGGTCTCCAGCGCCTCCTCGAGCGTGAGCGGCGGCAGGATGGTGGGCAGCCGCTTCGCCAGCATGGATTTGCCGGTGCCCGGCGGCCCGATCAATAACACGTTATGCCCGCCCGCCGCGGCGATCTCCAGCGCGCGTTTGACCGATTCCTGCCCCTTGACCTCCGCGAAGTCCAGCTCTCCGTCCGGCGCCTGCTCGAAGATGCGCGCGATGTCCACCTTCGTCGGTGGAATCTTCGTCTCGCCTTCCAGGAAGCTCACCGCCTCCCGGAGGTTCTGGATCGGAATGACCTGCAGGCCGGCAACCACCGCGGCCTCGGCGGCGTTGTCCGGCGGGACCAGGAGGCCGACTTTGCCCTCGGCCCGCGCTCGCAAGGCGATAGGCAGGACGCCTTTGACGGGGCGCACCGCACCGGTGAGCGCCAGTTCCCCGACCATGACGAAGTTCTCGAGCTGGTCGGTCTCCAGCTGCTCGCCGGCGGCGGCCATCCCGATGGCGATAGGCAGATCGAAGCTCGGCCCCTCCTTCTTCACATCCGCGGGCGCCAGGTTGATGGTGGTGCGGCCGAAGGTGAAGCTGAAGCCGGAGTTCTGCAACGCCGTCAGCACGCGGTCACGGGATTCTTTGACGGCAGCGTCCGGAAGACCCACGATGACAATAAGCGTATCCCCGTAGCCGGCATTGACTTCGACCTCGACCGGATACGCCTCGATGCCGCTGACCGCGGCGGAACAGACCTTGGCCAACATGCGGAAGTTATGTGGGATCAGCGGCGATAGCGCAATGGCGAAGTGAAACGGCCGGAGGGGCTGCCGCGAGGAAATGGTTTTAGGGCTTGCGCAGTTTGATTTAGCGGCAAATATCTGCACGGATGAAAGTCCCATTGTTGGATCTCAAGGCGCAGTATGCGGCGATCAAGCCCGAACTGGACGCGGTGGTTGCCGAGGTGATGGCTTCGCAGCAGTTTATTCTCGGGCCGCAGGTGAAGGCGTGCGAGCAGGCCATTGCCCAATACTCAGGCTGCGCTCATGGGGTCGGAGTGTCTTCCGGGACTGACGCCTTGCTCATCTGCCTGATGGCCGAGGGGATCGGCCCGGGCGATGAAGTCATCACCTCCCCGTACACCTTCTTTGCAACCGCCGGCTCGGTGGCGCGGGTCGGCGCCAAGCCGGTCTTCGTGGATATTGACCCGGCCAGCTATAACCTGCAGGCGGCGCAGATCGAGTCGAAGATCACCCCGCGCACGCGGGCGATCATTCCCGTCCACCTCTACGGCCAGATGGCGGACATGGATGCCGTGATGCAGGTGGCGCAGAAACACAAGCTGGTGGTCATCGAGGACGCCGCCCAGGCGATTGGCGCCGAGCTCAACGGCAGGCGCGCCGGTTCGCTCGGCCATTACGGGAGCTTCTCCTTCTTCCCGTCCAAGAACCTGGGCGCCGCCGGCGACGGCGGCCTGGTCGTCACCAACGACGCGCAACGTGCCGAGAAGCTGGTTTGCCTCCGGGCACACGGCTCCCAGCCCAAGTATTACCACAAGATCATCGGCGGGAATTTCCGGCTGGACAGCCTGCAGGCCGCGGTCGTCCTGGCCAAACTGCGGCATCTCGACGGCTGGACCGCCGCCCGCCAGCGCAATGCCGAGCGCTACAACCGGCTCTTTCAGGAAACCGGCTTGCCCATTGCCGACAGCTCGGAGCACGCGGTCAAGGGCAAGGCCTCGGCCTGCCTCTTCCTGCCCAAGGTGGTGGCCGGCCGTCACATCTTCAACCAGTATGTCATTCGGACCACGCGCCGGGACCAATTGCGGGCGGCGCTGCAGGCCAAGGAGATTGGCACCGAGATTTACTACCCCGTGCCGCTGCACCTGCAGGAGTGTTTCGGCTACCTTGGCTACCGGGCAGGCGCGCTGCCGGAGAGCGAGAGCGCCGCGGCGGAGACGCTGGCCCTGCCGGTCTATCCGGAGCTGCCGGAGGCGCAAGCGCGGTATGTAGTGCAATGCATCGCCGAGTTCTTTACACTTTAAGCTATGAACCAAGAGCCTTCTGCTGACGCCCAGTGGTCCCGCGGCGAAGCGATTCTGCGCGACCCCGCCCAAAACAAAGATGCCGCCTTCACCGGCGCCGAGCGCCAGCGGCTTGGCCTGGAGGGGCTGCTGCCCCCGGCGGTGCTCACCATCCAGCAACAGGTGGCGCTGGAGCTGGAGCACCTCCTCCAGAAGTCCGATCCGCTCGAACAGTACATCGGCCTTATCGCCCTGCTCGACCGCAACGAGGTCCTGTTCTACCGGCTGCTGGTGGAGAACCTTGAGCGCCTTACGCCCATCATCTACACCCCGACCGTCGGCCAGGCCTGCCAGCGCTACAGCCACATCTTCCGCCGCGCCCGGGGCTTGTACCTCTGCCCCACCGACCGCGGCCAGATCGCCCGGCGCCTCGCCAATT
Source organism: uncultured Verrucomicrobiota bacterium (assembly GCA_964507045.1). Classification (GTDB taxonomy): domain Bacteria; phylum Verrucomicrobiota; class Verrucomicrobiia; order Limisphaerales; family UBA8199; genus UBA8199. The sequence goes on along the minus strand of CAZDOO010000009.1, from coordinate 70,602 downwards.
TCCGCCAGCGCGATGTCCGCCTTATCGTCGTCACCGACAACGAGCGCATCCTGGGCCTCGGCGATCAGGGGGCGGGGGGTATGGGCATTTCCATCGGGAAACTCGTCCTCTACTCCGCCGGCGCCGGCATCCATCCCGGCCTCACCCTGCCGATCAGCCTGGATGTCGGCACCGACAACCCCGCCCTGCTCGAAGACCCGCTCTATTTGGGCTATCGCGCGCGGCGCCTCCGCGGCCCGGACTACGACGCCCTGGTTGAGGAATTCGTGCAGGCGGTCAAGCTGGTGTTTCCGCGCGCGCTGCTGCAGTGGGAGGATTTCAAGAAGGCCAACGCTTTCCGGCTGCTCGACCGCTATGCGGGGCGGCTGCTGAGTTTCAACGACGACATCCAAGGAACGGCGGCGGTGGCCCTGGCGGGCATTCTCTCCGGGCTGCGTCTCACCGGGAAACCGCTGCGCGAGCAACGGTTTCTCATGGCCGGGACAGGCGCCGCAGGCGTCGGCATCGGCCGCCTGGTCCGCACCGCGATGCTCGCCGACGGCCTCACCGAAGCCGAGGCCCGCCAGCGCCAGATCTTCATTGATTCCGGCGGCCTCGTCTGGGAAGGCCGCGCGGATTTGGAGACGCACAAGCGCGCGGTGGCGCTGCATAGGGATGAGCTGGCGCTGCTGGGACTGACCAGCCCGCCGCCCAGGACGCTGGAGGAAATCATCCGCGCCGTCCGCCCCACGGTGCTCATCGGCACCACCGGCCAGCCCGGCGACTTCACCCCCGCCGCCATTCGCGCCATGGCCGACCACTGCGAACGGCCGGTGATCTTCCCCATGAGCAACCCCACCAGCAAAGCCGAGTGCACCCCGACCGAGGCGTTGCAGAACTCCGACGGCCGCGCCCTGGTGGCCACCGGCTCGCCCTTCGACCCGGTGGTCTTCAAAGGGCGCAAGCACGTCATCGGCCAGTGCAACAACGCCTTTGTGTTCCCGGGCGTCGGCCTGGGCGCGCTCATCAGCGAGGCCAGCCGCGTCACGGATTCCATGTTCCTGGCCGCCGCCCAGGCCCTGGCTGAGTTCACCGTGCAGCATCCGGCCGGCGAGGGCTGCCTGTATCCCAGCCTGCAGGAACTGCGCACCGTCAGCCGCCTCATCGCCCTCAAGGTCGCCCAAACCGCCCGCGACGAGGGCTTCGGCCAGAACCTCGATGACGCGGGATTGCAAGCGGCCATTGATAAGTTCTTCTGGTTCCCCGACTACCCGGGCGCCGAACCTGCATCCGAGGGTTAACGCTCGCCCTCCCATCCAAAGGGTTGGGCAACACGCTCTCACCCCGGGTGCTGCGGACCGGCAGGTTGTTGGACGGGCCGTTAACCGGGCCAAGGGGAGCGCGCCGTGAGCCTTGGGCGAGGTCGGGCGGCAGGCGGGATAGGTCCACCCACCCCCCGCTGTTACAAGTGTCTCATCGGCCATTTGTCCCGGCAATGGGCCCAGCGCGCCGCGGGTGCCGCCGCCGTTGCCCGCAAATTCGGGTTAGACCCAGCGTGGCCCCCCCGGTTCAGAGCTGAATTTGTTTCCCAAACGCCTGGAAAGGCGGTATTAAGCTGGCGCGTATTTTATCGAATGAACGAGTCAAACCGACTTCTATTAAGCGGCGATGAGGCTATTGCCCTCGCCGCCCGGCACGCGGGCGTCGCGCTCGGCGCCGGCTACCCCGGCACACCCTCCACGGAGATCCTGGAGCACTTCCACGAGCTCGGCGGGCACGCCCAATGGTCGCCGAACGAAAAGGTGGCGCTGGAGGTGGCCATTGGGGCGGCCTTCGGCGGGGCGCGGGCGCTGTGCACCATGAAGCACGTGGGCCTGAATGTGGCCTCGGACCCGCTGTTCACGGCGGCCTACACCGGGGTCACGGGCGCGCTGGTCGTCGTGTCAGCCGATGATCCGGGCATGGCTTCGAGCCAGAACGAGCAGGACAACCGGCATTACGCGGTGGCCGCCGGGCTGCCGATGCTCGAGCCGTCGGACTCGCAGGAGGCGTATGATTTCATGTTCGCGGCCATCGAGATATCCGAGCGCTGGAAGATCCCGGTGCTGTTCCGGGTCACGATGCGCGTGTGTCACAGCTATACCGTCGTGCGGCCGCGCCCGGGTGTTGAAGCTCCCAAGCCGGCGAACTACGAGCGCGACATCCGGAGCCGGGTGATGATCCCGGCCTACGCCCGCCCGGCGCACCGGCGGCTGCGGCAGAAGCTGGCTGAGATCCAGGCATGGAACGAGACGTGTGATTTGAACCGCCTCGTGGAAGGCGGCCCGGAACTGGGCATTATCACCTCGGGCATTTCGTTCATGCACATCCGCGAAGTCGCCCCCGAGGCCCGTGTGCTCAAGCTGGGCTTCACCCACCCGCTGCCGCTGAAGAAGATCGCGCAGTTCGCCAAGGGCGTCGGGCGCTGCCTGGTCATCGAGGAGGGCGATCCTTACCTGGTCGAGGCCATCCGCGCCGCCGGCATCCCGGTCGAGGGCAAGGCGGACATGTTTCGGTTTGGCGAGCTGGACGTGTCCCGCGTGCGCCGCATTCTCAACAACGATCTGAGCCCGGAACCGGCCCCGCCGCCCGGCAAACCGCCACAGCTTTGCGACGGCTGCCAATACCGCATCGTCTTCGAGGCGCTGCGCAAGCAGGATTGCATCGTGGCGGGCGACATCGGGTGCTACACGCTCGGCGTGCTGCAGCCCTTCGAGGCGATTGATTCCTGCGTGTGCATGGGCGCCAGCCTGGGCGTCGGGCTGGGACTGCGCCATGTGCTGCCGCCCGGCCAGGCGCGGCGCGTGGTGAGCGTGATCGGCGACAGCACGTTCGTGCACAGCGGCATCAGCGGGCTGGTGGAGATGGTCTATAACCCGCCCCCCAACGGGCACGTCCTGATCATCCTGGACAATTCCACCACCGCCATGACCGGTCACCAGGAGCATCCCGGCACCGGCCGCACGCTGGGCCACGAGCCGACCGGCAAGGTGGTGCTCGAAGACTTGGCCCGCTCACTGGGCATCCGGCGGGTGCACGTGATCGAGCCCCGGTTCGGCACCGGCGAGTTTGACCGCCTGTTGACGGATTGCCTGGAGAGCGGCGAACTGGCCGTGATCATCGCGCGCCGGCCCTGCATCCTCATCGCCAAGCAGCTCAAGCAATACGAGACGCAGCGCTGTGAGTGCGCCGCCGCCACTGCCACCCCGGCTTCCGCCTGAGCCCGCCACGCAACACGCAACACGTCATCCCCTCATGAACAAAGTCACCAACATCGTGGTCGCCGGCCTCGGCGGCCAGGGCGTCCTCAAAGGCACGGATATTCTCGCCGACGTGGTGCTGCGCGCCGGCTACGACGTCAAGAAGAGCGAGATCAAAGGCATGAGCCAGCGCGGCGGCTCGGTGACCGGCGACGTGCGCTTCGGCAAGCAGGTCTTCAGCCCGATGGTGTCCGCCGGCGAGGCGGACTTCCTGCTCGTGCTCGAACCGACACAGGTGGAGCCGCAAAAGCACATGCTGCGGCCCGGCGGCGTCCTGATCATGCCGGACGCCGTGCACCCGGACCAACTGCCGAACAAGAAGACGCTCAACGTGGCGCTGCTGGGCGCGCTGAGCGCACACCTGCCGATGGCCGAGGAGCTCTGGCTGGCCTCGCTGCGCGCCGGGTTTGCCGAAGCGTTCTTCGACGGGAACCGCAAAGCGTTCCAGATCGGACGCCAGTCGCAAAAGCCGAACCCGAAGTAGCATGAGTCCGGAGCCTCAGACGCCCGCGGGGCACCACAGCGACGTGCCCGGCCATATCCTTCGCTTCTTCGAGGGCGACAAGTTCGCCGAGCGGGCAAACATCGAGCTGCTCTCGGTCTCGCCCGGCTACGCCCGCGCGAAAATGACGCTGCACCCGCATCATCAGAACGGCTACGGCACGGTCCAGGGAGGGGCGATCTTCACCCTGGCGGACCTGGCGTTTGCCGCGGCGTCCAACTCGCACGGCACGGTGGCGGTAGCCGTCAACGTGAGCATCACCTTCATGAAAGCGGGCCGGTCCGGCACGCTCTGGGCCGAGGCGCGGGAACTGTCCCGCAACTTCAAGCTCGGCTCCTACACCGTAGAAGTGAAGGACGACGCGGGCGAGATGGTGGCGCTCTTCCAGGGCCTGGCCTACCGAAAGTCGGAGAAGATCCCCGGCTGAGCGGCTGAGTGGACTGCGAAGGCTGGGAGCTGCAATCCGCCATTTCGCCACTTCGCCCCTCCTGCTTTCACCCCCTGCACACGCCACCTTGCCCCTCGCCAACATCCCACGCCATCCATTACCCCCGCTGCCGCAGTAGCCCCGCTTTTTTTAGTGCATTGCCCACCGTCCCGTCGCACTATTGCGTGACTTTCGTCATGGGCGGCACTTGCGCATCACAGTCAGCCAAGGTGTCCCTTCCGGGGCAGCCGCCCCGCCGCGTCGCCCTCGCACTCCCCATGCCCGCCGCCCATGTTTGAACAAGCCTTCCGCAACATTGACGATGTCCTCTGGAAAGAGGCCGGCTGCACCACCGAGCTGGACTACACCGAGCAATCCTCCTGGCTCCTGTTCCTGAAATACCTCGACGGCCTCGAAGCGGACAAAGCCACCGAGGCCGCCCTCGACGGCAAGAAATACACACATATCCTCGACAAACCCTACCGCTGGGGGACCTGGGCCGCGCCCAAGGGCCAGGACGGCCAGCTCGACCACAACGCCGCCCTCACCGGCGACGACCTCCGCGATTTCGTCAACCTCAAGCTCTTTCCCTACCTCCACGGCTTCAAGCAGCGCGCCACCGGCCCGAACACCATCGAATACAAGATCGGCGAGATCTTCGGCGAAATTAAGAACAAGATTCAGAGCGGCTACAACCTGCGCGAAATCATTGACCACATTGACGCGCTCCGCTTCCGCTCCCAGACCGAGAAGCACGAGCTGTCGCACCTCTACGAGGCCAAGATCAAGAACATGGGCAACGCCGGGCGCAACGGCGGCGAGTACTACACCCCCCGCCCCCTCATCCGCGCCATCATCTCGGTCGTCGCGCCGAAGATTGGCGAGCGCATCTACGACGGCGCGTGCGGCTCGGCGGGCTTCCTGTGCGAATCCTTCGTTTACCTCACGGCCAAGGGCAAGCTCACCACCAAAGACCTCGCCACCCTCCAGACCCGCACCTTCTACGGCAAGGAAAAGAAGTCCCTCGCCTACGTCATCGCCATCATGAACATGATCCTGCATGGCATCGAGGCGCCCAACGTCATCCACACCAACACCCTCTCCGAGAACCTGGCGGATATTCAGGAAAAGGACCGCTACGACGTCGTCCTGGCCAATCCGCCCTTCGGCGGCAAGGAACGGCCCGAGGTGCAGCAGAACTTCCCCATCCGCACCGGCGAGACCGCGTTCCTGTTCCTCCAGCACTTCATCAAAATCCTCCGCGCCGGCGGCCGCGGCGGCATCGTCATCAAGAACACCTTCCTCTCCAATACCGACAACGCCTCCGTCAGCCTCCGCAAGCTCCTGCTGGAAAGCTGCAACCTCCACACCGTCCTCGACTGCCCCGGCGGCACCTTCCAGGGCGCCGGCGTGAAGACCGTCGTCCTGTTCTTCGAGAAAGGCGCCCCCACCCGCAAAGTCTGGTTCTACCAACTCGACCCCGGCCGCAACCTCGGCAAAACCAACCCCCTCAACGACGACGACCTCGCCGAGTTCGTGAAGCTCGCAAAGACCCGCGCCGATTCCCCCAAAAGCTGGACCCTGGACGCCAAGACCATTGACCAGGAAACCTTCGACCTCTCCGTCAAAAACCCCAACGGTGGCGAGGAAGTCAAACACCGCAGCCCTAAGGAAATCATGGCAGAAATCGCCACGCTCGACGCCGAGAGCGCCAACGTTCTGGAGAAGATCAAGGCACTGCTAAAAGGAAACTGACACCATGAGCAAGAAAATCGAGGTGCTCTCCCGCCCGGTCCGCCTCATCGGGGTCGGCGGCCAGGATTATGTCTGCCTCACCGACATCGCGCGCTACAAAGACCCCGGGCGCACGGATTACCTGATCTTCAACTGGCTGCGCAACCGGAACACAATCGAATTCCTGGGCATCTGGGAGCAGATCAACAACCCCGCTTTTAATCCCATCGAATTCGATGGGATTAGGAAGCAAGCGGGCCTGAACAGCTTCATCCTGACCGCCAAACAGTGGATCGAACGCACCGGCGCCATCGGCATTCAGTCCAAGTCCGGGCGCTACGGCGGCACTTATGCCCACACGGACATTGCCTTCGAGTTCGCCTCCTGGATTTCCGTCGAATTCAAGCTCTACCTCATCAAGGAATTCCAACGTCTCAAAGAGCAGGAGCGCCAGACCCTGGGCTGGGACATTCGCCGCAACCTTGCCAGGATCAACTACCGCATCCACACCGATGCCATCCAGACCCACCTCATCCCGCCCGAGTTGAGCCAGGCGCAGAGCAACCTCGTTTACGCCAGCGAGGCCGACGTGCTGAATATGGCCCTCTTCGGCCGGACCGCCGCCCAATGGCGCGCCGCGAACCCCGCTGAGAAAGGAAACATCCGCGACGAGGCCACCAGCGCCCAGCTTGTCTGCCTGTCCAACCTGGAAAACCTCAACGCCCTTTTCATCGGGCAAGGATTGTCCCAGCCCGAACGCCTCATGCGCCTCAACCAGATCGCCATTCAGCAAATGCGGATTCTCACCGCCGAGAACCGCCTGCCGCAACTGCCGGAGGGGACGGCGCGGAAATGAAGAAGAGGTGGCAGACAAAACGACTCGGTGAAGTCTGCGAAATCATCAAAGGCCGAAAGCCGATGTTGAAGGTAACACCGGCGAGCGGCGACTTGCCCTACTTGGTCGCGAAAGTGATGCGCGGCAGCGCGGAGGCGGAATACGCCTCAGTCAAAGACAGAAATTCGATAACAGTCGAAGAGTCGGAAACCATTATCATTTGCGACGGGTCGAACTCTGGCGAAGTCTTCACCGGCTTTCGCGGCATCCTTTCTTCAACGATGGGGAAAATTGCCAAGAAGGCGGAGATTGATGACAACTACCTGCGCGCGTTTCTGGCGTCCACGTTTGAAGTCTTTAATGGCGCGAAGACGGGCGCTGCCATTCCTCACCTCGACAAAGAGGCGATGTATCAACTTCAGCTCCCCCTCCCCCCGCTCCCCGAACAGCAGCGGATCGTCGGCCTGCTGGACGAAGCGTTTGCGGGCCTCGCCACCGCCAAAGCCAACGCCGAAAAGAACCTCCAAAACGCCCGCGCCCTCTTCGAAAGCCACCTCCAATCCGTCTTCACCCGCCGCGGCAAGGGGTGGGTGGAGAAGCCGTTTTCAGAACTCTGCGACATCAAACACGGCTATGCTTTCGAGGGAGAGTTCTTCACCAACGAAGGCGAGTATGTGCTCCTAACCCCCGGCAACTTTTACGAGCGCGGCGGCTATCGCGACCGAGGCGAGAAACAGAAATACTACACCGGCGAGATTCCCCGCGACTACGTGCTCAACGAAGGCGACTTGCTCGTTGCCATGACTGAGCAGGCGGCGGGATTGCTTGGCAGTCCCATTCTCGTTCCAGAGTCCGACAAGTTCCTGCACAACCAGCGGCTCGGCCTTGTCACGAAGAAGCCCGGTGTGCCGTGGACCAACGAGTTCTTCTTGCATGTCTTCAACACCCAGCCCGTTCGTAAGGCAATTCACGCCAGCGCGTCCGGCGTGAAGGTCCGCCACACATCGCCGACGAAGATTGGCGAGGTCGTTGTCGCCTTTCCCACTTCGTTGGCCGAACAAAAGCGCATCGTCACGACACTCGCGGCGCTGTCGGAAGAAACCCAACGCCTCGCCGGCATCTACGACCGCAAACTCGCCGCGCTGGAGGCCTTGAAGAAGTCGCTGCTGCACCAAGCCTTCACCGGAGAACTCTGATGCCCGCGCCATTCCCAAGCTCCGTTAGGAGCGCCATATTTATAGCCAAACCTGCCGCCTTGCCCGCCCAGCTCCGTAGGAGCGGCATGGGACCGCGTTCGCCCAGCGGTCGGCGGTCTGCGGGGGCCAGAATCCCGACTCATGCCGCTCCTACGGAGCTGGGCGGGGCAGCCAGGGCGGCCGGGACTATAAAGATGGCGCTCCTAACGGAGCTTGACATTCCCTCAGCGCCAACGAAGCGTGCACCGTGCAGTCACGCGTCCCATTATTATTCCCAACCCCAACGGGGTTGCATCACCGTTCCACCGCCCGCCCGCGGCAACCCCGTTGGGGTTGATGGTGTTTTACCGGGTTCACCCAGGGTAGCTCGTGCCTCGCAACCCTGGGCTGAATGCCTTTACCCCGTTGGGGTAAACCGATTGGCGGCAGTAGCCGAAACCCAACGCCTCGGCCCGCCTCTACGAGCGGAAGCACGCCGCGCTGGCGGCGTTGAAGAAGTCCCTGCTGCACCAGGCCTTCACCGGAGAACTCTGATGCCCGCGCCATTCCCAAGCTCCGTTAGGAGCGCCATATTTATAGCCAAACCTGCCGCCTTGCCCGCCCAGCTCCGTAGGAGCGGCATGGGACCGCGTTCGCCCAGCGGTCGGCGGTCTGCGGGGGCCAGAATCCCGACTCATGCCGCTCCTACGGAGCTGGGCGGGGCAGCCAGGGCGGCCGGGACTATAAAGATGGCGCTCCTAACGGAGCTTGACATTCCCTCAGCGCCAACGAAGCGTGCACCGTGCAGTCACGCGTCCCATTATTATTCCCAACCCCAACGGGGTTGCATCACCGTTCCACCGCCCGCCCGCGGCAACCCCGTTGGGGTTGATGGTGTTTTACCGGGTTCACCCAGGGTAGCTCGTGCCTCGCAACCCTGGGCTGAATGCCTTTACCCCGTTGGGGTAAACCGATTGGTGGCAGCGGCCGAAACCCAACGCCTCCGCCCGCCTCTACGAGCAGAAGCTCGCCGCGCTGGCGGCGTTGAAGAAGTCGCTGCTGCACCAAGCCTTCACCGGAGAACTTTAAGAAACGCGCCATGAAGAAGGAAAAGAACAAACTTCAAATCCGCAACAGCACGGCCGAGTTCCTGATCTTCACCCGGCAGGCCGGTGAGGACGGCATCGAGGTCCGCGTGGCGGAGGAGACCGTCTGGCTGACGCAGAAGCTGATCAGCGTGCTGTTCGACAAAGGCCGCAGCACCATCACCGAGCATCTGAAAAACATTTTCGAGACCGGGGAGCTGGAGGAGAAGGCAGTATGTCGGGATTTCCGACATACTGCCGAGGATGGCAAGGATTACACGACGCGGTTCTACAACCTCGACGCCATCATCGCCGTGGGCTTCCGGGTGAATTCCGCCCGCGCCATCCAATTCCGGCAATGGGCCACGGGAGTCTTGCGCGACTACGCCATCCGCGGCTATGTGCTGGACAAGGAGCGGCTGAAGAACGGGGCGTTCCTGAGCAAGGAGTATTACGAGAACCTGCTGGCCGAGATCCGCGAAATCCGGGCGAGCGAGCGGAAGTTCTATCAGAAGATCACCGACATCTATGCCACGGCGCTGGATTACAGCCCGGAGGCGGAAACCACGCAGACCTTCTTCGCCACGGTGCAGAACAAGCTGCATTTTGCCACTCATGGCCGCACCGCCGCCGAGTTGATCGTGGCGCGGGCGGACAGCAAGAAGGAGCGCATGGGCCTGACCACCTGGAAGAACGCGCCGCGCGGGAAGATTCTCAAGCCGGATGTGGTTGTGGCGAAGAATTACCTCACGGAGAAGGAGCTGAAATCACTGGATCGCTTCGTGACGATGTATCTGGACTACGCCGAGGACCAGGCAGAGCGGAAGATTCCCATGACGATGAAGGATTGGGCAACGAAGTTGAACGCCTTCCTCCAGTTCAACGAGCGAGACATTCTCGATCATCCGGGCCAGGTCAGCCAGGAAGTGGCGAAGGCCTTTGCCGAAAGTGAATTCGAGAAATACCGGATTGTGCAGGATCGGTTGTTCGAGTCGGACTTCGACCGGCACATCAAGAAAGTCCTGGAGGAGGGCAAGGACCAGCCATGAACGAAGCCGAGACCCGAGCCGAGCACATTGACCCCGCGCTGGAGGCGGCCGGCTGGGGCGTCGTCGAAGGCAGCCGCATCCGGCGCGAGTACCCCATCGCTCCCGGTCGCATCGAGGGCCACGGGCGACGCGGCAAGGCCCTCACCGCCGACTACGTGCTGGAGTATCGCAACACCAAGCTCGGCGTGGTCGAGGCCAAGGCGCTGGACGAGGAGCTGACCGAAGGCGTGGCCCAGGCCAAGAACTACGCGGGCAAGCTGGCGGTCCGGTATGCCTACTCCACCAACGGCCAGGCGATCTACCAGGTGGACATGACCCCCACGCAACACGCAACACGCAACACGCATCACGCGCCCCCCGAAGGCGAAATCGCCGCCTATCCCACTCCGGACCAGCTCTGGGCCATGACGTTCGCCGAGCCGGACGCCTGGCGCGACCGCTTTGCCGCGATTCCCTTCGAGGACAAAGGGGGCTCGCATCCCAGCCGCTATTACCAGGACATCGCCATCGAGCGGGTGATGCAGGCCATCGCCAGGGGCCAGTCGCGCATCCTGCTCACGCTGGCCACCGGCACCGGCAAAACCTTCATCGCCTTCCAGATCGCCTGGAAACTCTTCCACTCCCGCTGGAACCTCGCTGCCCGTCCCGCTGTTCAAGGTTCAAAGTTCGACGGTTCAGGGTTCAACGTTTCCGACTCCGCACTAAGACGCCCTCGCATCCTGTTCCTGGCGGACCGCAACCTCCTCGCCAACCAGGCTTACAACGCGTTCTCGGCGTTCCCGGAAGACGCGATGGTGCGCATCAAACCCGAGGACATCCGCAAGAAGGGCAAGGTGCCCAAGAACGGCAGCCTGTTCTTCACCATCTTCCAGACGTTCATGACGGGCCCCGTGAAGGACGGCAAACCCAGCCCCTACTTTGGAGAATACCCGCCCGACTTCTTCGACTTCATCGTCATTGACGAGTGCCATCGCGGCGGCGCCAACGACGAAAGCAACTGGCGCGGGATCATGGACTACTTCGCGCCGGCCGTGCAGCTCGGCCTCACCGCCACCCCCAAGCGGGAGGAGAACGCCGACACCTACCGCTATTTCGGCGAGCCGGTGTTCATCTACTCGCTCAAGGAAGGCATCAATGACGGCTTCCTCACGCCCTTCCGGGTGAAGCAGATCCAGACGACGCTGGATTACTACGTCTATACGCCGGATGACCAGGTGGTGGAGGGCGAGATTGAGGCGGGAAAGCTTTACGACGAACCCGACTTCAACAAGATCATCGAGATCAAGGAGCGGGAGAAGAAGCGGGTCGAGATATTCCTGGGCGAGATCAACCAGAGCGAGAAGACGCTGGTGTTCTGCGCCAACCAGGCCCACGCCCTCGTCGTGCGCGACCTCGTCAACCAGCTCAAGACCAGCAAAGACCCGCACTATTGCCAGCGCGTCACCGCCGACGAGGGCGAGCTGGGCGAGCAGCACCTGCGGGATTTCCAGGACAACGAAAAGACCATCCCGACCATCCTCACCACGTCGCAAAAGCTCTCCACCGGCGTGGATGCCCGCAACATCCGCAATATCGTGCTCATGCGCCCGATCAACTCGATGATCGAGTTCAAGCAGATCATCGGCCGCGGCACCCGGCTCTTTGACGGCAAGGATTACTTCACGATCTATGACTTCGTGAAAGCGCACCTCCACTTCAATGACCCGGAGTGGGACGGCGAGCCGGTTGAGCCGGAATCATGCCCGCAATGCGGTTGCTATCCCTGCGTGTGCGAGCCGACCACGCCGCAGCCATGCCCCGTGTGCGGTCAGAGTCCCTGCCAGTGTCAGAAAGAGCCCTGCCCGGTCTGTGGCCACCGTCCATGCACCTGCAACAAACGCAAGAAAGCCAGAGTGAAGCTCGCCGACGGCAAGGAGCGCAACATCCAGCACATGATGGCGACCACCTTCTGGCACCCGGACGGCACCCCCATGTCTGCTCAGCAGTTCATGGAGCTGCTCTTCGGCAAGCTGCCCGACTTCTTTCAGAGCGAAGCGGAGCTGCGCAAGCTCTGGAGCGCGCCGGACACGCGCGCGAAGCTGTTGCAGGGACTCGCGGAGAAAGGTTTCGGCCACGACCAGCTCGCCGAGATGCAGAAGATCATTGATGCGGAGAAGAGCGACCTGTTCGACGTGCTGGCGCATGTGGCCTATGCCTTGCCGCCGGTGACGCGGGCGGTTCGGGCGGACGGGGCGCGGGTGCATATCAATTCCAACTTCAACGCCAAGCAGCAGGCCTTCCTCGACTTTGTCCTGTCCCACTACGTCAGCGTCGGGGTGGAGGAGCTCGACCAGGACAAGCTGCGGCCCCTGCTCCTGATCAAATACCACAACTCGATTCAAGACGCGGTGGCCGATCTCGGCCAGCCCGAGCAAATCGGCCAGGTCTTCGCCGGCTTTCAGAAATACCTCTACCAACCCGTCGCCGACTAGCTTCAGAACTCCGGGCCGGTGTCGGTCCTCACTATCCACACATCTGCCGAGCCGTCACCCGCAGGCTCGCCCCCGGCCAATACGGTCAGACCGAAAGCAACCGGACGCGTCCAACTGCCTTTCCGTAGGGGATATCTCCCGCTCTGCATGGGGCGCCCTGTCCCATTTTGAGACAGGGAGGGTTCTTCAGCCTCACTCCTGCCGGTCCCCTCGGCCCGCCTGCTTGCATTGCCGCCCTGCCTGAATACCACCCTCTCTGCTGGCTCACCTCACCGTCACCTCACCGTATCCTCACCGTTGAACCTCTGCAAGGTTTGCAGAGGTACTACGGTGAGGTGACGGTGAGGTGACGGTGAGGATAGGGAGTGGAGAGGGGGGTGGCGTCAGCCCGGAACCCTGCTGGTTCGTGGCTGTCGAGCCGAACCGATGACGAGATTTCGTCGGCGTTCCCCGGAAATCGGTGCTGAGCCAGATTTATAGCGGGAGAGTATGGGCATACACTTCCGGAGCGGCTCAAGGACTATACCTGTTTTATACCATAGGCAGCCTTGCAGTTCTGCTTCAGGCCCTGTTCAATCGCGCCATCGGCATGGTGCGCGCAATTGCAGCGTTCGGGAAAGCCTGCTCGGCAAGCTGTACCGCCAGTTCCTCTCGGATGCCAGGAGTTCCAGCACGGCTCGGTTTGCAGGGCCGGGCGGGCTCCCGCTGGCAGGCCGCACCACGTCCGCTGGTTCAGCGGCTAAATATCGGCTTCAGCCCTCCAACCGGTTGAACAGGTCCACGCGGCGGATGGGGTTGATGCCGGCGGCCAGCAGGGAGGCGATGGCGCTGTCGGGGTCGTCGAAGCGGAACGCCAGCACGCCCTTGCCTTCGGCCCGGAGGGTGAAGCCGTACATGTATTCGACATTGACCCCGGCCCGCTCCAGCGCGAGCAGGATGTCGGCCAGGCCGCCGGGTTCGTTGGCCACCTCGATGGCGACCAGGTCGGAGACCTTAACGACGAACTGTTCTTTTTCCAGCAGCCGCTTGGCTTTCTCCCAGTCGCGCACGACGAAGCGCAGGATGCCGAACTGCTGGGTGTCGGCGATGGAGAGCGTCAGAATATTCAGCTTCGCTTTGGCGAGCAGCTTGATGGGGCGGCTCAGCGCGCCGGGCTTGTTTTCCAGGAACAATGAGAGCTGTTTGACTTTCATGGTTGGTTCTCCTCGGGATTACATTTTCCGCTGATCAATAACGCGCTTGGCCTTGCCTTCGCTGCGCTGGAGGGTGCGCGGCTGGACCAGCCGCACGTTGGCGCGCACGCCCACGATGGTTTCGATGGACTTGGTAAGCCGGGCCTGCAGTTGCTCCATCGCGCCCACCGTGTCGGTGAAGAATTCCGCCGTGACCTCGACCTGCACTTCCATGACGTCGAGGTCCTTTTCGCGCGTCAGGATGATCTGGTAGTGCGGCAGGGCGCCTTCGACCTTCAGCAGGGCGGTCTCGATCTGGGACGGGAAGACGTTGATGCCGCGGATGATGAACATGTCGTCGGCCCGGCGTCCGATGCGGTTGATGCGGCGCAGCGTGCGGCCGCATTCGCAGGTTTCGGAGGTCAGCGCGGTGATGTCGCGGGTGCGGTAGCGGATCATCGGCATGGCCTGCTTGCCGAGCGTGGTCAGGACGAGTTCGCCCTCCTCGCCATCTTCGCAGGGCTTGCCGGTCTTGCTGTCGATGATCTCGGGATAGAAGTAGTCCTCGAAAATGTGCGGCCCGGCCTGGCACTGGCACTCCATCGCGACGCCCGGCCCGACGATTTCCGAAAGGCCGTAAATGTCATAGGCTTTGATGCCGCTGTCGGTCTCGATGCGGCGGCGCATGGATTCGGTCCAGGGCTCGGCGCCGAAGACGCCGACCCGCAGCGGCAGGTCCTTGAAGTTCACGCCCAGTTCGGGGGCCTGGTCAATCAGGTGGAGGAAGTAGCTGGGGGTGCAGCAGATGGCCGTGACGCCGAAGTCCTTCATCACCATCAATTGGCGCGGGGTGTTGCCGCCCGAGATCGGGATCACCGTCGCGCCGAGGGCCTCGGCGCCGTAGTGCGCGCCCAGCCCGCCGGTGAACAGGCCGTAGCCGTAGGCGTTCTGGATAATGTCGCCCTCATGCAGGCCGCAAGCGGCGAGGCTGCGCAGCATGACGTTGGTCCAGACCTGGATATCCTCCCGCGTGTAGGCCACGACGGTGGGTTTGCCGGTCGTGCCGCTGGAGACGTGCAGCCGCACAACGTCCTTCATGGGGCTGGCGAACAGGCCGAAGGGATAGGTGTCGCGCAGGTCGGTCTTCAGGGTGAACGGCAACTTGGCCAGGTCGTCCAGCGTCCGCACGTCCTGGGGAGTCAGGCCGCGCTCGTCCATGCGCTGGCGGAACAGGGGGACGCGATCATAGGCGCGCTGGACGATGGCCTGGAGCCGCTGGAGCTGCAGATCCCGCAATTGCGGCAGCGGCAGGAAATCCGGCGCGCTGAGCGGGTGGAACTTTCCCATTGTATTCTTTGTGTGTTTGCTCATAAACAATCAGCCTCTGGCAACCCGGGAATCCTAGCCAGCCGGGCCGCCGGTGTGCAACCAATAGTTACAGCGTTGCCGCGCCGGCCGCGGCCCGGGCCAGCAGTTCCAAGAACCACGGGGGCGGGCGAATGGGTTTGCCCTGTTGATTGGTGAAGGCGTGAACGGTATAGCCGCGCACCACCGGCCGGCGGGTCTCGCGGTGCTGGATCTGAACGTCGAAGCGCAGTTTGGCGCGCCCTGAAGTCACCACGGTGCTGGCAACCTCGAGCGGGTCGTCATAGCGCGCGCCGCCCAGGAATTCCAGGTGCGCTTCCACCAGCGGCAGGAAGACGCCGCGCGACTCCAAGGCCACATAGGACATCCCCAGCTTGCGGCGCATCAGCTCGGTGCGCCCGCACTCGAACCACTCCAGCGCACGCGAGTTGTAAAACGTTCCCATCTGGTCCGTCTCGCTGTAGCGGACCCGCAACTGCAACACATCGGACAACCCGTTCATGGCCGGAGCATCGCCGAATGAGGGGGGGACTTCAATACAATCAAGCCTCCCCCTGCCGGCCCGGCAGCGGCCGGATGTAGAGCTGGAACCGCGGGGTGCGGCGGCAGCGCGCCCGGGCCGCACTTGCCATAATTTGCTCGCATGTCAGCAATTAGCGTCGATGGCGGGCCGCAGCTATCTTTGGGATAGTACTGGACACGTTTGCGCCAAAGCCTAGAATCATCGCCGCGTCACTGGCGGGGGCGTGAGCGTAATTGCAGGCTGGCCCGGCAGTGCGGACAAGAACCTTAAACGAAACAACGGACCGGCGTTCGCTTTTTAGGGAGTGAGGTCGGTCTTATCAGGAACGACCTATGACAAACAAGGCCCATGCAGTAATCATCGTCACCCTGGGTGCCACCCTGCTGACCGCCCGGGCTCAAACCGCCCAAACCACCGCCGCCGCGGCGCCGCCGCCGACGCTCTCCGCCACGGAGCAGATGATCAAGGACATCAAGAACCCGACTTCCTGGCTGAGCTGGGGGGGCGACCTTCGGATCCGGAACGAGTACTTTGACAATGCGCTAACCCTCGGCTCCGCCTATCCCCGGCATTCGCAGGATTACTTCCGGCTCCGCGGACGCGTCTGGGCGACGATTACACCGGTGGAGAATCTCACCGTCAACACCCGTGTTTCCGCTGAGCCGAGAGACTTTATGGAACCCTCGTTTCCGGGCACTTACCTTAATCGCGAGGGCATGGAATGGCGTTACGGCATCCTGGACGTCGCCAACCTCAAGCTGGCGAATGTGTTGGATCAGCCCCTGACCGTTACCCTGGGCCGCCAGGATGTGATGGATGTGTTGAACATGCGCAACGGCTGGCTGGTGTTCGACGGCACACCGAACGACGGCTCCTGGACGTTCTTCGTGGACGGAGCCCGCGCGGCTTACGACGCCAAGGCGATCAAGACCAAGTTCGATGTGTCTTACGTCAGCATGCACGCCTATGCCGACGAGGTGATTCCGACGATTGGCAACTCGTCCAGCTTTAGTCCGGCCGGCAGGTATACCGGCTACTACCTGACAGAACAGGACGAGCAAGGAGCGGTCCTGAGCATCGGCAACACCTCGATCGAGAACGTGAACCTGGGAGGTTTCTTCATCTACAAGAATGACACCCGCGTGCGGGGGATAGCCAACGGCGACAACGCTGACATCTATACCGTCGGCGGCAGCGTCAGCGGCACGGTGGGCAAACATTGGCAGTACTGGGTCGAAGGCGCCTACCAATGCGGGTCGAAGCAGGACCCGACGGTCAGCGGGGCGGATAGCGGCTGGCGCACCATCAACGCTTACGGCGCCAACGCGCGGCTGACTTACGCGTTCAACGACCGGCTCAATAACCAGCTCGCCCTGGTCGGCGAGTTCCTCTCGGGCGACGATCCCGGCAGCACCGGCACGGACGAAATGTTTGACGTGCTGTGGGGTCGCTGGCCGCGGTGGAGCGAGATGTACATTTATTCCTACGCCAACGAAACCAGCGGCAAGGTCGCCCAGATGAACAACGTGGGGCGGTTTGGCCCCATGTGGACCATCAGCCCGATAAAAGGCATGACCTTCAGCGCGACCTACAACGCCCTGTTTGCGCCCGAGTCGGTGCCAACGCGCGCCATGACCCCGGGACGGTTCAGCCAGGATGGGAACTTCCGCGGCCACTACCTCCAGGCGGTCCTCAAGCACAAGTTCAGCGACCATCTGAGCGGGCACCTGTGGGCGGAGTGGGTTTGGTCAGGCGATTACTACAAAGATCAGGATCTCATGACCTTCCTGCGCGCTGAAATCCTGATGACTTTCTAGCGCTGGCCTGTTGACGGGGCGGCGGGACCGGAATGGCAGAGCCGAACCCCCGAACCAGGGTACAGATGCCCTCAGTTACAGCGGCGTGCTGAAGTGGTAGGTGCCGGAGCCGACCTCGAACAGGCTGCGGCCTGCCTCGACGCGAAAGCCCTTCACGCCCTCGGCTTTGGTTGCCGGATGGCCGCTTTCGAGCACTGAGAAAAGATCGGTAGTCGGCACGCTGACCGTGGCGGTGGTGTTGGCGGGAATGGTCACGGTCAGTGCGAAGCGGCCATTCTTGACCTTCCAATCGCTCACGATGCGCCCGCGCACGGAGTCGTAGCAGGCTTTAGCCGCGGTCAGGTCGCCGACAGGGTTCGGCTGGATGACGAAGCACTTAAAAGCGAGGGCTGCGGGATCGAGGTTGATGCCGGCCAGCGCCTTGTAGAACCACGCGCTAATGTCGCCGAACATGATGTGGTTGCGCGATTCGCTGCCGTTCCATTGTTCCCAGAGCGTCGTGGCGCCCTGCTCGATCCACCAGCCCCAGCTCGGCAGGTCCTTTTGGCTGGCGATGCGATAAGCCACATCGGCGCGCCCGTTTTCGAGCAGCGCATTGAGTAAGTACTTCGCGCCGAGAATGCCCGTGTCAATGTGGCCGTTGCTCTTCTCCACCGCCGCCACCAGGTTGTTGAGCACGCGCTCCTGGTTCGCCGGCTCGACCAGGCCCTGGTAAAGCGCGCAACTCAGCGAGGTCTGGCTGCCGTTGCCGTAGAGGCCGGTGTCGGGTTGATAGAACTTGCGGTTGAACGCTTGCTTGATGCCGGCGGCTAGCTCGTTGTACTTGCGCGCCTCGGCTTCCTTCCCAATCAACCCGGCTGCGAGCGCCACGATCTGCGCGTCGCGGTAGTAATAGGCGGTGGAGGTGATGGCCGCGGGTGTTTGGGTCTTGAACGGCGCCCAATCATTAAGGCCAATGTCCACGATGCCGCCCTTGGCTTTGCTGGTCAGGTAATCCACGTAGCGCTTCATGCCCTCGTAGTGCTCGCAGAGGACCTTCGTGTCACCGCAGTACTGGTAAAGGTAGTAGGGAATGAGCAGGAACGCGCTGTCCCAGGCTGGGCCGTTGCCCCACTTGTAGCCCCAGCCGCTGGTGGGCACGATGCCGGGCAACTCGCCGGTCGGGCGCTGCTCATCGCCCAGGTCGTTGATCCATTTGGTATAAACGGCGGCGGGCGCGTAGTTGAACAGGCCTTGCTCGGCGGCGAGGTGCGCGTCGCCCGTCCAGCCGTTCTTCTCGCGGTGCGGGCAATCGGTCGGGATGCCTTGCAGGTTGCTCAGGTAAGCCCAGCGCCCCGCGCGCCAGATCTGGTTCAGCAGCGGGTTGGAGCATTCAAACTCGCCGGCTATGGGAATCGCCGAGTGGATGAACACGCCGCGCAGGGTGTCGAGCGTCGGTTTGCCCGGAAAGCCGGTGACTTCCACATACTGGAAGCCGTGGTAGGTGAAACGTGGTGCGTGGTGCGTGGTGCGTGAAGAGCCGTCGAAGATATAGCTGTCGGTTTGGTATTGCTGGTTGGCATCCACCCGGACGACGTGCTGCTGAATGTCCGCTCGGTCGAGCCTGCCATCCTTGCCTAAACGCTCCCCGTATTTCATGACGACCTTGGTGCCGGCGGGCGCCCGCAGATTCAGTTCGGCAAAGCCGGCCAGGTTCTGGCCCATATCAAACACGAAGACGCCGGGCTTCGGCTCTGTAAGCTTGACCGGCTTGAGGGTCTGGCCGGCTTTGATCGGCGGCATCATCTGCGCTGCCAGTTTCCCGCCGGGGGCTGAAACCACCTCGGCTCTGGACCACCCGGAATCATTGTAACCGGGCGTGTCCCAGCCCGGCTTCTCCAGGCGGGCATCGTAAGTCTCGCCGCCGTAGATGCTGTCAAACGTGATTGGGCCCGTGCTCGTCCTCCAATTGTTGTCGGTGCCAATGTTTTCGACCCTCCCATCGGCATATTCCACGCGCAATTGCAGCAGCAGCTTCGGCGCAGCTCGCCAAGGCGCCTGGTGGAAGTCCCAAACTGCCCGAGTCTGGACATTATACCACCCGTTGCCCAGGATCACGCCGACGGCATTCTCGCCGCGCCGCAGGGCGTCGGTGACATCGTGAGTGACGTAAAGCGCGCGCTGGTCATAGCGCGTGTAGCCGGGGTCGAGCAGATGGTCGCCGATCTTCTTCCCATTGATGCGCAGCTCATAATAGCCGAGCCCGCAGACATAGGCGCGGGCGTGCTTGATTTTGCCTTCGAGCGTGAACACGCGGCGCAGCAGGGGCGCGGGCAGGGAGTTGGTATCCGCGGTTTGACCAATCCATTGGCCCTGCCAATCCTGCGGCGCCAGCAACCCCATCTCCCAGCGAGCCGCCGGGCTGTAAGCGGAAGCCGTGCCGTTCTTGTCCCAGGCCCGCACCTTCCAAAAGCAGCGCTGGCAAGAGCCAAGCGCCTTCCCGGCATAGGCCACGTGCAGCGTTTGGTCCGAGTCTACCTTCGCCGTGTCCCACAGGTCCCCCTTGTCCGCCTTCAACAGGCTCTCGCTGCTGGCCACGAGTATCCGATAGGCGGTTTGCCTCTGTCCCCGCTGCTTGGACTCTGGCACCCAGCTCAATCGCGGTTGCGGGGTGTCAATGCCGAGCGGGTTATCCAGGTATTCGCACTTGAGCCGGTCGGGAAAAAGGCTCGCCAGAGCTGGCAGGGTCAGGGCGAGGAATAGCCAAAGGGAGAGCAAGGAGCGGAGCGGGATCACTTGGGTTACATGAGGGATGTTAGGCTTCACTGGATTCAGGTGGTTGGTCATTTTGCGGCTTTGCTGCTGTGAATCATCGCGACGCATTCATGGTCTCCCGCAATCGGAGGATCAATCGAATTTCAAAACGCAGCCAGGAGGAAAGCGCCCCGGCGGCGGTCTGACCAACCGGAAGATGACGTTCATGGTTGTCGTCGCGTTCCCTTCATGCCACTTCCCAGCCGGGGCGATAGCGTTCCCTCAGGAAGGCCTCGGCCGCCGGGGCATTGGTGGCTTTCATCGCCTTGGCATCCCAATACATCTTCTTGCCGAGGCGCAATGCTACCAGGCCTAGCAGGCCCACTTCCGTCAAAGCGGTGCCGTATTCGAAATTGGCGCTAGCCGGCATGCCGCCTTTGCAGGCGTCGAGCCAATCGCGGTGATGGCCCTTGGACCGTGGCAAGGTCTTCGCCGGGCGCTTGTAAGCTTCGTCTTTGGAGCCGGGCAACAGGGAGGGCCTTCCCGCCCAGCCACCGCAAGTCAGCATGCCTTTGTCGCCAACGAACAGGATGCCGTTGCCGTTGGCGCCGAGCTGATCCTCCTCCTCCAAACCCTCGGGGCGCGCGGGCATCAGCCCGCCCTCATACCACACGAATTTAACCGCCGGCATTTTGCCGCGCGGACCGAAGTGGTAGGTGTAGAGCCCGCCCGGCGGCGCAATATAGGAGTCCACCCCGCCAACGCCGGACGCTTCGATGCTGAGCGGTTCGCGCAGGTCCAGCGCCCAGACGGCCGGGTCAAAATTATGGCAGAAGAAGTCCCCGATGGGCGCGGTGCCGAAATCCCAGAAATCCCGCCAAGTGACCGGCGTGTACGCTGAGCTGTAAGGACGCGTTTCCCGCGGCCCCAGCCACAGATCCCAGTTCACCCTTTTTGGGGTCGCTTGCGCCGGAGGCCGGCCGCCGGGAAGCTGCTTATTCCACCGGCCGGCGCTGGTCCAGGCATGAACCTCACGCACATCCCCAATCGCCCCATCCCAGATCATCTCACAAGTCTGCCGGATGAAGTCGCCCGAGTGCCCTTGGTTCCCCAACTGGGTCGCCACGCCGGTTTCTTTCGCCACCCTGGCCACTTGGCGCGCTTCCCAGACGTTGTGCGTAAGCGGCTTTTCACAATAGACATGTTTGCCCTGGCGCATTGCGCTTACGCAAACATAGGCGTGCTGATGATCGGGCGTGGCACAAAGGATGGCGTCAATGGACTTCTGCTTCTCCAGCATCACGCGGAAATCCTCATAATCGGCCACCTTGAACTTGGACGTCTTCTCCGAGTAGTGCTTTTCAATTTCCGCCTTCACGGGCAGGCGCCCGGCATTGCCCTTGTAATAGAACGCATCCAGGTTATGAGATTCGATGGGGTCAGCCACCGCGATGATCCGCACATCCGGGTGATTAAACAGGGCGCGGACGTTTGTTCGCCCCTGGCCGCCGCAGCCAATGATGGCGATATTAATCTTCTGGCTGGGCGCGACGAACTTCGGGCCGCCGAGAACATGGCGAGGAACCACACTGAACGCTGCCACGGCTGTTGCGGTGCGGCCGATGAATTGGCGCCGGCTCAGGCTGGAATTGAATTCTTTCTCCGGTTTCATATTTAGCTGGGTATAACTAGTTCATTAATTGGAACATTGGTCGGCATTCGAGCACGGACTGGCGCACTGCAATGCCTGTTCATCAGTGGCCGTGCCTATTCGTACCGCAACGCGTCGATGGGGTCGAGTTGCGAGGCTTTGCGCGCCGGGTAGAAGCCGAAGAACACCCCGACGGCGGCGCTGAAGGCGAAGGCCACGATGATGGATTGCAGGGAGACGAGGGTGGGCCATTCCTTGATCATGGTAATGAGCTTGGCGCCGCCAACGCCCAGCAATACCCCCAGCACACCGCCCGTCGAGCTGAGCGCCACCGCCTCGATCAGGAACTGCAGGAGGATGTCCCGGCCCCGCGCGCCGACGGCCATGCGGATGCCGATCTCGCGCGTGCGCTCGGTCACGCTCACCAGCATGATATTCATAATGCCGATGCCGCCCACGAGCAGGGAGACGCTGGCGATGGCGGCCAGCAGCGCGGTCATTACGTCCGTGGTGGCGGTCATGGCCTCGGAGAGTTCCTGCTGGTTGCGCAGCATGAAATCGTCGTCGGCGCCCGGCTGGGTGCGATGGCGCTGCCGGAGCAAATCGGTGATGCCGCTTTGCACCTCGGCCATCTGCCCGGCGGTCGCCGCCTGCACGTTGATGGAGCGGAGCGTCGTGACGCCGGCAAACCGTTTCATGGCGGTCGTGTAGGGCACCAGCACAGTGTCATCCTGGTCCGAGCCGAACATGGAGACGCCTTTGCTCCGCAGCACGCCGAGGACCTTCACCGGGACATTCTTGATGCGGATGATCTTGCCGACCGGGTCATCCTCCGGGAACAGCTTGTCGGCGGTGGTCTTGCCGAGGACGCAGACCTTGGCGGCAGATCGCACATCGGCTTCCGTGAACATGGCGCCTTCGGCCAGGTCCCATTGGCGGATGGCCAGGTAATCCACGCCTTCGCCCATGATCGAGGTGCTCCAGTTATTGTTGCCCGCCATGATTTGGCCGCCGGTGCGCACCTCCGGGCTGACGGCGGCCACGCCGGGAACTTCCCGCTGCATTGCGAGCGCGTCCTCCACCGTAAGCGTGCCGGCGCCGCCAAACCCGGTGTGAACGCCGCCGCGGGTAATGCTGCCGGAGAAGACCATGATCACGTTCTGCCCCAGCGCGGCGATGCGCGCTTCGACCTGCGCCTTGGCGCCGTTGCCGATGCCGACCATGGCGATGACCGCGCCCACGCCGATGATGATGCCCAGCATGGTCAGGGCCGTGCGCATCTTGTTCCGGCGCAGCGCGCGGAAGGCGACTTTGAGGATGACGAGGTAGCGCATGTTCAATCCGCCAATTGCACGGCTTTCTGCTCTTCCTGCAACCGGTGAAGTTCGGTTTCGGCGCTCAGGCGTTTGCCCACAGGCGAGTCGCTCACTATCTTGCCGTCGCGCATGACGACCATCCGCTTGGTGTATTGGGCAATGTCCAGCTCATGGGTGACCATGACGATGGTAATGCCCTGGTCGTTGAGCTTCTGGAAAACACCCATGATGTCCACGCTGGTGCGGCTATCGAGGTTGCCGGTCGGCTCGTCGGCCAGCAGCAGCGCGGGCTGGTTGGACAGCGCGCGGGCGATGGCGACGCGTTGCTGCTGCCCGCCGGAAAGCTGGTTCGGCTTGTGATCCGCGCGTTCGGCCAGCCCGACTGTGGCCAGGGCTTTCAAGGCGCGCTCGCGCTGGCCCGGTCCGGCCAGGCGCTGGCGGCCGTAGAGCATCGGCAATTCGACGTTCTCCAGCGCGGAGGTGCGGGAGAGCAGGTTGAAACCCTGGAAGACGAAGCCGATCTTCTGGTTGCGGATGTCAGCCAGCTCGTCACGGCTGAGTTGGGAGACATCGATGCCGTCCAGCAAATACTTTCCCTGGGTCGGCCGGTCCAGGCAGCCGATGATGTTCATCAGGGTCGACTTGCCGGAGCCGCTGGCGCCCATCAGCGCCACGAACTCGCCTGCGGAGACTTCCAGCGACACCCCGCGCACGGCGGGCACCTCCACATCCCCGGTGCGGTAGGTTTTCCGGATATCCTGAAGTTGAATCACAGTGTTCATGCGGGACTAGGCGGACTGCGGCGCACGGCCAACCATGTTGCCAGCGCCGTGGCGCCGCACACCATCGCGCCCAGGGCTACGGCCCAGGGCACGCCGAGCCAGTGGGAGAGAACGCCGGCCACCAGTCCGCCCAGCGGCATCATGCCGCCGAACATCAGCGCCCAAATGCCCATGACGCGCCCCCGCATGCCGTCGGCGACACTGGTCTGAATCACGGTGTTGCTGGTCGAGAGATAAAGCAGCATGCCCCCGCCGGCGATCGCCAGCAAGCCCAGCGCCAGGTAGTAGTTCCGCGTCACGGCCAGCAGCAGCAACATCAGCGCGAAAAGCCCCAGGCCGCCGAACACCAGCAACCGCCGGGGCAGCCGATTGCCATAAGTGGCGACCGTCAGCGCCCCACAGAGCGCGCCAATGCCGTTGGCGCTGAGCAACATCCCATACTCGCGGCTGCCCACGCGCAGTTCGTCCTGAGCAAACGCCGGCAGCAGCACCGAGTACGACCAGCCAAACACGCCGACAATGGCCACCAGCAGCAGCAAAGTGCGCACGCGGCGGTGCTTCGCGACGTAGGCGAATCCGTCCAGGGCATGCTGCCAGGTGGAGGCCGGCGCGGCGGGGGGCACAAACCGGGGCAGCCGCATCAGCAACAGCCCCGCCAGCACGGCCAGGAAACTCAGCCCGTTCAGGAAGAAGCACGCCGCCAGGCCCGCCTGCGCCATCAGGAATCCCGCCACCGCCGGCCCGACCACGCGCGCGCCGTTGAAGACGGAGCTGTTGAGCGACACCGCGTTCAACAAGTCCTCGCGGCTGGTCATCTCGACCACGAATGCCTGGCGCGCCGGCATGTCGAACGCCATGGCTATGCCCCCGAGCGCCGCCAGCGCCATAATGTGCCAGGCCCGCACCCACTCGCTCCAAACCAGCGCGGCGAATACGAACGCCAGCAGCATCATGGCGCTCTGCGTGAAGAGCAGCACCGTCCGCTTCGGATGCCGGTCCGCCACCGATCCGCCCCACATCGAGAACAGCAGCAGCGGCGCGGAACCCACGGCGGCGACGATGCCCAGCAGGAGCTTGGAACCGGTGAGTTGATAGACCAGCCAGCTTTGGGCGGTGTTCTGCATCCACGTGCCGACCAGCGAGACCAACTGGCCGGCGAAGAAAAGCCGGAAGTTGCGGTGCTTGAGCGCCGCGAACGTCTGGCGCCACGGCAATACGCCTGCCGGCACGCGCGCGGGCGCGCCCGGTATCTCCTCCGGCACCGTGGTGAGGTTGGCGACCCCGTTCTCCGGCATGGGCGGCATGACTCATCAGCGCATTCGTCCCATCCCGCCGAACGGGCTCCGGCCCGCTGGCGCGGCGGCGGCTTCCTGCGGCTGCGACAGTTTGACCCCGGTGACAACCCGGTCCCCTTCCTTCAAACCGGTGGCGACTTCGGTGTAGGAATTATCGGTAATACCGAGCCGGACGCGCACCGACGCCGGCGCCAGGATGGGCTCGCCGCCACCGGCCGGCGTGTTGGTGGCCATGACGTAAAGCGTGCGCCAACTGGAGGTGGGCCGGGGCCGCGAAGACCCCTCGCCGCCCGCAGGGCGCCCGCCCTGACCCCCGCGCTGCAGCGCGCCGCTCTGGAAAAGCTCGCGCAGTTTGGCGCGAATTTCCGGCGGCGGCTCCTCGCCGCGCTCCCGCATCTCGCGCATCCGGCGCATCAGCTCCTCCGGCGGCTCGTTGCCGGTCAGCGGCGCCGGCGCGCCCGCGGCCGCCACGACCTGATTGGTGCCACCGGCAGCCGCGGCCGGCGCGGCGTTCGTCGCCGCGGGTTTGGACTTCTCCCCAAAGCCAAGCTTGGCCAGCAATTGGGCCACGGCGGTCTGGTTGGTGGACGGCTCGGGCGGCTTGAAGCGGAGCGCCGCATTCGGGACCTTGAGCACATTCGTGCGCTGGGCCGTCGTGATTGAGACGGTCGCTGTCATGCCGGGCTTGAGCTTGAAATCGGAGTTGGTTACGCCGATGACCGTGTCGTAGGTAACGACGTTCTGGACGGTGACGGGCGAATTGCGAATCTGCACCACCCGGCCGGTAAAGGTGCGGTTCGGATAAGCATCCACCGTGAAGTTCACCTGCTGTCCGGTTTCGACGGTGCCCACGTCGGCCTCGGAGACATTGGCGTCAATCTGCATATTCGAGAGGTCGTTGGCGATCTGGAAGAGCACCGGCGCGTTCATGCTCGCCGCGACGGTCTGGCCCACATCCACGTTGCGCGAGATGACAATGCCATCCACCGGCGCGTAGATGGTGCAATGCGCCAAGTCCAGCTTCGAACGTTCCAGCGACGCCTGCTTGATCTTCACCTGCGCCTCGGCCTGGTGCAGCGTGGCCAGGGCTTTGTCGTAATCCGATTGGGAAATAAGGCGGTCCTTGACGAGGAGCTCCGCGCGCCGGGTTTCGGCCTGCTGCAGTTCCAGCGAGGCCCGGGCGTTGGCCAGGTCCGCTTCGGCCTGGCGCACGCTGGCCTGCGCGATGGACGGGTCCAGTTGCGCGACGACCTGGTTGGATTTGACCAGGGAATTGTAATCGGCAAAGAGCTTGGCGATGTTGCCGGAGATCTGGCTGCCGACCTGCACGTTGAGGACGGGATTCAACGTGCCGCTGGCGGTGACCACTTGCGTCAAATCGCCGCGGGTTACCACCGCGGTCTGATACTGCGGCGCCTCGTCCTCGTCGTTCGCGAAGTAGATCCCAGCGCCGCCCATCGCGCCGAGCACGATCACTGCCACCAGCCATTTCACCCATCGGAACTTGCCATTTCTTGCCATAACTTATCTGCGTCGAACTGCTTCTCCTATTAGAGACGGTCGAGCACACTGGCAAGTTACCGCAATTCGCACCCTGCTCGCCAGTGTGGAATAGCACCTCAATTCTCTGGTGCGTCCGACAGCGACTTTGGGGTGGACGAAAAGCGCGCAGCGGTCAATCTTGGGCGCTCTGTTGGATGTGCTTATGCCCGACCTGCCAAAGCCGAGCCAGAACGGCCTGTCTGATCCCGCGCGCGAGGCGGCGAGGGAAGACAGTGCCGAGGTCTTGCGCTTGCTGGGCACCTCGCCGGCCGGCTTGACGGAGGAAGCGGCCGCCGCGCGCCTGGAGCAATACGGCCTCAACGAAGTCGGCCGCGAAAAGCACGAAGGCTGGCCGCAACGCCTGTATCTCGCGGCGCGCAACCCATTGGTGATCCTGCTGTTGGTGCTGGCAACCATCTCCTTCGTCGCGCCCGAAGGCGATGCCCGCGCCGGCGTGGTCATGCTGCTGATGGTGGTGCTGGGCGTGTCGCTGCGCTTCATCCAGGAGACGCGCGCCGACACCGCCGCCGCCAAGCTCAAGGCGATGATCAACGTCACCGCGACGGTCGTGCGGGACGGGCAGGCCCGGGAGATCCCGCTCCAGGACCTCGTGCCCGGCGACGTGATCAAACTCTCCGCCGGCGACATGGTCCCCGGCGACGTTCGGCTCCTCTCAGCCAAAGACCTGTTCGTCATCCAAGCGACGCTGACCGGCGAATCCATGCCGGTCGAAAAGACTGACGCGCCGGACCGCCGCGACAACGTCTCACCCATCGAGCGCTCCAACACCTGTTTCCTTGGCACCAGCGTCGAGAGCGGGTCCGCCACCGCGGTCATCGTCGCCACCGGCGCGCAGACCTACTTCGGCAAGGTGGCCAAAAGCCTCTCCACTCGTCAGGTGGAGACCGCCTTTGACCGGGGGGTCAACAAGTTCACGTGGATGATGATCCGGTTCATGCTCGTGATGGTCCCGCTGGTGTTCATCATCTACGGCTCGACCAAGCACGACTGGCACATGGCCTTCTTCTTCTCGCTCTCGGTGGCGGTGGGGCTGACGCCGGAAATGCTGCCGATGATCGTCTCGGTCTGCCTCTCCAAAGGCGCGCTGGCGATGTCCCGCAAGAAGGTCATCGTCAAGCGCCTGCATTCCATCCAGAACTTCGGCGCCATGAACGTGCTGTGCACGGACAAGACCGGCACGCTGACGATGGACCACGTCATCCTCGAACTCTATTGCGACGTCTTCAAGAGCGAGAGCGAGGCGGTGCTGCAGGATGCCTACCTCCTGAGCCACTTTCAGACCGGCCTCAGGAACATCCTCGACCGTGCCGTGTTGCACCACAAGGAGCTGCACGGGGCGCTGTCGATTGACCAGTTCAGCAAGGTGGATGAAATCCCGTTCGACTTCACCCGCCGCATGATGTCGGTGGTGGTCGAGGGGCCGGATGGCGAGCGCGAACTGCTGACCAAGGGCGCCCCGGAGGCCGTTTTCGCCAAGTGCACCCACTTCGAGAGCGAGGGCGACATCTTCCCGATGGAGCCCATCCTCGTCGGCGACCTCATCGAGCAGGTCAACGACCTGAGCGAAGACGGCTTCCGCGTGCTGGCCGTTGCCACCAAGAAGGTGGAGCCGAAGGCCGCTTATACCAAAGCTGACGAGGCCGAGCTGGTCCTGACCGGCTACCTCGCCTTCCTCGACCCTCCCAAGGACACCGCGGCCAAGGCTATCACCGTCCTGCGCCAGCAAGGGGTTACCGTCAAGGTCCTGACCGGAGATAACGATCTCGTCACCCGCAAGGTGTGCACCGAGGTTGGCATCCCGGCCCAGAAGATCGTCCTCGGCAGCCAGGTCGAGACCATGACCGACCCCCAACTGGCCGAGGCCGTGGAGGTCACCGACGTGTTCGCGCGCCTGTCGCCGGCGCACAAGCAGCGCATCGTGCAGGCGCTGCAACGCGCGGGCCACGTCGTTGGGTTCATGGGGGATGGCATCAACGACGCCCCGGCTTTGCGGGCAGCCGATGTGGGCATCTCGGTGGATAACGCGGTGGACATCGCCAAGGAGTCGGCCGATGTCATCCTGCTGGAAAAGAGCCTGATGGTGCTGGAGGAAGGCGTGTTGGAGGGGCGCAAGGTGTTCGTCAACATCCTCAAGTATATCCGCATGGGCGCCAGCTCGAACTTCGGCAACATGTTCAGCGTCATCGGCGCCAGCGCCTGGCTGAAGTTCGTCCCCATGGCCCCCATCCAGATTCTCACCAACAACCTGCTCTACGACTTCTCGCAGGTTCCGATTCCCACCGACAACGTCGGCCCGCTCCAGACCGCCAAGCCGCGCCCCTGGAACATGGGCGAGATCGCGAAATACATCATCTGCATCGGCCCGATCAGCTCCATCTTCGACTACACCACCTACGCCATCATGTGGTTTGTGTTCAAGTGCCACGACCTCGGCCTTGCGCCCCCGCCGGAACTGGCCGCGCGCTTCGCCTCGGCGGATGTGCCGAACGAAACTTACGCGGCCGCCCTGTTCCACTCCGGCTGGTTCGTCGAATCGCTGATGACCCAAACCCTCATCATCCACGTCATCCGCACCAACCTGCTGCCGTTCGTTCAGTCGCGCTCCAGTTGGCAGCTCACCATGACCACTCTGCTCATCATGGCCATCGGGGCCTACCTGCCCTACTCGCCGTTGGCCTCGACGCTGGGCTTTGTGCCGCTGCCGCCGCTCTACTGGCTGCTGCTGCTGGCGACCCTGATCTGCTACGTCGGCCTAACCCAGGTCATCAAGATGTGGCTGATCCGCAAGGCGTGGGTGTAGGCCCCGGAACGTCTCCAGCTGGCGCTGGTGCGGAACGGTTTCTCCCTTCCGGTTATTGACTTAACCCCCCCGACACGGTAACAGAGCGGATCATGGACAAGCTGAGAAGCGTCGCCGGGCACGTCGCGGCCTGGGTTGGCGTGGCCGGTGGCCGCACCGAGCCATGAACGGGCAACCACCACCAGCCAGTCCTCGCGCCCCCGCCAACCTGCCGGGCGCGCCTGCAGCGGCTTCGCCCGAGCCTTCCCCGAATGGGCCGGTGTCGCTCGAAGGCATGCACAGCACGGTGGCAGTGCCGCCGCACTCCGCCGGCTTCTGGCGGCAATGGCGCGCGTTCGTTGGGCCGGCGATCCTGGTCAGCGTCGGTTACATGGATCCCGGCAACTGGGGCACCGACCTTGCGGCTGGAGCGCAGTTCAAGTACGGCCTGCTCTGGGTGGTGGCGCTGGCCAGCTTCATGGCGGTTGTGCTCCAGGTGCTTTCCGCCCGGCTCGGCGTCGCCACGGGCAAAGACCTTGCCCAGTGCTGCCGCGATTGGTTTCCGGCATGGACCCGCTGGCCCAATTGGATCGCAATGGAGCTCGCGGTCGCCGCCACCGACCTGGCCGAGGTGCTGGGCAGCGCGGTGGCGCTGAATCTCCTGTTCCACATCCCGCTGCAGTGGGGGATTATCATCACTGCCCTGGACGTGCTGCTGCTGCTGGCGTTGCAGGGCCTGGGGATGAGAATGCTGGAAGCGGTGGTGACCGTCTTCGTGGGAACTATCGGGGTGTGCTATGGTATTGAGATCTTTGTGCTGCCGCAAATGCAGCCCAGCTTCCTGGAAATGGGCCAAGCCCTGCTCCGGCCCGGCTTCCGTGAAAGCGGGATGCTGGTGATAGCCATCGGCATCATCGGCGCCACGGTCATGCCGCACAACCTCTTCCTGCACTCGGCCCTGGTGCAGTCGCGGAAGTTGCAGCGCGACGAGCTCTCCATCCGCAGCGCCATTCGCTTTAACACCATTGATTCCGCCGTGGCGCTGGCGATTGCCTTCCTGATCAACGCCGGAATCCTGGTGCTGGCAGCGATGGTGTTCTATGGCAAAGACAGCCTGGCCGTGGCGGGAGGCGAGGTGGTGAAGTTCGGTCCCGAGAGCGACTGGATCCGCATCGCGCACCTGACGCTGGCGCCGCTGCTGGGGACGACCCTCGCCGGCACGCTCTTCGCCGTGGCGCTGCTGGCCAGCGGCCAAAGCAGCACGATTACCGGCACACTGGCCGGCCAGGTCGTGATGGAGGGCTTCATGCGCTGGCGCCTCCGCCCGTGGATCCGGCGCATGATCTCGCGCCTGCTCGCCGTCGTGCCGGCAATCTGGATTGTCAGCGTCCGCGGGGCCAGCAGCATCACCGATCTGATCAACCTCAGCCAGGTGACTCTCTGCCTCGTGCTGCCCCTGGCCCTGTTGCCGCTGTTGCACTTCACCTCCTCGCGCCGGCGAATGGGCCAGTGGGCCAATGGCTGGCTGCTGCTGATCCTGGGGTGGGGCAGCGCGCTGTTGATAACAGTGATGGATCTCTACAGTTTGCCTGAGTCGCTTAAAGAAGCCTGGCGCATCATCATGGGCGGATAAGGGCTGATCAATACTAACCACGAAGCAATAGCAACCAATGAGCCTATATAAGACCATCCTCGTGACCCTGGAGGGCACTCCGACCGACCGGGCGATCATCGCGCACGTCAAACTGCTGGCGCGGGAAATGCAAAGCCGCCTCGTGCTGCTCCACGTGGCCAGCGGCGTGCCGGCCAAGTACCACCGGACGGATGCCGCCGGCAAAGAGATTGAAGAAAGCAATGCCTTCCTTGATAAGGCCCGGGCGGAGTTCGTGGCGGCCGGCATCCCGACCGAGGTGGAATTAGCCTACGGCGAGCCGGCCAAGGAGATCGTGAAATGGGTCAAACGGAAAGGTTGCGACCTGGTGGCGATGAGCACCCACGGCCATCAGTTCGTGGCTGACCTGTTGCTCGGCACCACCGCCACTCGCGTCCAGCACAGCATCAGCGTGCCGGTCCTCATGCTGCGCGCCAAGTGAGCGCCGTGCGCGCTTCCTGCCAAACCTGCGCCCCCCAGCCGCTAAAGGGGCACAGCCCGCGGTGGCGGAGCTTTGACGAAGGTCGTTTCGCGCAGGTAAATCGGCTCCAGCTTCTCGCCTGGGACGAAGTCGCTTCGCCCCCAGGCTAGTTGCCCAAGGGTCGCGGCGCGGGGGAAGAGGACGCGGCTGCCCGGGAACCACTTGGTCGCTTCCGGACCAACGACGATGCTGCCGGCCTGTTGCCGCGCCTGGACCTCGGAGGCGGCGGCCAAGCGCAGCGGCTCGGTTTCCCGCCGTGACTGCGCCGTCAGCTCATAGCCGGCCAGGTAGAACTCGTTGCGCTGGGCATCAATCACGACCTGCACCTTCCCGAAGATGCCCTCGGCCTGGGCCTGGGCGGCGAGGCACTCGGCGCTGCTGATACCCAGCAGTTGCACCGGACGCGCCAGTTGCCAGCCCTGCGCCAGGGCAATCGCCAGCCGGATGCCCGTGTAGGAGCCGGGGCCGAGGCCGATAGCCAAACACTCGATTTGCTCGCGTTCGAGCTGCGCCTGCTGCAACGCCTCCGCCACCAGGCCCAGGGTATTCGTGGAGCGGCCCCCGGCCTCGATGGCTTCGCCCAACGCCAGCGGCCCGGCGTTCGTCCCGCCCTGCAATGCCGCCACGCTGCGCTGGGGCGAGGAAAACTCAAGCGCCAGTATCTTCATAAGTGATGCGTCGCTCAGTCTCGCTGAGCACGTCAATGTGGACCCAAGCCAGGGAGGGCGCGCAGTCCCCAAACCATCGCTCCGCCCATTCAATTACCGTAACGCCCACGGGGCTGAGGTAATCTTCGAGCCCCGCCGCCACAATCTGCTGCGGCGTTTCCAGCCGATACAAATCCAGGTGGAAGAGCGGCAGCCGCCCGCCCGCGTAGCTGTTCACCAGGGCAAACGTCGGCGAATGCACGCGCGCGGTGATGCCCAGCCCGCGGGCCAGTCCCTTGACGAATTGCGTCTTGCCCGCGCCGAGGTCCCCGGACAGGCCGATGACCAATCCGCTTGCCGCCGCGCGGCCATACTGCTCCCCGAGGGCGAGCGTCTCCGCCGGGCTATGCGAAATGAGTGTAGCCATGGACGGTTAAGGGGCGCGCGCCGTTCTTGTCCCGGATGGTGATGCCCTCGCCGGCCTTGATCTTGCCAATACACGTGAGCGCCAGCTTGGGAAACCGCTTGCGCCACGCGTCGAGCACCGGCACGGCATCGCGGCTGGCGACGGTAAACAGCAGCTCAAAATCCTCGCCGTCGGTCAACGCCGCCAGCAAAGCGGGCTTGGCAGAGGAACCCGCCTTGGCCGCCAGGCGCGCCTCGCGGCTGATGGGAATGGATGTGGCCAGCAGCTCCGCGCCAACTCGGCTGGCAGCCAGGATGTGCCGCAGATCGCCCGCCAGGCCGTCGCTGATGTCCAGCATGGCATGAACCGGGAAATGCTGCGCCAGCCACCGCGCTTCGACCAGCCGCGGCTCGAAATCGAGATGCTTGCCCGCCAGGGAGCCGCCCAGCTCGCCGGTAACGAAGAGCGCGTCGCCCACCTCGGCGCCGGAGCGCAGCACGCCCTTGCCACGCGGCACCCAGCCGATGAGCGCCACCGAAATGAAGATGCCGCCGGGATTGGTCGTGGTCTCGCCGCCCACGACGGCCACGTCGTGCCGGCGCGCCAGCGCGTTGAGGCCAACGTAAACCGCCTCCACGAACTCGGGCTTGAAGTCGCGCGGCAGGCCAATCGTCACCAGCGCCGCGGTCGGGGTCCCCGCCATGGCGGCAATGTCGCTCAAGCACCGCCCCAGCGCCTTGTGGCCGATCTTCTCCGGCGGCGCCGCGCTCGTGAAATGCACGCCCTCGACCACGGCATCCGTCTTGAACAACAGGAGCCGGTCCGGCACGCCGGCGTCCAGCACGGCGCAATCGTCGCCCGCCCCTACGACCACGGCGGGATTGGTCGGCAGCGCGCGGGTGAGGCGGCGGATCAGGTCAAACTCGGTCATGCGCCTCCGTAGTGTTGCTGCAGCAACAGCGTCGCAAAGTTCAGCGCGTTGAATAACATGTGCGCGATGATGGGCGCCAGCAGGTTGTTGGTCCGCTCATACAGCGCCGTCAGCATCAGCGCCAGCACCAACAACGGCACGAACGTGGCTAGGTTAAGGTGCACGACCGCAAACAGCAGCGCGGTGCCCCACAACGCCAGGCGCGGCCAGCCCGCTTGTTTGATCACCGGATACAGGATGCCGCGAAACATCATTTCTTCCGCCACGGGCGCCAGCAGGATGGCCGTCGCCCCCAGCGACAGCCGCCCGGCCCACGACATCGAGATCCGCAAGGCGTGAACGGGCAGTTGCTCCTTTGGCTCGAGTCCCAGGTGTGGCCAGTGCGTCATCACCAGCGCGGAGACCTGCTGCAAGCCCCAGCCGACCGGCAGAAAGACCAGCGCGCCGACCACCCCCACCAGCACCGCCCGGCGCCAACGGTTCGAGAACCCGAACGCCTCCGACCAACCGGTTTGCTGCTCGCGCAGGAAACACCCGATCAGGAGCAGCCCGGCCCCCTGAAAACTCAGCGTGGCGGCCACCATCCGCGCGATGGACATCTCCGCCGCCTCCACCCCGGAAAACCGCAGCACCCACGCCCCCAGGAGCAGGCCGCCGTAGGCGCACCCCACCAGGGCAATCAGGCGCCGCCCGAAGGTTTCCGGCGCCCAGGGCCGGAAGATGATGACCAGCGTGGCCGCCAGGCAGAACAGCGATGCCCCCGCCACGGGGAAGAACAGCCGCGAGCTGACCTTGGCCCCGGCGCTCGCGTAGTGCTGCACACTGACCAACAGCGAGCCGGCGTAAGCGCAAATAATCACGCTCAACACCAGCCGGATGATCGCATCCAGCTTCCACGCTTTGGCCAATACCATGGCCCGAGGCTAGCTCACCCGCCACCAGGTGACGATGCAAAAAGCACCCGTGGACGAGGCCCCGGCCCATCTCACTTTCCGGCCAGGGAAAGGGAGGGGCGCCGACATTCTTGTTGGCCCCCCGGTGAAGTTTGTCGGGCCGACAGGAATACAGGCATTTGTTACAGGCCGAACCGCGCGACGCACCCCTTGAGGGCCGGGGCCGGCTTGCGGCCCGGATGGCCCAAAAGCCCAGTAACATCCCGCTCCGGGTCATATTCCGCTCCGCCCTGGCCTAGCTCACCGTCACCTCACCGTTACCCCTCCCTAGCACCTCTCATAAATTATGAGAGGTGCTAGGGAGGGGTAACGGTGAGGAGACGGTGGGGTGACGGAGGGGGGCTGGTGCAGGGATGGGGAGGGAGCCCGGCCGAACTGAGGGGGGTGTCGGGTTGCACCGCGCACAACGGGCGTATCCCGGTTTATTGCAGGAAAGTGAGATGCGCCTGCTTCGGCGCAATCGCAAGCACCGTCAGCCCACCGCCGGCCACCGCCCCTGCCGCGTTTTTTGACGGTATCAGCCTAAGCTGCACGTTTCCCGGTCGTTTCTCCCCTTGCCCCCGCGTCCTTCGTCAGGCCGCCTGCCGGCAGGTCAAACAGCATGCCCGACCAGGCAATCCGCACCAGCATGCCCAGGGACAGGGCCAAAAGCAGTGTGGTCACCGCTGCCACCGTCCGCCCCGCCTGCAATCCGGCGCTCCCGCCAGACCAGCTCATGAACGTTTGCGGCAGCAGCACGAAGCACACGGGGATGAGGGTTAGCAGGGGCAGCGCTTTCCCGCCGCGGCCCGCCAGCGCTCGCACGCCCCAAACCAGGCAGAGTGCGCCCCCAATCCACCCCACAATCAGGGTGGGCCGGGCCGCTCCTGG
Organism: uncultured Verrucomicrobiota bacterium; assembly: GCA_964507045.1. Lineage (GTDB taxonomy): Bacteria > Verrucomicrobiota > Verrucomicrobiia > Limisphaerales > UBA8199 > UBA8199. The sequence goes on along the minus strand of CAZDOO010000009.1, from coordinate 35,111 downwards.
AGCCAGGTGATGGACGAGAAAACTAAGGCCGGCGAGCAGCAGGCTGTAAACGACAAGCAGAAGACCAATGGTTTTGTTCATTGCGCAAACGACAAAGCTTGAATTGCCCCGGCAACCAATGCACCTGTCGGATGCGCGCTGAACTCCAACGATTGATTATCCCGATACGGAGAGGAAGGCTCTCCGTCTCCAGCCACTGTATCCGAAGCTTCATTGCGCCAAAGCAATTCAGTACTTCGGATGGCGGCCCGACCACCCGTGTTAACCTTCGGCAGCACACACTGCCGAACCCTCGATCTTGCGCCGGGCCTCACCGTATCCCGGCACGTAGAGTATCATACCACATTCTGGCCGGCTGCCAAGCGCGAATCGGCACCCCGCGGTTGCCCCGGCTTCAAAGCCGCCTGGCCCAGGGTCCACGGGTTCAGTTTCCGCCTACGATTTAGTTGCCAAACTCTCTGCGGCTGGCAACTCTAGCGCGGCGGCCAGAATTTGCGCGGCCATGAGGTCCGGGCTGGCTGCCCAACTGACAACACAAAGGCAATCATGAAAGGCATACCAATCCTCCACGTGGAAGCTGACTGCATCGCGCGCGCCTGGGAGCTGTCCCTGGTCGAACTCCACCAGCGCGGCTGCGACCTCAAGACCGAATACGACAAGCCCCAAGACCCGCCCAGCAAGGACGCCACGATGATCATCACGATCACTGATCCACTGAGTGAGCCGATGATCCACAAAGACTTCCCGGGCGGGCCAGCCGAACTGCAGGAATACGTGATGGAAGTGTGCGACGGCATCAAAGACCATCTCGTCCGCAATCCCGAGGACCCGAAGGACACGCGCTGGGAATACACCTACCACCAGCGCCTCTTCAAATACGAGGTGCCGTCGCTCCAGCCCTTCGACCAGATCGAGATTCTCTGCCAGAAGCTGGCCAAAACATCCCACACCCGCCGCGCGCAGGCCATCACCTGGAAGGTTTGGGAAGACAACGAATGCTACGACCCGGCCTGCATGCAAAGCATCTGGTGCCGCGTGCTGGAACAGGAAGGCCAGCGGGTGCTGAGCATGAATGTGCGTTTCCGCTCCAACGATGCCTACAAGGCGGCGTTTATGAACATCTTCGCGCTGGTCCAATTGCAGCAGCGCATCGCCGCGCGCATCGCCGCACTCAGCGGCCAGCCGGTCCAGGTCGGGCGCTATTGCCACATGGTGGACAGCTACCACATCTACGGCTCCTACTTCAAAGAGTTCGAGGGCCGGTTCCTGGGCATGCTGCAAAAGCGCACCTTCGAGCAGCGCACGCTGCGCTACGAAGACGTGCGGGAGATGATGGAAGAGGCGCGGCCCCTAATCCTGGAGAAAGCCCGGGCGATGGGCAAACCGTGAGAGCGGGGATCTCGTGATGCAAGGCTCAAGAATGTGCAGCGGCGGGCGGGTGTCCCCGCGAACGCTGGTTTCCGCCGGTTCCTGCCAATGTTTAAGCGCCCGGGGACGCCTGCTCTCCCGGGGGATGCGCCGCGCCAAGGCGCTCGTGATCGCGGCCGCCATGGTCGGCCTTGGCCGCGCTACGCTTCCCGCCGCGTTGCCTTACCCGGTCGTGGATACCGCCCAGGCGAAATGCTACAACAACCGGGGCGAGATTGCCCCGCCTCAGCCCGGCCAGCCGTTTTACGGCCAGGACGCGCAATTCTCCCGCAACCTGCCCAGCTACACCGTCAACGCCGACCGCCTGACCGTCCACGACAACGTCACTGGCCTGACCTGGCAGAGGAGCCCCGCTGCTGTGGGCAACGCGGTTCCTACCACCCGAGACAAGCTGACTATCACGCAGGCCCAGGCGCAGCCGGCGAAGCTCAACGCCGCCAGATTCGGCGGTTTCAGCGATTGGCGCCTGCCATCCATCAAAGAGCTCTACTCCCTCTTCGACGGCCGCGGCCAGGACCCCAGCGGCCCGCCCGGCGCGCGCATCCCGGGGATCCGGCCGTTCATTGACACCAATGCCTTCCAGTTTGCCTACGGCGACGAAAGCGCCGGAGAGCGGATCATCGATTCGCAGTGGGCCTCCGCCACCCGCTATGTCGGGCCCTCCCTCCGGGGCGGCGGCAAGCAATTCGGCGTCAACTTCGCCGACGGCCGCATTAAGGGCTACGACCTGCAGCAAATGGGCGGCCGCGAGTTCAAGTTCTACGTCCTCTGCGTCCGCGGCAACCCGGCCTACGGCCGCAACGACTTCCACGACAACAGCGACGGCACCGTCACCGATCGTGCCACCGGCCTGTCCTGGTCCAAGGCCGACAGTGGCCAAGGCCTGAACTGGGAGGCCGCGCTGGCCTGGGTGCAGCGGAAGAACGCGGCGAAGTACCTGGGCCACACCGACTGGCGCCTGCCGAACGTGAAAGAATTGCAGAGCATCGTGGACTACACGCGGGCGCCCGACACCACGCGGTCGCCCGCCGTTGATGCCGTGTTCACCTGCACTGCGATCACCAACGAAATCGGCGAAGCGGACTACCCGTTCTACTGGAGCGGCACCACGCATGAGGGATTCATGGGGGGCGGCGCCGCAATGTACGTCGCCTTCGGCCGTGCGAGCGGCTGGCTGTCGCCGCGCGGTCCGGGCGGCGGACCGCCCGATCGCCCGGGTACCCCAGGTCCCGGCGCCGGCACCTATCGTTTCACCGACGTCCACGGCACGGGCGCTCAGCGCAGTGACCCTAAGACTGGCGATCCCGCTCAGTTCCCGCATGGCCGCGGGCCGCAAGGCGACGTCATCCGCATCTACAACTTCGTCCGTCTCGTGCGTGCGACGGGCTCCTGAACCACACGGCCCCGGCAGCAGCGCCCCTGCGCGCCGGATTCCACACGGGTAAGGACGCCCTGGTTGCAGCGGCTCGCGCCAATCGCCGCGGCGCCGCTTGAGGCGCATCCCCACGACAACGCAGCCATAATCGGGCTTGAATGGTTCATCGGCCGCCGGTTTTGCGTTCGCCGTGATTGCGGGCTATGGTTGCCCGCATGAGCATTAGCCCTAACCGCCTCGCCCGCGAGAAGTCGCCTTACCTGCTCCAGCACCAGCACAACCCGGTGGACTGGTATGCGTGGGGCGAGGAAGCTTTCGCCCGGGCGCGCCGGGAGAACTTGCCGATCTTCCTGAGCATCGGCTACTCGACCTGCCATTGGTGCCACGTCATGGAGCGCGAATCCTTCGAGAACGCCCGGGTGGCCGCGTTTCTCAACGAGCACTTCGTCAGCATCAAGGTGGACCGCGAAGAGCGGCCGGACGTGGACAAGATTTACATGACCTTCGTCCAGACCACCGGCGGCCAGGGCGGCTGGCCGCTCAACGTGTTCCTGACGCCGGAGCGCAAGCCCTTCTTCGGCGGCACCTATTTCCCGCCGGACAACCGCCACGGGCGGCCCGCCTTTCTCCAGGTTCTGCAGCAGGTGCAGCAGGTCTGGCAGACGCGCCGGGCCGAGCTGGTTAATTCGGCCGCCGACATCCATGCGCGGCTCGAGCAACTGGGCCTCCCCGGCGCCCCGGCGTCCGGGCTGGCGCTGACCGCCGACGTTCTGCGGGAGGCGGGCGCACAGCTCAAAGCCGGCTACGATGCGCGCCATGGCGGGTTTGGGGGCGCGCCCAAGTTTCCCCAGCCCAGCCAGCCGCAGTTCCTGCTGCGCTACGCCCGCCGGTTCCGGGACGAGGAGGCCGCCCGCATGGTGCTGCACACTTGCGACCGCATGGCCGCCGGCGGCATTCACGATCAACTGGGCGGCGGCTTTGCCCGTTACTCCGTGGATGCCGAGTGGCGGGTGCCGCACTTCGAGAAGATGCTCTACGACAACGCGCAGTTGGCACAGTTGTATCTCGACGCGTGGCTGGTGAGCGGCGAGGCCCGCCACGCGGAAGTGGCGCGGGACATTCTCGACTACGTGCTGCGGGACATGACGCATCCGGACGGCGGCTTCTACTCCGCTGAGGACGCCGACAGCGAGGGGCACGAGGGCAAGTTCTACTGCTGGACGCGGCAGGAACTGGAGCAACTCCTCACGCCCGGGGAGCTCACAGCAGCGGCCCGCTATTTTGGCATCACCGAACCAGGCAACTTCGTTGACCACAGCCATCCCCAGCCGCTGCCCAACCAGAACGTGTTGAGCATCGTCGAGCCTGATCTCACCAAGCCCGAGCGAGCTTTACTCGCCTCGGCCAAGAGCAAGCTGTCCGCCGCCCGCGCGCGACGCGTCCGCCCCCAGCGCGACGACAAGGTGCTCGCGTCCTGGAACGGCCTGATGCTCGGCGCGATGGCGCGGGCAGGCGCGGTCCTGAACGAGGAGAAGTATCGCGCCGCCGCGGAGAAGAACTTCGCCTTCCTGCAGACCACGCTCTGGGACGCGGCCACGAAAACGCTGCACCATCGCTGGCGGGACGGCGAGCGCGACAACGTGCAGTTGCTCGAAGGCTACGCGTTCCTGCTGGCGGGCGTGATCGAACTCTACGAGGCCACCCTCGAATCGAAACACCTCGATGCTGCGCTCGCCCTGGGCAAGGCCCTGCTCGCGAAGTTCTACGACCCGCAGCAGGGCGGCTTCTGGCAAAGCCCGGCCGGGGCGCCCGACCTCATCCTGCGCGTCAAAGAATGCTACGACGGCGCCGAACCCTCGGGCAACTCAGTCGCTGTCCTGGCGTTGTTGAAGCTCGGGCGGATCGCCGATCGCCCGGCGTTCGTCCAGGCCGCCGAGCACAGCCTGCGCCGGTTTGGGAACCGGCTTCAGCAACTGCCGCAGGCTGTCCCGCACCTGCTCCAGGCGTTGGACTTCTGGCTCGAAGAACCCCGGCGCGTGGTCGTCACCGGCAGCCCGGCCAATCCCCAAGCCCGCGTGTTGCTGCACGCGATTCATTCCGTTTATCAGCCCCACAAGGTCGTGCTCGGCCATACCGCCGCTGTCGAATCGTTCGCGAGAACCCTGCCCGCTGGGGATGGTCCGGCAGTCTACTTGTGCACCGGCAGCGCCTGCCAGCCGCCGACAAGCGACCCGGCACAGATCCAGTCGCTGCTGAAGTAAGGGCCCGGTTGCCGCGCCATAGCTCCCGGCTGGACATTGGAGCCCGGTTCCCGCATGTTTCCACCGTGCCCAGTTGGGCCGTGCTTGACTCTAGTTTCACTGTATGGAAGAACCTCTGCCGGTCCCGGAATCCCAGCCGGATGCCCCGCCGCCGCCCGCGATGTGTTTCGCCGCGCGGCTGCTGAATGTATTTGCCATTCCGGGCGAGGTGTTTGCGGTGGTCAAGGCCAGCCCGGCTTCCGTCTGGAACTGGCTCGTGCCCGCTCTCCTGTTGACGATGGTCGGCATGCTCACCGTTTTCGTGGTTGTGTCCCAGCCAACCCTGCAGCGGCAGATGCACGAGCGCATCGAGCAGCAGGCCAAGCTGCTGGAACAGCAGGTCCAGGCGGGCAAAGTGAAGCAGGCTGATGCCGATCGTGCCCTCACCCTTACCCGCACCCTGGCGCAGCCGGATACGCTCAAGGTCCTGGGCGCCACAGCGGCCGCCGGGTTCGGCCTCGTGCGCGTATTCTGGTGGGCGCTGGTCCTCTGGCTGCTGGGACGGGCCTTTCTGAAGGCCCGCTTCGGCTATCTGAAGACGCTGGAAATCGCAGGGCTGGGCCTGATGATCAGTGTGCTTGGCTCGGTAGTCATGCTGCTGCTGATGGTCAACCTCCCCAAACTGTTTGCCTCGCCAAGCTTGGCCCTGGCAGCCGGCGATTTTGATGCCAGCCGTAAAAGCTACCTGGTGCTGGGCATCGCCAATCTGTTTGCCTTCTGGCTGGTCGGCGTGCTCTCGGTCGGGCTGGCCCGGCTGGCCAATGTGCCGTTCCTGCGGGCGGCGTGGTTCGTGTTCGCCGCCTGGCTGATCCAGGAATCCTGCCTGGTGCTCCTGCAAGGCGCGCTGGGATATTTCGTGCTGTAGCCGCCCTTCCTTTAGACTTTACCCTGCGGCTTCCTGTAACGAGCCGTTCCGGAGCTAGTTGGTGGTGGCGGGGTCGCCGCCGGCCAGGTTATACTCGATGGCACTCTGCTCCCAGGCGGCTTTCTGCGCCGGGGTCAGCAACCGCCAGCCGCGCAACAGCTTGAGCAGCGTCTTGTGGTCGGGAACGATGTCGCATCCTGCGATGGCTTCTTCGTAGGTGAGGTGTTGCAAAGCCAGTTCTTCGATGAGGGCTTTGGGAAGCTTTGGCTCTGTGCGCTGCTTTCGACGACTGCTCACAACCCCACTCAAATAGGATGCCGGAAGCTGCTGGTCAATAGCGTTATGCGGAGCGGCGTACGCGGAGGGCGCCCGTCGCGGGGCCGGGGGTGGTGCTGGACGTGAGAGAAAGGGGCGGGCAGCCCCGGTCCCAATGACGTAACTTTGTCAGGGCTCCTCAAGTCGCTGGCGTCCCCATTCACGGGCTTGCGACCTGACCTCAGGGTCAATGCCCAGATTTCTCCTGGTTGCCGCGCGGCAGCAAGTTTGACATGATCCACGTGTGGATAACGGTGCCAAAAGGCGGAGGGGCTTTGCCCGCCGTGCGCTGAGTCGGCTGCTTCTGCTGGGGGTGGCGGCGTATGTGGCCGTATGTTTGATGGTGGCCCTTTGCCAGCGTCGGCTGATCTACCACCCGCCGCATTTCACAACGGAACAGGTGGAGGCACGAGCCAAACAAGCCCGACTGGAGCGCTGGCGCGATGCCGCCGGCGAAGCTATCGGATTCAAGCGGCTTGCGTCGCAGCAACCGGCGTCGGGCCAGGTGTTGATTCTTTATGGCAACGGCGGCAGCGCCACCGGCTGCGCTCATTATGCAGACGACATTCAAGGCGTCGCCGCGCTGGATGTGTTTATCCTGGATTATCCCGGCTACGCCGACCGCGCCGGCTCGCCGACCGAGCAGAACCTTTACCACGCCGCCGACCAGGCGCTGCAAGCGCTGGCCACAAACCTGCCAACTTATCTCCTCGGCGAATCGCTGGGCACCAGTGTCGCCGCGTACCTGGCCGGCACCCAGCCAAACCGCGTGGCCGGATTGGTTTTGCTTTCGCCCTTCGACGGGGCCGTCAATGTGGCGCAGGATAGATATCCGTTGTTGCCCGCGCGCTACCTGCTCATTGACCGGTTTCCTTCCGCCGACCATTTGCGGAGCTATCATGGACCGGTGGCGGTCATGGTGGACGGGCGCGACAAGGTCGTGCCGGAAAGATTCGGGAAGCGCTTATACGACGGCTATGCCGGCCCCAAGAAGCTCTGGCAGTTCCCACAGAGTGGGCACATTCGCATCGGCGAACCGCGGGCGAAGTTCTGGCAAGAAGTTCTCGGCTTCTGGCAAGCGCCGGCGGCATTGGTGGAGTTGCGCTGACCCGGCGCAAAGCAGCCGGCCGATTACCCCGGTCACCCGCCACCTTCCCGCCCCGGCCAAGGCGCATGCCTGAAGGAGCGCGGAGATTCCTGTCCGCCCATCTTGCCCACAATGCTGCAGGCGGGCAAGAATGTCCGCGCTCCTTTCCGGGCTTCAGGCATACGCCCTGCTTGCCGGGAGACCGGCCTCATAGCCGCTGGACAACGGGGGCCGGCTCCCCCATTCTTGGCGCGTGGCCGTTGGGCCGCGTGCAAACCCGAACTGATCTTATGGAACCGCTCCCGCCAATGCCGGAACCTGCGCCGGAAACCATGCCGCCCCCCACCATGTCACTGGGCAGCCGGCTGTTGAATGTGTTCGCCACGCCGGGAGATGTATTTCAGGAAGTCAAAGCCAGCGGCCCCTCGACCGCCAATTGGCTGGCACCGGCGCTGATTCTCATCGCGGTAAGCTGGGCGTCGGTTTGGCTCATCTTCTCGCAGGACGCCATCCGGCATCAACTGAGCGAGATCACCGACCAGGCCATCCAGAAGCAGATCGAGCGAAGCCACATGAGCGAACAGCAGGCCGAGCAAGCCCGCGCCATGGGCGAAAAATGGGCGGGCCTCAGCGCGAAGATCGGCTCCGCTGTGGCCCCGGTGGTCGCCGGGGTCATCACCCCGTTCTTCTGGGGCCTGATCTTCTGGCTGCTGGGCGCCAAGCTGTTCAAAGGGAACTTCCCGTATATGAAAGCCGTGGAGGTGGTCGGCCTGGCCAACATGGTCGCCGTGCTGGAGGTCATCGTGAAGACGCTGCTCATCGTGGGCCTGGGCAACCTCTACGCCGCGCCCAGCCTCGGGTTGCTGGTGAAGGAATTCGACCCCCAGAACATGGTCCATGCGCTACTGGCCGTCGTGAATGTCATGACGTTCTGGCTGCTAACGGTGCGCGCCATCGGCCTGGCCCGGCTGAGCGGCGCGTCGCTCACCAAGGCCGCCCTGTGGATTTTTGGCATTTGGGCGGCCTACACCGGCTTCTTTATCGGGCTGGGGTTCCTGGCGAAAATGGCCTTCAAGCAGCTCGGCCGATAAAGCCGCGCGCCGGGACCGGCGGTGCGGCAAATGGCTCCAGCAGTGAAACAAAATCGCTCCAACTGTGTCTGAATAGCTAACTGAAATGGCAAAATCCAAGAAGCGCAGAAAGGTGTTGGTCTTCGCCGCCATCGTGGCGGTGCTGCTGGGGTTGACGGCCCTGGTGATCTTCAAGCAGCGGGAGATCACGATTGCCGTTCAGACCGAGAAAGTAGTCCGGCGCAACCTGATCGAGCTCGTCATGGCCAACGGCCGGATCCAGCCCGTGCTCCAGGTCAAGATCAGCGCCGAGGTCAGCGGCGAAATCATTGCCCTGCCGGTCAAGGAAGGACAGAAGGTCAGCAAGGGCGACTTGCTGGTGCGGATCAAGCCGGACTTCTACATCGCCGCCACCAACCAGGCCAACGCCAGCTACAAGTCCGCGCTGGCGTCCAGGACCATGGCGGAGGCCAATTTGCGGAGAGCCGACGCGGAGTTCAAACGCCACCAAGACCTCTTTCGCAATAAGCTTGTGTCGGATTCCACCTTCGACGAAGTGCGGGCGGCGTATGATGTGGCCCAGGCGCAGTCCGAAGGCGCGGCGCACCAGGTGGAAGTCGCCAAAGCCGCGGTGGACAGTGCAAACGAGTCGCTGGACAAGACGACCATCCGGGCGCCGCTCTCCGGCACCATCAGCAAGCTCAATTCGCGGCTGGGGGAGCGCGTGCTAGGCACCGTCCAGAACATAGGAACCGAGATTATGACCATCGCCGACCTCAACGAAATGGAGGCGCGCGTGGACATCGGGGAGAACGACGTGGTGCGGATTGCCCCGGGGCAGAAAGCCCGGCTGGAGGTGGATGCCTTCAAGAAACGCAAGTTTAACGGCATCGTCACCGAGATTGCCAACTCGTCGAAAGACGCCGGGCAGATGTCCAGCCAGGAGGCCACCAAGTTCGAGGTGCGCATCCGCGTCCAGGAAAAGGAGCCGTTCCGCCCGGGGATGTCGGTGACCGCTGAGATCGAGACCTGTTACCGCACCAACGTGCTCACCGTGCCATTCGCCAGCGTCACCACCCGTCCCCCTAAAGAGAAGGCGAAGGACCAGGAGAAGACCAAGGTCGCCGCGCGCGCCGGCCCGCCGGGGACCAATTCGCCGCAGACCCGCACAAACACGCCGGCGCCCCGAACCAACACCCTGACGGCCGCCACCAACACGCCCCCCGCCAACGGCACCAACGTCACAACGTCCGACAAGAAGTCCAAGGACGCAATCAAACAGGTGGAGGTGGTCTTCGTGCTGGACGGCGACCGGGCGAAGATGCTGCCGGTGAAGATCGGCATCAGCGACGACAATTACTGGGAAGTCGCCGAAGGGCTGACCGAAGGACAGGAAGTGGTTTCGGGAAGCTTCCGCGCCATCACCCGGGAACTGGAGGATGGCAAGAAGATCCGCAAAGGCCCGGCGACCAGCGATAAGGAAAAGGCGTCCGAGAAGAAAGAATGAGCCATGCCTTTGATCCGGCTGCACCAGATCTCCCGCCGTTACCAGATGGGCGCCGAAACCATCCACGCCTTGCGGGATGTCTCCTTGCAGATTGAGCGGGGGGAATACGTCGCCATCATGGGGCCGTCCGGCTCGGGCAAATCCACCTTGATGAACCTGATCGGCTGCCTGGACACGCCCACCGGGGGCGAATATGAGCTCAACGGCGTGCAGGTGAGCCAGATGAATGACAATCAACTGGCCGAAATCAGAAACAAGGAGATCGGCTTCGTGTTCCAGACCTTCAACCTGCTGCCGCGCTCCGATGCCCTGCGCAATGTCGAGCTGCCACTGATCTATTCCGGCATGCCCGCCGAGGAGCGGCGCCAGGTGGCCCTGGACACCTTGCGCAGCGTGGGGCTGGCGGACCGGATTCATCACCGGCCCAACGAGCTGTCGGGTGGCCAGCGGCAGCGCGTCGCGGTGGCCCGCGCGCTGGTCAACCGGCCTTCGATTTTGCTGGCGGATGAGCCGACCGGCAACCTCGACACCAAGACCGGCACGGAAATCCTGGCGCTCTTCGCGCAACTCTCCCGGCAGGGCAATACCATCATCGTGGTGACGCACGAGGAAGACGTCGCCAGGCACGCCCAGCGGATCCTACGCATCCGCGATGGCCAGATCGCCAGTGACGAACACAATGACCAGGGCCGGGAGACCGAGGGAGCGGAACCGCCTGCGGTCAGCGCTTAAGCCATGAAAACGGAACCGTTGTCCGGCCTCTCTCCTGCCCCGTGAACCTGCTCACCGAGCTCAAGGAAGGCCTGGCCATCTCATGGAGCGCGGTCCGCGCCAACAAGCTGCGCGCGGTGCTCACCACGCTGGGGATCGTGATCGGCATCGTCACGGTCACACTGATGGGCACCGCCATTGAAGGACTCAACCGCGCGTTCCTCAAAGCCATCGCCCACGTCGGCGCCGACGTGTTCTACGTGCAGCGCCAGGACTGGTCCGGATCGGACACGGAAGAGGAGTGGCGCAAGATTCAGAAGCGGCCCCGGCTCACGATTGAGCAGGCCGCCGCGCTGGAACGGGACCTGACGCTGGCCCAAGCGGTGGCACCGCTCGCCTTCGACCAGCGGCTGATCCAATACGGCAAACGGGGGGCGAACGGCGTCACGATCATCGGCTCCACCGAGCAACTTCTGCTGACGGGCGGCATCTCGATCGCGGACGGCCGGTTTCTGTCCGCCGCCGACGCCGAGGGCGGCCGGCCCGTGTGTGTGATTGGCTCGACCGTGGCCACCAACCTGTTCGTGCGGGAATCGCCGCTCGGCAGGAAGGTTGTGGTTGGCCAGCAGTCCTTCGAGGTCATTGGCGTGCTGGAGAAGCAGGGAGATTTGTTCGGCCAGTTCGACAATCAGGCCATCATTCCCCTGCGGCAGATGACCGCCGCCTTCCTCCACACCCGCGACGTGGAGCTGATCGAGGTCAAGGTCAAGGACGTTGCCGAATTGGCGAGCGCGCGCGAGGAATTGCACACCGTCATGCGCCGCATCCGGCGCCTGGCGCCGGGCGACCCGGATGATTTCGCCATCAACCAGCAGGAGCAGATTCTGGAGATGGTGCACAAGATCACCGCGATCATCGGCGGGATCGGCCTGTTCATCACCGGTCTATCGCTCTTTGTCGGCGGCATCGGCATCATGAACATCATGTTTGTCTCGGTGGCCGAGCGGACGCGCGAGATCGGCATTCGCAAAGCCATCGGCGCCAAGCGGCGGACCATTCTGCTGCAATTCCTGATCGAGGCCGCCACCATCTGTCTGATCGGCGGCGCCATCGGGCTCGGCATTGCCTGGCCGGTGACGTTGCTGCTGCAATCGTACATCCCGGCCACCCTCTCGCCGTTGGTCGTCGGCCTGGCGCTGCTCGTGTCGCTGGCCACGGGTGTGCTGTCCGGCTTTGTGCCGGCCTGGCGCGCCGCGCGGATGAACCCGGTGGACGCCCTCCGCAGCGGGGAATGAGATTCGCATGCTCCCGAAATTCATCATTACGCTGGCCGCCGAGCTGCACGAAAGCCTCCGCATGGCCCTGGGCGCCGTGGCCGCGCACAAGCTGCGCTCCGCGCTGACCCTGTTGGGGGTCCTGGTGGGCGTGTTCTCCATCATTGCGGTGATGACCGCCATGCGGGTGATGCAGAGCACGATTGAAGCCGAACTTAGCCAGTTGGGCGATCAGACCTTCATGGTTCGGAAGTACCCGATAATTCTGTTTACCGTGCCTGAAGGCATGGAAAAGATGCGGCGGCGGAAGAACATTACTCTCCAGGAAGGGCGGCGATTACAGGCCGGCGTCACGCTGGCGCGCGCCGTGGGCCTGGAAACCCGCTTCTGGGGCGGCCAAATCCAGACGCAGTACCAGCGGACTGCGCCGGATGTGATGCTTTATGGCGACACCCCCGGCAGCTTCTCCGCCCACAACTGGGTCGTGCAGGATGGGCGGGGAATCGCCGACGCCGACGTGGACGGTGCGCGCGAGGTGTGTGTGCTGGGCAACAGCCTCGCCCGGACCGTTTTTCCCGCCGGCTCCGCCGTGGGTGAGCGGGTGAAAATTGATGGCCTGAACTACACCGTTGTCGGGGTGCTCCAGCCCAAAGGCGGCTCACTGGGCGGTGATCAGGACAAGTTCGCGGTGATCCCCATTACCATTGGCCTCAACCGTTATGGCTACATCTGGCGCAGCCTGACGATTTTGGTCCAGGCCCGCGACCGCGCGAGCTACGACGCCTGCATGGAGGAAGTGCGCGGCTTGCTGCGTATCATCCGCCGCGTGCCGCCGGGGGAGCCTGATAGCTTTGAGATTGCCTCCAACGACTCGCTCGTCGCCCAATTCAACACTTTCACGTTGACCGTCCGGATCGGGGTGGTCGTCGTCAGCTCGATTGCCTTGTTGGCGGCGGGCATCGGCATCATGAACATCATGCTCGTCTCGGTCACCGAGCGCACCCGCGAGATCGGCATCCGCCGCGCTGTCGGCGCCAAGAAGCGCAACATCATGGCGCAGTTCATGATCGAGGCCATCGTGCTCTGCGAGATCGGCGGCGTCATTGGCGTCGTCTGCGGCATCCTCGGCGGAAATACGACGGCCTACCTTTTCAAGCTGGACCCGGTTATTCCGCTGGACTGGGTGGGCTTGGGGCTGCTGATCTGCTCCGTGGTCGGCATCATTTTCGGAACCTACCCGGCCTTCAAGGCGGCCAACCTCGACCCTATTGAATCTCTGCGCTATGAGTAGCGGGCAGCGGCTGCCTGGCTATCCAGGGTTGCCATTCCATCTCAAAATGTTTATCCCTTAGACGATGACGTGTCCGGGAATCTGGTTGGGTATTGGGGTGGCCTGCGCCACCGCGGTGTCCTCTCTGCCAACGCTGGCGGCTGAGGCGTTGTCCCTCCCAGACGGGTCGAATGGTGGCGCGGCGGGGTTCATGGCCGGCGGTGCCGGTTGGTCTTTTGTGCCCACGACCAATCTCCTGGTGACTAGCGTTGGTTATCTGGATCTGGCCGTAACGGGCGGAGACCCGGAGGCCGTGGTGACGATCTGGTCCGGCACCAACGCCGTCGTTGCAAATTATACCGGGATTACAGACTCTTCGGCACTGGCCGGCGAAATCGTCTCCGCGGCCGTACCACCGCTGCCGCTCGTCCAGGGGCAGCCGTATACGATCACGGTCCATGCGACGCCGTTGACAAGCTCGGTTTGGTACGGCTCCTTTTACGATAACCGGGGACTACTATCGGATGCTCAGTTCCAAGTGGCTGCGGAACTGGCTGATTATCAAGCCTGGCAGCTCAAGCCCGACGGCACCTTTGCCCCCCTATCCTCCGATCCCGTGTGGAACCAGGAACTGCTGTGGCTGGGACCGACATTCACCTACGAGGTCGGCATTCCCCGGCCCACCCTGACGATCGCTCGCACCAACAATAACCGCGTCCTCCTGACCTGGCCGACCAACGCAGTTGGGTTTGGGCTCCAGGGCAGCATCGGGGTGACCGGCGCGTATTCGAATATAACCAATTTCTCGGTGGCGGGCACGAACTACCTGGCCGTGTTCCCGCACACGAACGCAGCGTCCTTCTTCCGCCTGGTCAAGCAGCAGTAAGCTGCCGCGCGCCGCCGAACATCCGGTTGCAGCCTTGACGCCTTCGCCATCTGCTCTAGGCTCTACCATCATTGGAATGAGACGTGCCCATCAATTGGTTCTCGCCCTGCGAGAACCGCAGTGCAAGGGGATTATCCCCGCACCCTCCCGCACCGGTCCCTGTTGGGTCCTGGTGTGGCTGGCCCTGATGAGTGGCGCTTTTCCGATGGTGGCACGGGCCGACTCATTGGATGCCGGCTTCTTATATGACGAGTTCAGCTTGACGCTGGCGCTTGGGCAACGGACGGAAGCCGCCGGCCCGTTCTTCTATTCGGAGGAGAAGGAATCCCAGCGAATCTGGGCTGTGCCTCCGCTGCTCTCCTACACGCGTGATCCGGATACGGAGCGAAAGGAATTGGACTTCCTCTACCCGGTGATGACTTATGATCGCCATGGCGAGCAATACCGCTGGCAGTTCCTGCAACTCCTGAGCTTCGCCGGCGGCCCGACGCAGCAGGAGACTGCCCGCGACCGCTTCACGCTGTTCCCCGTCTATTTCCGGCAACGCTCCTCCGACCCGAGCCAGGATTATACCGCGGTGGTTCCTTTCTATGGCCACCTGCAGCACCGGCTATTCCGTGATGAAATCTTCTTCGTCATGTGGCCCCTGTACAGCCAGACACGAAAGAAGTCTGTGGTGACAGACAACTACCTGGTGCCCTTCTTCCATCTGCGCCACGGAGAGGGGTTGAGCGGCTGGCAGTTTTGGCCCCTCATCGGGAGCGAACACAAAGACATTACCACGCGGACTAATGGATTCAACGAGGTCTCCACCGTCGCCGGTCACGACAACTTCTTTGCGCTCTGGCCGTTGTTCTTCAACAAGCGCAGCGGGATCGGCACGACGAACGAGCAGTGGGAGCAGGCGTCCATTCCCGCCTACAGCCTGCTGCGCTCGCCGCTGCGGGACTCGACCACCATCATTTGGCCGATCTTCCGGCACCTGGATGATCGGGAGAAGAAATTCCAGGAATGGAGCGCGCCGTGGCCGCTCCTCGTGTTCGCGCGCGGCGAGGGCAAGACCATTTCGCGCGTCTGGCCTTTCTTCAGCCAGGCGCACAACGCGAAGCTGGAGAGCAACTTCTACCTTTGGCCGATTTACCGATACAACCGCATCCAATCCGCGCCGCTCGACCGCCAGCGCACCCGCATTTGCCTATTCCTCTATTCCGACCGCACCGAGAAGAACACTGAAACGCAGACAGCCCGGCGGCGGGTTGACTTCTGGCCGCTCTACAGTCACCGTCATGATTTCAATGGGAACAGCCGGCTGCAGGTCCTGGCGCCGCTCGAACCGTTCTTATCCACGAGTAAGAGCATCGAGCGCGATTATTCGCCGCTCTGGTCGGTCTGGCGTTCCGAGCAGAATGCCAAGACCGGCGCGACCAGCCAGTCGCTGCTCTGGAACCTGTACCGACGCGAAGCGACGCCGGCCGCTAAAAAGTACTCGCTCCTGTTTGGGCTTTTCCAGTATCAATCCGGTTCCGAAGGCAAGCGCACGCGCTTATTCTATGTTCCGTTGAACTGAACCAAAGTCCCGGCGAAGGCCGGCTAAGCCGGGTCGCGCTGGACGAGCTCAATAACGCCGCCCGGCAACCCTTTAACTTATTTAATGATCTAACTCGCGCAGCATGTTTCAAAACATCGGAGAGATGGTAGTTCTGTTCTGGCGCACGCTGGTGGCGCTGCCGCTGAGCTGGCGCCAGCGCGCGAAGGTATTCGACCAGTTCTTCGAGATTGGCAACGCCAGCCTGCTGATGGTCTGCATCCTGTCCTTCTTTATCGGCGGGGTGATGGCGCTCCAGACCGGCCCCCTGCTGGTGGAACGCGGCCTGGGCAGCTACGTCGGCGGGGTGGTCGGCTATTCCATCGCCAAGGAGCTGGCGCCCGTGTTAATGGCGATCCTGATTGCCGGCCGGATCGGCTCGGCCATGGCGGCGGAGATCGGCTCCATGCGGGTCTATCAGGAAATTGACGCGCTCCGCACCATGAATATCAACCCGGTCCACTATTTGGTGCTGCCGCGCCTGACCGCCATCGCCATCGCCCTGCCGATGCTGGTAACCATCGCGATCCTGGTGGGCTGGCTGGGAGGCGCGGTGGTGTGTTCGGCTAACGGCCGGATCGCCGTCTCGTTCGAGGCGTTCTTCAACGCGCTTCGCTCCGCGGTTGACCTGAAGGATGTGCTCAACGGCGTGTTCAAGAGCTTTATGTTCGCCCTGATCATCGGGGTGGTATCCTGCCATCAAGGGCTTATCACGCGGGGCGGGCCTCGCGGCATCGGCCGCTCGGTCACCAAGGCGGTCGTCAACTCCATCGTGTTGATTGTCATCTCCGACTACCTCCTGACGCGCGTCCTGCTGAAGTAATGAACAGCGTTTCCTCCAATCAACACGGCGTCAGCGTGCGGGTGCGCGGGCTGCGCAAGTCTTTCGACGGGCAGGAAGTCCTGCACGGCCTGGACTTCGACGTCCAGCCGGGCGAAGTCTTCGTCATTATGGGGCCCAGCGGCAGCGGCAAGACCGTCCTGCTCAAGCATCTGATCGGCCTGGAGGACCCGGATGCCGGAGAAATTCTCATCGAAGGCCAGCCGATCCAATCGCCCGAGGTCATGAGCAAATACCGCATGGCGATGGTGTTCCAATCCGGCGCGCTCCTCAATTCGCTGACGGTCGGGCAGAACGTCGGCCTCTACCTTTCGGAACACCGGCTGCGTCCGCCCGAGGAAATCAGCCGCATTGTCACGGAGAAGCTTGAAGTGGTCGGCTTGAAAGGCACCGAAGACAAGCTGCCGAGCGAGCTTTCCGGCGGCATGAAGAAGCGTGTTGCCATTGCCCGCGCGCTGGTCATCGAGCCGCAGCTTATTCTCTACGACGAGCCGACCAGCGAACTCGACCCCCTGTCAGCCGTCGTTATCGCCGAGGAGATTGTGCATCTCAAAGAGCGGATTCGCGTCACCTCGCTGGTCGTCTCGCATGACCGGGACCTCGCCTTTGGCGTGGCCGACCGCATCGCGGTCATCAACCAGGGCCGGATTCTGACCGTGGGCCGGCCCGACGAAGTGAAGCAGCACCCGAATCCGCTCGTGCAGCAATTCCTCCACGCCGATTTCAAACGCCTTTAATCCCCGATTAGTACAAGAAAAGGAACATGTATGAAGAACACCCTTGAAACCCGTCTGGGCATTTTCGTCGCCGTGGCCGTGCTGGCGGGCGCAATCATCCTGGAACGCGTGGGCACCCTGGAATCCTTCCAGCGCGGCAAGCACGTGAACGCCCTGTTCGGCAACGTGCAGGACCTCAAAGTCGGCGACCGCGTCAAGATGGCCGGCGTCGAGGTTGGGCGCGTCGAGACGATCCAGCTCACCAACAGCCGGGTGCTGGTGAGGATGAAGGTGAGCCCCGTCGCCGAAGTGAGGACCGACAGCATTGCGACGATCAAGTTCACCGGTTTGATGGGGCAGAACTTCGTGGCGATTGATTTTGGCACGCCCCACGGGCAACTGTTGAAGGAGGACGGCGATGTTGACACCGCCGAGCAGGCGGACCTGAGCGCCATGATGCAGAAGATTGACAAGGTCGCGGAAGGCGTCGAGAACGTCACCAAGAGTTTCACCGGCTTCAAGATTGACACCCTCGTGGGGCCGCTCCGGGATTTCATCACCGCCAACAAGGAGCCGCTTACGGCCACGATCTCCAATTTGCAGGTGGTCTCCTTCGAGCTCTCCACCCAGATTTCGCAGGGCAAGGGCACGATCGGGAAGCTGATTAAGGACGAGGCGCTCTACAACACCGCCCTCTCCACGGTCAGCAACCTGCAGGACACGGCTTCTGAAATCAAAATCACCGTAGCCGAGGCGCGCAAGGTTGTGGACCAGGTCAACTCCGGCCAGGGCACCGTCGGCAAGCTGGTGAAGGATGAGAAGCTCTACCGCGAAACGACCGAGGCCATGACCAACCTGAAGGAGATTCTGCAAAAGGTGAATCAGGGCCAGGGCACCGTCGGCAAGCTCGTCAATGAGCAGGAGCTCTACAAGAACGCCAAGCTGACGCTGCAAAAGCTCGACCAGACGACTGAAGGCCTGGAGGACCAGGGACCGCTGAGCGTCCTGGGCCTGGCGGTCGGCACGCTGTTCTGAGCCGGCTTTACACACCGCGCGGGGCGGCATAGACTGGCCACATGTCCTCGGAATACGACCCAACGGAGTTTGTTGACGGCGACCTGCAGGCGCAGAAACCTGCGCACTCGGCCCTGTCGGGCGGCGCGGGCCAGCCGCTGCGGGCGCCAACGCGCGAAGAGGTGGCTGCCGAGCTTGCGCGCAAGCAGCAGGAGCTGGCCGCCATAATCCGGGAGAAGGAAGAGAAGGAGCGCGAGCGGGCGGCGCTGGAGGAAACCCGCCGGCGCCAGATGGAGTTCCACACCGGGCGGGAGGAAATGATCCAGAACCTGACGCGCGGGCTGGGCTTGCTCGGTGAAGCCGAGTTCGGCGCGCGGCGAGACGCAGAGCAAATGGCCAAGGCGCTGGCGGATTTGCGCGAAGCCCTGGACAAGGTCCAGGCCATTCATGAGGAAACCTGGACCAAGGACAATTTCAGCGTCGAGCTCACGCGTGCCTTGACCGCGCTGGAAAACGCCCGCATGGAGTGGAACACGGCGCGGCTGAAGTTTCCGGTGCTGTCAGGCCAGGCGGCCGAGAGTGGCGCGGTCGCCCCGGGAGCCGCCGCGCCGGCGCCCTCGCTCCTGGCGACGCATAGCTTCGGTGAACTCTGCCGGGTGGGCCTGGCCCTGACCTGGCCGCTGGCCACCGTGGCCCTGCTTGCCCTGGCGGCCCTGCTGATCGCTCTCATGCGCCATTGAACCGGGTGCCGCCATGGCATGGTTAAAACGAAAACCGGACCCGATTTCTGACCGCGCGCGCGCGCTCAACGACGAGATCGCGAAGCTGGAATCCCAGATCAAAGACCTCGATGCGCATTTGCACCGCGATCAAGCCCAGCCGCGCTTGCGCTCCACCGCCTTGCCGCACGGCAGCACGCTCAGTCACGCGACCCCGGCGCCCGTAGCCGAGGAGCCGATCTTCGAGGAAGTGAGCCAGAACCTGTTGAATGCCCGCCACGAGGCGGCCACGACACCGGAACACTTCAATGAGCTGGGCGTGCGCAAATACGACCTGTCGGCATTGTTGCGCCGCATCCGGGAGCACTTCCGCGGTCCATCCACCACCAACCCGAAGCTGGTGAGCTACCTGGCGGCGGGCGGCATCCAGGGGCTGCGGCCCCTGCGCTATGAGAAGCGAGTGGCGCGCAATCGCTTCATCTTCTTCGCCGTCATCCTGTTTCTGGCCTTGCTGGGCACGTTGTGGGTCTTCCTCAAGGGGCACCGCTGACAAGACTGCAGCGCAAAACTCGACGCCCGCAGCCGCCTTGGATTCTAAGCTGGACGGCTTATAATCAGGCTTGATTGCGAAAACCTATGAAAAGCGATATTACGGCGCGCAGCCGCGGGATGCCCATCCCGACTCCGGACGGCGAATTCATCGCGCACTATTCCAAGCTGGGCTTGTGCGCTTTGGAGTTCCCCTCCGGCGCAAAGAGCAAATCCGGCGCGGCGCAGGCGCCCGCCCAAGTCCGCCGGTGGCATGCTGCCGCCAGCAAGGCCCTCAAACTCTCCCTGGCGGGAAAGCCGCCAAAGACACTGCCGCCGCTGGACCTGTCCGCCGGCACAGACTTCCAGCGGCAGGTGTGGGGCGCGCTGCGCAAGATCGGTTGGGGCCGGACACGGAGTTACGGGGCGGTGGCGCGGGCGATTGGCCAGCCGAAGGCCGCCCGTGCGGTCGGCGGGGCGTGTGGTGCCAACCCCATCCCGGTATTTGTGCCTTGCCACCGGGTTCTGGCGGTCAACCGCGGCCTAGGTGGTTTCTCAGGCGGGCTGAATTGGAAGCGTACGCTGTTGTGGCGCGAGGGAAGCCGGAGCGGCAGGCACCCGTAGTCCTGGCCGCGCCGCAATTCATTTACCAGAAGCCTGACCGGCGCTCCTAGCCGGAGCGATGGTCTTTGGCGCATGACTGATCCGGCCTCGAATCGTGAGCATCAGCATTCCGCCAATGACACCGAATGGCGCCATGAAATAGAAGTAGTTGCCGAGGCTGCGGTCGAGCAGGTTGCCCAAGAAGTAGCCGGCCAGGCTGCCGCCGAAGTATTGGAAAGAGTCAATCAATCCCAGCGCAAATCCTGCAAAACGCCGCCCGCCAATGTCCATCGGTGCGGCCGAGCCCAGGATCGAGTGGGTGGAGTTGGCGGTAAAGGAAATGAGGACCAGGAACAGGATGGCGGCATTCACGCTGTGGAATTGGGCTGCCAGGAGAATAATTGCTGTTTCCATGAAGTAGAGAATCGCGGCGACGGGCGCGCGCCGCCCTTTGAAAACCGTATCCGAGACATAGCCGGCGATCAGCGAACCGGCGGAAGCCACGAATGGGATCAGAAACGCGAGAAACTGGAACCGAACCGAGCGCAGATCAACGTGGTAAAGGTCTTGCATGTAGCGGGGGAACCACTGATCCACGGCCTGCCTTACAGCGCCGGTGCAGGCGTAAGCGCAAGCGGTGATCCACACCGCCGGGTTGGTGAGGATGGCGCGCATGACCTGGGAAAATTGGGCTGTCACGCCGGTATTAGCCGGACCGGTGTCATCGCGAATGACTCCGTGGAAGCCGGCCTCCTCGGGCGTTTCTTTCACGGTCAGCGCCATCCCGACAGCGGCAACGGCGCAGATGATCGAGGGGGCCCAGAACAGCCAGCGCCAGTGAAGCGGCGGGACATTAATCAGGCCGAGAATGGTGAAGCCTGCGAGCAAGGCTGGGCCAAGCGTGAAAATGCCCAGGCGCCCAAGGTTGATCATGAAGCCGAAGATTCCGGAGAATCGTCCGCGCTCACGATGGTTGAACCAGGCCGTGTTGATCTTCACCATTCCAGGCGCGCCGAAAGCCTGCAGGTAGCCATCCACACCCCGAATGGCGACAAACAGCCCGAGCATCCCTGCAAACGACGCCGCCCCAAAACAGATGTTCATCACGATTGTGCCCGCCGCGCCGATCAGCATGGCGCGTTTGCCTCCAAGACGGTCAGTCAGCAGGCCGTTGATGATCTGGCCGCAGGCGTAAGCAAAAAGTGAGGTTGTGATGATGTAGCCCATCTCCGCCCGGCTGAAATCAAACTCCTCGCTGACAGATTTATTAGCGATGGAGAGGTTGTACCGGCACATGTAGAATGACGTGTACAACAGGCCGAGGAACCCCCAGTTGAGGCCCCGCCGCGCGCGAAAGCCCGGGGGATAGCGGGTGTGAGGAAAGGTGGCGGCGTCAGCTTGGCTCATAAAATGTTCAGACCGCGCGCTTCATTCAGATAAGCAACGGCATAGCAACTATTCCGGAACCAGCTCAATCTCAGCCTTTTCCTCCACCTCCGCAATGTACTTCCTCGTGGCCGCCGGCAGCTCGTGCCAGATCTTCACCGCCAGGATGCCCCCGAGCAACGCAAAGGGCATCAGGAAAACGGGCCACCAAAGCCAGTTGTAGCCCGTCAGGTAGCCGAGGCTCACGGACTGTATCCCGGTGCCCAGATAGACAAACCCGTCCACAATGCCCGAGCAGGTCGCGGTGGCCTTCCGGCCCCCGAAATCGGCAGCCGCCGTGCCCGACATGAGCGAGTGGACCCCAATCACCGCCGTAGTGATGAGCAGGGCGGCCAGGCCGACCACCAGCGGCGACCGGAAGAGGAAGATCGCCATCAGGAGCGCCATGAGGAACATGAAGCCGGAGAGCATCGCCGCTGGCGGCCCCCGGCGCGATTGGTAAAACTTGTCGGAGATAATTCCCCCGGCAAACCCGCCGAGAATCCCGAAGAAGCACAGCAGCAAGCCCCAGTTTTTGAGAATGAATTCCGCGCCCACTTGCTCCACTTGACCCGCGAAGATGAAATACCACGTCATGACGCCATTGCGCAGCGCGCCGGAGGTAAGCTCGATGAGCGCGATCATGAGCATCAGGGGGCTGGTGAAGACCTTCTTGAGCAAGTCTAGGGTGGTGAGCTCAACGTGCATGTGACCCGAGGACGCGTCATGCGTGTCGAAGTGCGGGAAGGCGGCTTCTTCCGGCGTGTCCTTGATGAGCCACCAGTCGAGCAGCGCCCAAACCAGCAGGATCGCCGCCGGAATGAAGAACACCGCCCAGGTGGCGTCCACCGGTTGGCGGTCCACCACAAAGACGCGCTGGATGAGGTTGTGCAGCCAGCCCAGCTCGCCTTTGGGGTTGGCCTTCGCCATGTCCACGATGGCCTTGCCCCAGTCGAACGCGAAATACACACCGAAGGAGATCAGGGCGCCGAAGATGGCCCCGAACACACCCCGCTCGCGCACATGGAACCAGTACGCTTTGACCTTGATGATGGAGACCGCGCCGTAGCTCTGGAAATACATGTTGATCGCGTAGATCACCGAGAAAGCGACCACCAAGCGCATCTTGAGCTGGCCGATGACGACCAGGTAGGTAAGCACGCCCAGCGCGAGGTTCGCCAGCGAGGCCCCCACCGCCGCGATGATGATTCCCCGCTTGCCCCCGATCTTGTCCACCAGGGGACCGTTAACGAGGAACGACACGCCATACACCGTCGTGCCGATGCCGAAGATCCAGCCAAAGTCCTGATTGGACATGAGTGACCCCAGGGCATTCTTGGAAACGGTCAGGTTGTAGCGCGCCATGTACAGGAAGGCATAGGTCATGCCCAGCGGGAACCAGTTGATGAAGCGCCGGGTCATAAACCATGAACCGTGCCCCAGCGGGTTGTTGTAGAAATACAGGCCCACAACAGCCACCAGGCAAATCGCGACTAGCAGCAAAGACATACGAGTTTACGCGCGAGCGCCAACCGGGGGTCAGACGCGCGTTTCAGCTAACCAGACGGCGGCGGCCAGGTCAAAACCTATTCCACTCGCGCTTCGTGGCAGCGGGCATTCCACTTCTGGCGGCCAAGCGACGGCGCCCCGTGGTGCCTCACCGGGCACACACCACAGCTTCATTTGAGCAAGTTCCTGTCGCCACTCGACTTGGGGAAATGGGCCACCCAACCCCTCCAACCCCGGCATTAGTACATGCCGCACAGCAACTCCTGACGATTTAACCAATCCACCGGCGCCCCTCAACACCCGGCAGTCTCGCCAAACCACAGCTCAGCGGTGGAAGCGGGCGACAAAGCCGCCACCTGGACTAAGGGAAATGGTCCGCGTCCGGGTATTAACCTCCACATTTCGCTCGATGACGAATCGCGAGCCGTCGCCGGGCGCATCGGCAAAAGTGTCGGCTTTGAACCTGCCGCCGTCCAGGAACGAAAGGTCCAGCGAGCACGTCCGCGCCGTCGGCCCATTCACCACGCCCACATACCATTCCTTGCCGGCGCGGCGGGCCAGAATGGCCACCTCGCCGATCTGGCTGCCGGGCAGGACCCGGGTCTCATCCCACACCGGCGGCAGGGTCTTGATGACGTCCACTACCGGGCTGGCCAGGTACACGTCCGGCTTGTCGGCCCAGCAGAGGATGGGCGAGGTGGTCACCACAGCGCAGGCAAGCTGCTGGGCGACGGTTGTGCCTTTCTGGAATTGGGCCTGAAAGGTGGTGGGGGTAAAATCACCGTGGCCGGCCAGGTAACGGGTGAAGGGGAGGCTGGCGTAATGGTCCGGCGGCAAGGTGCTCCACTTATTGTATTCCAGCCCGCGGACGCCTTCGCGGGTCATCTCGTTGGGCCAGGTGCGGGCTTCGCCGGCGGGCTTGTTGGCGCCGTGGAAATTGACCATCACCTTGTATTTCGCCGCGGTGCGCAGGCAGGCTTCATAGAACGCCAGCACGTCGTGCGATTCGCTATCCATGAAATCAATCTTCGCCCCCTTCACGCCCGCCTCGGCGCAATGGTGGAAGAAGTCCTCGCGTTTCTCCTGGGTCTCCAGCCCCGGCCATTGGCGCTTTTCCCGATAAGACCAGCCGCGCCAAATCCAGATACCAACACCTTTGGCGGCAGCATAATCGCAAAGCTCTTTCATGCGTTGCCAGGGGGTCTTGCCCTCGGCGGCCCATTCCTGGCGCGTGTGCTCCCAGCCTTCATCCACCAGGTAATACTGACAGTTGAGGGCGGCCGCCTGGTCCACGAACCAATGTTGCTTGCTCCAGTGCGTGCCTGGGTCGTCGTAGGCCCACCACTGCCACAGGCAACGGCCCGGCTTGAGATAATCCGTCCGGATGCCTCGCGGGAAAAGCGCTCGGTCCGGCGGGGGGCACAGGGCCGGAACGACATCGCAATTAACCAATCCGTTCAGGTCCGCCGCCAGCATCAGCACCCGCCAGGGCGTGCGAATCTCGCCGTTCATCGTCCAGCCGTTCGGGTCGTCGCGGAATGAAGCAGCCAGGCGCGCGGCGCCCGTCGGTTCGAGCGTCGCGCCGCTGTACCCCATCACGTCGGCCTCCGTGATCGCGGCAAACCCGCCGCCGGGCAGCTCCAGCGTGACCGGCAACGCGATGCCGTTGGTGAACCGCCCGCTGGGGATTTCGTTCACCGCCCAGCGCTCGTGGATGCCTTCGCCATTGGCCGTATTGGGATTGCACCAGGCCGCCGTCCCCGCCGGCAGGACCCAGGCGGTGGCTTCGCCCGTCACGCGGCGCGCGCCGCTGCCGGGCAGGATGGCGCGCCAGGCTACCGCATTGTCAAAGCAGCGGAACTCGAGCTGCCAGGCGCCGGCACGGTTGCGGACCGCCACCCGGGCTTGTTTGCCGCGCACCTTGATTTCCGACTTGGCCCCGCGCCAGGGGAATTTCTCCTTAACCGCCCGGGTGGTCACTTTTCCCAGTTCATCCGCCGCGCCGTAATCCACGCCGTCCACCGTCACGCCAAGGGGCGACGGCGCCAGCACCTGCCGGCCGTGGAACTGGACCGACCAGGTAAGCCGCCCGGCGTCGGACGCGACGGTGGTTTGGACCTGGCCGCTGGGGCTGTGCACGATCACCTGAGCCTGGGCCGAAACCACCAGGGTTCCGGCCAACCAAAGAGTCGTATGATATCGCATAGTAATATTGAAGTTGTCTGGCGACCTTCGTGTCTAACCGAAGTCAGACCGGGGCACAACTCGAAACACCTGCCTTTGTCGCTACATGCGCAAGCCGGGAGCTTCAGATTCTCGCCGCCAAAGCTGCGCGAGGGCGGGCCAGCTTTCAGCTTTTCGGTCTTCACGCCTTCGCCCCTTCCCGCCTTCGCTGTTCATTTTCCCTCCGTCCTCGGCTTTCTGCTTTTCTGCCGTGCCTTGTCTCCCTGCGGGGCTTATCGTCCCCCTATGAACCACAGACGACTTCACGCCATGTTACAGTTGTTCTTGCTGCTCATCGTTTCACAGTCCGGACTCTGTGCGTTGGCCGCGGGCGAGCAACTCACCCGGGTGGCGTCCGGGGACCTGCAGCTAACGCTGCGCAGTGTGGCCGGTGGTGTCCGGATTGACCGCCTGCTCGACACGCAGTCCGGCCAGGAACTTCTCGCCACCAATCCGCTTCCCCTGTTCTCGCTCACGCTGCGCCAGGCCGGCTTGACCAACCAGCTCCGCCTGGCCGCCGACGCTGGCTGGAGCCAGTGCCGCCTTCAGCGGCGCGGTGCCCGCCTCGAACTGCGCTGGTCCGGGCCCCTGGAAAAGGCGCTGGCCGGCCTCTCGGTCACCGCCACGGTCTCGCCCGAAACCGGCGCCAGCGCCCTCCGCTGGAAGCTGCGCGTTGACAACACCAGCACCAACTGGAGTGTCTGGCGCGTCATGTTCCCACAGGTTGCTCTGGCCGACCTCGGGACCAACGCCGTGGTGCTGCTCCCGCGCGGCCCGGGCGACCTGCAACGCGGCGTCTGGCACCGGCCGTTCAGCTACGGCGGCACCTACCCCAATGGCTGGTGTTCCATGCAATTCATGGCCGCCTACCGCGAGGGCGAGCAGCCGACGGGCCTGTATGTAGCCACCCATGATCCGTGGGGCAGCATCAACGACCTCGCGCTGAAAAGCGATCCCGCGGCGCGCTCCGTGCGGTTGAGCTTCGACCACCCGGCGCCCGACCTGGGCCGGGCCGGAAACGACTTCGCCCTCCCCGGCGAGGCCGTCTGGCAGCTCCTGCGCGGCGACTGGTTCGATGCGGCGATGATCTACAAGTGTTGGGCGCGGCGCGAGGCCAAGTGGTGGCCGCGCCTGGCGCGCAATGGCCGCGCCGACACCCCGCGCTGGATGCGCGAGTTGAACGTCTGGGCCATGAACCTTGGCGCGCCGGACGCGTGCGTGCCGGCCACAAGACAGTTCCATGACTTCCTTGGCCTGCCGTTGGGTTTTCACTGGTACAACTGGCACGAGATCCCTTTCGACAACGACTACCCGCATTACTTTCCCGCCAAGACCGGCTTCACCTCGGGCGTCGCTGATTTGAAATCCGCCGGTGTTTACGTGATGCCCTACATCAATGGCCGGCTGTGGGATTCGCACGATCGTGGCGCCGAAGACTTTCAATTCAGCCGGCTCGCCTTGGCCGCCGTCACGAAGCAGGGCGACGGCTCGCCTTTTCTCGAAACCTACAACAGCCAGGAGACCAACGGCCAGCCTGTGCGCCTGGGCGTGATGTGCCCCGCCACCCCCCTCTGGCAACACACCGTCAGCAACATCGTCCTGCGGCTGCTGCGCGAGTGCGGAACCAGCGCGGTCTATATTGACCAGGTGGCCGCGGCCTCACCCGCTCTGTGCCAGGACCCCGCCCATGGCCACCCGCTCGGCGGCGGGCATTGGTGGAATGAAAGCTATTGGCAAATGCTGGAAGCCATCCGCCGGGCCATGCCGCCCGGGACGGCCCTGACCACCGAGTGCAACTCCGAGCCGTTTATCCGCTGGTTCGACGGCTATCTGACCTGGCATTGGCAGTTCCCGGGCCAGGTGCCCGCCTTCCCGGCCATCTACGGCGGCACCATCCAGATGTTTGGCCGCGCCTATCGCGGCGGCGCCACCAAAGACCTGGCCCTGCGCATGAAGGCCGGCCAGCAACTGGTCTTCGGCGAGCAACTCGGCTGGCTCGACCCCGGGCTGGTGAAGGAGCCGGAGAACGCTGAGTTCTTCCGTCAAATAGTGCGGCTCCGTGCGCAGTTCAGCCGCTACTTCTCCGTCGGCGAAATGGCCCACCCCCCCCGGCTGCTCGGCCCGGTTCCCACCGTGCGCGCCGATTGGCAATGGTCGGGCGAATGGTTTGTCACTACCGACGCCGTCCTCACTGGCGCGTGGCAATTGCCCCGGGAGAAGCGCCTGGTGCTGTTGTTCGTCAACGTCAGCGACGAGCCCGTGCCAAACCGAGTGCATTTCGATGCGGCCGCCAACGGAATCCGCGCGCGCAAGCTCCGTGCGCAGCGAAGCACCGCTACCGGGACTAAATCCGAATGGGAGAAAGAAGCCGCTGTTTTCGACCGTGCCGCGACATTCCTGCCCCGCCAGGCTGAAGCGTGGGAACTGAAGTGGTAGGCCACAGCATAACCTCTTGCCACGCCGAAGCCGCTCACAGGCAATCCAGCCTTTACGCTTTCCGCTGCCGCAAAGCCGGACGCGAAGCCGCATAGTTTGACGATTCAGGAAAGAGCGCACCCTGGAGATGGGAAACTGGCGGCGGATCTCGCCACCCCCGTCACAAGTTTAGCTGGGCCGCATCTCACTTTCCTGCAAGGGAAGGGGCGGGGCGCCGACATTCTGGTCGGCCTTCGGGTCAACTCCGGGCCGGGCCGACCGGCATAGCGGCGTTTGTTACAGGCCGAGCTGCGCGTCGCACCCCTTGAGGGCCGGAGCCGGCTCGCAGTCCGGATGGCCCCAAAGGCCGGTAACCTCCCCATCCGGGTCAGATGCCGCTCCGCCCTGGCCTACCTCACCGTTACCTCACCGTTACCCCTCCCTAGCACCTCTCATAGTTTATGAGAGGTGCTAGGGAGGGGTAACGGTGAGGTAACGGAGGGGGGCTGGCGCAGGGATGGGGAGGGAGCCCGGCCGAACCGGGGGGGTGTGGGGTTGCGCCGCGCACGACCTGCGCGCCCCGGTTTATTGCAGGAAAGTGAGATGCGCCTAATATGCTGCAAAAGCTCTTTACAGGCTGGCCCCGATAATGTTGGCTGGCTTGCGAGAGGAACTCCGCACCCAATTCGGCTATGATCCAGACAAGAGTCGAGCTGCGGACCTCTTGGAGGAGGCAAGGAAGAAGCGTCAGCACCAGCAAACTCGGTTGCGCGAACGAGGAAGGCCTGGCCGAAATGCGGCGGGGCCACTCGGCAACCGTCCAGCGCGGTCCTTACGCCGGCGACGAGCTTACAGTGGACTACATAATCTAATCCCCCGATCCGTCTGCCCGGCCCGCCATTCTGAACGTAGTTCTCGCTCTGTTCCTGATCGCGAGCCCTGCTTTTCCCGCGTCCACTTTCCCCTTTTCGCTCTTCCCGCTTCGAGGCACCATTGGGCCCATTCAACACACCTTAACCAACGCCTGCGCCTTCAAAGGAGAATTGTGACCCACTACGCCACCCTCACTTTCAAGCTGTCCGCTCTCATCGCGCTGCTGGGCACTCCGGCCCTGGCCGCTGTGGATTGGGCCCAGCAAGCCGCTCAGGACGCGACGCAGGATCGCACCTCGATCTCCTACGATGGACAGTCGCCGAACCGGCTGGTTTGTGACACCACCCTGCGGGAATTGCCGGATGGGTCATGGGCATTGTTCATGTTGGCAGGGGGTGACCGCGAGCCGTCGCCTGAAAACTACATAGGCCTCACCCGCAGCCGGGATGCCGGCCGGACCTGGACCCGTCTGGAACCGGTGGACACCGGCCTGCCGCGCCGGGGCAAGACCAGCGGTCAGGGGCCGACAGAGCTGCTGGTGCGCGGGGGCCGCTGCACGTTGTTCTTCTCCACCCATTCCCAAACCTGGGGGCGCGACTGGCAATCGTGGCTCATGCACAGCGACGACTCATGTCGCACCTAGAGCAAGTACGAACCGGTACCGGGTCGCCTGGGCCGATTCACGTTTATCCGCAATCACCTCGTCGCCCATGACGGACGCATCCTGCTGCCATTCCAACACTACCTCGGGCCGCCCGCCGGAACACCGCCGCCCCCACCCGAGGAGAGGCCCTGGCACAAGGCGCTGGCGCATTACGTCAGCAATCCGCGCAATGGCGTGCTGATCAGTGCGGATGAGGGGAAGACCTGGACCGAACACGGCAACATCCGGCTCACCGACGACGACCGCTACCACGGCTGGGCCGAGAACAACATCGTCGAGCTGGCCAACGGGCGCATGGGGATGATCATTCGCGCCGACCGGCTTGGAGGTGTGCTCTACTACGCAGAGTCCAAAGACGGCGGCAAGACGTGGCCGGACTTCGCGGTTAAGACCGACATCCCCAATCCCGGCTCGAAGGCGACGCTGTACCCGCTGGGCGGTGACACGGTAGCGCTCCTGCACAACCCAAACCCGTCGCACCGCAGTCCATTGGCGCTATGGATTTCTTTCGACGGCATGAAGACGTGGCCCTACCGCCGGGTGCTCGTGGCACAATCCAGCGACGGACCAAAGGGCCGGTTGAATTACCCGGACGGTTTTGTGAGTAAGGACAAGCAATGGCTCCACTTCGCCTATGATGACAACCGGCACCGGGCGGTTTACTACGGAGCGAAGCTTCCCCCGCTGGTTTCGGGGAAATGAGATTGGTCTTCGCACGAACCAAGTAGCTCCGGCAACCCCGCGGCAGGAGCAACCCTGGCGCCCTGCAAGCGAAGCGAAACGCGCTGCCGCGCCTCCATGCCGAAACCGTGCCCCCCAGGCAGCCGGTTCCGGCTCAGCCACTGGACATGGCCAGGCACCTTTAGAGCGGAGGCCCCCGTCCGCCTCAGCCCTCCACTGATTCATTGAGCATCGGCTTCCAGCGCATAATCAAATCCCGTTCCTCGGTGCATCGGCCCGCCTGGCCGCCCGCGGAGAAATTAACATGGATGTGAGTCGCCCCATTCTCGGTGGCGTCCTGCAATTTCTCATGCCCCTCCAGTCGCTGGTGCATGTCCCGGGTTTGCGCTATGTACAGCGGAATCCACTGCCCCGCTTCGGATTGTTTGGCATAGAGGTAGTTGCCCGGCACGGGCGGGAACGCGGTATCAAGAGAATAAACCGTGTATTGATACTGCGTCCCCGACTGGCCAGGCCAATTGACCAAAGCCGAAGTCGTGGTTTCCGCCTCCTCCGGGCGGCCGCCGAACAGTTTCTTCATGAAGTTCATCTTGCCCCCGCAATATTGATTGATTATACACCCGGATGGCCCCGCTGTCCACAGTCGGAAGAACAGAAAGAACTGCTGTCTAAGCAAGGTATGCCGTTTCGCAGCGCCATCTTTGATCTCGACGGCACGTTGCTCGATACTCTCGATGATATCGCCAACGCCGCCAATTCTGTTCTGACTGCCCGCGGTTTTCCGACCCACCCCAACCGGGACTATCGGACGTTTGTCGGCGACGGGGTTGCCAAGCTGATATTGCGGGCGCTTCCGGAGACACACCGGGACGAAGCCACCGTGCAAGCGTGCCTTGATGCCTATGTGCAGGCATACGGGCGAACCTGGAATGCCCAAACCCGGCCTTACGCCGGCGTGCCGGAAATGCTCGACGCCCTGGTCGCTCGCGGACTCAAGCTGGCGGTGCTGTCAAACAAGCCGGATCACTTTACGCAGCAATGTGTGACCGAATTGCTTGCGAAGTGGGCTTTCGATGCGGTCCTGGGGGCAAGCGACAAGTTCCCGCGCAAACCCAACCCTGCCAGTGCCATGGAAATCGCCCGCCAACTGGGAGTTCCCCCGGCTGAGTGCCTCTACTTGGGGGATTCAGGCGTTGACATGCAAACTGCCCGCGCCGCTCGAATGTGCCCGGTGGGAGTGCTCTGGGGATTTCGGAGCAAAGAGGAGCTGCTGAAGAATGGGGCGCAGCATCTGATTGACCGGCCGGGCGAGGTGCTGGCTCTGCTCAGTCCGAAGAGCCTTTGCCACTAAAAGGCGCACCTGCATCTGCCGAGTCCGGCTCTCTGCCCCGGCAGCGGGATTGCTTTTTGGGCCCGCTGCGGCTTCAATCCACCGCAAATGAACTCGTCACCTTCTGCGAACCTCGCCGGGCGATTAGCCGAAGCGTTTCCCACTGCCGGTCAGATCCCGGCGGAATGCCGCCTGGACACCCGCAGCTATGAACGCCTGTATTTGATCAATGGCGAACTCCGCGAATGGACCGGTCCGCTCGCGGAGATCAGTTCGCCGATCTGCCTGCGCGAGGGCGGCGCGCTGCGCCGGCCCGTTATCGGCAGCGTGCCGGCGATGGACGAGACCACGGCCCTGGCGGCGCTCGAAGCCGCCGCCCGCGCGTGGGATGACGGGCGCGGCCATTGGCCGACGCTGACCGTGTCGGCCCGCATCGAGGCGGTAGAGGCTTTTGTGGTCCGCATGCTGGCCGTGCGCGACGAGGTGGTGAAGCTGCTCATGTGGGAGATTGGCAAGAGCCTGGAGGACAGCCGCAAGGAGTTCGACCGCACCGTCGAGTATATCCGCAAGACCATTGAAGCCCTGAAGGATATTGACCGCACCGGCTCGCGCTTCAGCCTCGATGGCGGCGTGATCGCCCAGGTGCGCCGTTCGCCGCTCGGCCTGGTCCTGTCCATGGGGCCGTTCAATTATCCGTTGAACGAGATCTACACCACGCTCATCCCGGCGCTGATCATGGGCAACACGCTCGTGGTCAAGACCCCCAAGTTCGGCCGGCTGCTGCACCAGCCGTTGCTGCGCGCGTTTGCCGAGAGCTTTCCGCCCGGAGTCGTCAATTTCCTCTCGGGCTCGGGTGCCGAGATCATTGGCCCGATCATGAAGAGCGGACGCATCAACGCGCTGGCGTTCATCGGGTCGAGCCGGGTGGCCGACATCCTCAAACACCAGCATCCGCAGCCGCACCGGATGCGCTGCATTCTGGGGCTGGATGCCAAGAACCCGGCGCTGATCCTGCCGGACGCCGACTTGGACGCGGCGGTGAAGGAATGCGTGACGGGCAGCCTCAGCTTCAACGGCCAGCGTTGCACGGCGTTGAAGATGCTCTTCGTGCACGAATCCCTCGCGCCGGCATTCCTGGATAGGCTCTGCGCCGCCGTCAACGCCCTGCCCTTCGGGATGCCTTGGGACAAGGACGTGAAACTCACGCCGCTGCCGGAGTTTGACAAGGCCAGCACGCTCAGCGCGTATGTGGAGAACGCGGCGGCCGCCGGCGCACAGGTCATCAACGCGGGCGGCGGCACCTGCGTGGAGACGCTCTATTTCCCGGCAGTGGTCTATCCCGTGGCGCCGAAGACCGACCTGTACCACAAGGAACAGTTTGGCCCCGTGGTGCCGGTCTGCTCCTATCGCGACGAGCGGGAATTCCTGGATTACGTGGTACGCTCGAATTTCGGGCAGCAGGTAAGCGTGTTTGGCCACGACCACAAGCGCGTGGCCCGGCTGATTGCCCCGCTCGCCAACCAGGTCTGCCGCATCAACCTCAACTGCCAGTGCCAGCGCGGGCCGGACACGCTGCCGTTCACCGGGCGGAAAGATTCCGCCGAGGCAACGCTGTCCATCAGCGACGCGCTGAAATGCTTCTCGATCCGCTCGCTGGTGGCGGCGCAAGCCACGCCCGACAACCGGCAGTTGATCCAGGACATCGTCAGCGGGCGGCACTCCAGTTTTCTGCACACCGACTACCTGCTTTGATGGATCAAGAACCCTATGAGTGAATTGCCAGAATACGTTGGAAGCTTGCCGAACCTCTGCGGCGCGGAAGCTCAAGTCGAGTCGGCCCTGCGCGCCAGCCGCGGGCAGCCGGTCTTCCGGCCCGAGAGCCGGATTGACTTCGGCGGCATCAAGAGCGCGTTCGCCGTCGCGCTGCACATGCACCAGCCGCTGATCCCGGCCGGCGGCCCCAATCTCGCCACCGCCGAGATTATCAGCAATCTCAAGCACATGATGGATAACCCGGGCATCGGCGACAACCACAACGCCTCGGTGTTCCACTGGTGCTACAAGCGCATGGGCGAGTTCGTCCCACAGTTGGTGGACGAAGGCAAACAGCCGCGCGTGATGCTGGAATACTCCGGCACGCTGCTGCACGGCCTCCGCCAGATGGGCCTCAATGATGTCTTCGACAATCTCCAGCGCATCACCTGCGACCCCCGCTACCGGACGGCGGTAGAATGGCTGGGTTGCCCGTGGGGCCATGCGGTGGCGCCCTCCACCCCGGTGCAGGATTATCGGCTGCATGTCCTCGCCTGGCAGCATCATTTCGCCGCCATCTTCGGCATCGAGGCGCTGGGCCGCGTGCGCGGGTTCTCGCCCGCGGAAATGGCGCTGCCCAACCATCCGGACACGGCCTACGAGTTTGTGAAGACGCTCAAGGACTGCGGCTACCAGTGGGTGCTGGTCCAGGAACACACCGTCGAGCGCCCCGAGAACGGCCACGGCCCCGAGCGCAAACACCTGCCGCACCGCCTGGTCTGCCGCAACTCACGTGGCCAGGAGGCCAGTATCATCGCCATTATCAAGACCCAGGGCAGCGACACCAAGCTCGTCGCTCAAATGCAGCCGTACTATGAGGCCAAAGGACTCTCGCGCTGGGACCTCGCCGGCCAACAGGTCCCGCCCCTGGTGACGCAGATCGCCGACGGCGAGAATGGCGGCGTGATGATGAACGAGTTCCCGCCCAAGTATTTGGAGGCCATGCGTGAATGCTCCGGCTCGAACACGCCCGCCATGAACGTCACCGAATACCTGGAACACTTGTTCGCGCTGGGCATCGCGGAGAAGGACCTGCCCGTCGTGCAACCGATCTGCCAGAAGCGGATCTGGGATTGCTTCAAGCCCGGCGAGGGCCCCGAGCACCTGGGCCAGATCATCGAGCAGCTCAAGCAGAAGGATCACCGCTTTCACATGGAAGGCGGCAGTTGGACGAACAACATTTCCTGGGTGCAGGGCTATGAATCGTTGCTCAGCTCCATGGAGAAGGGCAGCTCGCTCTTCTACGAGAAGGTGCTTAAGCCGGGTCTGCCCACCAGCGATGGCCGCTTCCGCAACGCCCTATTCCATCTGCTCTGCTCCCAAACCAGTTGTTACCGCTACTGGGGCCACGGCATCTGGACCGACTACGGCCGTGAAATCTGCCGCCGCCTGGAGGCAATCCTGACGCACGACCTCTGAGAGTTGTCGGCTCACAATGATCCCTCACGACCGCCCTTCGCCCTGAACCACGACAACCTTTAGGGACTTTGCGGTGGGGTGGGATGCTAACTCGATGGCGGCGGCGGTTTGGGCGAGGGGGAACTGGTGTGTGACCAGGCGGCGGGCATCCAGCTTGCGCATGAAGACCAGCCGGGCCACTTCCGCTTGCAGCTCGAAATCCGCGGAGTAGCTCCCGATCAGCTCCTTCTCGTCCACGCAAATGGTGGCCAGGTCGAGCGAGGTCTGGGCGCCGCGCCGTGTATGGGAGAAGAGCAGCACCTGGCCGCCGCCCCGGACCAGCGCCTGGGCCTCGCGCACGACGGCGTCGGAGGGCACGGCGATGACCGCCGCGTCGAGGCCGCGGCCCCGGGTAAGCCTGGTGACGAGGGGGGCAAGGGACGCGGGTCGGTGCGCGGCAAAGGCGCCGAACTCGCGCGCCAGCTTCAGCCGCGTGGGCAGCAGGTCGGTGGCGATGACGCGCATGCCCCGCAACGCCAGCAGGCGCGTGAACATGAGGCCAATCGGCCCCTGCCCGGCCACCAGCACGGTGTCGCCGCGCCGGAGCGTGAGGCGCTTGACGCCCTTGAGCACGGTGTTGACCGGCTCCAGCATCGCGCCTTCCAGAAACGTGTTGCGGGCCGGTAT
>CAZDOO010000008.1:0-97324 GCA_964507045.1 uncultured Verrucomicrobiota bacterium | reverse complement strand
CGGCCAGGGTGAACCCACGGAGTCCCAACCAAGCTTTGAATGCCTAGTACCATAGAGACGCAACCACATCTTCAGGTCAGTCACGCAGCACAGATGGGGTTGCTCCAAGTGCGTGGCGAGCCACGTCGGTGTTGATGCTTAGCTTGTCAACTTATCAATGTTGCGCTCTGTTATAAAGATGTTGCCAACCACAACCAGCTTGTGCACTCGGAAAGCATACAAATGAGGAAGCAGCAGCTTCAGCAGCTCAGCTCACCTCATCAGTGGGTGCCAGGATGGTCGCTCCGAGCTGCACGCCGATAGCCAAGCCGCGACGGAGGTGCTCAACAGGCTGGCCAACGGAGAAACGCTGCAGAATTACCGGGCGCGGCTTCGTCACAAAGACGGCACTCACAAAGAGGTCCTGATTGACGCCAACGGGCTCTGGGACCAGGGGCAACTGGTCCATTCGCGCTGGTTTACGCGCGACATCACGCGGCGCGTCGAGCTGGAACGGGAGATTCTGGCCATCAGCGAGCGGGAGCAGCGGCGGCTCGGCCAGGATCTGCATGATGATTTGTGCCAGCAACTGGCGGGCATCGAGTTCCTCAGCCAGCGGCTGGCGCGGGACCTCGCCCCGGCGTCCTCCGCCGGGGCAGTTCAGGCGAAGGAAATCGCGCAAATGGTCCAACGCGCCATGACCCAGACCCGCGACCTGGCGCGCGGGCTCTGCCCGGTCCGGCTGGAGGCGGAAGGCCTGGCGGAAGCCTTGCGTGAATTGGCCGCGGGCACCGGGAACGTGTTCGGTTGCGACTGCCGGTTCCAGTGCGATCCACCCGTGGACGTGTCCGACCACACCATGGCCATTCACTTGTATCGCATCGCGCAGGAGGCGGTCAGCAACGCGCTCAAGCACGGCCATGCCCGGCGCATTGAGATCCGCCTGACCGCAAACAGCCGCTCCGTGACACTGGCCGTAAACGACAATGGTGCGGGCATCCCCCACAGGCGGCCTGACCGCAAGGGCCTCGGGCTGCAAATCATGCGCTACCGCGCCGAGGTCATCGGCGGCTCGCTCCTGGTGCAACCCAACCCGCCAGGCGGCATCTCGGTACTCTGCACGGTCGGCAGAGAGCCGCAGATGCACAACGCAAGGCATACGAAATGAAACCCACCCAAAAGCCGCGAGCCGCCAAAGTGCGGAGAAGAATCCTCATCCTCGACGATCATCCCGTCACATGCTACGGCCTGCGCCAACTCATCAATCATGAGGCAGACCTCCAGGTGTGTGGAGATGCGGAAACCGCGTCCCAGGCGCTGGCGGCCATCAAAGCGAACCGCCCCGACCTGGTGCTGGCCGACATCACCTTGCCGGGCAAGAGCGGACTGGAGTTTGTCAAGGACATGCGGGCGCAGCATCCGGGCGTGCCCGTGCTAGTGATGTCCATGCACGACGAGAATGTCTACGCTGAGCGCGTGCTGCGCGCCGGCGGACGCGGCTACCTCATGAAGAACGAAGGGGGGGAGAAACTATTGCAGGCGATTCGCCAGGTGCTCCAGGGCCAGGTCTACGTGAGCCCAAGCATATCGGCGGTTCTGCTGGACGGTCTGACCCGGCTCCATGCCAGCGCCCGGGAATCGACGCCAGGCGTGCTCAGCGACCGCGAGTTCGAAATCTTCCAGCTGCTTGGTCAGGGACTGTCGGGCCGGCAAATTGGCCAGCGACTGAACTTGAGCGTCAAGACGGTTGACACGCATCGCCAGCACATCCGGCAAAAGTTGAAGCTGCGAACTGGACCGGAGCTAATCCGAGAGGCGGTGCGCTGGGCCGCAACCCAGCAACTGGTCTGACCCCGCCTCAGCTTTTGGCTGAGTCAAGATCAGCCCGGCGCCGGATACCTGCTTTCCTGCCGCCCGGGTAAATTGGCGTCCTATGTCGGCCGAAGCGGTGCAAGTAAGCGTCGAGCCAGGCCAGGCTCCGGTCAATGCGGTGCTGGACGTCCTGCTGCTTTATGAAGATCTCGGCACGGCTCTCCGGGCCACGCAGTCACTCGACCGGTTGTCCAGGCGGCTCGGGAGCGGGGCAAAATTCCGTGCCCGGGTCTGGCGGCTTGACCTGCTGGACGAGCCCTTGCTGGTGGAGCAAGCCGCGATCGAAGCCGCCGCTGCAGATGTGATTATCTTGTCCCTCCATGACCACCATGAATTGCCGGCCGCGGCCAGCAGCTGCCTGACCCGCTGGCTGGTCCTCAAAGCGGATCGGCCCTACGCACTCGCCGCTCTGCTGGATCCCGAACCAAACCGTCCCGATAGTGACTCTCCGGTGCTTGCCTGTCTAAAGCGCATAACCAAAATCGCCCACGCCGACCTGTTCTGCGGCTCGTGCCCAGCCCGCTGAATTCGGCCCCCGGGCAGGAACAGCGCCCGCGAACCCGCGTGCCTGCCGGCAGAAACGCCAATGCTCACCAACACCGGCGTTAGCCGGGCATCCGCGAAGAGCAATGGGCGTTGGGCTGCGAAGTGTCCGTGTCAGGCGAGGGATATCTGCCTGACCCCACCTCAGCCTTTTGCCGAGATACAATCAGCCAAACACCGGATACCCTGCTTTCCGGGGAAGTCTTAGAATACGTGCCGCGGGATGGAGTGCCGGGCCGCTTGCCTGGCGGCGGTCGCGGTGCTCGGCACAAAACGTCAGGCCGGAAAGGTCTCTTGACGGCAGCAGCGCACATTGCGGAATGTGGCAGCCCGCAGGGGCAGCAATCCCCCCGAGCGGAGAGGGAACCTTCCATGCAACCACCAAACCTGAGGAGCAATCGGATTATGCAAATGATATCAGCAACCACCGTTTCAAACGTGTCCGTTTCCCGGCGAACCAACATGGCCCCAAGGCTCATCAGCGCAGTCGTCCTGGCTGCCGCCTTGCTTGCAACTAACGCCGTCCAGGGCGCGACCGTTCTGTTGAAAGCGTCGAACGCCGCTATCTACTTGGGGCTGCCTTCCGCGCAGTTAGAATTCGAGAATCCACTCGCCGGGACGGAGACCGTTCTGGGCCACGCCGTGCTGGACTGGCGCGATGCGGACTATAACCCGTTAGTGCCCCTGATGTATGACGATTGGAGCGCCTACACGGGAGGAGGCACCATTGACGGCAACGCCAGCGAAGTCTGGATGCGTCAGGCGGGACAGTATATCTGGGCGACCACGCTGGTGCCCAGCGACATCGTCTCCATCCACATGACCGGGGACCAGAACGATGGCACCGCCGACGTGCGCGTTGACGGGGCGCTGGTTGCCAGCCTCAACATGAGCAGCCCGGTGGTTGGGGGAACGGTCCTGATCATCGTGCGGGGCTTGGCCAATACAACGCATACTGTTGAGGTGGACTGTGTCACACCTGACGTTCACACCTTTGGCGCGGCGGCGCTCAAGGAAAGCCCCATCAAGTGGGAGCAACTACCGGTCACCGGCAGCAGCCGTAACAATGTGTTCGATGGCTGGAATGAACTCTCGATCACCAACCAGCCTTACAACCGGGCTGCCGCTGACGACTGGGTCTGCATGAGCACCAATCCCATCACCAAGATTCGTTGGTGGGGCTCATTCGCCAACTGGGTCTCTAACACGCCGCCGCCTTATCTGCCCAACTCCTTCCAAATCACCATCTGGACCGACAAGCCCGCCAGCGCCACCAACTTCAGCCACCCTGACACTGCGATCTGGCAGACGCGCGTTAACACGAGTCTCGCGCCGCCGCAGTTTGTGGGCTGGGATATTGACCCGCGCCATATGCTCCTGGCGGGACCGAACACAAACCGGGTCGAAGCCTGTTTCCTCTACGAGCAAACCCTGCCGACCACCGAGTATTTCATCCAGGCAAGTCCGCCCGGAACCGTTTACTGGATCAGCATCGCCGCGGAGTATTGGCAGGGCACGGCCGGACCGTGGCCCTGGGGTTGGAAGACCCGCCCCCGCGACCTCGCTTCGCCCGCGCCGGACGATGCGGTCGTCATCACCCAACCACTGGCCTCAACGATCCTGCCGGGAATGGTCTATACCGCGGGTTATGAATTGTTCTGGCCCGATCCAGCCAACTCCTGGGATCTGGCCTTCGAGCTGATCTCCGAGCAGTTCAACGTCACCACCGGCACCAAGTGGGAGCAGGTGCCCGACCTCACCCCCCAAGGCATGGACGTAAACGCCACCTACCTACCCAACGTCCTGCCGCAGCCGCCGCCTTACTTGCTGGCCGACGATTTCCTCTGCACCAGCCCCGGGCCCATTACCAACATCACCCTTTGGGGCTCCTGGACCAATGACTTCGACTGGCAGAATGTCATCTTCACGCTGAGCATCCACGACGATATTCCCGCCAACCAAAGCCCCACCGGCTACAGCATGCCGGGCGCGCTGCGCTGGATGACATCATTCGGTCCCGGCCAGTATGCGGTCATCCCGTATGCGTTGGGCATCAATGAATGGTTCTTCACCCCTCCAGGCATCGCCGTGTTCCCCGGCGACCACATGTGTTTCCAATACGACTTCAATCTTCCGGCGTATGCCGCCTTCGAGCAGGAAGGAACGCCTCAGTCGCCTAAAGTCTATTGGCTCGATGTGCAGGCGCAAGTCATGGGTCTCTTCGCCCCGCCGTATCCGGTCTGGGGCTGGAAAACCTGCCCGACCAACTGGAATGATGACGCCGTGTGGGTCAACGCTCAGGAGGTTTACAACGGCATTTGGCAACGGCTAGTCTACCCGCCACAGCACCCGCGGCATGACACAACCGTGGATATGGCCTTCCGGCTCAACGCCGGGACCACCGAAGAGCACCTCTATGAGCTGAAGTGGTCGCAGCCGCCAGTGGTTTACACCAAGGGCATTAACGGCTGGGATGAACTTTCCTGGTACGGCGAAGAGCAGATTGTCGCCGACGACTGGGTGTGCACCAACGCCAACCCGGTGACCGACATCCACTGGTGGGGATCATTCCTGAACTGGGCTCAACCTTGGCCGCCGCAGTTGCCCGCGGAATTCCGTATTACCTTCTGGACGGACACCCCCGCCGTCCCCGGCCAGGTGGGTTCCTTCAGCCACCCGAACAAATGCGTGTGGATGGTCCCTTGCACCAACTACACCTACGAGTTTGTGGGGTGGGACATTGATCCGCGCGACACCAATGCCGCGCCGGAAGCCTGCTTCCTGTTCCATCAGGAATTCGCCACCAACGAATGGTTCCGCCAGGAACTGTTTGGCGAGCCCGGTCTCTCGTCCAATATCTTCTGGGTCAGCATTGCCGCCAGTTACCAACTCTCGTATCCGGAGTATCCCTGGGGCTGGAAGACGCGCCCGCGAGACCTTGACTCCCCGGCCCCGGACGACGCTGTCAGAATCTATGATCCCACCGCGCCATTGCCTGGCTTGCCTTACGTGTCCGGCCAACCGATCTTCTGGCCCGACTGGACCAATTCCTGGGACATGGCCTTCTACCTCACCACCCGCGCCCCTGAAGACCAGGACTTCTCCGACGCGCCCAAGACGTACCCGACGCTACTGGCCAACACCGGCGCGCGGCACTTCGTCTGGCCCGGCTTCTGCCTCGGCGCCAACCTGGACGCCGAACCGGATGGGCAGCCCACAGGGGACGCCACCGGCGACGACTTCAACCCTCCCTTCCTCCCCGATGACGAGGACGGGGTAGCCTTCATCTCGCGCCTGATCGCCGGCACGCAGGCCTGGGTAAACGTGTGGCTAACGTCGCCGGGCTCAGGCAACGGCCAGTTGGATGCCTGGGTGGATTTCAACCGCAACGGCAGTTGGGAACCCGGCGAAAAGATCTTCAATAACTTCACTCTCCTGTCGGGGAATAACACCTTGAGCTTCCCAGTGCCCACCAATGCCGTGCTCGGCCCGACCTTCGCCCGGTTCCGCCTCAGCAGTGCCGGCGGCCTGCTGCCTGCGGGTGCCGCTGCCGACGGCGAGGTCGAGGATTATGCCGTCACCAATTACCAGCGCCGGCCGCTCACGAATATCGTGATCACCAATATCGTGGTGACGAACCTGATTGCCGGCACCCAGGCGGTGAGTCTCGCCTGGACCTACGAAACCGATGTTCACTACCAGGTCCGCTATGCCCCGGATCTGGGAACCAACTACGCTTCCAATGCCTTCTGGATCAACCTCGGTCCGGAAATCATCGGCCCGGCGCACCAGTACTGGGAAACCAACAGTAGTGCGGTCGTCAGCCAGAGGTTCTATCGGGTAGTAGCGCCCTACATTTCACCCTAAGAACGCCACTACGCGATCATTCCGCACGACAACCGGCGGTGCCAGTTTCACGCGGGGGTCATGTGGAGACGTGGAGAGGCGGGCGTCCTGCCAGGCGGTGGTGGGTAGTGGGCGCGACGCCCAAATGGTGCCCGAAGGGCGCATCTCCCATTTCTGCAATAAAGCGGGATGCGCCGGTCGTGCGCGGCGCAACCCGCCCCCCCCCGGTTCGGGAAATCCTTTGCCTGAACCCATCCCTGCGCCAGCCCCCCTCCGTCTCCTCACCGTCACCTCACCGTATCCTCACCGTAGTACCTCTAATAAGTTATTAGAGGTACTACGGTGAGGATACGGTGAGGTGACGGTGAGGTAGGCCAGGGCGGAGCGGCATATGCCCCGGATCGGGATGTTACTGGGCTTTTGCACCATCCGGGCTGCAAGCGGGCCACGGCCCTCAAGGGGGGCGGCGCGCATCTCGGCCTGTAACAAACGCCCATATTCCAGTCGGCCCGGCCCGGAGTCGACCCGGGGGGGCGAGAAAGGGCTTGACGAAGCGTCCGTGAGGCGCTTCAAACTAATCCCAGCGGTTTGCAGTGAGTTGTACCCAGCGGGTGCTGGTTTGTTCCGGGCGGACGCCTGCGAAATGAGAACGTCAATTCACGACCGGGCTGGGCTGGCCAGGGAAGGAGTGCACCCTGATCGCGTCTTGGTGGCGGGCGGAGTGTTCCATTCAGCAAAGGAGACGATGAGTGTATGAAGACCGTGAAATCCAACCATCAGGTCATTTCGACAACTGGCGCGGTAACCTCATGGAGGATGCCGCTTTCGATCGGCGCAGCCGTAATCCTGCTTATCCTCGGTTCGGCCGCCTCATTGCCGGCGGCAACGGTGGCGTTACAACAGGGCCTCAACGGCTATTCGGGCACAACTGATGCCTGGTGCAATGAAGGCGCGCGACACGATAACTGCGGCGCCGACACGAACCTCCAAGTCAAGGCGGACGTGTCAACGAGTGGGGGCGGGTTCATCGAGGACTGCGCCATCATGAAGTTTATCCTGCCGGGCCTGACCTTCAGTTCGCTGGCGGGCGCGGAACTGGACATCTACTATGAGACGGCGCACAGCTTTGCCGACAACAACGCGATGGGCATCAAGCCGTATCGGGTCGGTCCCACCAACGTGTGGTATGAGAACAATCGCATCGGGCAGAGCGGCGAGGGGGTCAATTGGCTCTACTTCGGGCAGGCGGAAGTGGATCCCAACAAGTGGGGTTACGGCAGCGACCCCGCCATTGGCCCATGGAACAACAAGGTGGACGATGGCAACGGGGAAAACTACGTCAAGAAGACTGACGGCAACCCTGTGCAGAAAACCAATGCCATTCCGCCCCTCAATTGGGTGCCGTTCAATGTGCAGCCCAGCGTCCAGCAGTGGTACGGCGGCCAGCCCAACAACGGCTTCCTGTTGTTCTCGAGCTGGTGGGAGGGTGATGGCAACATCGTGTACGGCGAATTCACCTCCCGCGAAGGGGTGTTGGCGGCCCACCGTCCCAAGCTGACCCTGAGCTACGCGGGCGCGCAGATCCGTTGGGGCGGCTACGCCAACGGCACTTGGGATGCCGCCACCCCCAACTGGAACGTCGGCAGCTACGCTGGCACTTATGGCAACGGCGACTTTGTCACTTTTGCCGACGGCGCCAGCAACCCAGGCATCGCTTTGGCCGGCGGCGGGGTTTCACCCGGCTCGGTGACCGTCAGCAATACCTCCACCGCTTACAGCTTTTCGGGCGGCAGCATTGGCGGCAGCGGCGCCTTTACCAAGGCCAACAGCGGCACTGCCACCCTCGCCGCGCTCAACAATTACAGCGGTCTTACCATTGTCAAAGGCGGCGCGCTGATTGTCGCGGCCAACAACGCCCTGGGGGCCACCGGCAGCGGCACGGTGGTCAGCAACGGCGCTGCCCTCGGCTTCCAGGGTGGTGTCAACTATGCCAGCGCCGAACCGCTCACCATTTCCGGCGGCGGCGGCGGGGGCAGCGGGGCGCTCTACGCCGTCAGCG
This sequence comes from uncultured Verrucomicrobiota bacterium, assembly GCA_964507045.1. Classification (GTDB taxonomy): domain Bacteria; phylum Verrucomicrobiota; class Verrucomicrobiia; order Limisphaerales; family UBA8199; genus UBA8199. The sequence continues at coordinate 89,025 of CAZDOO010000008.1, read as the reverse complement.
GCAGCAATACCTTCGCCGGCCCGATCACCCTCGCCGCTGACAGCACCATCGGCGTGGCGGCTTCCCTCAGCCTGACCCTAAATGGCGCCATCGGCGGCGGCTTCAGTCTCACCAAGGCCGGCAGTGGCCGCCTGGCTCTCGCCGGAACAACTCCCTATACCTACAGCGGGGCTACGCTGGTGAATGAGGGGACGCTGGCCCTCATCAGCCTGGCGACGATTCCCAACACTCCGGTCATTGATGTCGTCGCAGGCGCAAGCCTCGACGTCTCCGCCCTCGCCGGCGGCTTCATCCTGGGTGCCACGACCTCGCAGACGCTCAAAGGTGGTGGGATCGTGAATGGTGATGTTATCGCGCAGGGGCTCGGTCGGCTTGAGCCGGGCGCCAGCCCCGGCACCCTCACCTTCCTTAACAATCTGACCCAGGCCAAAGGCGTAACCAACTTGTTCGAGTTGACCAACTCTGTGGCCATCGGTGGCGGCACTAACGACCTGATCGTCGTTGGTGGCAACCTGACGCTGGTCGGCAATGTGATCGCCATCACCGTTCTGGGATCGGACCCGTTGGGCGGGGGCACTTATCGGCTATTCAATTACGCGGGCTCCAAGACCGGTTCCTTCAACCCGGCCCCGGCCTTCCTGAGCGGCGGCCCGGTGCCCGGCAGTATGGTGTGGATTGACGAGAGTGTGACCAACCAGATCAATCTGATCATTGTGGCCCCCATTGCCACCACCACGCTGGCAGCTTCCGCGCCCAACCCTTCTTTGCCAGGCACTAACGTAACTCTCACGGCCACAGTCAACCCTGTGGCCCCGGCCACGAATGTGCCCGTTGGCAGCGTCACCTTTGAGACCAATGGCGTCCCTCTGGCCCCGCCCGTGCCGCTGGTCAACGGCGTGGCCACCTTGGACATCTCCGCGCTGCCGCACGGCTTTACCCCGGTCCGCGCTGCGTATCCCGGGCAGGGCCTGTTCCTTGGCAGCACCGGCAGCGTGGTGCAATTGGTAAACACCCCGCCGGTCGCGGGTTACCACATAGCCTACGTCATGGAAGACGAGACGCTCAGTTTGCTGGCCGACGCGTTGCTCGCCGGCGATCATGATCCGGACGGCGACCCATTGAACCTGATCAAGGTTAGCGCCTTGAGCACCAATGGCGGCACGGCGGCGATGCTGGGGACTATCAAACTGGCCTACCTGCCCAAGCCGGACTATGCCGGCCCGGACCTGCTCACTTACACCCTGGCCGATCCCTACACGAATGTCACCGTGCCGATCCACCTCACCGTGCTGAGTGTCGGTGACCTGGCCAGCCGCATCGTCGGCGTCACCAATCAGGGCGGCGGGGCGGTCACATTGACCGTTGCCGGCATTCCCGGCTGGACCTACCAGGTGCAGGCAGCTTCCAACTTTGCTTTCCCGCTGTTCTGGCAGACGCTGGCCACCAACACCGCCGACACCAACGGCCTGTTCCAGTTCACCGACCTCGGCGCAACCAATACCGAAAGCTACTACCGCCTGGGCACACCTACCAATCCGCCGGATTTCCAGATGTACGACGCCGAGCTGGAGCAACTGGATGTTGTTGGAGGCCCGCAGCCGGGCATGATGATTCGTGAAAGCCCAAAGCTGGCCTCTCTCGGCATCACCCGCATTGAGCCCCAGCCCAGCAACCTGTTTGCCATCAGCAGCTTCTTTGACGTATTCACGGAATTGAGCCTGGACAACGGGCTGAAATGGCTCCCCGCCACCAACGGTTCCATCCCCCTGATCCTGGTAGGCGGCATACCGCTCAATCAATTCCCTGACGAACTGCTGCCGCCGCTCGCCGGGCAATACATCTCCCCGCCCGAGTGGCCCGAACTCTATCCCCAAGGCGCCATCATCAAAGACCTCACCATTCACACCTTCGACGGCACTTGCCCGCCTCCCGCCCCGGGGGAAAATGCGGTCTGTTCTTTCAGAGCGACCGCAGACCTGTGGGTCTCGTTTGACGGCGGGCTTGTGTTCCTTCCCTACAGCACCCCCTGCCGGGTCACAATTAGGATCACTGGCCGACCTGGGGCGCTGTAATCGGATCCTGAGCTGCTCGCTTGCCGCCAAGCCAGCGCGAGGATCGAAAGCTGGCGAAGGCAGCCATTCCCGCCAACATCATCAGCACGCCAGAAGGTTCGGGAGCCGGCGAAGTGAAAGGCCATAACAACAAGCCTGCGCTGTGCTGCGGGAAGCAACCACATCTTCGACCTTGCCGTTCGGATTGGGCCAATCTCGCCGGCGCCACTTTCCGCGAGGTTGGACTCTGCCGTTTGACAGGAGGGGGAACATGATGCACGGTTAATCTGGTATCGCCCTGAACACAACGCGCGATGCGCCAATTAACGTTTTGTCTGTGTTGCCACGGGTATTCTCTGGAATACGTTCCAGCAGCCCGACAAACCAAACCCCGCCGAGCCTCGCAGTCAACTGCCTATAAAGAGTCCTTCCTCCGACGCTTAAGGTTTTCTCTATGCGCCCTTGTCTAAAGCACCCACTTCATAATGCCTGGCGCCTCGCCGCGCTGCTGGGCGCGGTTCTGGCCACCGCCCCCCTCCACGCCCAGAAGATTGACCTCAACAGCAACGGGATGAGCGACATCTGGGAGTTGATTTACGGCACCACCGCGCTGACCTATAACGGCGATGCGGACAACGACGGTGTGTCCAACGGCCTGGAGAGCCTCTCAGGAACAAATCCCTTGGACTTGAACTCCGCGCCGAGAATCGCCCTCATAAGCCGTTCGGAAACCAACTTCACCGTTAGTCTGCCTTGTGCCCTCGGCAAACAGTATGGGTTGCAGAGTGTGCCGGGGTTGACCAACGGCGCGCCTTCCGACTGGACAAACGATATGACCCTGGTGGTGCGAACGGGCACCGTCGTCACACTTGCCGCGTCCGCGAGCCAGGCGCGCAAGTTCTTCCGGGTGGCGATTGCGGACGTGGACACGGACGGCGACGGGGTGAATGATTGGGAGGAATACAGACTCGGCCTCGATCCGACCAAGGCGGCAAGCAACAGCCAACTGGACGGCAGCGGCCAGCCGATGGGCGATTACGCCTACGCCACCAGCAAACTCGCATCGCAGAATGTGGTGGCCATTGCCGCCACCGACCCGACCGCCAGCCAGCCCGACTCGGGCCAAAACCCGGCCAACTTCGGCCAGTTCACAGTCACGCGCGGAGGCTTCCCGCTGAACACAGTAACGGTCAACCTTGGCTTGGGCGGTCCGGGAGTTGGCTGCGCCACGGAAGGGGTGGACCACCAGGCTTTGGCGCGGTCGGTCACCCTGCCGGTCGGAACGAGTTCGAAAGCGATCACGCTGACGCCGCTCGCCAACACGAACCTGCTGGCGCCGGTGGTGGCGACGCTCAACGTGCTGCCGGGCACCGGCTACACCGTCAGCGTCTTCAGCAATGCCAGTATTACCATCTACCCCTCGCAAACACCCGCCGGCACTGGCCTCACCGGCTACTATTACACCAACGCCAGCTCGACCTACTCCAGCAGCACCAACTTCAATTCCGCCAACCTCAGGCTCACGCGCGTGGACACCAACATTGATTTCACCTGGAGCACCACCCTGCCCTTTACCAATACCGGTTACTACTGCATCCGCTGGCTGGGCCAGGTGCAGCCGCAGTATTCCGAGACTTACTACTTCGTGGCCAACACCGACGACGGGGTAAGACTCTGGGTGAACGACCAACTCATTATCAACGCCTGGACAAACAAGTCTGCCTCGGACATCACCGGCACAATCAACCTGCAAGGGGGCGTGCGCTACAATCTCAAAATGGAATATTACCATGCCGACGGAACCCCCACTGCCGCGGCGACGCATCTTTCCTGGTACAGCCCCAACCAGTCCAAGCAGGTCATCCCCACCAGCCGGCTCTACCCGACCAACGTCACGCAATCCGCAACAACGGTCATCAGTCCCCTCACCGCGGTCGGATTCATCCACCAGCCCTTCAGTTTTTCCGTGGTCGGCGCCAACTCCGCGATGCAGTACAGCGCCGCTCCTTTGCCCCCAGGGCTGACGTTTAACCCCACGAGCGGCTTGCTCAGCGGCACTCCCACGCTGGCGGGTGATTTCCAGGTCATGCTTACCGCAAGCAATTCCGTCGGCGCCGCCGGGTCGGCGCTGGTGGTCACGATCTTTGATACCGGCAGCTCTGTGATCCGGGAAGTCTGGACAAATGCGCCCGGGGTCGACATCGCCGATATTCCGGTTGGCACAGCCGCCAGCAGCAGCGCAGCCCTGGGCAACCTGGAAGGCATCACCGATCACGGCGATGATTACGGTGAGCGCATTCGCGGCTACCTGACCGCGCCGACGACCGGGAACTACTATTTCTGGATCGCCGCGAGCGACTCAGCCGAGCTGTGGCTCTCGAACGACAGTGAACCGGCCAACAAGGTCCGCCGTGCTTTTGTTTCCCCCAATGGTTCTGCCCCGCGCCAATGGAACCTGCAGCCAGACCAGAAATCCAGCTGGCTCGCCCTCGTGGCCGGGCAACGCTACTACCTTGAAATCCTGCACAAGGCCGGCGTGGGCGCGGGGGACAACTGGTCAGTCGGCTGGCTCCAGGATTCTACAGGCACCAACAACACCCCCAGCGGGGTTGTGCCGGGCTATGTTCTCTCTCCCTACTATCCGCCGCCGCCCTCAGTCGCGCCCGGCACCCTTTACGTTGCCAATATGCTCCCCGTCACCGGCGTAACCAACACGTGTTTCGGCTCCGCCACCCTGCGGCTCAGCGCAGACAATTCCAAGGCCGTCCTCAACTTCTCATTTAGCGGCCTGTCCTCCACGGTCACGGGCGAGCATATTGACAACGATCCCTACCTGGGCAGCCCGAGCCTCATTCTCTATGACATTTCGGCCGCCTCCCCCCAGCCTAACGGAAGCTACCTCTGGAACATCCGCTCCGTGGGCAGCCTCTCCTCGTCGGACGTGATTCAGCTCCTTAACCAGGGCAAGGCTTACATCACCATTCTCAGCGGCAATTATCCAGACGGCGAGCTCATTGGCCACTTTTCACGAGCCGAGGGCTCCGGCTCGTTCACCCCCCCGGCGGCACCTCCGGCCTGGGCCGATGACCACGCCAGCGCCAGTGCGGCGGCGCGTTTCCTCATTCAGGCCACCTTCGGGCCCAGTTCCAACGACGTCGCCACTGTGCAGTCCATCGGCTACACGAACTGGCTTCTGGGCCAGTTCAGCCTGCCGGCTACACGCCATCTCCCACTCATCCTGGCCAACAAAAGTTCTGACCCGACATCACCTTATCCGGGCAACACCGTCTTTAACGACTGGTGGCGGCTCTCCATCACCGCCCCCGACCAACTGCGGCAGCGCATCGCCTTTGCCCTGAGCGAAATCATGGTGGTCTCTGAAGCCGGCGTGCTGCAGGACAATGGGCTGGCCCTGACCTCTTACTACGACACCTTGCTGGACAATGCCTTCGGCAACTTCCGCGGGCTGCTCAAAGCCGTCACTCTGACCCCGGCAATGGGCCTCTACCTGAACATGCAAGGCAACGACAAAGGCAGCCTCCTCAATGGCACCCATGCCAATGAGAATTACGCGCGGGAAATCCTGCAGTTGTTCTCCATCGGCCTGAACCGCCTCTGGCCCGACGGCTCGCTGGTGATGGATTCGACGGGGAATCTCGTGCCCACCTACGACCAGAACGTCATTCTGGGTTTCGCCGCGACGTTTACGGGCTGGAATTATTACCAGACCAACCAGGCCAACGGCCGCCTGCCCACCGGCTTCAGCCCCGGCGCGAACTACACCAACCCGATGGTGCTGGTGCCAACCCACCATGATCTAAACACTAAATTGATGCTGGACAACGTCGTGCTGCCGCAGGCATGGGGCAGCCAGGCGGACTCGTCCAGCACAAACTTCGACAGTTACTGTTCCCAGGACCTCGAACTAGCCCTGGACTCGATCTTCAACAACCAGAACGTCGGCCCCTTCATTTGCCGCCAGCTTATCCAACGGCTGGTGACCAGCAGCCCCAGCCCCGGGTATCTGTATCGGGTCGTCCAAGCGTTTAATAACAACGGCGCCGGGGTCCGCGGCGATCTGCAGGCGGTCATCAAGGCCATCCTGCTCGATTACGAGGCCCGCAGCCCCGTTGCTCTGGCCGCCACCAGCTTCGGCAAGCAGCGCGAGCCCCTGCTGCGCGTCACCGCCACCGCACGAGCCTTTCCGGCTCCCGCCCCGCTGGGCGGCACCTACAGCCAGACCACCAATCAGACGATCACCGTCACCACCACCAACACCCACCGCCTCAACAACAGCGACATCGTCTCCCTGGCGTGGACGGACACCTCCGGCAAGGCGCCCCCGCCTCCGCAGGGCTATACCGCAACCGTCACCAGCCTAACCACGTTTACATGCACGGCCCCCGGCATGGCGAGCGGGACATATGCGCAAGTCCCCAACACGACCATCTCCAATGCCCTCACCGCGAGCCTCGTTACCACCAACGTTGTTTTCGTCACCATCAGCAGCCATGCGGTCACGCTCGGCCAGCCGGTCTATCTCCAGTTTGTCAGTGGCGGGGCCGCCAGCGGAATCTACCAGGTCGTCTCCAGCACCAACACCAGCAACTTCGCCGTCCTAACCGCGGATACCACCTCGAGGACCGGTGCCTGCGTGATGCCCAAGTTGACGGGGGGCGGCTTTGTAGTCTCGAGCAAGACCAATCTGACTTACAGCACCTCCCTGGCGCACGGCCTGAGTCCCGGAGACAACATCTACCTCAACTTCACTGCCGCCGGCAACCCGGCGGACGGCCAGTACCAGGTGCTGAGTGTGCCTGACGCGACCCATTTCACCACTCTCGTGCTCAGCAACGCCAACCAAACCCAAAGCAGCGCAACCGTCTTCCCGCTCATCGCTCCGCCCATTCCCCGGTCCGGCAACGTCCTGGTCCAGTGGGGCACCTGGATTCTCAACTCGACTGATACCGGCACGAGCATGGCCCTGGCACAGACGCCCTTGAGTTCGCCCACTGTCTTCAACTTCTTCTTCCCGGACTACAAGTTCCCGGGCGCATTGACCACCGCGGGCTTGACCACACCCGAATTCCAACTGACTTCGGACACGACAGTTTCCTGGCAGATGAATTTCCTCCAGGGTGGCGTGCTGGTGAATAACAATAATACCAACGGCATCAGCAGCTTCAACAACGGCGGCGGCGCCATCGTGATTGATCTGAGTCCCTGGATGACGCCCGCCACCACCTCCAACACGGGCATTCCGGGGCTGGTGGACTCGCTGAACTCCTTGCTCTGCGGCGGCCAGCTGAGCGCCTCCGCCAGAACGGAGATTATCAATTACACGACCACGCTTGGCTACACCACTCCGACTCCGACCTATGCCCAGATGCGGGATCGCGTCCGGGCAGTCGTCCACCTCATCATTAACTCTCCCGACTTCACCATCCAGAAATAGCTGCTTATGGAAAGAAACCTCGCCTCCGCCCTGAACCGCCGGCAGTTCATTCGGCAGGCTGCGTGTGCTGCCGTTGGCACCGCCGCCCTGACTTCCGCCGTTCGCGACCTACGGTTCATGAACGCCGCCGTGGCCCAATCCAACATCACCGACTACAAGGCCCTGGTTTGCATCTTCCTGGCCGGCGGCAACGACTCGAACAACCTGGTCATCCCCACTATTCCCTCCGAGTACAACAACTACGCCGCCATCCGCACCCCGGTCCTTGCCATTCCCCAAGCCAACATCCTGAAGCTAGCCTTGGATGACACCGTCTCGCCCGCCGTTGATTACACTCCGCTGAATTTCGACGGCCACAACTACGGCCTGCATCCTTGCTGCAGCCAGCTCCGAACCCTCTTCGGTCAGGGCAAGCTCGCCATCCTCTTCAATACCGGCACGCTCGTCTATCCCCTCACCCGGGCGCTATACCTCTCCAGCCCCGCGAAAAGACCCGCCCAGCTCTTCTCGCACGCCGACCAGGTCACTCAGTGGCAAACGTCCATCCCCGACCAGCCCGCGCTCACCGGCTGGGGCGGGCGCTGCGCGGATTTGCTCGACGCCGTTCAACCCGGCACGCCGGTCTCCCTATCCGTGACTCTGGCGGGCGCGAACACCTTCGAGGTCGGCAATGTGGTGTCGCAGTATTCTGTCTCCACTTCCGGCGCCATTTCCCTGCAAGGGGTCACAGGGGCACGGCTAACCGCGCTGACCAACATTCTCGGCCTGTCGTACCCCAATTTGCAGGCCCAGACTTATGCCAGCGTCGCCAGCCATGCAATCAGCACCGGCTCGCTCTTGAACAGCGCGATCGCGGCAACCGCGGATCCTTCCGGCACTCAGCAGTTCTGGGCCACCCCGTTCCCCGGTTCGAGCCCCTTCCAGGTCATCACGCCCACCAGCAGCGTCAAGTTCAACTCCTCGCTTGGGCCGCAGCTCAAGATGATCGCCCGGCTCATCGAAGCCGGCCATCGCACCGCCGACAACGGCGGCTTCGGCATGAAACGGCAGATCTTCTTCTGCCAAGTCGGCGGCTTTGACCTTCACAGCGGCCAAACCGATCAGCCCGCCGGCGGCTCCGTCCTCAACGGCTCCCATGCCAATCTGCTGGCCGAACTGAGCCAGTGCCTGAATGCCTTCCAAAGCGCCATGGACCAGATTGGCACCCTGCACGGAGACTCCACCTTTGCCCAACGCGTGACCGCCTTTACCTGCAGCGACTTTGGCCGCACCTTCCCGGGCAACGGCCAGGGCAGCGACCACGGTTGGGGCAGCCATCACTTGATCCTGGGCGGCGCGGTCCAGGGCCGGAAGACCTACGGCACTTTCCCCACCCTCACCGTCAATGGCCCGGACGACACCAGCACCGGGCGCTGGATTCCAACCACCGCCTGCGACCAATACTTCGCCACACTGGCCACTTGGTTCGGCGTGGACAACAGCAACCTCACGACTGTCTTCCCGAACCTCGGACGGTTTGCCTCCGCCAACCTCGGCTTCATTTGACCAGGCCGCTGACCATCCTAGCTATCTGCGCCGCCATCGGGGCGGCCCTCTGCTTTCTGCTTTTGCGCGGAGGACCGCAGACAGCACGGGACCGTGCCGCATCCACAAGCCCCGTCCCGGCCTCGCCGCCGCCCGCAGCCTCCGGGGCACCCTTGGGGCCGACCCCCGCAGATAACCCGGCCTTGCCCGCCTCCTCCCCGACGGCCTCCCCTTCTGTTTTTCCGACCACGCCGCCGCCCCCGAACACGCCATTCCAGCTCGGTTCGGCTGATACGCCACCGGCGATGGAGCCCGCCACTGTCCTGGGCAACCTGCGCAACGCCGTCAGCCAATACGGCTCCCGGTTCGGCGGCAACCCCGTCGGCACGAACCTGGAAATCACCAAAGCCTTGAACGGTGAAAACCCCAGGCAGGTGAAGTTCCTCAGCGCGGTATCCGGCCTGCGCATCAACGCCCTGGGTGAACTCGTGGACTACTGGGGCACGCCTTTCTTTTTCCACCAGCTCTCGGGCACTGAAATGGAACTCCGCTCCGCCGGCCCGGACCGGGTCATGTGGACCGCGGACGACCTCGTCACCAGGTAGAATCACAGATACGGCGTCAGCAGGCGCGCGATGCCGTCGCCGAGGCGCACGGGGAACGGTCGGGCGTCCACCTCACGCAGCGTCACGAGGTGCGCGGTCTTGAGCTTGCCGGTGACCATGCTTTCGAGCTGGCGGGCAAGATCCATGTCATAACATTCAAGGTTATGCTCAAAATTGAGCCGCAGGCTGCGCGGATCCCAGTTGGCCGAGCCGAGCAGGACCCAGCAGCCATCCACAAGCATCAGCTTCGAGTGATCGAACGGCGGCGGCGTGAGCCAGATGCGGCAGCCATGTTCCAGCACCTGCCACCACATGGCCCGTGACGCCCAGCCGACCAGAGGCAGGTTGTTCTTCGCGGGCAGTACGATGTCCACCTGCACACCCCGCTTCGCCGCCAGGTTCAGCGCGGAGACCAGCGCGGGATCGGGCAGAAAATAGGGCGTTACGATCCGGATGGAATAGCGGGCAATCGCCAGCGCCCCCAGCAAAGCCCAGCGGAGCTTCTCGAAGTCCTCGTCCGGGCCGTCCGGCACACCGCGCGCCAGCACCTGGCCGACCATCTCCGGCTTGGGAAACCACGCGTCGCCGCGCAGCGATTCACCGGTCGTGAACTGCCAGTCGTCGGCAAAGACTTCCTGCAACTGCGTGACCACCGGCCCCCGCACGCGAAAATGGATATCCTGCACCGGGTGCCGTGGCCGCCGCTCCAGGCAATGCCCCACCCGGATGTTGATGCCGCCGGTGAAACCCACGCGCCCATCCGCTACTAGAATCTTCCGGTGCGTGCGCAAGTTCATGGCCATCAGGTGCCCCAACGCGAAGGACGGAAGAAAGCGCGCGTAGCGGACACCTTCCTGGCGCAGGGCGCCGAGGATGCTCGGCCAGGAATAGCGCGTGCCCGCCGCGTCAATCAGCACGCGCACCTCCACACCCCGCCGCTTGGCCTCGCCCAGTGCCCGCGCCAAGGCCAGCCCAATGTCGTCGCGGTCGAAGATGTAGCTGCAAAAGGAGACAGTCTGCCGCGCCTCCCGAATGGCCTCCAGCATGGCGGGAAAAGCCTCGTCGCCGTTGATAAGCGGCTCAATCCGGTTGCCCGGCAGCAAGGGCCGCTCGACCACGCCGCCCACCACCCGCGCCAGCATGATGAGGTGCCCCGTGTGGCCGGGCAGGTGCCGATGCAACTCCTCGGGCGCGCAATGGGGCTGGGCCGCGTGCGCGCGGTAATGTTCCAGGTCGCGCCGCAAGCCGATGGCCTGGCGGCGAATCCGGTTAATCCCCAGAATGAAGTAAAGCGCCGCGCCCGCCAGCGGCACCAGCCAGATAAACCCCACCCACGCAATCGCGGAGCGCGAATCCCGCTTGTAGAGCACCGCGTGTCCAGACGCCACCACCGCCAGCAGGACGTCCACGCCAATCAGGGTGATTTCCCAGACGTGGTGAGCCAGATCCCAGGCAGTTGCGCCAAGTATAGCCATCAACAGTGCTCCGCTCCTCCGACCATTGAAACACGCCCGCCGCTTGTCATGCCTGATTGTGGCCCGCCCCGCCGCCAATGCAAGACGCGGATTCCACGGAGCAGCCCGAAATGCGCCCGGGCGACCGGAAGGCCGGGAGAGGAGGATGTGCCGATTGTCTCCGCGAACTGGTATGCCACCGGGGCGAGCGCAGCTTGATGCTGTTGCCGGACACCTCAATAAAACTCATAAACACCGTCGGCCAACTTCCGATACTGCCAATACCTCAACGGCCTGGTGGAGCGCAGGCGCGCAGGGCTGTAATTGGAAACTCCAGGCTCGCACACTACGTCTAGTCCAAGCGCAGGCTGGCCGTGTCTGCCGGTTGAATTCCTTCCAAAGAGCGACAGGCGGACCACCACATTGCTGCCGCACCATTGTGTGTGGCCTCCCCTGAACTCGCGCAGAAAATTGCTGGGGTAGAACTCGACATTCCACGGCTTCAACGCAGCGATAGCCGGAGGAAGCGGATTGGTGTCGAAACCGCGATACCATCTGAACTCATCGGGGTCATCCCTGTGTGCATCCGCGAAGGCATCACAGTCCCGTTTCAAGGCAGCCCATCCGCCCGCAGAGTTAACCCGCTCCAGGACCTGCTGCCGCTGGGCGTGACGCTTCCACCAAGCCGGAGGCCATGCTGAAGGATGGAGGTCTGAGTAGAGCAACCATGCGGTAAGCAGCGCCCAACAACCCCAGAGGACATGCAGCATGCGCTGTCTCTTCATCTGGTCCAGAATCTTCGGGGAAAACGGAGCGCATAGAAGTCTGACGAAGAATGAGAGCGCAGCGAGAAACGACGCCAGCAGCAGACACAAGAGAGCGTAGCGCAACATCTGCGGGGGCTAGTTGGACATGTGTGCCAGAATCATTCGCGCCAATCCCAAGTCCGCCGGACCCTGTTGCCGATCAAGCTCCGCGCTTCAACGCCTTCACGACTCCCTCCACCGCAGCGCATATCCATCGTCTGGGAACTCATAGCCTCGACCGCAGCCGCGCTTTCCAATAGCCTGGTTTGCGGCTCGTGTGGGCGAAGGCGACGATCCAAATACAGTTCGGCAAATCCAGGTAGCGAATGGTGAACGGGAAGCGAGCCATCACGCAGCGGCGCGTGCCATCCTGTTGCAGGGGATGGCGTTCGGGATCAGCTTGGATCCTGCGGACCGCCTCCCGCGCGGCGCGTTCAAACTCCCAGCCTAAGCCGGGGCTGTGGTCCTCATAGAAATCCACTGACCCGGCCAGTTCGCGTTCCGCCGCCTCCTCAATCGCAAGCGGCTTCACTTGAGGCGCGCTTCGATGTCACGGAAGACGTCCGCGGCGGGCCGGCCCTTGGCCGTGCCCTGCTTGACGCGCTCGACGCGCCGGGCGATCTCCGCCTCCCAGGCCGCCTCGACGCCCGCATCGCCCTCGGCCTCAGTATGCTCCAGAAGTGTGCGGGCCAATCGCAGTTGCTCCTTCTGCGGCAAGCGCAACGCCTCATCCACAATATCCGCGTAGCTCAAGCTCATGCCTCAACTCTAGCAGCCAGGCGCGAATTGTCGAACCTAACAATGAAGGGCGTCATAGTGCGGTGCCATGCCCGTTCCACGAACGTTGACCCGATCTCACCTGGAGGCGCTTAACGGAGGGGCAGAATGGGTGGGGCAGGGTATCAATAGTGAGGACCAACACCGGTTCGATTCAGTCGTCCGCCGCCTTCCCCCTCACCCCGGCCGTCGCGCCTGCCTGGAGGCGGTTCCCAGCGCTGGCTCCGCCCGCGGTTACGGACCCTAAGGAATCTGTTTGCTCTCGTTCCCATGAAGGCCTCCTCCTCGACACGCCGGACTTATCGGGCAAGACCATTACAACAACGACCAGCACCAAGGGCATCATCACCATGCTGGCAGAAAGCAGGCCCGGTGCCGCCAGCACGAGGAGCCGCACAAAGGGGATAAAAAAGACCGCCAGCGGCATCAGTCCAATCAACACAATTGCCTCGCTCCATCCCTTGGCCTTGGCCCAGTAACCGCAGCCGGTCAGCGTGGCAGCATAGCCGCAGAGAAACACCAGAATACCAAGCACTACCTCATTCGCATGATCTGCGAAGATCAGGCTGGGGAACAGCACGAGGCAAACGCCAAAGCTACTGCCAGCCAGACCGAACGCGATTCCCACCACGGCATTGCGCCGACAGCGGATGACGCGCTCCAACTGGGAGATGTGGCGATGGTGGTGGTTTCTCATGCAGCACCCTCCGCACCTCAGCGCTTCGCGTTCTTGCGAAGGCTCTTCACCACCCCCCTCATCCACTCCACGCTCCGGCGCGTGTTCTCGTCCGAGCCGTGGCATTCGAGGGAGACGACGCCGTCCCAGCGGTGCTGGTGCAGGTAGGCCATGCAGGCGCGGATGTTGTCGGCGTTAACGCCGCCGCCGACGGGAACTTCAGAGCTGCCGATGCCGGTTTCCTCGCCGCGCACCGCCGCCGCCAGCGCCGGGCTGACGTCCTTGATATGGCAGTGGCTGACGTATTTGCGGAGGGCCTTGAGGTAGTCCAGAGGGTTGTGGCCCGCAATGAAGCTGTTACCGGTGTCGAAGTTGCAGCGCAGATACTCGGAGTCGAAATGCTTGAACAGCCTCTGCATGAAGTCAATGTCGTTGGTATAAGGGCCGTGGGGCTCGATGTTGATGATGACCTTGTAGTCCTCCGCCCAAGCGAGGCATTGCCGGTAGTTGTCGCAGGTGATGCGATAGACTTCCTTGCGCGAGAAGCCCGGGATCAGGAACGCGCCGTCCACGGTATCCACCATCGGGCAGCCGAGCTCGGCGGCGAAGCGAATGCTCTGGGTCACATATTGCACCCCGAAGGCCGAGCCGTTGGGCCCCATCATCGGGTAGGCGCCGTCAATCTGCGAAACCCGCAGGCCGAGCTTGTCCAGGAAGCGGAGCAGCGCGCGGGGATTGGACTGGAGCGAAACGCCCGGGTCGTAGCCCAAGGCGGCAATGAAGTTCTGGCCATTCATGGCGGCGAACTCGATGTGCTTGAGACCGGTGGCGGCGACCTTCTGGCAGGCGCCCTCAAAGCCAATGCTGAGGGGGCGATAATTGTCGGTGTGAATCCCTATGCGAATCATGCCGCTGTTCTAGGCCTTGGGTGGGGAAAGGTCAAGCGGGATGGTGGGTGAAACATCCAACAACCAACATCCAACTCTCAACCTCCAGGGGACCCGCCAAGGCAACGGTTCGATGTTGGGTGTTGGATGTTTCTTACTCCAGTTCCGCCAAGCGGGTGGCTTCCCGCTCCCATGCGGGGGTCAGTTCGGCCAGGTGTTGCTGAATGTCCATCAACTCACGGTTGACAGCCATCGCGCGGCCGGGCTGCTCGTAGGTATCCGGCAGCTCCAACTCGGCCACGAGTTCCTTCTGCCGCGCTTCCAGCTCGTGAATCTCTTGCTCCAACTGATCCACCAGTTCCCGTTGGGCCTTGCGCTCGCGCGAGCGCGCCTGGCGCTGCTCGGCTTCCAGCCGCTTCTGTTCCTTCTTGTCCAACATCGGGGAGGGCGAGCGTCCCCGCGAGCCCTGACTGTTTGGGCTCGCGAGGACGCTCGCCCTCCCGCCAGTCGCCGTGAGCCCGGCGCGTGCCGATTCCGCCTTGGTCTTGTCGAGGTAATACTGGTAACCGCCCGGATAGTGCGTCAGCCGGCCGGCGTTCACATGGACCACGTGGTTGGCCAGCGCGCGAATGAAATAAACGTCGTGGCTGATGAAAATGAGCGTCCCCTTGAACTGGTCGAGCGCGTAAGCCAGCGCGTCCACGCTCGACAGGTCCAGGTGCGTGGTCGGCTCGTCCATGAGCAGGAGGTTGGGCGGGTCCAGCAGCAGCTTGACCAGCGCCAGCCGGCTCTTCTCGCCGCCGCTCAGCACCTCGACCCGCTTGAACACGTCGTCGCCGCTGAACAGAAAGCACCCGAGCAAGGTGCGGACGAATTGCTCCGTGAGGCGCTGGGGCGTGTCGAAGGCCTCTTCCAGCACGGTGCGCTCCGGGTGCAGCATCTCGACCCGATATTGCGAGTAATAGCCGGCTTTGGCGTTGTGTCCCAGCGTGCGCGTGCCGGCCTGCGGGGTGACCACGCCCGCCAGAATCTTCAGCAACGTGGACTTGCCCGCGCCGTTGGGCCCCACCAGCACCACCCGCTGCCCGCGCTCCGCCTGGAAGTCTATGCCGCGATAGACCACGTTCTCGCCGTAAGCGTGGTGGATGCCCTCCAGCTTGATAACGCGGTGCCCGCTGCGCTGCGGCTGCGGGAACTGAAAATCCAGCTTGCGCTCGTCGCCCTTCGGCGCTTCGACCTTGTCCATGCGCTCGATCTGCTTGAGCTTGCTCTGGGCCTGCGTGGCTTTGGTGTTCTTGGCGCGGAAGCGATTAACGAACTCCATCAGGCGGGCAATCTCGCGCTCCTGGTGCTTGTAGGCGGCGAGCTGTTGCTGCTCGTAAGCCTCGCGCTGTTGCAGATATTCGTCATAGCCGCCCCGATAACGGATGAGCTTGCTCTGGCGAATCTCGACGATGCTGCCGACGATCTGGTTCAGAAACTCGCGGTCGTGCGAGATCACCAGGATCGCCCCCGGGTAGCTCTGCAGATACTGCTGGAACCAAAGCAGCGCTTCCAGGTCCAAGTGATTCGTCGGCTCGTCCAGCAGCAGCAGGTCCGGCTCCTGCGTCAGCAGCCGCGCCAAATGCGCCCGCATCACCCACCCCCCGCTCATCTCGCGCGCGGGGCGGTCAAAATCCTTCTCGCGGAAGCTCAGGCCGGCGAGGATTTGCTTGGCCTTGGCTTCCAGGCGATAGCCGCCCAACTCGTTGAAGCGGTCATGCACGTCGTCATGGATCTCCTCGGAATGCAAGGCCTCGGTGGGATGGTCGGCCTCCCACGCCTTGAGGATGCGCCGGAGCTTCGTGTATTCGGGCGTGATGGCCGTGGCCAGCTCGACGACCGTCTCGTCGGCCACCGGGGTGTTCTCCTGCGGCAGATAACCGACTGAAACGCCGCGCTCGCAGGAGGTGTCGCCGGAGTCGGCTTTCTCCTCCCCGAGGATGATGGAGAAAAGCGTCGTCTTCCCCGCCCCGTTCGGCCCAACGAGCCCGATCCGGTCCTGGCGGTTCACCTGCAGCGTGACGTCGGCGAACAACACCCGTTCGCCATACGCTTTGCTGATGCCCGACAATGTCAACATGAACCGCCAGTCTAGGGCCCAATCGCCCACGGCCAAAGTCCAAAACCGCATATTCGCGGTTCTCGGCCACATCTCACTTTCCTGCCAGGGGTGGGGCGCCGACATTCCGGGTCAACTCCTCGCCGGGCCGACCGGATTATAGGCACTTGTTACAGGCCGAACTGCGCGCCACACCCCTTGAGGGCCGCGGTCGGCTCCCGGTTCGGATGGCCCCAAAGGCCGGCAACCTCCCGATCCGGGTCATATTCCGCTCCACCCTGGCCTATCTCACCGTCTACACACCGTATACACACCGTAGTACCTCTAATAACCTATTAGAGGTACTACGGTGTGTATACGGTGTGTAGACGGTGTGTAGACGGTGAGGAGACGGTGGGGGGCTGGTGCAAGGATGGGGAGGGAGCCCGGGCCAAGCGGGGGGGTGTCGGGTTGCGCCGCGCACAACGGGCGCACCCCATAGGCGCTAACTTAGCGGCGCAAGCGGAAGCAGAGTGCGGGCACACCCCGGTTTATTACAGGAAAGTGAGATGCGCCTGCGGTTCTCGCCTCTGCATCGGCCGCGCAACCTGGGGCCGGGGCAAAGGCTCAGGGCGTTGGGTTCTTTGCTGCCTTCCTGGAAGTTCCGGCCGGCCGGGCGGGCTCGTCGGCGAAAAGCCGGGCGGGGGTCAGGTCGGCGGCGTTCACGCGGTTGGTAAACAGCAGCTCCCAGGAGGCCGGGCTCTCGTAAATCTTGCCCTCGAAGGAGAGGTTCAGCACGGGCTTGTGCAGGCGGCACCGGACCAGCGGCACCTGGGAACCCACCAGGCCCATCTGGCGGCGCCGCCACTCCCGGCGGGTCCGGGTCGGCGCATTCGTCGCCGCCCGGCCCAACGGCACGGGTGAGAACTCGTACAGATAGGAACTGGGCAGTTTGGGATCCGACAGGTACGACGTTTCGACTCGGCCGGTGCGCCGGCAGACCGGGCAAATCAGCACGTTGGCGTCGTCCAGGTACTGTGGCACCAAGTCTGAAAGCCAGTTGGGCAGGTCGTGGTGGTCCGCTTGAAACGCCTGGATGGCGCCGTAAATCAACTTCAGGTTCTTGACGCAAGCCTGCTTCTCCTCCGCCGTCCGGCCGGGTTGCTTGGCCGCCGGGGCCTTGGGCGCCGGCGCGGCAGGGGCCAGCTCAGCCGCGGCAACTGTCCCGGCCATAAGGATGATGAACCATTGTGCGAGGCGGCGTTTCATATCCAGGTCAGGAGTAATGCACGTTATTCAGGCGCTTGGTGATCTGGCGCACGACGGCGCGCGGGAACAGGCGGACCAGAAACGCCAGGAACTGATTACGGAAGCCGTTGATGACCACGACCTTGCCGCGGCGAAAGCCGCTATGGCCTTGCCGGGCGACCGCTTCCGCCGACATGGATATCTTCTTCACCAGCCCCAACGTGCGCATGTTGGCAGCGGTGCCGAAGTTGGTTGCGGTCGGGCCGGGGCACACGGCGGTGACCGTGACGCCGGTTCCGACCAGTTCCTCAGCCAGGGCTTCCGTAAAGGAGAGCACGTAGGCCTTTGTCGCGTAGTAAACCGCCATGCCGGGGCCGGGCTGGAAGGCGGCGGTCGAGGCGACGTTCAGGACTCCGCCGCGGCGGCGCTCGATCATGCCGGGAAGCAATAACCCGGTGAGAGAGGTGAGGCTGGTAATGTTGACCTGCAACATCTCGAGCTGCCGCGGCAGCGGCAGTTCCGCGAACTTTCCTTGCGCGCCGAACCCGGCATTGTTCACCAGCACGTCCACCTTGAGACCGGCGCTTTGCAGATGGGCCAGCAGGCGGGCCGGCGCCTCCGGGTGGGCGAGGTCGGTGGTGATGACCTGCGCCTGGATCTTGCAGGCTTGGCGCAACTCCGTCGCCAGCGCTTCGAGCACATTGCCCTTGCGCGCGACGAGCACCAGCCGGCAGCCGTCCGCCGCAAAGCATCGCGCCAACTCCAGCCCGATGCCGGACGACGCACCCGTGACCAGAACCGTCTCAACACTCATGGCCTTCAGCTAACCTCACGCGCCCGGGTTTGGCAACCGCGCAGACGACCGATGGCAGGCCGCCTGTTCCAGGTCGCGGCGCACATGGTCGAGGTTGCTCTCGATGATGCGGTGGGGCTGGTGCTTCAGCGCGTCAAGATCTTTGAGCCCGGCGCCGGTCAGCAGCAGCGCCACCGATTCACCCGCGGCAATCCGGCCCGCCGCCCGCAGCTTCTTCACCGCCGAGAGCGTGGTGGCGGCGGCCGGCTCAACGAACCAGCCCGCCTGCGCCAGCACGCGCTGCGCCTCCAGGATCTCCGCCTCCGCCACATCCTCGGCCAGCCAGCCGTGCGTATAGGCCTTGGCGATGATCTCGTCGCCCCCCATCGGGTTGCCGGTGGTGATGGCCTCGGCCACGGTATGGAAGTTGGCGAAGGGAATGACGTGCTGCGCCCCCTGCTTGATCGCGCTGACAATCGGGCTGTTGTTGGCCGCCTGCACCACAATCATCCGCGGCAAGCGGCGGATCAGGCCGGCCCTCAGCAGTTCGCGAAAGCCCTTGAACAGCCCGCGGATGTGCCCGCACGCCGAGGTCGGCACGGCGACATAATCCGGCAGGTCGCCGCGCGTCTGCTCAAACATCTCGAAGGCGGTCAGCTTGTAACCTTCGGCGCGGATGGGGCCGTTGCCGGACACAATGCGCAGGTTGAACTCCGTTGCCAAACCCAGCACCGTCTGCTTCATCAGCGCGTAATCGGGCGCGTGAACCTTAATCACCGTGGCACCATGGATGGTCATGGCCATGAGCTTCTCGCGCGGCGCGAACTCCGGCACGAAGACGAGCGCCTTGAGGCCCGCCCGGGCGGCGTAAGCGGCGATGGAATGGCCCATGTTGCCCGTCGAGATGGTCGCCGTCATCGGCTCGCCCATCTCCTGCGCCATGAAAATGCAGGCCAGCGAGCCGCGGTCCTTGAAGCTCCAGGTGGGATTCTGGGTCTCGTTCTTAAGCGAGAGGCGTTGGATGCCTGTGAACGATTGCAGGCGCGCGCCCGCGTCCACCAACGGGGTATTGCCTTCGCCCAGCGAGGCAGCGGCGTCCATTCGCCTGAATGGCAGGAACTCCGAGAAGCGTTCCCAGAGGTGAATCCCCGGCCGGGGCCGCGCCCGTTCCACGCCGGCGAGGGCCACCTCCAGCGCCTCGCCGTTGTCGGCAAATTCCTCCAATCGCTCGAAGGGGTATTCGAGGCCGGTGAGGGTGGAAATCAATTTGCGCATGTCTGGCGCCCAATGTGCCATCTCCGCGGCCCGCTGACAACCGAACAAGCGACCCGCGCGCGGCGGAGAGAAAGTGTGTCAGAGAGAAAGTGCTGCCTTTCCGCCGACAGTGTGGTACAGTCTGTTCCCAGCATACTTATGAGAAGATTTGCCTGCGTTTTCCTCGTTCTCGCCATCGGGGCGGCCAGGGTTGCTATCGGTGCCGAGGCGACCGCGATGGACGAAGATTTGAAGCGCGAGCAGGCCATCGCCGAATTCACCGCCAAGATGAAGGCGGCCAATTATCCCGCCCTGTTTGATGCGGCGGCCAAGGAATTCAATGTGCCGGCGGATATTCTTAAAGGCGTGGCGTTTGCCGAGACGCGCTGGGAACACCTGACCTGGCCGCCCGGTGAGACCGCGTCCCCGGAAACCGGCATGCCGCGGCCCTACGGCATTATGTCGCTCTGGGACAACCAGTACTTCGGCCACAGCCTGAATGAAGCGGCGGCGCTGATCGGCAAGACCCCCGATGAGCTGAAACAGGATGCGTACCAGAATATTCGCGGCGGGGCGGCCTTGCTGCGACAGCTTTACGACGCCAATCCGAAGCCCGAGGGAACCAGCGAAGCGGACATCGAGAGCTGGAGGTACGCGATCCGCAAATACTCCGGCATCCCCGAGCCGGACCTCAACGCGCGGCATGCGCTGGACGTCTATGTGTTCATGAACAAGGGCTATCATCAATACGGCATCGAGTGGGACGCGCGGCCGGTGAACCTGGAGCCGATTCGAGAGGAAACGAAGCGCATCGTCGCCGCGGAGAACGCCAGGCGCGAGGCGGAAGCGGCGGCGAACTCGAACGCGGTAAACCAGCCCAAGCCGCAACTGGCGGCAAATCCGAAGGCGCTGCCGGAAGTGCCAATCGCGAGGGACACGAATCCCCCGGCGACGCCGGCGGCAACAGCAACGCCGGTGACGACTGAACGCCGCAACCCGTGGTGGCTTATCCTGGCCGTGCTGGCGGTGCTGGCGGGCAGCTTTCTCGTAAAAAGGCTGCTTTCCCGGTCGGATCGGTCTTAATCCCGCCGCCGGCAGCTCCGGCGCCTTCGATGAAAGCTTTGCTTCCGTTCAGGGGCAGTATCTGGCATACTAAGGTCACGCAATGAGAGCGGCAGTTCTTCACGGCAAGGAAGAGATTCGGGTGGAGCAGGTCCCCCTCCAACCCCTGAAGGCGGGTGAGGCAAGGATCAACATCGAGGCGGCGCTCACCTGCGGCACCGACCTGAAAGTCTTCAAGCGCGGCTACCACGCCCGGATGCTCATCCCTCCCACCCGGTTTGGACACGAGTTTGCAGGCGTCATTTCCGAGCTGGCGCCGGACGTGGCGGGCTGGCGGGTGGGCGAGCGCGTGGCCGTCGCCAACTCCGCTCCGTGCGGCCAGTGCTTCTACTGTCGCCACCAGCAGGAGAACCTCTGCGACGACCTGTTGTTCCTCAACGGCGCCTACGCCAGGTCCATCGTCGTCCCGGCGCGGATCGTGCAAAAGAACCTGCTGCGGCTTAAGCCGGAAACCGATTTTTCCGATGCGGCACTGGTGGAGCCCCTGGCCTGCGTGGTGCAAGGAGTCGAAGACGCGCAACTGCGCGCCGGGCAGCGGGTGCTGGTGATCGGCGCCGGGCCAATCGGCCTCATGTTTGTCGCGCTGGCCCGGCATCTGGGCTGCCAGGTAACCGTGTCCGGCCGGGGCAAGAAGCGCCTGGAGATTGCCCGCCGCCTCGGGGCGGACCTGGTTCCGAATGTCAGTGAACAAAAAGGCCTGGAGACGGTCATGCCGCCGGGCCGGGTGTTCGACGTTGTCATCGAGGCGGTCGGCAAACCGGAGACCTGGGGCGCCGCCGTGCGGCTGGTGCGCAAGGGGGGCACGGTGAATTTCTTCGGGGGCTGTCCCTCCGGCACCACGGTTTCGCTGGATACCGCGCTCATCCATTACTCAAACCTCACCCTGCTGGCCAGCTTCCACCACACTCCCAGAACTGTTCGGCGCGCGCTTGAATTCATCGAAGCCGGCGTCGTCCGCGCAGACGACTTTGTGGACGGAGAGTGCGCGTTGAGCGAACTGCCCATGCTGTTCCGATCCATGGCCTCCGGCAATCGGGCGGTGAAGACGCTGGTGCGGGTTCACGAGTAAAACTGGAGCGCCTGTGGAAGAAACCACCATGTTCCCGTCGTGTTTCATCAAGTTGAGTGCCGCCGCTGGCTGCCTGGCTCTGGGCTTGGCGGTGGCAAGTTCGGTTGCGGCTGAAAAAGCCAGAAAGGACCAGATGCAATTGACCAGCACTGCTTTTGCCGAGGGCGCTGCGATCCCCGCCAAACATACCTGCGATGCCAAAGACGTGTCCCCGCCGTTGAAGTGGGCCGGCCTGCCGGCGGGCGCCAAGAGCCTGGCCTTGATCGTGGACGACCCGGATGCGCCCGTCGGCACCTGGGTCCACTGGGTCCTCTACGATGTGCCCGTGACGATGACGGAACTGGCCGAGGACGTGGCGAAGAGCCAATATGCTGCGGGCGGCGCCAAGCAGGGGCTAAATGATTTCGGCCGTCTCGGCTACGGCGGTCCCTGCCCGCCCCATGGAAAAGCGCATCGCTACTTCTTCAAGCTCTACGCGCTCGACGCCGTCCTTGATTTGAAGCCCGGACTGACGAAGCGGGACCTCGAGCGCGCGATGGAGAAGCATATCCTGGCGCGGACCCAGTTGATGGGCACTTATCAGAGGAAGTAAGAGCGATTGCGCGAAATCAGGGCGGCACCAGCTTCTTGAACTCGGGTGATTGCCGCAGCGAGTTGAAGCGATCCTCTTTCCTGGCAATGGCGAGCAAATCGCGCGCCTTGGGATCCTGCTGGAGTCGTTTAGCGCTCAGATCCAGGGCCTGGCGGAGGGCCGAAAGCGCCTCGGACGACTTGCCCAGCCCGCATTTCAACACCGCCAGATCATACCAGGCTTCAGGGCTGGCGGACGCGACTTTGGTTAGTCGCTCGAGGGATGCTTCGAGTTTGGGCACATTCTGCAGGGTGGCATAGGCCTGGGCGAGGCTTAACGCCGCTCCCGCATCAAGTTGCCCTTGAGCTTCGAGCCGCTCGGCCGTCTTCTGCAGCCCCGCATGGTTGTTGAAGCTGCCATAGGCCTGGAGGAGGCCGCGCAGGGCATTGGGATCGTTCTGGGCGTGGCTCAGCACGCCGTCCAGGATTTGAACGGTACGATTGGTTTGCTGCATTTGCAGATAAACGCCCGCCAGGTCGAAAGCCGCCTGGAAGTTAGAAGGATTCTTTCGCACCTGATCTTCCAGCTGCATCAGGGCAGTTTGGGCCTGGTCAACCCCCGCACTTTTCTTGTAGGCCTTTACGCTTTCCACAAGCCCCCGCACCTGGCTGTTATACGGGTCCAGCTTCATGCAGGTCTCCGCCACCAGCAGGGCGTCATCGAAACGCCGTGTCTGCAGCAACAATTGGGAATAGCGGAAAACGGCCTCAGGGCTGTAAGGGCAGAAGGCAAACGCCTGGCGGAAGGCAAAATCCGCCTCCTTGAGCACCCGTTGATACTCTTCATTGGATTTGGGGCGGTACTCGGGCTGGCAAATATTCGGGTCGGGGTTCAGGCGCCAGGCGTAGATGCCCCCGATGGAGCTGCGGAGCTTGGAGAAGGATTTCTGGGCGTCGTCATCGTGGACAAACTTGCGGTCGCCGGTGAAGCCGTTGAAATCGTGGCGCAGGTAGGTCTTCTCAATCCAATCAGTGATCTGTTTGAGGGGGGTATCGTAGTCAATGATGTCGCCGGTCAGCCGCTTAGAGAACTGCTTCCAAAAATCGTGGTCCCGCCGCAGGACATCCTCCGGCAGAGATGACAGCGGCTGGCGGTTGATCTTCATGATCACCCCAAAGGGCGTCAGGTGCGGATACATCCAATCCAGCGGGAAGCTCTCTTCCACGAAGAACTCATTCTTGGGGTTGTGATCGAACATCACCTTGGTCAGCAGGCCGTTGATGTTCATGACGGCGACCTGGCCGGAGACCTGCACCCGGTTGTCAATGATCTTCACGTCTTCGCCCGGCTTCAACTGGTTGGCCTGCATGCGCCGCTGAGCGTCGGCCATGTACTCCTGGAAACAGCGCTGAGAATCCTCGGGCGTCGCGATGTACATTTCCCGGTCCGGGTACACCCCGCCCAGGCTCGCGGCAATTTCCTTCGGATAAGCCGCCTCCAGCAACAACCGGTTGAGCCGGATGCGCGTCGCGCTCTGCGGGTTCTCCTTGATGAAGTCCGTCAGGTATTCTGAAAGCGCCACCTGCTTGAACCGCTCGGGCTCATACAACGGCCCGGTCTTCGACAGCTCGGCCAACTCGCTCGCCAATCGCTCCTGCATCCGGCGCAGTCGCTCCGACGTGCTGCCGTCGGCAATCTCCTGGTCCACCGAATCCTTGTCGCGCTTCTTGGCTTTGACTTGGTCCTTGATCTTGAGCTCGCGCTCCAGCAACCCATTCAAGTCCTTGGCCAGACCGCGGCGCAGCCCCGTCTCGTTCCCCTGGCTCGAAAGCAGCTTCTGCGTTTCCGGGCTGAGGTTCTCGTAGAGATACTTCGACAGCGGGTCTTGTTGCGGGCCGGGCCGCAGTTTTGCCACCAGGGCGGGCAGGTCCTTGAAGTCCTGGTCGGCAAACCACGAGGTGTAGGTGCGCCGGCGCTTCTCCACCCGGGCGCCCAGCGCGGTAAAAAACCGGTCCAGCGGCGCCACCGCCCGGGCCAGCAGATTCGTCTCGTAATCCTTGTCTTTAAGCGCCGTGCGGAACAATTCCTGGAAGAATGGGGTGTCCAGCGCAAACTGGGTGCTGCGGTTGTAATGGGCACGGATGTAACAGAGATAGGTGCCGTCGGCCAGGGCATTCTGGGTGATGATATACACATCGCGGCGATCAAACTTCTGATCTTCCTTGGGCTGGCATTTGTGCGGGGTGAAGCTCTCGCAGAAGATGATGTAGGTGGGGCAAAAGCGGCCGGGATCGGTGCCGCCGTAGAGCACGGCGTCCTTGGTCATCTCCGGGTAGATTGGTTTGCCGTCAGCACCTTTGAAGGGCGGGGTAAACATGTCATGGCCGAACCAGTAACCGAACCAGTGATTACGCTGATCGCTGGAGAACCAGTGAGTGAGGCCCGAATAAAGCGGCATTGCGGCAAAGATCGCCAGCGTCACCAGGAGCGGGCCGCGCTGGCGATAGATCACCAGCGCGAGCACGAATGCCACCGCGATAGCCACCAGCAACAGGTTGGCGTAGATGGGCAGCCCGTATTGATTGGGCGCAAAGGCCCGCGCAATCCAATGCGGCATCTCCGACAGGCTGACTGCTCCCGCCGGGCCGAAGTAGTGTTTGCCCGTCGTGTCCCACAGGCAGAACAGGGCCAGCACCACAGCAAACATGCCCCCCGCCAAACCCCAGAGCCGGAATTTCTGGTAATGGGTGGCCATGAAAGCCGCCGTCAGCGCCAGGCCATAGCCGATCAGGCAGGCCACGATGGTGTGGGAAGAGCACAGAAACACCTTGATCAGGTCCGCCGAAGCCCGGTCCGGGGTGGGGTTGAGCAGCATGATCAACAGCGCCCCCAAGCAGATATAGAGCGCGGAAAGGCTGATGATCCAGGCCCGCTCGCGCTTCTGCATCTTAAAGAAGAACAGGAAGGGAACCAGCCCGATAAACATGTAAACCCAGGTGAACTCATCGGCGGCGCCCTCAATGAGCATGCGCATCTGGCTCAGGAACCGGCTCGGTTCCGTGATCAGGTTGGTCGGGTTAGGCTGTTCGTACTGGCCCCGGCTGAGTGCGTGAAAAAAGCCTTCGACGGTGCGCGGATAGCCCCACTGCATGGGCGGATTGGTCATGCCCGAAACCGCCATGTAGAGGTAGAACGAGGTTCCCAGCAACCAGAGGCCGGCCATGATGAGCACCGTCTTCCAGTACGTTCCCAAACCCTTGGTCCGGACCGCCAGCCAAATGCTGGCAATCAGCGAGCCGATGCCGATGACGTTGAAGAGAAACAGCAACCCGGGCTTGGCTCCAATATTGTGGAACATGTGGTCGCCGGTAAACACCACCATCAGGCAGTCGGCCAGATAGACGACGAAATTGCCCAGAAAGGCGTCACGGCCCAGGCGGGGATTGCCGGCGGCAAGGGCCACTTCAATCCCCAGCGCGGCGACGATGAGGCTTTGATGGAGCGTGATGCAGACGCCGAACAGGAATGCCGCCCAATAGGCGTAACGCAACTGATGGGGAGCGTAAATCCACCGCAGCAGGCAAACCAGCACCGCCAGATACCACGGCACGCTGGTGACGGCGATGCGGTTAACGACGCACGACTCCTTCCACATGAACCCGTCCAGGCCCAGCAACAGGCCCGCGGAGACTGCCGAAATGAAGCAGATGGCGCCTTCCCACTTGCCGGTCATGTTCTTGAGTTCCTCGATGCCCTCCATGAGCATGCTGCTCCCCCGGGAAACCAGCAAGGCAAGCAAACCGCAAGCCATCGCGCCCGAGAACGCCTGCCCCACCGAGACCCGCCAGGCCATGTTGCCGATGGGCAGCAACGCCGTCCACATCCAGCTATAAATCGTCCACACCGGGTAGCCAGGCGGATGGGGAATCCCGGCGTAAAACGCGCCCGTTACCAGCTCACCCGAATCTTCCAGCGTCAACTCCGGCGCCAACGTGAGCAGATACACCACCCAGACCACCCCAAAGGTGATCGCCAGTGCTAACCAGTCGAGCGTCCGGAACAGCGGCGGCACCGGCCCCGGGGCGGGAGCAGGCGCGGCTTTCGGCACCCTGCGCTCGTCACGCTCCGCATTCTTTGGTTTTATCATAAGCAGTTACCACTTCCATAGACACCATACCCAGCCGGATTCGTGCAAAGCCAGACCAATTTTCGTTGCTCGGGCCGCTGGGCGCTGGAAATCCGCCTCAGACCCTGCCCGCAGATTTGCCCCCTTTCGCCCCATCGCCCCTCTTCCAGAGGAAGAAAGGATTGCCCCAACGCTGGCATTCCCGGCAGGATAGGCGAGTCTATCGGCATGAGTCCCGCCATACCAACTGGCTCCGACGCGCCGTCCGCCCCCGCGGGGCTGGACGCGGAAGCGTCGCGCCCGGTAATCCCGCCCCGGAAAGGCAGGTTCAAACTGCTGGGCGAGGTGCTGCGGGACGGCGGGCCGGGCTATCTCCAGTTTGCCATCACCAACATCTGCAACGCCAAATGCGACTTCTGCGGCTTTGCCGTGGACCGGTTCGACCCGAAGCAGCGGCGCAGCGTGACGCTCCAACAAGCGCGGGACGTGATTGATATCTGCGTTCGAAACCACATCGGCTACTTGCTCTTTGTGGGCGGCGAACCGATGGCGCACAAGGACCTGCGCGCCATGACCCGCTATGCGGCGGAGCAGGGCATCCGCCCGATGATCTGCACCAACGGCTCGCTCTGGACCGACCAGAACATGCGCGGCCTGGCCGCCGACGGCCTGTGCAGCGTCATCATGTCCATTGACGCCCATGACGTGGCGAGGCATGAGCGGAACCGCGGCCTCCCAGACGTCTGCCGCAAGATCAAGCACGCGAATGAGGTGTTCGCACAGCTCGGCATCCAGACCACCGCGAGCGTGACCGCCAGCAAGCTGATCGAGGATTACGACCAACTGCCGGCATTCCTGACCGCGCTT
This sequence comes from uncultured Verrucomicrobiota bacterium, assembly GCA_964507045.1. Taxonomy (GTDB): domain Bacteria; phylum Verrucomicrobiota; class Verrucomicrobiia; order Limisphaerales; family UBA8199; genus UBA8199. The sequence goes on along the minus strand of CAZDOO010000008.1, from coordinate 61,660 downwards.
GGCTTCAAGAGCTGCACCTTCAGCTACCCCCTCAGCACCCTGGCCTCGAGCTACTTGAGCTTCAGCGACTCCCGCCTCGTCAGCTACCGGACGGAGGAACTGATAGAGGTTTTCGAACGCATCAAGCGCATGAAGCGCCGCACCGGTTTCCCTGTGGTCAACCCCCGGGAATCGCTGACCGAGATGCAGCGCCATCTGCGGCGGGAACCAGAAAAGTTCGGTTGCCTGGGCGGCCACAAGTATTTCTACCTGGACTGGAATCTGAACCTCTACCGCTGCCACTTCTGGGAAACGCCCATGTGCAGCATCTACGAGTTCGACCGGTCCAAACTGATCCGCGACGGCTGCACGCGCTGCATGATTGACTGCTACCGCGACCCCAGCGTCCTGCAATTCATCGCTATCAGCGCCAGCGACGCGTGGAACCACCTCAAGCGCGGCCGGCTCCTGGCGGCAGCAAAGAACGTCTTTGACCCACGCAATCTGACCTCGCTCCGGGCGGTCTGGGAAGAACGCAAGTGGATCGGCGAGGTCTAGCAGGCGGATTATTCTGATGAGGCGCTGAAGCGCGTGCTCTCGAGGCGGCAGCTGGAGCGGGCCCATGAACTTTTGCCACCGCCAAACTCCATCACACGGCCATTGCTTCCGCACGAGGGAATTGCCATACTTGGGAACCATTAACTAAAACACGTTATGATTGTTACCACTGCTCAATTGTTCCAGGTCGCCTACGGCAAGTATGCGATCGGAGCCTACAACATTAACAACGCCGAGCAGGCGATGGGCCTGTTCAAGGGCTGCCTGGCCAGCCAGGCGCCGTTCATCATCCAGATCTCGAAGGGGGCCCGGAAGTACACCGATAAACGCATGCTGGAAGCCATTATCCGCTCGGCCGGGGAGATCTTCCCGGAAGCGATCTACGCGGTGCACCTGGACCACGGCGACGAAGAGACCTGCTACGATTGCATTGATTCGGGCTTCTACAGCTCGGTGATGATTGATGCCTCGCACAGCCCTTTCGACCAGAACGTCGCGATCACCAAGCGCGTCGTGGATCGCGCCCATGCCAAAGGCATCAGCGTCGAGGCCGAGCTGGGCATGCTCGGCGGGGTGGAGGAGGATATCAAGGTCGAGGAAGGCAATGCCTGCCTAACCGATCCGGCCGAGGCCGAGCGCTTCGTCAAGCAAACCGGCTGCGATTCGCTGGCCTGCGCCATTGGCACCAGCCACGGCGCCTTCAAGTTCAAGGGCCGGCAATCCCTCCACTTCGATGTGCTCGAGAAGATCAAGAACCGGCTGCCCCGCTTCCCCATGGTCATGCATGGCAGTTCAAGCGTGCCCAAGGAGGAGGTGGACCGCATCAACGCCGCGGGCGGCAAGATCGCGGGCTCGATGGGTGTGGACCCCAATGAGTATCTTCCCGCCGCCAAGCTCGGCGTCGCCAAGGTGAACATTGACACCGACGGCCGCCTGGTCTGGACGCGCGTGCACCGCGAGTTCTTCCGCGACAAGCCGGCCGAGTTCGATTTCCGCCCGCCGGGCAAGATCTTCATCGAGGAATACGCGAAGTTCATCGCCAGCCGCAACCAGTTGCTCGGCTCGGCCGGCCAACTCTCCGCGGTGCGCGCAGCGGTGAAAAAATAGGTCCGCGGACCTGTTCGCGATCGGCTGTCCGCCAACAAAGCCGCCCGGGCCGGGAAAGAGTCCTTTAGCTATGCTTCCAGCAAAGAAGACCCCTCGGCGCCAATCGCACGCGCTCACGCCCGCTGCCGGGATTCGCACGGGCCTGAGCGTCGCGGACCTTAAGCAATCGTTCCTCGACAACCTGTTCTGCGGTCTCGGACGGGTGCCGATGGCCGCAACCCTCAACGACAATTACACGGCGCTGGCCCTGACCGTTCGTGACCGTGTGCTCAAGCAGGGCGTCCGGACGATGGAGAGTTACGCCCGGCAGGATGCGCGGGTGGTGGCCTACCTGTCGGCGGAGTTTCTGCCCGGGCCGCATTTGGCGAACAACCTCCTCAACCTGGGCCTCACGGAGAATGCCCGGCAGGCAATGACGGAGCTCGGCCTGGATCTCGATGAGTTGGTCGAGCAGGAGGAAGAGCCCGGGCTGGGCAACGGGGGCCTGGGCCGCCTCGCTTCGTGTTACCTGGATTCGCTCGCCTCGCTCGAAGTGCCGGCCGTCGGCTACGGGATTCGATACGAATTCGGCATCTTCGACCAAACCCTCAAGGAGGGCTGGCAGGTGGAGATCACCGACAAGTGGCTGCGGCTGGGCAATCCCTGGGAGATTGCCCGGCCCGAAATCGTCCACGAGGTGGCATTTGGCGGCCGCGCCGAGGGATGGACCGACGAAACGGGCCGCTACCGCGTCCGCTGGATTCCCGATACCGTCGTCCGGGGCGTGGCCTACGACACCCCGATCCTTGGCTACCGGGTGGGCACCTGCAACTACCTGCGGCTTTGGAAGGCCGAGGCGGTCGAGTCGTTTGATTTCGCCGCCTTCAACCACGGCGATTATTACCGCGCCGTCGAGGACAAGCTGCATTCGGAGAACATCACAAAGGTGCTGTATCCGAATGATGAGATCATCCAGGGCAAGACCCTGCGTCTCCAGCAGCAGTTCTTCTTCGTGAGTTGTTCGTTGCAGGACATGATTCGCGTGCATCGGCTGCTGAAGCGGCCGCTGGACCGGTTCCACGAGAAATGGGCGGTGCAGCTCAACGACACGCACCCGGCCATCGCCGTGGCGGAGCTCATGCGCTTGTTGGTGGACGAGCACCAGGTTGACTGGGACACGGCCTGGAACGTCACCCGGAACACCTTCGGCTATACCAACCATACCCTGCTCCCGGAGGCCCTGGAGAAGTGGCCCATGGGCCTCTTCGGCCGCCTGTTGCCCCGCCACCTGGAGATCATCTGCGAAATCAATCGCCGCTTCCTCGACGAAGTCCGCGCCCGGTTCCCCGGCGACGAAGCCCGCGCGGCCCGGATGTCGCTGATTGACGAGAGTGGCGAGCGTTACGTGCGCATGGCCAATCTCGCCACCGTCGGCAGCCACCATGTGAACGGCGTGGCGCAACTCCACTCCGACCTGCTGAAGCAGACCGTCCTGCGCGACTTCGTGGAGCTGTGGCCCGACAAGTTCTGCAATGTCACCAACGGCGTCACCCCGCGCCGCTTCGTGGCCGTCAGCAATCCGCCGCTGACGCAATTGATCACCGCTCACATTGGCGACGGCTGGCTGCGCGACCTTCACCAGCTTCGCAAACTGGAGCCGCTGGCGGACGACGCGGGGTTCCAGCAGCACTGGCGCGCGGCCAAGCTTGCAGCCAAACGCAGCCTCGCCGCGCTGATCGAACAGCGCACCGGCGTCGCCGTGAACCCGGAATCGCTCTTCGACATCCAGGCCAAGCGCCTGCACGAATACAAGCGGCAGCACCTGAACGTGCTGCATATCCTCACGCTCTATCTGCGTCTCAAGCAGCATCCGCGGGCGGACCTGCCGGCGCGCACCTTCATCTTCGGCGCCAAGGCCGCCCCCGGCTACGTGATGGCCAAGCTGATCATCAAGCTCATCAATTCGGTGGCCGGGATCGTGAACCAGGACCCCGACGTGCGCGACCGGCTGAAGGTGGTGTTTTTCCCGGACTTCAACGTGAAGAATGCGCAGCACGTCTATCCCGCGGCCGACCTCTCCGAACAGATTTCCACCGCCGGCAAGGAAGCCTCGGGCACGGGCAACATGAAGTTCTCGCTCAACGGTGCGCTCACCATCGGCACCCTGGACGGCGCCAACGTCGAGATTCGCGAGGAGGTGGGCGCGGAGAACTTCTTCCTCTTCGGCCTCAACGCCGCGCAGGTCCAGGAGGTTAAATCTCAAGGCTATCGGCCACGGGCGTATTACGAGCAGAACGCCGAGTTGCGGGCAGTGCTCGATTGCATCGGCTCCGGAGCGCTGGCGGGCGGCAATGCCGAGCTGTTCCGGCCGTTGGTGGACAATCTCCTGGGCGAAGACCCCTTCCTCGTGCTGGCGGATTACCAGGCTTATGTCGCCTGCCAGGAACAGGTCAGCGCCTTGTGGCGAGACCCGGCGGCCTGGACCCGCAAGTCCATCCTTAATGTGGCGCGCATGGGCAAGTTCTCGTCCGACCGCTCCATCCGCGACTATTGCGAGCAGGTATGGCGGGTGCAGCCGGTTGTGGTGGCCTAGCGCGAGCGGAACCCGAAGCTCCGGCTTCGCGCGCAGACCCGGACGCCCCTCCTTTCCCGCGCAACCAAATTATTCGAGTGGTGTTTCCTTCGGTAGAAGCTATATTTTCACCATGACGAACGGCGGTAAGTTGCTAATATGCGCGGTGAGTGCGCTGTTGTTCTGGACGGGAATGCACGCGACTGCCACCGAGACTTCCGGCGGCAATCCCTACCAGGCGATTGTGGATCGAAACGTGTTTGGGCTCAAACCAGCCCCGCCGCCGCCCCCTCCGGAATCCCTCAAACCTCCGCCGCCCAAGATCACCCTCACCGGCATTTACACCATGGGCGGCACCAAGCGCGCGCTGATGAAGGTGCAGACACCGGCCAAACCGCCCGAGCCCGCCAAGGATATCCCCCTGACCTTGTCCGAGGGACAACGGGACGGAGAGGTGGAGGTGCTGGAGATTGACACCGTCGCCCGCACCGTGAAGGTGAAGAACTATGGCACCATCACCAGCCTCGATTTCACGAACAACGGCGCCAAGATAGCCTCCGGTCCCGCCCCTGGCGGGCCGCCGGCTCCGGGTGGGCCCGGCCCGGCCCTGGGCCTGCCGCCGAAACCATTCGGTCCGGGCGGCGTCAGCCCGGGCATCCCCACGGCCCGTCCGATGCGCATGGACCCGACCGGGGCTTCGGCTTCGCCCGTCGGCATGCGACCGACCACCACCTACAGCGCAGTGCCGACGGCTGCCACCTATAACGCGGCGGCAGGCGGCTTCGCGGGCAATCCAACCTCCGGGGCGTTGACTGTGCCGGGGACGGCGGCGACGACTACGACCGGCACCTTCCGCCAGAAGAACTGGCCACCGGAACCGACCTCGCCGGAAGAAGCGGCGATTCTCGAAGCAGCCTACACGATGAAGAACAAGGCGGCGATCGAAAGAGGCGACATGCCTCCGGTGCCCGGGGATAACCCGCTCATTCAGGGCGGGAATTCCTCAGGGCAAAACAACATTCGACCGCAGTAGTTGCCCGTCGAGCGGCAAGCGACGCTGGCCGGCCCCGATCAGGCTCGGGCCTTCACAGGCAGTTCGATCGTCATCCCTTCGCGGGCGGCCTCGACGTGAAGTTTGCCCTTGCGGGCCGCCACAATCTGGCGGGCGTGAGCCAGCATTTGCGAGATTCTGGCGTCGTCGTGATCAGGGTCGTAGTGGAAGAGGCAAAGCGTGCGCACCTCGGCCCGGAGCGCCAGCGCCACCACAGCGTCCAGGCAGCCGTGTCCCCATCCCGCATGCTGCCGGTACTCCTCGGCATCGAACTGGGTGTCCATGATGAGCACATCGGTGTCGCGCAGGAAATCAATCATCTCCTGATGCTCGCGTCCCGCCGCGGCGCCTTCCTCCGGGCGCACCTCGTTGTCGGGGAAGAAAGCCACCGAGCCGCCGGAGGTGAACAGGCGGTAGCCGAAGCACTTGCCGGGATGGTTGGCGACGCCGGCCTGCACGCGGACCGGGCCAATCTGGAAGCGCATCTGCTTGAGCTCCTCGATGCGGAGGTTGGCCGGCACCTCGCGCAGGGCTACCGGGAAGAACGGGCTGGCCATCTGGCCGGCCAGCACCACCTCCAGGCCATGCCGCGCGCCTTCGTAACCCAGGATGCGCAAATGGCTCCGCGGCTTATAGACCGGCAGGAAGAACGGCAGTCCCTGGATATGGTCCCAATGCGTGTGCGTCAACAGCAGCGTCAGTTCGAGCGGTCGGTTCTCAAATTCGGCCAGCAACTGCTGCCCCAGCAACCGCAACCCCGTGCCCGCGTCCAGAATGATGATCTGGCCGTCGGCGCGAACCTCGACGCAGGAGGTATTGCCGCCGTAGTGAACGGTACTCGGGCCGGGAGTCGGAATGGAGCCGCGCACGCCCCAGAACTTGACCCGTGTCGGCGCCGCGCCTTGGGACTTGCCTGCAGTGCTTGAGACGGTGTTCATGGGGTCCAATGCGGCATACTATAGCTCACTTCCGGCCAAACTCAAAGTTCGAACGCGGCCAAGCGCGGCGCGGGTCCAAAGGCGCGCGGCGCGGCCACCCGGGCAACTACCCGGTGTCATCGCTTGCCGCCGCCGCCGGGGTTTCACCCTCCGCCGTGGCCGCTTCCGCCGCCTCCAGCGAGGCATAGTAAACGCCTAAATTGTGCTGCGCGGTCTTGTCGCCCGCGCGCGCGGCGCGGCAGAACCACTTGACCGCCTCGCGCACACTCTTGGGCACCCCCCGGCCAGTTTCATAGCAAAGGCCGAGGTTGCATTGCGCCGGGGCGCATTCCTGTTCCGCGGCGAGGCGATACCATTTGACGGCCTCCTCGTGGTTCTGCGGCACCACCTGACCGTTTTCGTAAAACACGCCCAGATTGAATTGCGCCTGCGGTTCGCCCTGTTCGGCGGCGGCATGATACCATTTGACGGCCTCGGCGTAATTCTGCGGCACGCCCTGGCCGGTCTCGTAAAGCACCCCCAGGTTGAACTGCGCCGCCGGATCGCCCTGCTCAGCGGCTTCCCGGAACCACTTGGCGGCCTGGCCGTATTCCTGCGGCACGCCCATGCCCGACTGGTAGCAGAACCCCAGGTAACACTGTGCCGCTTCGTCATTCTGCTCGGCCGCACGGCGAAACCACTTGACCGCTTCGGCATAATCCTGCGCCACGCCCTGGCCGTTTTGGTGGCAAATGCCCAGATAGCACTGCGCCGCCGCGTCGCCCTGTTCGGCGGCTTTGCGCATTTCGTCAAAGGATTGCCATGTGCGACGGTTCGTTTGCATGAATCGCGTGCTCTCTCACCAATCGCTGCCGACCGAATGGCCTCGCGCCGCCCAGGTCCTCGCGCTGGTTGCCCCACAATAGAATCAAATGCGCTAAATTCAAGCAGGGAAATGAGGCTTCCGCTCCGGGGCTCCGGACCTCGCCCGCTGGTCCGTTTTCTTGACCCTGACTCGGCCTGCTGCATACTGGCCGCACGGCAGATAATACTAAGCCAGACCCGCACTGATATGAAAGCGATTACTCTCCTGCGCGCCTGCGCGATCTTCACGCTGGCGACCCCGTTCCTGACGGCCTGGGCCTCCGAACCGCCCGCCGCTTCCGCCGCGTTTACGTCCCAAGACCCAGTGGTGCGCAAAGCTATGGCACTGATGAACTCGGGCAAGTTCCAGAAGGCTGAGGCCCTGCTCGGCACCTCGAACCGCCCGGGCGACGCCGAAACCCGGTGCGCCCGCGCCGAGGCGCTGGAAGTCATCCGGCGCACGCGCATCGAATACTCTCTCGACGCGCCGGGCTTGCTCGCCAAGGTCAGAAAGTCCGTCCCTGACGCCACGGCCCGGGAAGTCGACCGCTGGGCCAGGGATAGCCGCGCCCGCTATCGTGTCATTGACGGCCAGAAATTTTACTTCCGGCGCGAGCCGCAGAATATCTGGCTCTTCTGCGCCGAAGCCAGGGCCCGCCGCGCCAAGGCCGGCAACGCGCCCGCGGAGCCTAAATGGAAGCTGACGGACCACCTCCGGGCGGTCGTTGACGAAGCCGAGCGGACCGGCCAGGTCGAGGTCTTCCCGGTGCGCCATCGCGTCACCTTCACCCTGATCCTGCGGCCCAACACGCCGGGCGTCAACGCCGGCTCGCAGGTGCGCGTGTGGCTGCCTTACCCGCAGGAATACCGCCAGCAGCGCGAAGTAAAGCTCCTCAGCGCCTCGCCGGAGCCCAAGGTGATCGCGCCCAATGCTGTCGAGGGCAACCCGCTTGGCGGCGCCCCGCAGCGCACGGTCTATATGGAGCAGCGGGTCGCCGACCCGGGCAAGCCAATGGAGTTCAAGGAGGTCTTTGAATACAACTCCTTCGCTTACTACCCCAGGCTGGACGAGGCCAGGGTGCAACCGCTGCCGGCAGATTGGAACGGCGCCTGCCTGGGCGAACGCCCGCCGCACATCGTCTTCACGCCCGCGCTGCGTCGTCAGGCCGCCCGGATTGTCGGCAACGAGACCAATGCGCTGGCCAAGGCCCGCAAAATCTTTCGCTGGGTCAGCGCCAGTATCAAGTGGAACGCCGAAGACGAGTACTGCATCATCCCGTCCTTCGCGATCAAGGGCTTCACCGCCGGGCGGGGCGACTGCGGCGTGCAGGGGACGGTGTTTGTCACGCTCTGCCGCATCGCCGGCATCCCGGCCCGCTGGCAGAGCGGCTGGGAAACCAAGCCCACGGCCAGTTGGGGCATGCACGACTGGGCGGAGATCTACATCGCGCCGTGGGGTTGGCTGCCGGCCGACGCCTCCTACGGCGTGCAGAAATCTGATGATCCCAGGATCGCCGACTTCTACTGCGGCCATCAGGACAGCTACCGGACCATCTTCAACCTCGACTGGGGCCGCGAGTTTGTGCCCCCCATGCAAGGCCTGCGCTCCGAGCCCGCCGACCTCCAGCGCGGCGAGGTCGAGGTGGATGGCCGCACCCTCTATCTCAACCAGTGGGATTACACCATCCAGGTTGAATGCGATCCAGGGCCAAGCCCTGAATGAGACAAGCGCCAGCGAATTAGCCCCGCCCGACCCTCCCTATTAGGCGGAAATGGATTTGACTCAGCTTGCCGCTGCGGTATGCTTTCCAGCCCTGATTTGGAAGACCAAAACTTATGGCAAAGCTTACTGTGAGAGACTTGAATGCGCGCGGCAAACGCGTGTTTGTGCGCGTGGACTACAATGTGCCGCTGGAAGAAAAGGACGGCCAGATGGTCATTACCGATGCGACGCGCATCGTGGCCACGCTGCCGACGCTCCGGTTGCTCATCCAGCAAGGCGGCAAGCTGATCCTGGCCGCCCACCTGGGCCGGCCGAAGGGCAAGCGCGAGCCCTCCATGTCCCTGCGCCCGGTGGCGGCCAACCTGGCGGCTTTGCTCGGCTGCAAGGTGGAGTTCGCGGATGACTGCATCGGCCCGAAGGTTGAGCAGATGGTTGGTGCCATGAAACCCGGCGACGTGCTGTTGCTGGAGAACGTCCGCTATTACAAAGAGGAAGAGGCCAACGATCCCGCCTTTGCCGAAAAGCTGGCTAAGGTCGCCGACGCATATGTCAACGACGCGTTCGGCGCGGCCCATCGCGCCCACGCCTCGACCGAGGGCGTAGCCCGCTTGGTGGCCAAACGCGGCGGCCAGTGCGCCGCCGGCCTGTTGATGGAGCGCGAGCTGAAGTTCCTGGGCGAAGAGCTGGATAAGCCCGCCCGCCCGTTCGTCGTCATTCTTGGCGGGGCGAAAGTGTCGGATAAGATTGAGGTCATTGACCGGCTGCTGGAGAAGGCCGACGCGCTGCTGATCGGCGGGGCGATGGCTTATACCTTCCGCTTGGCTCAGGGCTACAAGACGGGCAAATCGCTCGTCGAGCCGGACAAGGCGGATGTTGCCAAGTCGGCGCTGGCCAAAGCCAAGGAGCGCGGCGTGAAATTCCTGCTGCCGACGGATGACGTCGTCGCGGTGCCGGTGAAGACCGACAAGCTGGACAAGAAAGGCAAACCGGTCATTGATTACCAGAACCTGCGCGTCAGCGCGGACATGAATTGCCCTGATGACGCCGCCGGCCTGGACATCGGCCCGGCTACAGTGAAGGCCTACGCCGACGAGGTGGCCAAGGCCAAAACCATCCTTTGGAATGGCCCGATGGGGCTGTTCGAGGACAAGCGCTTTGCCGAAGGCACGTTCGCGGTCGCCCGGGCGGTGGCAGACGTGACGCAGAAAGGCGGCGCCAAGAGCATCATCGGCGGCGGCGACAGCGTGAAAGCGCTCAACAAAGCCAAGCTGGGCGACAAAGTCACCTTTATGAGCACCGGCGGCGGGGCCAGCCTCGAATTCCTCGAAGGCAAAGCCCTGCCCGGCGTAGTCGCCCTGAGCGACAAGTAGAGAGCACGGAATACGGATCACGGACCACGATTTACTGACACATGAATAAAGAACGGAAACTGATTATTGCCGGGAACTGGAAGATGAACAAGACGGTGGCCGAGGCGCTCGACCTGGTGCGCGGACTCAAGATCGAGCTGGCCAACGTCAAGGAGGTGGACATGATCGTCTGCCCGCCCTTCACCGCTCTGGAGTCCGTGGGCAAAGCCATCATTGATTCCAATATCCGGCTCGGCGCGCAGAACATGAGCGAGCACAACGTCGGCGCCCACACCGGCGAGATCGCCGCCGTGATGCTTAAGGAGTTTTCCGTCCGCTATGTCATTCTCGGCCACTCCGAGCGGCGGCAATATCAAAAGGAACCGGACGCCCTCATCGCCCGAAAAGCCGCCGCGGTGCATGCGGCTTCACTCAAGCCGATCGTCTGCGTCGGCGAGACCCTGGCCGAGCGGGAAGGGGGCCAGATGCAGAAGGTCCTCGAAACCCAGGTGCGCGGCAGCCTCGCCGGGTTGACGGCGGAGCAGATGGAGGAAACCGTGGTGGCTTACGAGCCGGTCTGGGCCATCGGCACCGGCAAGACCGCCACCACAGCGCAGGCGCAGGAGGCCCATGCGTTTATCCGGGGCTTGCTGGTCAAAATGTTCAATGAAACAGTTGCCCGGCGCGTCCGCATCCAATATGGTGGCAGTGTCAAGCCGTCCAACGCCCGCGAGCTGATGAGCCAGCCGGACGTGGATGGCGCCCTGGTCGGCGGCGCCGCGCTGGAGGCGCGCAGCTTTGCGGACATAATTAAGAATTCAATCTAGAAAGAATATATGGGTTTCCTAATTGGCTTTCTTACGGTAGTGCTGGTGCTGGACTGTCTCGCCATGATATTGCTGGTGCTGATTCAGCTACCCAAGAAGGACGCGGGCGCTGGCCTGGCGTTCGGCGGTGGCGCAACCGATGCCCTGTTCGGCGCGGGTTCAGGCAATGTCCTGACCAAGATCACCAAGTACGCCGCGGCCATCTTCTTTATCCTGGCAATCGGGCTTTCGGTAATGCAGCGCCATTATCACACTCGGACCACCAGCGCGTTCGAGCAGGGGCTGATGCAAGCCAGCCCGGTCCCGAGCGTTCCCGCGGCGCCGGCCGCTCCGGCGACCACCCCGCAGGCGCCGGCTGACAAGCCCGCCGCAACCCCAGGCTCCAACAGCCTGAAGGTCGTCCCGACCCCGGCGGAAGCTCCCAGCCCCGCGCCGGCAGCGCCCAAGAAGTAATGGGAAGGTTGCGGGCGGCTGCCCGCAGCTTTATTAGGGCAGGCTGGTATTGCCCATGAGATAGCGATCGCACTCGCGGGCGGCGCCGCGTCCTTCGTTAAAGGCCCAGACCACCAGGCTTTGGCCGCGGCGACAGTCGCCGGCGGCGAACACGCCTTTAATGTTGGTGGTGTATTGCTCAAAGGCGGCTTTGACGTTTGAACGCGGGTCCCGCTGGATGCCAAGTTGCTCGAGCAGGGCCGGCTCCGGCCCGAGGAAGCCCATAGCCAGCAGAACGAGCTGAGCGGGTCGCACCTGTTCGGTGCCCGGCACTTCCCTGGGCACAAACTGGCCTTTCTCGTTGCGCTCCCATTGGATCTGCACGCTGAGAACTTCCTTCACGCAACCCTGCTTGTCGCCGGTGAACTTCTTGGCGGTCGTCAGGTAAACACGCGGGTCGGCGCCGAAGCGGGCGGCGGCTTCTTCCTGGCCGTAGTCCAGACGATAGATCCTGGGCCACTCGGGCCAGGGATTGTCGGGCGCGCGGTTCTGGGGCGGGCGAGGCAGAATTTCCACCTGGACGACGCTCCGGCAGCCGTGGCGCAGGGCCGTGCCGACACAATCGGTGCCGGTATCGCCCCCGCCGATGACCATCACATCCTTGTCCGCGGCGGAAATGAAGCCGTCGTGCTCCTTGCCATTCAGCAGGCGGCGGGTGTTATGGGTCAGGAAATCAATCGCAAAGTGAATACCCTTGAGGTCTCGGCCCTCCACGGGCAAGTCCCGGGGTTGGGTGGCGCCGGTACAGAGCACGACCGCGTCGAACTCCTTGAGCAGCTTCTTGGCGGGGTAGCCGGCGCCGACCTCCGTGCCGGTGAGGAACCGGACGCCCTCGGCTTCCAGTTGCGCAATGCGGGGCAGAACAACCTTCTCCTTGTCCAGCTTCATGTTGGGAATGCCATACATGAGCAGCCCACCCACGCGATCGGCGCGCTCGAAGACGGTGACCAAGTGGCCGGCCTTGTTGAGTTGGGCGGCGGCGCAGAGACCCGCCGGTCCGGAGCCGACAACAGCGACTTTTTTGCCCGTCCGGACCTTGGGCGGCTGCGGCACAACCCAGCCCTTCTCCCAGCCGCGATCAATGATGGCATATTCGAGGCTCTTGATGGTGACCGGAGGATCGTTGATGCCCAGGACGCAGGAGCCTTCGCAGGGGGCGGGGCAGACCCGGCTGGTGAAGTCAGGAAAGTTGTTGGTCTTGTGCAGGCGTTCGAGAGCTTCCTGCCAGAGGCCGCGATAGACCAAGTCGTTCCATTCGGGGATGAGATTGTGGATCGGACAGCCGGCGGCCATGCCACTGATCAGGGTGCCGGTGTGGCAAAACGGAACGCCGCAGTCCATGCAGCGGGCGGCCTGCTCGTGTAGCTTGGCCGGATCGAGGCGCTGATGGAACTCGTTCCAGTCGCGGATGCGATCGAGCGCGGCGCGGTCCTGTGGCAGTTCGCGCAGGTATTCGATGAAACCAGTGGGTTTGCCCATAAGTGTAGATCTATCCGCCGCCAATGCGGGCGGCGTCGCGGGCGTTTTCCTCGAACGCAGCCATGATGGCCTGCTCGCCGCTCAGGCCGGAGTCCTGCACGCGCTTCACGGCTTGCAGAACCCGTTTGTAATCCTTCGGCATGACCTTGACGAACTTGGATACCATCTGCGGCCAGTTGGCCAGCACCCGGGCCGCCAAGGCGCTCTGGGTATAGGTCTGGTGCCGCTGGACCATGTCGCGGACCAGCTTGATTTCGTCCGCATCTTCCAGCTTCTCCAGACCGACCATCTGCAGGTTGCAGCGGCGGGGGAAATCCCCGGCTTCGTCCAGCACGTAGGCCACGCCGCCGGACATGCCCGCGGCAAAGTTGCGCCCCGTCCGCCCGAGCACGACCACGCGCCCGCCGGTCATGTACTCGCAGCCATGATCGCCGACGGATTCCACCACCGCCTCCACCCCGCTGTTGCGGACGCAGAAACGCTCGCCAGCCATGCCGCGGATGTAGGCCTCGCCGCTGGTTGCGCCGTAGATGGCCACGTTGCCCACGATGATGTTCTCCTCGGGCACAAAAGTGGACTGCGCGGGCGGGAGCACGATGAGCTTGCCGCCGGACAGGCCTTTGCCGAGGTAATCGTTCGAGTCTCCCTCCAGGTAGAAGGTCATGCCCCGGGGCAGGAACGCGCCGAAGCTTTGCCCGGCACTGCCGGTGAAATGAATCTCGATGGTGTCCTCCGGCAACCCTTCGGCGCCCCAGCGCCGGGTGATCTCGCTGCCAACCATGGTGCCAACAACGCGGTGGACATTGCGGATGGGGAGGAAGGCCAAAACCTTCTCCTGGCGTTCAATCGCCGGCGCGCAGAGGCTGCGCAGGACGGTGTTGTCGAACGCCTTGTCCAGACCGTGGTCCTGGGGAATCTGGCAGAAACGGCCCACCTCGGTGGGCACTTCGACCTGATAAAGGATTTGGCTGAAGTCCACGCCCTTGGCCTTCCAGTGGTCCACGGCCTTCCTGACTTCGAGGCGGTCGCTGCGGCCGATCATCTTGTTCATCTGCCGGAAGCCGAGCTGGGCCATCAGCTCGCGCACCTCCTCGGCGATCATGCGCATCAAATTGACAACGTGCTCGGGAGTGCCGGCGAAGCGCTTGCGCAGCTCCGGGTTCTGGGTGGCGACACCGGCCGGGCAGGTGTTGAGGTGGCAGACGCGCATCATGATGCAGCCCATCGCCACGAGCGTCGGAGTGGCAAAGCCGAATTCCTCGGCCCCAAGCAGCGCGGCGATGACCACGTCGCGGCCCGTACGGAGCTGGCCGTCGGTCTCGACGATAATGCGCGAGCGGAGGTTGTTCAGGACCAGGGTCTGGTGCGTCTCGGCCAGGCCAAGCTCCCAGGGAATGCCCGCGTGTTTGATGCCGGTGAGCGGCGACGCGCCCGTGCCGCCGTCGTAACCGCTGATGAGCACGACATCCGCATGCGCTTTAGCAACCCCGGCCGCCACTGTTCCCACGCCCACTTCGGAGACCAGCTTGACGCTGATGCGGGCGTGATGGTTGGCGTTCTTGAGATCGTGGATCAACTCGGCCAGGTCCTCGATCGAGTAGATGTCGTGGTGCGGCGGGGGCGAGATCAACCCGACGCCCGGGGTCGAATGGCGAACCTTGGCAATCCAGGGATAAACCTTCGGGCCGGGCAACTGGCCGCCCTCGCCCGGCTTGGCGCCCTGGGCCATCTTGATCTGCAGCTCCTTGGCGTTGACCAGGTAAAGGCTGGTGACGCCGAAGCGGCCGGAGGCGACCTGCTTGATGGCGCTGTTCTTGGAATCGCCGCCGGGCAGCGCGCCATAACGTTCCGGGGCTTCGCCACCTTCGCCGGTGTTGCTCTTGCCGCCGATGCGATTCATGGCGATGGCGAGGGTTTCGTGGGCCTCCTGGCTGATGGAGCCGTAGCTCATGGCACCGGACTTGAAGCGCTTCATGATGCTCTCGACCGACTCGACTTCTTCAATGGGAATCGGCTTGACCTTCTTGAAGTCCAGCAAGCCGCGCAGCGTGCAATAGTGCCGGCTCTGCTCATTGATCAGGGCGGAATACTCCTTGAAGGTCCGGTAGCTCCCGGTGCGCACCGCGGACTGCAACTTATGAATGGTCTGGGGATTGAACAGGTGATACTCCCCGTCTTCGCGCCACTGGTAGCGGCCGCCGGAGTCGAGGACATAACTGTTGGCCTGCCGGTCCGGGAAGGCGCGCTGGTGCCGCAGCAGGACCTCCTGCGCAATGACTTCGATGCCCACGCCTTCGACCCGGGAGGGCGTGCCGGTGAAATACTTGTCAATGAAAGACCGCTTCAGCCCGACCGCCTCGAAGATCTGCGCGCCCCAGTAGCTCTGGATGGTGGAGATGCCCATCTTCGAGAGCACCTTCACTACGCCCTTCATGGCCGCCTTGAGGTAGTTCTTGCAGGCGGTCTGGTGGTCAATGCCGGTCAGCAGCCCCTGCCGCAGCATGTCGTCGAGGGTCTCAAAGGCCAGGTAGGGATTGATCGCGCCGCAGCCGTAGCCAATCAGCAGTGAATACTGATGGACCTCGCGCGGTCCGCCGGATTCGAGCACCAGCCCGACGCGGGTGCGGGTGCCTTCCCGGATCAAGTGATGATGCACGCCCGCCACCGCGAGCAACGATGGAATTGGCGCCCAGTCCCGGTTCACGCCGCGGTCGGAAAGCACGACAACATTAATACCGTCCCGGATCGCTTGGCTAACTTGGCGGCACAAATCGTCCATGGCCTTCTCCAGGCCCGCCGGGCCATCGGCAACCTGGAACAAGATCGGGAAGGTGACCGACTTGAAGCCGGGCAGGTCAATGTGCTTGAGTTTGGCGAACTCCTCGTTGGTGAGGATGGGAGACTTGAGCTCGACGAGTCGGGCGTGCTCCGGTGTGGGCTGGAGCAAGTTGCGCTCGGAACCAATGGCCGTCTCGGTGCCGGTAACGATCTCCTCGCGGATGCAGTCAATCGGCGGGTTGGTCACCTGCGCAAAGAGCTGCTGGAAGTAGTTGGAGAGCGGCTGCGGCTTGTTGGAGAGCACCGCCAGCGGCGTGTCGGTGCCCATGGAGCCAATCGCCTCGGCGCCGTCGCGGGCCATGGGCAGCATCAGGAGGCGCAAATCCTCGAAGGTGTAGCCGAAGGCGAGCTGGCGCTGGAGGACCGTCTCGTGGTCCGGCTCGGGCAGAATGTGCGGGTCGGGAACATCGGCCAGCCGGATCAGGTTCTGATCCAGCCACTCGCGATACGGATGCGCGGTGGCAATGCGGTGCTTGATCTCCTCGTCGGCCACAATCCGGCCTTCCTCCGTATCCACCAGGAACATGCGTCCCGGCTGCAGGCGGCCTTTCTGCGCGATGCGGTCGGCCGGGATGTCCAGCACCCCGACCTCGCTGGCCATGATGACCAGATCGTCTTTGGTCACATAGTAGCGCGAAGGGCGCAGGCCGTTGCGATCCAGGACGGCGCCAATCAGGCGGCCATCGGTGAAAGCGATCGAGGCCGGGCCGTCCCAAGGCTCCATCAGGCAGGAATGGTACTCGTAGAAAGCGCGTTTCTCGGCGCTCATGGACTCATGCTTCGTCCACGGCTCCGGGATCATCATCATCATCGCGTGCGGCAGCGGTCGGCCGGCCAGCACCAGCAGTTCGAGGCAATTGTCGAGCATGGCCGAGTCGCTGCCGTCGGCGCAGATCACCGGCAAGACCTTCTTCAGGTCATCGCCGAACAGATCGGATTCGAACATCGCCTGGCGAGCGTGCATCCAGTTGACGTTGCCGCGCAGGGTGTTGATCTCGCCATTGTGGGCCAGGTAGCGATAGGGGTGGGCGCGGTTCCAACTGGGAAAGGTATTGGTGCTGAACCGGGAATGCACCAGGGCCAGCGCCGACTCCATCGCCGGGTGCGACAGGTCGGGATAATAGGAGCTAAGCTGCTCGGTCAGCAGCATGCCCTTGTAAACCACCGTCTTGCAGGAAAGGCTGGATACGTAAAAGAACTCGCCGCCGGCAACTTTGCCGGAGTAGCGGATGGCGTTTTCGGCGCGCCGGCGAATGACAAAGAGCTTGCGTTCGAACGCCGCGTCCTCGGCCAGCTTCGCATTGCGCGCCAGGAAGACCTGGCGCATCAGCGGCTCGGCCGCCCGGGCGGTGGCGCCCAAGGTGGCGTTGCTGGTGGGGATCGTGCGCCAGCCCAGAACCGGCTGGCCTTCCTCCGCGGCGATGCCCGCGAATACCTTCTCACACTCGGCACGCTCAGCCGCATCAGGAGGCAGGAACACCATGCCGACGCCGTAGTCCCCGGCCGCCGGCAGTGCGAAGCGCCCCTCGCGGGCCGCCAGCTTCAGGAACTCGTGCGGCACCTGGATAAGGATCCCCGCGCCATCCCCGGTGTTGGCCTCGCAGCCGCACGCGCCCCGGTGATTGAGGTTGAGCAGTGCCTGCATCGCCTGCTGGATGATGGCATGGGACTTCCGGCCCTTGACGTTGACCACAAATCCCACGCCGCAGGATTCATGCTCGAACTGCGGGTCATAAAGGCCCTGCCGGGCCGGGGGACCGGTCCGATTTGCCCGACTGCAATTGTCTTTGCTAATTGTCATCTGCGGGAGACAAACATCTCTCTGCCAAACATAACTAAATTAGGTTATTATTTGCTCAGACTGTCATAACTTGCAATATCTGGTTTTGGCCAAAGGGAAGGTGAGCGGTTCAATTTGTCACCACTGCCTGATTAAGCTCACTTAATACTCCGACCAGGCAGGGGCGCGCTGCGGCTTCGGGACGCACAGGGGTTCATGTCCGGGCAACAATTTGCTCGCCCATCGGTCGCAGGCAGCCAACACTGGGCGGCGTCATGCTACGCCAACTGAATCGCCGTCAGTTCCTGAAAGCGGCTTCCGCCGCCGCGCTCACAACCCCGCTGTTGCTTCATGCCGCCCGCCCGGCCTCGGCCCGGAAAGGCCCGAATGACCGCATCACGTTGGGTGTCATTGGCACCGGTACCCAGGGCCGCGGTCTCACCAACAACTTCCTGGCCATGCCCGACACACAGGTGGTGGCCGTGTGCGACGTGGACACTACCCGGCGAGATCACCATCGCCGCATGGTGGACGAGTTCTACAGCATCAAAGGCGACAAGGAGTACCAGGGCTGCACCGGCTACAAGGACTTCCGTGACCTGCTCGCGCGCAAGGACATTGACGCGGTAGTGATCGCCGCCCCGGACCATTGGCACGCCTATATCGCCATTGCCGCCTGCAAAGCGGGCAAGGACATTTACTGCGAGAAGCCGCTCTCGCTGACCATTCACGAGGCCCGCGCGATGGTAAAGGCGGCCCGGAAATACGACCGGGTGTTCCAGACCGGCTCGATGCAGCGGTCCTCGGGCGAGTTCCGCAAGGCCTGCGAGTTGGTGCGCAACGGGCGCATTGGGAAGGTCAAACAGGTCATTGTGGACGTCGGGCCGCCCTCGGTGCCGTGCAACCTGCCGGAGGAACCGATGGAGCCCGGCCTGAATTGGGACCTGTGGCTCGGGCCCGCCGCGTTGCGACCCTACAATTCCGTGCTCAGCCCCCGCGGCGTGCATCAGCACTTCCCCAACTGGCGGGACTACCGTGAATTCTCAGGCGGCATGATGACCGACTGGGGGGCGCACCACTTTGACATCGCCCAGTGGGGCCTGGGCATGGACGAGAGCGGGCCGGTGGAGATCATCCCGCCGGCGGACCCCAAAGCGAATCGCGGCGTGCGCTACCTTTACGCCAACGGCGTCGAGATGATCCACGGCGACAGCGGCGGGGTGCTCTTCATTGGCACCGAAGGCAGGATTCTCGTCAACCGCGGCAAGTTCGAGGCCACGCCCGCCGCCCTGGCCGAGGAACCGCTGGGCGACAAAGCCATTCGCCTCTACAAGAGCCACAGCCACACCAAGGACTTCCTGGACTGCATGCGCAGCCGCAAACGCCCCATCTGCGACGTTGAGATTGGCTGCCGTTCTGTCACCGTCTGCCACTTAGGCAACCTGGCTTACTGGAACCACCGGCGCCTGCGCTGGAACCCGGCCAAGGAACGCTTCATTGGTGACCGCGAAGCCAACCAATGGTTGGACCGCCCCAAACGCGGACCATGGAAGGTGTAATTGCGCGTTAATCAGCAGCCCGCGAAGTAGCCCAACTCGCGCAGGGACATGTAGTCCTTGGGCCGTTCCTGTGTGGCGCGACCGAGGATGACATGGTCCAGCACCTCGATCTTGAGCAACTGGCCGGCGCGGATAAGGTCCCGGGTTACTTTGATGTCCGCTTCCGAGGGGGTGGATTCTCCGGAAGGATGATTGTGGAGCAGGACC
This sequence comes from uncultured Verrucomicrobiota bacterium, assembly GCA_964507045.1. GTDB lineage: Bacteria > Verrucomicrobiota > Verrucomicrobiia > Limisphaerales > UBA8199 > UBA8199. The sequence continues at coordinate 42,379 of CAZDOO010000008.1, read as the reverse complement.
ACAGCGGCGGCGTTGGCGGCAATGGCCGGTTTGAAGACGTCCCGCGGGTGGACAAGGATGGTGTCAAGCGTGCCATCGGAGATCTTCACCACGCTGATGAGGCGGCGCCGCGTGTTGAGCAGGAGGACTTGAAAGGCTTCGACGTTACGCAGGCGGACATCTTCGCGCATGAGCGCGGCGACGGCCTCCGGCGTGTCGAGGAGGGGAGACTCGCCGCGCAACTCCTCGGCCATCTTGCGCGCCAGTGTGAAGGCGGCAGCCAGTGTTACCGCCTTGTCGCGGCCGATGCCTTTGACTTGTTGCAGGTCTTCGATGGAGGCGCAGGCCAACGCGTGCAATGACCCATGCTTCGCGAGCAACTCCTTCCCGATCTCCACGGCATTGGCACCTTTGAGACCCGTGCGCAGGAGAATAGCAACCAACTCGGCCTGGCTGAGAGCATTGGGGCCCAGGGCGGCCAGCCGCTCGCGCGGACGTTCACTGGCAGGCTGGTCCTTGAGGCGTGTGCCGCTCATGGAGGTAAGACTGTAGCGTCGGCAGCGGCAAACGCACGAAAAAAAGGCTCATCACAGAATTCCAGGGAACGCCCAGACCCCCTCGGTCGTTATTATCCTCCGTGCGGGTGCGGACGCCCAACGCCCGCGAATAACCCAGCCTTGATTTAGCTTCTCCGCAGAGGATGGCTCCTGCTCTGCATGGGGCGCCCTGTCCCATTGTGAGACAGGGAAGGTTCTTCAGCCCCACTCCTGCCGGTCCCCTCGGCGCTTCCTGTCGCCTGCCGTCTCCACGTCTTTACCACACCCTATCCTCAGGCTCACCTCTCCCTATACTCACCGTATACTCACCGTAGTACCTCTGCAAAGTTTGCAGAGGTACTACGGTGAGTATACGGTGAGTATAGGGAGTGCAGAGGGGGGAGGCGCCCGCCCAGGAACCTGCTGGTTCGTGGCTGCCGAGGCGAACCGATGACGAAATCTCGTCGGCGTTACCCGGAAATCCGTGATGAGCCGAAAAGAAGCTGCCACCGGGCGCCAGTTCGTCAGTCCGCCTGTCTCACCCGGTAGAATCGCTGGCCGCTTGCAGCGTTGGTGTCGCTGCCCGATAGCAGATAATCCGCGGCGATAGCGTCGGCGCCCAGGGGCGTCCAGACGGGAGCGTTGAGGTCGTCCTTATACAGGACGCGGTAGGTCTTGCCGGGGTAGGTGCTCCAAGTCAGGCCGAAGGTGCTGTTGGTTAGTCCGCAGGAGACGATCTTGGGCGGCGGGACTACAACGATACTGAAGCTCTTGGAGTTGCTCAATGCCGGCGTGCCACTGTCGGCAACGCGAACGGTCGCAGAGTTCGTCTGCGGCGTGGAGACCTGGGGGGCGGGCCAGGAGAATATCCCTGCCGAGGAGACCGCCGCCTCCGCAGGGCCGGAGACGAGGCTGAAGCTGAGGTTATCGGGCGGGAGATCGGCATCCGTGGCGGAGTTGGTGAAGACCAAGGTGGCGCCGGCATTGACGGTCTTGTTAGGGATGGAAGCCAGCACCGGGGCCGTGTTGGTGTAGGGGAAGATTTCGAGGCCGCTGCACGTTGGCTCGAAGGCGGCGCCTTTGGAGAACAGCACGGTAATCCGGCCGGCGCTGTCCGTCGTCACGTTGAACTGGCGGGTGGCGGCGCGGAACTTCGCGCCGGTGGCGGCGAGCACATCGAAGTTGGTGAGCACCTGGGCGCCGTTGAGGGTGACATTGAACTGCCGGCCGCCAACGGCGGCCACAGCGGGAGAAACCTCGGCAAAGTGAAGGCGCGCCTTGTAGAGCTTGTTGGACAGCAGCCCCGGCAGGATGCTGGTGAAGCTGCGCCAGCGCTCGCTCTGATAGACCGCCAAGGGGGCGGGGTTGGTGGCAAGACTCAGGTCAATGGCGTTGGTGACAGAGCCGGTGCTCAGAGAGGCGGTGTAGGGGGAGTCGGCATTGAAGCTGCCCACCGCCGGGCCGCCGCAGTTGAAGGAATAGTTCGAGACCGAGGTGGCAAAGGCGACGGTGAAGAGGTTGTTGTTCTCGTTGCCCTCGGGGAACCGGTTGATGTCATCCACATTGGCGGTGACAGCATGGCTGCCGGGCGTCGCGACCCAGTAGGGAACGCTGCTGCCGCCATTGGCAGTGAGGTTCACGGAGGCGCCCGGCGCGAGCGGACCGGCGATAGCACCGGCCCAAAACCCGCCTACGCCATCCACGCTGAACCCGACACCGATGCCAGAACCGTTGCCGGGAGCCGCAGCGGTGCCCTGATTCTTCACCGTCGCGGTGAAATAGACGCGGCTGCCCGAGTACACAGGGGTGGGGCTCCAAGTGATGGCGGTCACGACGACGTCAGGCAGAGCGTTGGTGGGGGTGGCGGTGGCCTGGTTGGAGTTGGGGCTCTCGCCCACGTTATTGACCGCGGAGACCACGTAGTAGTAGGGCGTGCCCATAGCGCCGGACGTGTCGAGGAACGGCGCCGAAAGGACGTTGCTGGCGATGACACTATAGGAACCGTTGCTGATGGTGCTACGCTTGATTCTGAAGCTGGCGGCGTTGATGGGCGCGGTCCAGGTCAGCCCGATGTTCCCCGAACCAACGGTCGCAGTCAGACCCGAGGGCGCGGCGGGAGCCGTCGCGAACAACCCGATACCAACCGCGACCTCCGTCGAGTTGTCGCTCTCGGCGACGGCATTCAAAGCAGTGACGACATAGTAGTTGGTGGCGCCGTTGATGGGAGAGGTGTCGGTAAAGGTGGTCAGCGGCATGCCTTCGGTAATGCTTTGACCCAACAGCGTGTAAGGGCCGCCGCTGTTGGTGGCGCGTTTGACGGCGTAAGTGGCCGGGGCGAGGGGGGCGTTGGTCCAGGAAAGGACAACCGAGCCGCTGGCAAAGGCCGCGGTGACCCCGGCAGGCGGCAGAGGCCAGGTGGTTGGGCCGGTCAAATAGGTCTTGAGCCAGCCAGCGATAGGCTCGAGATCGAATGAAGACCAGCCCGTCGGATCGCCATTCTCGAAGAGCGTGCAGCCGAGCACGTAGGCATCCTGGCCCATCTGGTGGTCGAACCAGTTCAGCCACCGCTCGTATTGCGCCGCAGTGCCCCGGTACTGCCAGCCGGAGGTGCTCGGCGTCCCGTACTCATCCACCCCGCCCTCGGTTAGAATCAGCGGCAGGCTCAGCAGATCAGCATAACCTTGCTGGGCGAAGTAGGAGCAGAACTGCCGGTAGCGCAGGGAATACCAGTATTCGACGCCGACGTCCGTGCTGTATTGGATGGTGTAGGCATGATAACTCCACGCGCCGCCCGCGGCTTTGGCCTGGCGCAACGCGGGCACAAAGGGGTCGAGATCAGCCAGGCTGCCGGGATTGCCCACGGCGAGGCTGCCGAGACAAGGTTTGTATCCGGCGCTGACCATGAGCGGCGTCAGGTTGGTCCAGAACTGGTTGAACCATCGCGAAGCCGTGCCGGCTGAGTCGCCCGGGTAACCCAGCGTCGGAGTGTCGCCTTCATTCGGGCCTTCCAGGTAGTCAATCAACGCGCGATCCGATCCCGGGAGGCCGTTGAGCGGCGGCTGCAGCACCGAGCTCCAGAAGTCCAGCGCGGAGGCGGTCGCATTGTCGTTGGTCGTGTAGTGCCTGGGCGTATAGACCCGCACGACGACCTTACCCACCGGCGCTTTGGCCTTGTAATCGCGCATGGCTGCGACCATGCCCACCGGAAAGCCGGAGTCCAGCGCCAGAACTTTGAGCACGCGCGGCTTGCCAGCGACGATGTTGGAGGAACCTGTCGTGTAATCGTTGATGAGATGAGCGCTCAGCTTGCTGCTGCTGAGCGTTTGGGCGGGCGCAACAGCGACGACGCCACTCCCGCACAGCAGGGCTGCCAGCGCCAACCGCGCAAGGCGAAAAGAGCTCATTTAAACACCCTACCGGAGACTGGAGCTTCCGAAAAGAAGATTCAGCCCGCGCCGAACACGCCGGAGGCAGAGCGTGGCCATTGGCAAGAGGTGCCGGGTCACGGCACGATGACACGCAAACGGCGGCGCTCGAGGGAGAAGACCGCCGGCAGGTGCCCGATGAGTTCACCGTCGGCTTCCAACGGGGTCGAGGAGGGGCTGGTGAGCGTGATTGATTCCGCCTGGAAAGTCTCCACGGCCGAAGCCGGCAGCCGGTTTCGCAGCAGCAGGGCGGGGCCGCAGCGCGCGAGCGTGAGCCAGTTCACCCGCGGGAAGACGCAAACTTCCAGCAGCCCGTCGCGCAGATCAGCTTGAGGGAACACCCGGTAGGACCCGCCATACAGGCGCCCATTGCCGATCAGCACCAGCTCGCCCGTCGCCGAGCGCCCGCCGCCGGCAGCCGTGATCTTCGACTGCGCGCCCATCAACGCCTTCAGCCCGGCCACGACGTAGGCCAGCGGCCCGATCTTCTTCTTCAACGGCCAATGGACCAGTTCGATGGCCCGCGCGTCGAGACCGGCCCCGGCCAACTGCGCGAACCAGCGGCGCTGCGACGTTCCGGCGGCGCGGAATTCCACGACCGGCAAGTCAATGCGCGCTTCGCGCCCCTGACGAATGGCCCCCCACGCCGCATCCAGCCCGGTCGGCAGCGCCAGCTCGCGGGCGAAGACATTGACCGTGCCGAGCGGCAGCACGCCCAGGCGCGCCCGCACGAAGCCATCCGGCGCGTCGCCGATGCCGTTGAGCACTTCGTTGAGCGTGCCGTCGCCGCCGGCTGCAACAATGGTCTCAAAGCCTTCGGCGACGGCCCCGGCCGCCAGGCGGCGCGCATCCCCGGCAGCGGCGGTCTGTTTGAGTGTGCTCTCGCGTCCAATGGCATCGAGGTGACGGCGGAAGCGCCGAGCCTTTTCGCCTCGGGCGGCTGGATTGAAGATGACACAGGTCCGCACACCCCCCATTTTTGGCGGGTCACGCAGATAGTCGAGCGCAAAGCAGCGTCCGATAGCCATCCCGAGCTTGAATTCCGGGCGGGCTTGGTCTACACCTTGCGCCAATGAGCGAATCAATTGCACCGAAGCTGACCAAGTGGCCCTTCTTCCTCGGGGATGCCCTCCTGGTAGGCATGGCCTGTTTCATTGTCAGCCAATGCAAGCTCCCGCTGGGGCACTGGGAGCTGGGTTTCGTGGTTCTGTGCATCGCGGGCGGCGCGCTGCTGGGCGTCGCGCCGTTCCTGATCGAGTACGACGCGCTGGTCAAGGTGACCGAGGCGGGCACGCTAACGACGGCCGTCGCCCAATTGAAGCACCTCGAGGACATTGCCGCCCAGATCAGCGGCGCCACCGGCCGCTGGCAGGATGCGCAGGATGCCGCCGACCAGACCACGCGTTCGGCCAAGGAAATCGCCGAGCGCATGAACAGCGAAGTGCAGGCCTTCACGGAATTCATGCGGAAGGCCAACGACAGCGAGCGAGCCAACCTGCGGCTCGAAGTCGAGAAGCTCCACCGCGCGGAGGGGGACTGGCTGCAGGTGTTGGTGCGCGTGCTTGATCATGTGTATGCTCTGCACCAGGGCGCCGTCCGCTCCGGCCAGCCGCACCTGATTGAGCAATTGGCCAATTTCCAGAACGCCTGCCGGGACGCCGCCCGCCGCGTTGGGCTGATTCCTTTCGCAGCCGGCGAGGCCGAAGCCTACGATTCCCAGCGCCATCAACTCATCGAGGGCACGCCCCCACCGCCCGCGGATGCCGTTGTCGCCGAGACCATCGCGACCGGTTACATGTTCCAAGGGAAACTTGTTCGCCCTGCGCTGGTGCGCCTGCGCGATACCCCGGCCCCGGCGGTTCCCATTGCAAGCGAAGAGGCTGACACCCAGCAGAACCAGTTGCCATTGGAGACGGGGCCGCAATCCCCGGGTTAGGCAGCAGGCAATTGCCGGCAGCTCTGATCGTGATGAAGTCTCGCTCATGCTCTCCTCTTAACCTCCTGTTCGTTCTGGGGGCTGCGCTCGGGTTGGTGGCGCCGCGCGGTCTGGCCCAGTCGCCACCGACGCTGAGCGTGCAAGTGTCCAACGGCCATGCGCGGCTGAGCCTCACGGGAGACGTCGGCAGCGACTGCACGATTGAATATTGTGCCAGCCTTGCTCCAACGAACAACTGGCTGCTGCTGACCAACCTGGCGCCTTTATCGAGCAGCCCCTGTCTGGTGGACGATGCGAGTCCCGCCACCGCCACGCGTTTCTATCGGGCGTTCTCGCCCCAAGAGCCCGCAAACCTGTTCCCCACAAACCTGGCCTGGATTCCGCCCGGCTCTTTTACGATGGGCAGCCCAACCAGCGAGAGGGAGCGAGTGGCAGATGAAACGCAGCACACGGTGACACTAACGAGGGAGTTTTACATGGGCAAGTATGAGGTGACCCAGGGAGAGTATTTGTTGTTGATGGGCAATAACCCCAGTCACTTTACGCCAGCCAATGGGTATTCCACAGACCTGCACCGGCCCGTCGAGGAGGTGAGCTGGGATGAGGCGGTCAGCTACTGCGCGCAGTTGACTCAGCAACACCAGTCAGCCGGGCGGATTCCGGCGGGCTGGTTCTACCGCTTGCCGACGGAGGCCGAGTGGGAGTATGCCTGCCGGGCAGACACGACGACGGCGTTTAACTTCGGCAGCGCGATTCGCGGCGGCATGGCAAACTTCTACAATCGTTGGGAGTACGACGCCTCGGCCGGGAGCAGCTACGTTGCCAGCCCCACAGTGCCGGTTCTGAATCGCACGACGACCGTGGGAAGTTACCCGCCGAATGTCTGGGATCTCCATGACATGTACGGGAACGTGCAGGAGTGGTGCCAGGATTGGTACAGCGCCTATCCTACGGGAAGCGTGACCGATCCGCAGGGGCCTTACACGGGCTTGTACCGTGTCGTTCGCGGGGGCTGTTGGAACAGCATGGGCAAGTTTTGCCGGTCGGCGTGTCGTCTCTTTTATCTCCCGTCAACCCGATCCGAGAACACGGGGTTCCGGGTTGTCCTCGCCCAGTATTAGTCATGTTCTAACCCCGCCATGGCGACCACCAGCACGCCCGACCGACCGGCGGTTCCGCTGGCCCAACCGGCCGGTGGCCAGACCTATCGCGGGCCGTTTGCGATCATGACCGTCCTGTTCTTCATGTGGGGGTTCATGACGGTCTTCAACGACATCCTCATCCCGCGCTTCAAAGCAGCCTTCGAGCTGAACTACTTCCAGGCCATGCTCGTGCAGTTTGCCTTTTTCGGGGCCTACTTCACCGGCGCCTTGGTTTACTTCATCACCTCGGCCTTCACGGGCGACCCCATTGCGCGGATCGGCTACAAGAACGGCGTGGTGTTGGGCCTGCTCATCTCGGCGGCGGGCAGCGCGCTGTTCTGGCCGGCTGCGACCGCCCATGCCTATCCGCTGTTCCTGCTGGCGTTGTTCGTCGTGGGGATTGGATTCGCGGTGCTGCAGATTGCCGCCAATCCTTACGTGACGATACTTGGCCCCGAACGGACCGCTTCCAGCCGCCTGAACCTGGCGCAGGGCTTCAACTCGGTCGGCACCACCATCGGCCCGCTGATCGGCGGCTACCTGATCTTCAAATACTTCGCCCGGACGGGCGCGCACGGGGCCGAATCGGTCAAGCTGCCTTACCTGTGGTTCTGCATCGTGTTCCTGCTGCTGGCGGCGGCGTTCTGGTTCATTCGGCTGCCCCATGTGGGCGAGGGCCGAATCGAGCGCGGCGTCGGCGCGCTCAAGTATCCGCACGTAGCGCTCGGCATGATGGCCATCTTCATGTATGTGGGTGGAGAAGTCTCGGTCGGCAGTGTCATCATTAACTTTCTCCATCAGCCCAGTGTTGCCGGGCTGCCGGAACTGGAAGCCAGCAAGTATGTGTCCCTTTATTGGGGCGGCATGCTCATCGGCCGCTTCATGGGCGCGGTCGAATTGAGCGACCTGCAACGCCGCAACAAGCAGCTTTGGCTGGCCGCGCTGCCGCTGGCCGGTTTTCTTGTGCTCTGGGGCCTGCGCGGCTGGGCCGTGGTGCAGATGTACCTGCCCTTCCTCGCCCTTTGCTGGCTCCTGTTCCAGCTCGGCAAATCGCTCGCCGGCCGCACGCTGATGATGTTCTCCGCCATGGTGGTGGTGCTGCTCGCCACCGCGATTATTGCCGGCGGCAAGCTGGCCATGTGGTGCGTTGTGGGCGTGGGCCTGTTCACTTCGATTGGCTGGTCCAACACCTTCTCGCTCGCCATCGAAGGCGTCGGCATCTACAAGAGCCAGGCCTCTTCACTGCTGGTCATGGCCATTCTCGGTGGGGCCGTCCTGCCGCCGATCCAGGGCCGCATCGCCGACCTCACCCACAACCTGCAGTTCTCCTTCATCGTCCCGCTGGTAGCCTACGCCTATGTCGCCTTCTACGGCTGGAAGGGCCACCGCGTTGGCCGCAGCCCCACATAACCGGACTCAGAACTCTATCGCGAGCTTCCTTGGACTGGCCTCGTTGGCGAACCGGATCCAAAGCAGCCGTTCCTCGGGAGCATAATGAAAGCTTGCCAACGGCTGGCCGGCCAGCGTGATCGAACGCGGAGGTGCCGGCGCGCGCAGCAGCACCACGGCGGGAGTGTTGGCCACACCTTCAACCATCAGTGAAAGCGAACGCGCGGCGCTCCTCGCTGGCAGCGCCTTGCACGCCGAAGCGACCACCTGGGGCCGGCGGCCCCGAACCGCGTCCAGGTCCAATAGAAAGAGGCGCGAGCCGGGCGTGAGGGCGACCGACTGCCGGACGCGCAGTTCGGGGTCAAACAGGTTGATCCACCGGCCGGGCAGCACCTTTGGCTCACCGGCAACCGATTCGTCCAACCCCGCCGCAATGACATACGGACCGCGGCGCAGCAGCAGATAGTTTGTCTCGCGCCATTTGAGCCGGGTGCGTTCCGCCGCCTGTTTCACCACTGCGACGAGCCGGGCATCCCCTTCGGCGCTCGCGGCCAGGCCGGCCGGATTCTCGCGCATCCAGATCACACCCCCTTTGCCAACAGGCAGCACTCCTGTTGCGCTGGTGTCACCCAAGCCCAGTTGCGCAAACAGGTCTTCGCGCGGCGCGGCACAATGGCGCCCGTCGCTATTCCACCACTCGCGGACCGCGTTGTAGGAATCGGTGTCATCGTCGCAAACCACCAGCACCCCGCCGCGCTTAACCCAAGCTGCGAGCGACTGGTGCACATCCGCCGTGAGCGGCTTCATGCCGTGATAAGTCAGCAGCAGGATGCGGAATCCCTTGAGGTAGTTCGGCAGGGTCACGTTCTCAAGCTGCACGGGCGTGACCGGCATGCCGCGCTTGAGCAGCGGCAGGGCCAGGCCATAGAGGTGGCTAAGGTTCGGATCGCTCGCCCCGGGCTCACTGCGTTCGAACATCAGCGAGTCGCTCACCACCAGGCCAATCCCGGTCGTGCCGCAGTCCCACTCGACGCGGCGCTGGTTCATGTCATTGAGCGCGTTGATGACCGCCTGCACCTCCGTCGCGTAGGCCGGCGGCATGGCCTCGCGCTCCCCGGGCTTGCCGGGTTTCGGATACTGCCCGCCGAAGACGCGTTCCGGCCACGGCGCCACCTCGAAGCGCCACACCTCGGGCTGCAGCAGGGACGCGACCATCGTGGACTCCCAGTTGACGCGGTAGTCGGCCCAGTCGTGGTCCGGGTTGTCCTCGACCGGGTCGTTCAGGAACCAGACCCGCCGGCCCGTGCCGCGGACGAGGTTCATCATCGCACCGTATTCGAGGAAGGCGGTCTCGAACGTGCGCTCGCGGAGCTGGCCGCGGAACATGTTCGGCGTGCGGGAGGTGCCGGTCCATACTTGGGCAATGTAGCCGTCGCATCCGGTCAAGCGCGCCAGGCTGGATTCCGGGCTGACGATGCGCCAGTGGGCGTAGTTGAGGAGGCTGTGCGTAGGCACGTAACAGCGCACCTGCCGGCCGGTTCGGCGGTTGTAGTCCTGCACGTAATCGAACACTTGCTGCAAGGCGCGCCGGTAGAGATAATACTTGAGCCTGGACGCGCGCCACTGCGCGTCCACCGAGCTATGCGGCGGCTGCCAGTCTTCGTGATAGTAATTCCGCCACTCCCGCTGGAAGCCTCCCGAGTAACCGCCGCGCACCCAGAACTCCGGCTCCTCGAGGTGAATCGCCTCGGCCCCGGCATCCAGTGCGCGCTGGACACCCTGGCACAGGAACTTGCCGTAGTTCGTCCCCGGGCACATGTAATAGATATCGCCCCCGTGACTGATCTTGTTTCCCGCCTGGTCTGTCTGCGCCTCGTCCTCGTGGTTCACGCCGTCGAAGCGGCCGTAAAGGTAATCCTGGTAAGCTCCCCACGAGACGCCGGTCATGACGTGGATGCGGTAGCCCCGGTTTCGCCAGGTCTGGATGCGCTGCGGCAAGCCAGAGTCCACGCCGTAGGCAATAGCCACGTCCGAGCGCAGGTTGCCAACCCCGCTCCAGGGCACCGCGGTCTGGAAGCAGGTGCGCTCCAGGTCCTGCTGCGGGTCGGGCGGAAAAGCGGGCAGCGTGTCTGCGGCGATTGCCGCGGTTGCGGCCAAAAGGGCCGTGGGCAGAAGAGGCATCAGGCGATACATTGGGGATGGAATATACCAACCCATCCGGATATTCAATGCCGACAGCCGCGTTCGGTGCCAGGGCGGCCGCGCGGACTCCTACAGGATGGCGGCCGCGAATTCAGCAAATCTCCGGTAGTCGTCCACCCGGATGAATGCTATGTCCGAATCGTGCACCTGCTGGTCGTTCCCGCCCGGCTCGAAATCGTCGCCGAAATAGACAACATTCTCATGCTGCAACCCGCGCTTCGCGCAATACCGGTCCAGCGCATAGAGCTTGTCGTAGGGCAGCGGCGCCATATCGAAGGACGAAGACCCACCGACGAACACCGTGTATTCCGGAAATGCCGCCTTCACCGCGGGGTAAATCTTTCGACGCTTCTCCCGCGTGGGGTCAAAGCGGAGTTTGTCCTCGATCCTCGCCCGGGTGCCGATGAGTGGAAAGGTGATCATGCCGGACTCATGAAATTCCACCGTATCCCCCGTGTATTCGAGATACCCTGACATTTCGCGGAGCCGCGCTATCCGGCGCTCGACCTCCGGTTTGTCGGGCGGCGAGATATGGCTTTCAACGATTTCGAGCACGCCTTTTTCGCGGTCGTAAGCCGAGACCTGGAGTCCGTAATTGCCGATGATATCTATCGGGTAGCCGTTCATCTGGCCGTGGATCCGGCGGCAGGTGCCCGCGCCGACAATGAGCAGTCGGTACTTCTGCGAGAGCGCGTCGAGCACGCGCGTGTTGGGCTCTTCCAGTTTGCTGCGGTGCTGGGTCAGCGTCCCGTCCAGATCCAGCGCCACCAGCGCAATCGCTTCTTTCTTCATTCGGCTTGTGTAGGGATAAATGGCGGCATCGGGCAGTCAAAGGTATCGGCAATGGCTCGCAGCAGCTCGGCCTCCATTTCCTGGAGGACGCCATCGGCTGCTACGGTCTGGGCGCAGGCATGGAGCACGCTCTTCTTGATCTGCGGCACCGCCTGGCTGAGCCGATTCAAGGCTACGTCCACTTGCGCCAGCTCGCAGTCGGTCTCGGGCAGCAGGCGCAGCTCCGTCTGCGCGGCGTAGCTGAGCGGCTGCGCCCCCTGCCGAAAGGCGAAGGCGATCTTATCCGGCTGGTCCTGCCCAAGGCAGGCCAGCGCCGAGAGCAGAACGGCACAATCGCCCGCCAGCGGCTTGAGCGAGTAATACTGGATCACCGGCTTGCGGGCTTGCAGGAAATACGGCTCGAGGTGCCGCAGCACGATCTTTTGCAGCACGTACTCGAACAGGTCAATCTCGCCGTCGCTCTCGACCAGCTTCTGCACCGCCGCGCGGAACTGCTGGAACTGGCCCGGTGACAGTTGCCGCAACCCGGGCAGGGCCAGGTCCACCAGCGGCAGCTTGGCGTGAGTCGCGACGGCTTGCGCTTCCGGCCAGACCCGGAGGGTCTCCTGGCAAACCGCGGTGGAGGTTGTGGCGGCCAGCTCGTCGAGCTGCTGGCGGCGCACGGCCTCGTCGTCGCTCAGCAGCAGGGCATACACCAGCGTGCTGGCGCCGAGCCCCTCGTGCGCGGCGGCTTGCAGGCCGGCTGGAATGGCAACCCTCAGGCCTTCGGCGTAATCCAGATGCGCCGGCGTGGGCTGGCCGGCGTGGGCCAAGACAGTCTGCGCCGCGATCACCGGCGGCGCCAGCCCGGCCACGCCGGCTTGCGCGCGCGGCGCGCCCGGGAAGGGGAACGGGAGGGGCGACCGCTGCGGTGGCGGCGAAACCCGCACCGCAGGTCGTTCCGCCTCGGCGATTCCTACAGGCGGGAACTTACCGTCGAAGCTCGGGTCTATGGCCTGGATGCGCTCGGCCAGCGGCGGATGGGTGTCCATCAGGTGAAAGAACGATTCGCCCATGCCGTTGCCGAAGAACATGTGGCTGGCTTCGTCGGCATGCGCTGCTGTCAGCTTCGAGCCGACGCTCAACCCGCCGATCTTCTTCAGCGCGCCGGCCAGCCCGGCCGGGTTGCGCGTGAACTGCACCGACGAGGCGTCGGCGAGGAACTCACGCTGCCGGCTGACGGCGGCCTGGATCAGCCGGCCGAACAGGACGCCGATCCAGCCGATCAGCAACAGCGCCAGCCCCAGCAGGGGGAGCGGGTTCTTGTCCTTGCTGCTGCGGACGCGCGTGCTGAGAAGAATCCGCCCGATAACCGCCAGGCAGAGGATGCCAAAGATAATCCCCATCAAGCGCAGGTTGAGCCGCATGTCGCCGTTGAGAATATGGCTGAACTCGTGGCCGATAACGCCTTGCAGCTCGTCGCGGGAGAGCAGCCGCATGGCGCCGGAGGTGACGGCGACGACGGCGTCGCTGTTCGAGTGGCCGGCGGCGAAAGCATTGATGCCTCGTTCGTCGGGCAAGACATAGACCTGCGGCACCGGGATGCCCGCGGCGAGAGCCATTTCCTCGACCACGTTGTGCAGCTTGCGCTCATCCGGATCGGTGGTGGTCGGGCTGACCACCCGCCCCCCCAGCATGGAGGCGACCGCACTGCCGCCCTGAGCCAGTTCCAGGGTCTTGAAGGCGCTGCCTAAGCCAATGACCACGAGCGTGCCGGCGGCGGCCCCAAGGAAGAGCTGCGAGTTCCAGAGGGCCAATGGCACCTGCTGGCCATGGACCTGGTGATGGCTCGAGCCGAGGCCGGCGAAGATCAGCAGCGCGGCGGCATAGACCGCCAGAATCAGCATGGCCACGCCGCCGGCGAAATACACGACGAGCAGCTTGGTATTGTGGCGGGCCCGGTCCTGTCGCTCAAAGAAGTCCATGCGCGGCGAAAGAGTTATCGGGTTGCCAGGGTGACTAACTTATACCGGATACCCCGGGTATGCCCACGCAACCACGCTACTGGGGTAACGGCTCAAGTGAACGAGACCTTGGGCGCTGCCTTCTCTTCCGGCTTCTCGATGACGAACAGCTCGGCCGGCCCGAAGTTGAACGGCCCGGCAATCAGGTTGGTCGGGAAGGTCTCGCGCCTGGTGTTGTAGCTCATCACCGCGTCGTTGTACGCCTGGCGGGAGAAGGCCACCTTGTTCTCGGTCGAGGTCAGCTCTTCCATCAGGGTAATCATCGTCGTGTTGGCCTTCAGATCCGGGTAGGCTTCAGCCAGGGCGAAGAGCCGGCCCAGCGTGCCGGTCAAGGCGGTTTCCGCACCCGAGAGTTCCTTCATCGCCGCGGCGTCGCCGGGGTTCTGCGCGGCGCGCGCGCTGGCGGTAGAGGCGGCGTTGCGGGCCGCGACGACGGCTTCAAGGGTGCCGCGCTCGTGCTTGAGGTAGCCCTTGGCGGTCTCGACGAGGTTGGGAATCAGGTCGTAGCGCCGCTTGAGCTGCACATCAATTTGCGCGTAGGCATTCTTGAAGCGGTTGCGCAAGGCGACCAGTGCATTGTAGGCGCCAATGATCCACATCACGACGAACAGCCCGAGAACCACCACCACCAGCACCGGCAGAATTATCAATCTAGTCATATGAATCCTTTCGTTTGTGGCCTTACACCTAGGCCAACCCGGCATGGCAGGCAATTACAAAGTCCGGGCGGGAGTGGAATAGGGCGAACGATGGAGTGATGGAGTAATTGAGTAATGGAGTGGCGGGGCTCCTCTCGTGCCCTTATTTCAACACTCCCATACTCCATCACTCCCCTGCCCCGGCACTCCAATACTCCGTCTATTTCGCAAACCCCTGCGCCCGCAGCCAGAACACGCAGTCGCGGGTCCAGGGATGCCGCTTCTCCGGGTTCCAATCGCGCGTGCCGAGACCGAGACCGTGCGGCCCCTTCTGAAAGATGTGCAGATCGTAGGGCACACCGGCTTTGCGCAGCGCTTCGGCGAACTGCAGGCTGTTCTCCACCGGCACGGTGCCATCTTCGTACGTGTGCCAGATGAAACACGGCGGGGTGTCCCGGGTTACGTGGAGTTCATTGGACAGCTCGCGGATCAGCTCCGGCGCGGGGTCTTTGCCCAGCAGATTGCTCCGCGTGCCTCCGTGCCCGAACTCACCCAGCGAGATGACCGGGTAACACAGGATGCCGAGGTCCGGGCGCGAGCTTTGCCGCTCGACGGGGTCCGTGGCGTCGGGTTTGCCCGCGTCAAAATGGGTCAGCAGCGTCGAGGTGAGGTGGCCGCCGGCTGACGAGCCCATGATGCCGATGCGTTTGGGGTCCAGCTTCCATTCGCCGGCCCGGGCGCGGACGGTGCGCACAGCGCGGGCGGCGTCTTGCAGCATGCACGGATGCCGGTAGCCGTCGGAGCCGAGCCGATACTTCAGGACAAAGCCCGCGATGCCCGCTTCGTTCAGGAAGCGCGCATAGTCGCCAGCCTCGTGCGGGGCCAGCTTGCTGTAGCCGCCGCCAGGGCAGATCACAATGGCGGCCCCGGTGGCCTGGTCCGGGTCAGGCAGATAGGGTGTAAGCGTGGGAACGTCTTTGTCTTCCTTGCCGAGCGCGCCGGGGGCTCCACCCGGCCAGAGCGGGAACGAGTTAGTCGGCTGCGCCTGAGCCGAGGCGATCCCTCCAATCAATGCGGCCATAAGAATGCTGCTTTTCATTGTGCCGGCAGCATAGGCACGCGGGCGAAGATCTGGCGATGGAAATTTATCGCTTGGCAGCCCGGTTCCGGGATGCAAAATGCGCGTGTGACTGGCTTAACCTTGTGCCCCCTGCCCGCTCTATGAATACCCTGCCTCGCCGCGACTGGCTGAAACTCACTGGCGCCGCCGCGCTCGGCTTCCCCTGGCTGGCGCACGCCGCGCCGGACCTGCGCGCCAAAGCGAAAAAGAACCTGCGCTTGGGCGTCTTCATGGGAGTCTATGCCGGCCTGCCGCTGGCGGAAGCCGCCCGCCGCATCGCGGACGACGGCTTCCACGGCGTCGTGTTTGAGAACGGCTTTGCCGATGTGCGCTTCGATCCCTGGGCGCCGGATTGGGACAAAGCGCGCCAGATCACCAGCACGCTGGCGAAGCATCATCTGAAAGTCGTCGGCTTGTACGGCTACTACAACGTCGTGGACCCCGATCCGGCACGGCGCAAACGCGGCGAGCAGCGCATGCAAATGCTGATCGAGAACTGGCGGCGGTTCGACTGTCCGATCATCACCACGGAAACGGGCACCCTCAACGCCCAGAGCGAGTGGGCGGAATCGCCGGAGAACACAGCCGAGCCGGCCTATCAGGCATGCCGCGCGGCGCTGGAGAAGCTCGTCCAGGCGGCGGGGAAGTCCGGCGCAGTGGTCACGATCGAGCCTTACTGGCGGAACGTGATCAACTCGATCGCGCGCGCCGAGCGGGTAATGCGGGACGTGCCCGGGCTGAAACTGACGATGGACCCGTGCAACTACTTCCGCAAAGAAGAGCTGCCGCGCATGGAGCCGATGCTGCGGGAGATGTTCCGCTCGCTCGGCAAAAAGATCGTGCTCGCCCATGCCAAGGACGTGAAAGCCTCGGCGGACGGCACGGATTTGCCGGCGTCGGGCATGGGCGTGATGAACTATCCGCTATACCTGCGCCTGCTGGCGGGCCTGAATCGGGAGCTGTTTCTCATTCTTGAGCACCTCACGCTGGCGGACGTGCCCCGCGCAAGAGACTACGTGCTGAGCCAGTTCGAGAAGATTTAGAGGAAGTCCCCCGGAAGGACGCTCGCCCGACAATGGCTGCCTACTTTCGGCCCGGCGACAACAGCCGCGCCAGCACCAGGGCCATCTCCATCGCCTGCTCGTAATTGAGACGCGGGTCCAGCGTGCTGCGGTAATCGCGGGTCAGATCGGCCTCGGTCACGCCGCTGGCGCCGCCGACGCATTCGGTGACATTGTCCCCGGTCAACTCGAAGTGCACGCCCCCGAGGTGCGTGCCGCAGTCCTTGAGCACGCGGCACGAGGTCTCGATCTCCCCGAGTATCTTCTCGAACCGGCGCGTCTTGATCCCCCCCTTCGTTGTCTCCGTGTTCCCGTGCATCGGGTCGCAGCACCAGAGCACCTGCCGGCTGCGGCCCCGGATGGCTGCCACCAGCGGCGGCAGGCACTTCTCCACGCGGTCCGCCCCGAACCGGTGGATCAACGTGAGCCGGCCCGGCTCGTTCTGGGGATTGAGCGCTTCGGTCAGCGCGACCGCCTGGTCGGGCGTCACCGACGGGCCAATCTTGACGCCGATCGGGTTGGCAATGCCGCGGAAATACTCCACGTGCGCGCCGTCCAGCGCGCGGGTCCGGTCGCCGATCCACGGGAAGTGGGTCGAGAGGTTGTACCACCCCGTGCGATGCGGCACCTGCCGGGTCTGGGCCTGCTCGTAAGACAGGTGCAGCCCCTCGTGGCTGGTGAAGAAATCCACGCGGTTGATGTCCGCCAGCACGCTCCCGGTAAGCGTCTCCACAAAGCGCAGGGAATCGCCAATGGTCTGGACCATGCGCATGTATTCGGCGGCGTGCGGCGAGTTGGCGACAAAGCCCAGCTCCCAATACTCGGGATGGTGCAGGTCCGCGAAGCCGCCCTCAATCAGTGAGCGGATGAAATTGATGGTCAGGGCGGACCGTTCGTAGGCGCGCAGCAGCAGGTCGGGATTGGGCGTCCGGTCTTCGGCCGTGAAACCGGCGCGGTTAATCATGTCGCCGCGGTAGCTGGGCAGGGTGGCGCCCCTGTGCGTCTCGTTGTCCGCGGAACGGGGCTTGGCGTACTGGCCGGCAAAACGGCCGATGCGGGTCACGCGCTTCTTGCCCCCCTGCACCAGCACCAGGCTCATCTGGAGCAGAATCTTGAGCTTGCTGGCGATGGCGGCCGACTCGCAATCCTCGAAGCTCTCCGAGCAATCGCCGCCCTGGAGCAGGAAGCGTTCGCCGCGGGTGGCCTCGGCCAACTGATGCTTAAGGATCTCGATTTCCCAACTGGTAACCAGGGGTGGCAGCCGCGCCAACTGGCCCAGTGCGCGCTGCAGCGCCGCCGGGTCCGGATAAACCGGTTGCTGGGCGGCGGGCCGCCTCTGCCATGAGGTTGGCGACCACTCTCCGCGGGGCGGGGTCTTGTCGGCTATAATTGGCATACTTATTTCGGCGTTTAGAGTCGGCTATTCCGGCAGAAATGTAAAGCCGGGCAGCCAACCGCTCCCAACACAAGGCGCAGCTCAGTTTTCGCAGGGGTGGCACCCCCAGCCAAGCCCCTGTATTTGCAGCCCTCCCATTAACACCCCGCTTCAGCGGGGTGTGGACAGGTCGCGCGGCATGGGAACCGCTTCAGCGGTTTGCGGCTCCACGTAAAACCGCTGAAGCGGTTGCAGGCTCCGCGTGCGCCGTACACCCCGCTGAAGCGGGGTGTTAATAAGAGGCAGCCGCCGCACGCACAAAAGTTGAGATGCACCCTCCAACACAAGGCGCAGCTCACTTCCCTGCCAGGGGCGGGGCGGGGCTGTCGGCCTTTGGGTCAACTCCTGGCCGGGCCGACAGGAATATAGGCGTTTGTTACAGGCCGAGATGCGCGCCGCAGCACTGGAGGGCCGGTTTCGGCTCCCGGTCCGGATGGCCCAAAAGCCCAGTAAAATCCCGATCCGGGCTATAATCCGCTCCCCCCTGGCCTAGCTCACCGTCACCTCACCGTTACCCCTCCCTAGCACCTCTCATAAATTATGAGAGGTGCTAGGGAGGGGTAACGGTGAGGTGACGGATGGGGGCTGGCGCAGGGATGGGGAGGGAGCCCGGCCGAACCCGGGGGGGATTCGGGTTGCGCCGCGCACAACGGGCGCAGCCCGGTTTATTGCCGGATAGTGAGCTGCGCCCTCTAATCCGAGAGATTGTCCGGCAAAAGGGCTTGCTTCGGGCCGGCGGGAGTGATGAATTGGCGCCGTGTTCAGCCGCAATCGCATAGTCTGACTATTCATTTTCATGCAAAGACCACGACTAAGCCTCTGGCAAATCTGGAACATGAGTTTCGGCTTCTTTGGCATCCAGTTCGGCTGGGGGCTGCAGATGGCGAACATGAGCGCCATTTACCAGTATCTGGGGGCAAAAGAATCGGAGTTGGCCGTGCTGTGGCTGGCGGCGCCGTTAACCGGCCTGCTGGTGCAGCCCATCATCGGGTACGCCAGCGACCGCACCTGGGGCGCGCTGGGGCGGCGGCGGCCGTATTTCCTGACCGGCGCCATTCTGGCCAGCCTGGCGCTCGTGGCCATGCCAAACGCGGGCGCGGTCTGGATGGCGGCGGGGCTGCTGTGGGTTCTGGACGCGAGCGTGAACGTGGCGATGGAGCCCTTCCGCGCGTTTGTGGGCGATCTGCTGCCCGCCGAGCAGCGCAAGCGGGGGTTCGCGATGCAGAGCCTGCTGATCGGTTTGGGCGCGGTACTTTCTTCGGCCCTGCCCTACCTGCTGACCAGCGGGTTCGGGGTCAGCAACGAAGCAACGGTGAGCAGCCCGATCCCGCCTGCCGTCAAGCTGGCGTTCTATATCGGCTCGGCGGTGTTCTTCGCCGCGGTGCTGTACACGATCCTGACCACGCGGGAGTATCCGCCCGACGACCTGGCGGCGTTCCAGAAGCAGAAGGCGGAGTCCAAGGGAGTGGGCCATGCCCTCCACGAAATCCTGGCTGGCATCGGCGCGATGCCCAAGACGATGCGCGAGCTGGCGGTGGTGCAGTTCTTCACGTGGTTTGCGCTCTTCTGCATGTGGCTCTACTTCGTGCCCGCCGTGGCGACGGGCGTGTTCCACGGCCAGCCGCTGGGCATCCACGACGCCGCGCTCAAGAGCCAGGTCGAGAGCGAAGCCGGCCGGCCGTTTGTCGCGCAAGCCGCGGCGCTGGCCCGCGCCTACGAGGCGCGCAAGCGGGAGCTGGCGGCGGAGCAGGCGCGCCAGGCCGCGCAACACCCGTGGTATGATCCCGTGCTGCAAGTATTTTGCCTCAAGCCCGCCGCGCCCGATCCCGGCGCGCAGATTGACGCGAACGCCCTGCAAGCCCTGATTGCCGGCCTTCCGGCCGCACCCGGTGCGGGGCCCCGGGAGGAGGCAGAAAGCCCGCTGGTGCAGAGCTTTGCGGCGGCGCTGATGAAGCATCAAGTGACCACGCCGGCTTCGCCCGAGGCGGCGGGCGCGGCGGTGGACATCCAGCAAGCCCTCGCCGCGGCGCGAAGCTATCAGCAGGGCGCGGCGTGGGGCGGGGTGTGTTTCTCGGCCTACAACGGGACGGCGTTTGTCTTTGCGTTCGCGCTGCTGGCTTTGGTTAAGCGGTTTGCCGCACGATCCATTCACCGGGTTTGCCTGCTGTGCGGCGCAGCCGGGCTGATCCTGGCGTTTGCGTTGCACCAGCAGTATCTGCTGATCGGCTCGATGGTGCTGGTGGGCGTGGCCTGGGCGAGCATCCTGTCCATGCCCTACGCGATGCTCTCCAACGCGATCCCGGCCGAGAAGATGGGTTTCTACATGGGCGTGTTCAACTTCTTCATTGTCATCCCGCAGATTCTGGCCTCGCTCGGGCTGGGGACACTGATGAAGTCCGTGCTGGGCGATAACCCGATGAACGCCGTGCTGCTGGGCGGCTGCTCGATGGCGGCGGCGGGCTTGTGCGTGGGCTTTGTGTCAAAGGATGTGGACGCGGCCGCGCCCGAGCAACCGGCAACCTGAGAGGTCGGGCTATGAACCGCCGGGACTTCATCCGCCGCACTTCGGTCCTTGCCACCGGCACGATGCTGAGCGCCACTGGGTGGGCGGCGGAGGCCACTTTCCCGGCCGTGCGCACTCCCGAAGCCAAGCGGCGGTTCAAGAGCCGGGCCATCGAGCGGACCATCGAGACCATCAAAGCCCGCATCGGCAACAAGGAGCTGGCGTGGATGTTCGAGAACTGCTTCCCCAACGCGCTGGATACGACGGTGGATTTCACCGTCACCGATGGCCGTCCGGATACTTTCGTGAGCGCGGGGGAGCTTGACGCGATGTGGCTGCGGGACAGCGCGGCGCAGGTCTGGCCGTACCTGCCCTTGATGAAGAACGACTCCAACCTCCAGCAGTTGATCGCCGGCGTCATCCACCGCCAGACCCGCTGCATCCTCAAGGACCCTTACGCCAGCGCGTTCTACAAGAACGACAGCAAGGTCAGCCCGTGGAAAGGCGACCTGACCCAGATGAAGCCCGGCGTCCACGAGCGCAAGTGGGCGCTCGATTCCCTCTGCTACCCGATCCGGCTGGCCTACCATTACTGGAAGGCCAGCAACGACCGGGCGCCGCTCGGCGACGCGTGGCGGGAGGCGATCCTGCGCACGCTCAAGACGTTCCGGGAACAGCAGCGCAAGGCCGGCCCGGGCCCCTACAGTTTCCAGCGGCGCACGCTGGCGCAAGCCGACACTCTGGCCGGAGACGGCTACGGCGCGCCCGCCAAACCGATCGGCCTGATCTGCTCCATGTTCCGCCCGACCGACGACGCGACGCTCTTCCCCTTCCTGGTGCCGTCGAACTTCTTTGCCGTCGCCAGCTTGCGCCAGGCCGCGGAGCTGTTGATCCAGCTCCACCGCGACCAGGAAACCGCCGGCCAATGCCGCGCGCTGGCCGACGAAGTCGAGCGCGCCCTGCGCGAATACGCCGTCGTGGTCCACCCCCAGTATGGGCGGATCCTGCCCTATGAAATAGACGGCTACGGCAACTACTACTGCATTGACGAGGGCAATATCCCCAGCCTGCTTTCGCTGCCCTACCTGGAGGCCGCTACTCCCGGCGGCCCGCTCTATCTCAACACGCGGCGCTTTGTCCTCTCCAGCGCCAATCCTTACTATTGCGCCGGCCGGGCCGCCGCCGGGCCGGCTGGACCGCATTGCGGCCAAAACATGATCTGGCCGCTGGGCTTGATCATGCAGGCGCTCACCAGCACCGACGACCAGGAAGTGCGCCGCTGCCTGCTCACCCTGCAAAAGACCCACGCCGGCACCGGCGTCATGCACACCGCGTTCAACCAGGATGATCCAAACCAGTTCGTCGGGCCCTGGTTCGCTGCCGCCAACACCCTCTTCGGCGAGCTAATCCTCCAGAGCTACAAAGAGCGGCCCCATGTGCTGAGCTAGCCATCCCCGCGCTGGACAGCCCTGGTTCGAGTGTCGAGCGAGTAAGTCCTCCAACGGTCTGAAGTGAGAACCAGAGTGCCGCTCTGCAACACCATGGCCTTCAGTTACTCGAAATGCCTGCACTCGGTCCCAAATGGTGGAATGTAACGTTGAGGATGAACCATGAGGAGGAGCGCGTCAACGACGTCCGAGTGCAGAAGCAGCCTGAACGCGCTCCTCCTCATTGGCTCAATCCGTTAGTTAGTCCTTCGCGCACGGCAGCTTTCAGGCCAAACCAGAATGGCGGCAGATTGAATGCCACCATACTTGTGATGGCGATCCAAGTATACTTGCGCCTCTCGCATTCGGGCAACTTAGAGATCTTCTCTGTGCTCCAAGGCACCTCGGACCGCCATGCGAAGACAGCCCAAGAAAAGACGAACAGCAAAGGAGCAAGGTAATGCACGCCTCGTAGTAGCTCCTGTTCCCAGTAGTTGACGAAGAGCGTGGCCCTGCCGAAAAGGGCGCTAGCCTCCAGGGTATTCAACCACCATGGCGCGCCACCCTTCGCGCGTCTGAAGACGCCGCGAATCGCCGACACAACCATGAAGAACGCGCATATTATTGCTAGCGTGGGTGTGCGCACGACTAACAAGTGATTATACAGACTTGGATATCATCCCATTCTGGGGTGATATCCAAACGCCCTACCTCGGCGGATGCAAGGGCTCGCTTCATCGAGGCCCTCTTTACTCCTCCTGCGTCGGGCTGTAAAGCCCCTATTGGGCGAGTTCCCTGCTTAGCACCGTTCCGGAGCGCTTGTCCGGCCATGGCCCACCTCCTCCCAACGGGGGACGGTATCAGCCATAGGTCTTGCGATGCAGCAGGGCACCAGAGAACATATTCCTACGGCTATACTCCCTCAACTCCACGGCTCGCCTAGCGCCGCGACGGCGGCTCAACGGCCCGCGGCGGCGGGTTGCGGCAGGAGCGCTTTCACCGGTAGGATGCCGTCGCGGTGGGCGACGAAGGCCAGCACCTTCAGCTTCACGTAGGGGCCGTGCAGGAACAGCACGCCCTGGTTGCCGTCGCGCCAGGCCCCCTTCCCCGAATCCTTGGCCAGGAACCAGTCTTCGCCGCCAGCGCTCGTCCAGCCGATGATATGGATCGCGTGATCGTCGCTGGTCGCCCCGTTCAGGAAGCGCGCCTCGCGCGCGGCCTGGGTGACCTCGCGGGCTGAAAAGTCGAAGTCGGGAATGAAGCAATAGCGGCCCGTAGTGTCGTAGCTGGGCTCGGTGTTGTCCATTTCCACCGCGACAGTGAAGCCGCCGTGCAGCGCGCCTTTGAAAGCCTCGTAGAACACCGGCAGCGGCACGTTGAAGAAGTTGGTGGTGTGCCGCCAGTTGTCCGGCACCTTCAGCTCGGTGAACGTGTTGAACGGCGCGGATTCAAAGGACGCAACGCCCACATACTCCCGCCAGGGCAGCCGCACCACTTCCGCCAGAAACGAGTTGGGCGTGTGGTTCTTCTCCTGCCAGATGAAGGTCTTGGGCGGTTCCCCGAGGTGCCGGTTCAAAATCTTCCTAACCCGGGCCAGGACGGCAGCTTCATCCCACTGCCTGCGCAGTTTGATCTCTTGCAGGCAGATTCCCAACTCCGCATAAAGCCGGGTTTGATCAAGCACCCCGCCAACTGGCGATTTCTCGTAAGCGGCGGCCGGCACCGCCCCGTATTGGGCACAGGCCTCGAACACGCCCCAAAACGTGTCGCCCGGCGTGCAACGCGACTCGCCCTGGGTTTGCACGAACCGGCGCGCCTTCTCGAGGTATTGGCAATAGGCGGCATACATGGGCGAAAGTCGCACCGACGGAAGCTGCAGGCGCGCCATTTCCGATTCCAGGAAGGAGCAGGTTGCGAAGCTCCAGCAGATGAGCGTCTTGCCCTGGTTCACATACGGGAGGGCGGCGGCAACCTGGCATTCGTTGACGTGCTGGGGGTGCGGCAACTGGCCCAGTTCCGTCCGCAACCGCTCCTGCATAGTCTGGGCCTGGGCAGGCGCAACGAGCCAGGACGCAAGTCCCAGCAGACCAAGTTGGCGGATGAACACGTTGTAGGGTTGCATCATAGAATGTCCTCCTATCCTGCTAGCGGCAGGCTCTCATCCACCAACATCACGGGGATGTCGCGCCGGATGGGGTAGAGGAACTTGCCGTCGGCGCGCACCAGGCCGCCGTCAATCTTGCCCTGGACGGGCTTTCCGGCGCGGTCCCTCAAGGTCCCGGCGGCGACTTGTGCGTTCAGTCTGTCAATGACCGCCGCCTCCGCCGGCCGCACCTCCTGATGCGTCTCCGGGCAGCAAAGAACCCTCAGCAGTTCGGGGTCAATCATGTTAACAGCGAAGGCGGGAAAGCGCGAAGCGCGGCCTCGTAAACCTGCTTGACCGGCACCTGGGCCCGCTCGGCCAGGGCTTTGCAGGACTCGTATTCCGGCGCCGCCTGCACGACCTTGCCGTCGAGGCGGCCCACTTTCACGGTCACCTCGCCGTGGGGCGTGCGGACGATCACAAACTCACGCCGCAGCTTGCGCCGCTCGGCCAGGTGACAGCGGACGCCGAACGTGCTGGTCTCGCGCACCAGCATCTCGGCGAACTTCTCCGCCTCGGCCTCGGCGCACAGCACCGTCAGCAGCACCCCGGGCCGGTTCTTCTTCATCTGGATGGGGGTGTAAAACACATCCAGCGCGCCGGCGGCCAGCGCCTTGTCCAGGAAGCCGCCCAGAATCTCCGCGCTGATGTCGTCCAGGTTCGTTTCCAGCACCGCGATGGTGTCGGTCTCCCAATCATGTGCCCCGGCGCCCGGTCCCTGGCTTTCGGTCCGCGACTCTCCCAACACCGCCCGCAGGACGTTAGGGCGCGTGCGGTTGTCGCGGCTGCCCAGGCCATAGCCGACCCTCTCCGCCACCAGCCCCCGCATCGGGCCAAAACTCCCGGCCAGTTCCGCCAGCAGCGCCGCGCCTGTGGGCGTGACCAGTTCATTGGGTTCGTCACATTGCGAGAGGGGAATCCCCCGCGCGCCCAGAATCGCCAGGGTCGCGGGTGCGGGAATCGGGAAGCGCCCATGCGCGCACTCAAGCCAGCCTGTCCCCTCGACCACCGCGCTGGCTATGACGCGCGGCTTGCCCAGCATCTCCAGCGCGATGCAGGCCCCGGTAATATCCACGATCGAATCTACGGCGCCCACCTCGTGGAAATGCACCTGCTCCGGAGGTTGATTGTGTATCTTGCCTTCCGCCTCGGCGATGCGTTGGAAGACGGCCACCGCCTTCTGCTTCACCCAATCGGAAAGCCGGCTGGCGGTGATCAACTCCCGGATCTGCGCGAAGGTGCGGTCATGCTGGTGCGCGTCATCGTGGTCATGGGTGTGCGGCTGTTCCCCGTGATCGTGCGCGTCGGCCAGGTGCACCTCGAATTTCACCCCGGCGATGCTCCCTTTGCGCCCGCGCGCGACGTGCAGGTGATACTCTGCCAGTCCCAGCTTCTGCAGCTCCCGCTCCAACTGGCCCGCCTCGACCCCCAGGTCAATCAGCGCGCCGATGAACATGTCGCCGCTGATGCCGCTGAACAGGTCCAGGTAGAGGGTCTTCATGCTATGAACGCATTCCACATTCTTCCGGAGCGCGGACATTCCTGTCCGGCCCGCAGGGTTGGCCACGCCCAAAGCGGGCAGGAATGTCCGCGCTCCAAATGCGCCTTCATGCTATCCGGCGGCCAGGGCATTGATCTGGCTGGCCGCGTAGCCGGCGCCGAAGCCGTTGTCAAT
The DNA here is from genome assembly GCA_964507045.1 of uncultured Verrucomicrobiota bacterium. Lineage (GTDB taxonomy): Bacteria > Verrucomicrobiota > Verrucomicrobiia > Limisphaerales > UBA8199 > UBA8199. The sequence continues at coordinate 16,973 of CAZDOO010000008.1, read as the reverse complement.
GTTCACCACCGTCAGCCCGCTGGCGCAACTGTTGAGCATGGCCAGCAACGGCGTCAGGCCGCTGAAATTCGCGCCATAGCCCACGCTCGTCGGCACGGCAATGACCGGCTTCGATACCAACCCGGCGACCACGCTCGGCAGCGCCCCTTCCATACCGGCCACGACGATGGTCACGTTCGCCCGCTGAATGACCTCCAAGCGACCAAAGAGTCGGTGCACCCCGGCCACGCCGACGTCGGTGATCCGCTCCACGCGGTTGCCCATGATCTCGGCGGTGACGGCAGCCTCCTCGGCCACCGGCAGATCGCTGGTGCCGGCGCAAACCACGGCAATGGTGCCCGGCCGCTTCGGCAGCGGCTTCTTCTCAATGGTGACGCAGCGTGCCAGCTCGTGATGCACGGCTTGCTTGAATCGCCGGCACAGCTTGCGCGCGTGTTCGGCGCCCACGCGGGTTACCAGAATGTGCTGCTCGTGGGCAAAGAGCTTGACCGCGATGGCCGCCACCTGGGCCGGCGTCTTGCCCGCGCCGAAGATGATCTCTGGGAAGCCCTTGCGCAGCGCGCGGTGCGTGTCCAGCGTGGCGAACCCCAAGTCCACCATCGGGGCGGCCTGGAACTTCCGCAAGACCTCATCCCGGCCCACCCCGCCTGCCCGGAACTTCTCCAGCAACTTGATGGCTTCGGTCGTGGTCACACCGGCACCTTGCCACGAAAGCGTCCGCTGGTCACGGCGAAAGTGACCGCTAATGATGATGGTGGTGATGCCGGAAGAGCCGGTGGCGGTTCTGGAACAGATACCAGACAATTACGACGTTGATCGCCAGGATGACCAACACCATCAGCACATGGCCCGGACGCGAGTGCTCGGGCGCGGGCCGGTGCACCAGTTCCCAAATCTCAATCGGTATGAAGAACGCTGACTCCCCGATGGCCAGCCAGCCGGCCCAGCTTACCCGGAACATGAGGCCCACCCCCTCGACCAGCGAGAACAGGCTGTAGAACAGCGTCCCGGCGGCAGCCCACAGCACCCTCGCCTCGGTAAGCTGGCCCACCTGCACCGCGAGGTCGGCCCAGAACCTTCTTTCCGGGTTCAGCCGCAAGTGGTGCAGCAAGCCCTTGTATTCCGCCGGCAAATTGTTGTCGGAGAGCGCGTAGGCCACAACGGCCAGCGTCACGAACAGCGCCCCCTTCAGCAGCTTTATGGCGATAATGACATAAAGCGTCGGCGCCCGCTTCTTGACCAGCTTCGTCTCAACGCCCATTACTGGATCTTCTCCAGCAGCATGGGCGCAAGGTCGGCAATCTTCACTCGTTCCTGCTTCATTGTGTCGCGGTCGCGCAAGGTAACCGTGTCCCGCAACTCGGGGCCTTGTTCGCCCAGCGTGTCGAAGTCAATGGTTACGCCGAACGGTGTGCCGGCCTCGTCCTGCCGCCGGTAGCGGCGCCCGATCGCGCCCGCTTCGTCGTAGAACACCGACATGTGCGGCCGCAGCAGCTCGCGCACTTCCTTGGCCTTCTTCACCAGCTCGGGCTTGTTCTTGAGCAGCGGGAACACCGCCACCTTGATGGGCGCGATGCGCGGGTGGAACCGCATCACCACGCGGGACTCCAGCTTGCCTTTCTCGTCCGGCGCCTGGTCTTCGCAATACGCGTTGCAGATCAGCGCCAGCGCCAGCCGGTCCACCCCCGCGCTGGGCTCGATGACGTGCGGCACGTACTTGGCCTTGGCCTCCTCATCGAAATACTCCATGGACTTGCCGCTGAACTTCTGGTGCTGCGTCAGGTCAAAGTCGCCCCGCGCCGCAATCCCCTCCAGCTCCTGGGTGCCGAACGGGAACTTGAACAGGATATCCACCGTCGCCTTGGCGTAGTGGGCCAGCTCTTCCTTCTGCTGCCAGTACTCGACCAGCGTGTCGCGGCCCAAGCCGATGCTTTCGTACCACTGGATGCGCTGCTCCACCCAGTATTTGTGCCAGAGCTCCCAACCCCAGTTGGGCTGAGGGCTGAGGGGCGAAGGCTGGGGAGCGGAGAGGCTCGCCACCGAGCCGCACATCTTCTGCACGACCTCGTCCGGGCGGATGAAGAACTCCAGTTCCATCTGCTCAAACTCGCGCGAGCGGAAGGTGAAGTTGCGCGGGTTAATCTCGTTGCGGAACGCCTTGCCAACCTGGCAGACGCCAAACGGCACCCGCTGGCGTGAAACCTCGAGCGCGTTCTTGAACTGCACGAAGATCGCCTGCGCGGTCTCGGGGCGCAGATACGCAACATTGTCGGCGCTCTCCACCGGCCCGACGTAAGTCTTGAGCATCAGGTTGAACGCGCGCGGCTCGGTCAGCAGGCTGCCGTTCTCGGGGTTGTAGCGGGTCGAGTTCTGAACCGCCTCGGTCCGCTCGCCTTGCAGCGTCGGATTCTCAATGCCCCGCTGCTGGTAGAATTGCGTGGCAGCCTTGCGCGCGCTCTCGGGCGGCTTGCCGGCCGGCAGCAACACTGAGAAAGCGTCCTTCGACTCCTTGCCGCTGCCGCCGTCGGTCGCACCGGTATAGGAGTAGGCCGTGCCGCTCTGCGGCTCGATCTGGTCGGCGCGGAACCGCTTCTTGGTGAGCAGGCAATCCACCATCAAATCGCTGAATGTGCTGGTGTGGCCGCTGGCTTCCCAGATCTTCGGGTGCATGATGATCGAGGCATCCTGGCCCACCACGTCATCGCGGAGCTGGGTCATGGAGCGCCACCAGCGTTCCTTGATGTTGCGCTTAAGCTCGGCACCGAGCGGACCGTAATCCCAGAAGCCATTCAGGCCCCCGTAGATTTCCGAGGACTGGAAGATCAGCCCCCGCCGCTTGCAGAGCGACACAATCTTTTCCATCAACTCACCGGTTTTTGGTTCAGCCATAGACCGGCCAGTTTCTCACAGCGCTTCCGCATGTCAAGGTGCCCTGCTGTCCGGCGGGGCCGAGAATGGGGGAGGGCGGGGGGATACAACTATGCCCGATAAAGGCGACCCGGGCTATGGCGTCCCAGGTCGCCCCCAACCCACTATGAAAAGCAGGACGGCGTCTCATCCGGGCACCGGCCCGCGGGATACAGGCGAACCAACCTGCACCTGAATACCCGGCCGCATAAGCTGTGCCAAAAAAATGAGCGGCCCTCCATCGGGCCGCTCCGCGTAGTGCCACGTGACCCGCCTCCTTCTCCGAGTCACAGTCGTTTCGCCTCACCTCTACTTCATACCCAGGATGGCCGCTATGGGGTGTTCACCCCATACGCCGATATCCGGCATCCCCGGGAGCGGTTCAAAGCTGCGCTCGGCGCGGCGGGCGTATCGTGGCGCTGCCACTCTATCCCCCCCGGAGAATGCGTAAATTCCCTCGGAATTGGCTGGCCCGGGCGGCCCGGCATGCGGGCAATGCTCAAGCCCGGGTCCTACCCCCTCTCTGCTGGCTCACCTCACCGTCTACACACCGTATACTCACCGTAGTACCTCTGCAAAGTTTGCAGAGGTACTACGGTGAGCATACGGTGTGTATACGGTGAGCATACGGAGGTGTGCGGGTGCCAGGGGCAGGCCATGGGGGGGAAGGGAGTCCGGCCGAACTCGTGGCGGGGGTGCGAGATACGCGGCGGCGCCGCCGGTGCCCTACAATTCATTTGTAACAGGGGTGCGGACGGAATATCCTGCTAGTCGGACCGATGCACGAGTTGTCCATCATGCAGAGCGCGCTCAACCTCGCGCTGGAACAGGCGCGGAAAGCGCGCGCCAGCCGCGTGCATGTGATTCGGCTGCGCATCGGGGCGCTGAGCGGTGTGGTGCCGGAGGCGCTGACGTTTGCGTTCGAGGCCCTGGTGCCGGGAACGCTGGCCGAAGGCGCGCAACTGGCCATCGAGCCTGTGCCCGCGCGGTTCTGGTGTGCGGCCTGCACCCGGGAGTTTCAGGCGGATGATTTGTTCGCCGAATGTCCGGATTGCCACGCCCCGAGTGGGGAGCTGCGCGCCGGCCGGGAAATGGAACTAGCCTCATTGGAGATTGACTGATGTGTAAAGATTGCGGATGCGGCTTGCCCGGGGAGAATCCCGCGGGCATCAGCGCTCACCACCACGAACAGGCTCATGAGCATGGCCATGAGCACGAACACCAGCACGAGCACGGGGCGGGACACCACCACGGCCACGACCATCCTCACCCGCACACGCATCCGCATGCCCACACCCATTCCCACGACGAGCCGGACCACGACCACGCGCACGCAGAGGACGGCGAGACCCGCCGGACGGTCGAGGTGCGCCGCGCCATTCTGGATAAGAACGACCGCCTGGCCGAGCGCAATCGGGGCTTCTTCCGGGCGCGCGGCTTGCTGGTGCTGAACTTCCTTTCCTCCCCCGGCTCGGGCAAGACCACCTTTATCCGCGAGAGCGTGCGGAAACTGGGGCCGGAGCTGAAGGCGGGCGTCATTGTCGGCGACCTGGCGACGGACAACGACGCGCAACGGCTGCGCGAATCGGGCGCGCCGGTTGTGCAGATCACCACCGGCACGGTCTGCCATCTTGAGGCCGAAATGGTGGGCCGCGCTGTCAGCCAGCTCGACCTGACGGGCCTGAACCTCCTGATCATCGAGAATGTCGGCAACCTGGTCTGTCCAGCCTCCTACGATTTGGGAGAGGACCTGCGCGTGGTGCTGCTGTCCGTCACCGAGGGGGAAGACAAGCCGCTTAAGTATCCCCCAATGTTCCAGTCGGCGGATGTGGTTATCATCAGCAAGGTGGACCTGGCCCAGGCTTGCGGCTATGACCGCGAGGCGGCGCTGGCCAGCATCCGGCGCGTCGCGCCCCGGGCGCGGGTGTTCGAGACCTCAGCCAGGACCGGTCAGGGTCTGGACGCCTGGCGCGAGTTTCTCCTCCAGCAACAGCGAGAGCGCAAGGGGCTCGATCCCTTGGGCTTATGAGACCGCCGTTGTATGGCCGCTTGCTTTGGGCTGTGCTGGCTTCCGGCTTGATGTACTCTTCCGCCATGTCTGCTGAAGTCCTTTCCACCGATAACGCAATGCTCGTCTATATCGGCACCTACACCGGCGCCAAGAGCAAGGGCATCTATGCCTGCCGCTTTAACGGTGCCACCGGCCAGCTCGCCGCGCCCGAATTGGCGGCGGCAACAACCAATCCCAGCTTCGTGGCCCTCCATCCCAACCGGCGCTTCCTCTATGCGGTAAGCGAAACGGGCGTGCTCCACGGCCAGCGCACCGGCACCGTCAGCGCGTTCAGCATTGACATCAAGACTGGCCAACTCGCTTTGCTCAACCAGGAATCCTCCGGCGGGATGGGGCCGTGCCACGTGGCGGTGGATGGAGCCGGGAAATGCCTGCTGGTGGCCAATTACGGCAGTGGCAGCATCGCAGCGCTGCCGATTCAGGCAACCGGCGCGCTGGCCGAGCCGGGCACGATCATCCAGCACCAGGGATCGAGCGTGAACCCGCAGCGCCAGGCCGGCCCGCACGCCCACTTCATCACCCCGGACCCCGCCAACCGCTTTGCCCTCGCCTGCGACTTGGGCCTCGACCAGGTGCTTGTTTACCGGCTGGACCCGGCCAAAGCCACGCTGGTGGCGAACAACCCGCCTTTTGCCACGGTCCAGCCCGGCGCCGGTCCGCGCCACCTGGCGTTTCATCCGTCGGGGCGGTTTGTCTTCCTGGTCAACGAGATGGGCTCCACGCTTACTGCGTTCGCCTACGACGCGAAGCGCGGCGCGTTAAAGGATTTGCAGACCGTTTCAACATTGCCGGAGACTTTCGCAGGCAAGAGCACTTGCGCGGGCGTGCAGGTGCATCCCTCGGGGAGATTTGTGTATGGCTCTAATCGTGGCGACGACAGCATCGCGGTCTTCGGCTTCGATCCAAAGGACGGCAAGCTGACTTTGGTTGAGCATCAGCCCACTCAGGGCAAGACCCCGCGGCATTTCGCCCTGGACCCGACCGGCCAATGGTTGCTGGCGGAGAATCAGGGGTCGGACAATGTGGTCATTTTTCGCGTGGATGGGAAGACCGGGCGCCTGAGCGCGACTGGGCAAACTGTGACCGTCGGCTCACCGGTGTGCGCCGTGTTTGTGCCTGTGAAGTAGGAATCTGGGGGGCGCGGTTACCCGTGCCCAGTCCCCCTCGGCTAATTCTTCTTGAGCAAGCCACCCAATCCCTTGGTAACTCTTGGAACGGGGTTGCTGCCCAGGTTTCCCACATTTCCCGTGACGTACAAAGCCCCTTTCCCAATATCAGCCACTGTGCCGGAGGCTGCCTTTTGAGCTGCTTCCTTGATCGCCTGCAGCACCTGTTTCGCCAGTTCTTCGTAGGTGATCCCATCAGAATCCTTGCCCAAATCCTGAAGGTGGATGTCCGGCAAAGGGATCGTCGCGGCCCCCTCGGCCACAGGGGTGGTCACGCTGACGAGAATCTTGCCGCCCGTGATGACAAACTCATTGACCTGGAGTTTCTTGGCCGGCTTGGCGGGCTTGGACTGGGATGGTTCCTGGGGCTTGGCCGGTGCCGTCCGGCGGCCGCCCGTGGCCTCCTGCACGTTTGCGAGGATCTTGCTCAGGTTGTCGTTCTTCAGGTTGGTCTCGTACCGGATTTCCGGCCCCTGAACATTGATGGACCTGATGATGATCTTGTCCGAGAGCAGGGAACCCGGTTGGAGGGAGAGGCTGGCGGCGCCGACATTGATGGCCGAAGGCGTCTTGAAGCCTTCGGGATTGCCGACCACCAGGCCCTTGATGGAGCCCGACCCGGAGAGCAAGGACAGGCTGACCGACTGGAGCTTGATATCCACTTTGGTCAGCTTCGGCCCGAACCTTTCCACCCCGCGCTTGATGGCCGCATCCAGGAACAAGCCCACCGCCAGAGCGGCGAGAATGACCACCACAACAAGGGCGATGAGGAGACGAAGGATAAGTTTCTTCATGAATAATGTATTCCAGTTGCTCTATAGTTTAACCAACGGCTCTGTTCAATACACGCTAATGCCGCCCAAGCTCAACTAGTTTGCCAGAATCGCTTCCACTGCCTCAATGAGCTGTTTCGCTTGATACGGCTTGGCCAGGAAGCGATCCGGTTGAACCGGCGCATGATGAAAAACTTCCGCCCCCACGGTGCCGCTGAGCAACAGGACCTTTTGCTGCGGTCGAATCCTCCGGCACGCTCCCGCCAATTCCAGGCCGTTCATCGTGTGCATGGCGAAATCGGTGATGATGAGAGCGGGCGCTGGAGCGGCGATCTCGAAGGCGCTGAGGGCCGTCTCCGGAGCGCGGAAGGTTTCGATGGTGTAACCAAGTGGTTCCAGGATCACTGAGGCCAGCTCCAGCAGCATCGGCTCGTCATCCACCACGTAAATCAACGCTCCGCTGCCCTGGCCTAACCTGCCACGCTTTGCCTTCGGCTCGTTCATTTTTCTGAAGCCCTTGATTCAATAAACACCCGCCGGGACCCGCTGGCAAGCGGTCTTTGGTCGTCTTGGCCGGGGAGCTGCCGCCCGTCAGAGCTTGTCCAGTTGAATGTTCGAAGAGAACTCCGTCTTCTCGCGCATGTGCCTGCGGAGGCGCCAGCGCCCGGGCACCAGGTCGCACTTGCCCAGCAGCACGAGCTTCTCCACCTGCCTCTTGGCCCGGGCATAATAGCCCAGCAGCCGGCCCGGCAAGCCGCCGGGCACACCATACTCCTGCCGAATGCAGGCCGTTTCGCGGGCCATGTTGGCCACGATCCGCTTATCCGCCGACTGGCCAAATTGGTGGTAGCGGTAGAAAACCACGTATTCCCGGATGTGGCCGACCCGGCACTTTGCACGCACCATGCGCATGAGGAACTCCATGTCACAGGCGTTCTTAAAGTCCTTGTGCCGCAGCAACCCCAGCCGGTCATAGGTAGTCTTACGAACAAACAACGCCTGGTGCAGGGCCATTCCAAAGCCAAACCGGACAATTTGAGGGTCCCAGCAGGCTTCTTCCCGCCGCAGGATTTCCCGTCCGTCTTTGTCTACAAAGATGAAATCGCCAAACAGTGCGTCCCATTCCGGGTGGGATTGAAAAGCCGCGGCGACCTTTCCCAGGATGCCCTCGCAGTAACAATCATCGGCGTTGAGAATGCCCACCACCTCGCCCGTGGCCATTTGGATACCCTTGTTCATGGCATGGTAGTGGCCCTCATCCTTCTCGGATACCCACCGCAGGCGGGGGAAAGCCTTCAGAATCTCGAGCGTGCCGTCGGTCGAGCCGCCATCAGTAACAACGTGCTCGACGTGCGGGTAGTCCTGACGAGCCACACTCTCGAGCGTCTCGCGGATCGTGCGAGCGCTGTTGAGCGACGGGGTAACAACTGAGAGTTTAATCGGTTCAGCCATGTTCATGCGCCAGGTCGTCCAGCGCCCAAAGAAAATCAGCCATTGGCACCAGGCACGGCATGCGAAGCGAGCGCCCAGTCCAACGTGCGACATCTATTGTAATCCGGCCCCCAAGGGCGTCAAGGAGCGCATCGTCTCGCCACTCTCCACGCGTGATCCGCTGTCGCGGCTCGTCCTTCATCGGGAGATGGTCCCCGAGCTGTCGGCAGGGTTGTGTGGAAGAGACTGTGCCAGTCGAGAACGTCAGAAAGAAAACCGCTAGCTCCGGATTGCAGAGCCAGTTGAATTAATGGTAGAATCCCCGCCATTAAATGCAGTTCCCCAGCATAAAAGCCCACTGGCAACGCCTGCGCCAGTCGGCAGTTTTTTTTGGAGTGTTCGCCACTGGGGTCCGCGTCGGCGCCAACCTGCTCCTCCTCCCGCTGCTCCTCAGCCGAATGCCCAGCTCCGAGCTCGCCCTCTGGTATGTTTTCCTGGCGCTGGGCGGCTTTGCCAACCTCGCGGATTTCGGCTTCGGTCCGGCCATCTCCCGCGTCTATAGCTTCCTGTGGGCGGGGGCTGAAGATTTCGACGCAGAGGGACTGCGCCCGCCGCCCCAGAGCCGAGAGCCAAACGTGCCCAGGATTCGACAACTGACCACGACGGTGCATTTCTTCTACTGGCGTTTGGCGGTGGGGGCGACTCTGGTATTGGCGGTGGTCGGAAGCGTGGTGCTGATCAAGCCCACGACCACGGTGACGGAGCCGCGATTGGCTTGGATCGCCTGGGGCTGCTATCTCTTGGCGATAGGATATAACTTGGGCACCGGCTGGTGGATGCTGGCGTGCCAAGGGATCGGCCGCGTGCGGGAACTTCAGGTGGCCTACACGTGGAGCGGCTTGGCTTATGTGGCCTCCGCAGCCGCGTTGCTCGTGGGCGGATGGGGCCTGCTGGCGGTGGTCGTAGCTACCGCCCTCCGCGGGGTGATTTTGCGCCAGTATTGTCGGCACGTTTATTACACCGCGGTGCCCAGAGTTCCGGCCAGCAGCCCAAGGCCGGACCGGGACATTTTGAAACGCCTGTGGCCCAATGCCTCCAAGCTCGGCATGATCTCCGTCGGCACCTTTCTTCTGGGCAATGGCACCATCTTGATCAGCAGCCATTTTCTGGAAAGCAAGATTACCGCGAGCTTCGGTGTGACGGCACAGATTGGCACCTTCCTGATGAGCTTTGCCGCGCTATGGCTGGCGGTAAAATGGCCGCAATTGGCAATGCTTCGGACGCAGGGGCGTCTGGACGAGATGTCGGTCCTCTTTGCCCGACGGCTGGCGTTCACCCTGGCAACATTCATCGTGCTGGCAGCTCTTGTTGTTCTGGCCGGCAATCCCCTGCTAGCGTGGAAGGGAACGCAAACCCGCTTGCTAGCAACCCCGGCTTTGATTTTCTACTTCCTATATCTGACCCAGCAGCTTCTCTACGTGCAATTCGGCTCTTTGGCCTATACTGAAAACGTCGTGCCTTTCTTCAAAGTCGCCATCTTCACCGGCCTTTGGATGCTCGTCCTGAGCTTCATCATGACCTGGGCCTTTGGATTCTGGGGCATGTTGACGGCGCCGCTGCTGGCCGAATCTACCTGGAGCAGTTGGTACACCGTGAGGCGCGGATTCCAGGGCCAGTCGTTGAGCCTCCGGAAATTCCTCCGGGCAGCTCTTGCGGGACAACTTAAGCGTAAATGAACCTCTCCGCCGCACAAATCACCATCGCGATCACGGTCTTCAATCGCCGCAAGTATTTGAAGGAGGCCATCACCAGCGCTCTGAACCAGACTACGCCAGTCCGCGTCATCGTCGTCGAGGACTGCGGGCCGGATCCTAGCCTGGAGACCACCGTCCGGCAGGAGTTTGGCTCACGGATCACCTACGTCCGGAATCCCCGGCGACGCGGTCTCTTCGGCAACTGGAATGCCTGCTTGGATTACTGCGAGACCCCGTGGATTTCCATCCTCCACGATGACGATTTCCTGGCCCCAGACTTTGTTGAGGCGCTGCTGGCTCTGAACCAGCAAGCCCCCGAGTGCGGATTGTATTTTGGTCAGACTCGGCTGGTTAATGAACACGGGGAAACCGTCGCCGACGCGCGTCCTCCCATGACGGTTCCCTGGCGCCAGGTGGAACTGGCAGACACGCTCATCACTACTCCGTTTCCGTTCCCGGGACATTTGTTCCGCGTGGCGGATGCCCGCGCCCTGGGCGGCTTCCGGGAATCCTCACAATTCTGCGGCGATTGGGAGATGTGGTCGAACCTGATCGCCCGCCACGGGGGTGCGCAAACGAGTGTGATCGTGGCCTACAACCGCGGGCATACCAGTCCGGAGCGCGGATGCACGCAAATGGACCTGAGCGGGCGGTTGCGGCCACTGGTCTTCGTGCAGCAAAAGCGGATATTACGCATGCTCCGCGAGTCAGGCGGCGCGGGGAGCTTCGACCGCACCACCTTGCTGCAACAGTCGCCCATGTCCGTCGATTACCTCCTCAAGTATGGGGCGCGCCTGCCAGCGCGCATCCTGCGCTATAACGTGGGCCTGTTGCTGAGGTCAACCCCTCCCAGCACCCGATACGCGATGTTCCAGGCCGCCGCGCGATTGCTGAGGGTACCCTTCGTCAAAGCTGCATCCACACTCTACCAGATGCTCCGGGGCTCAAAGTGATGCCCGGAAGTTCGGCTGCTCCAACTCGCAGGGGAGTCTCCCCAACAACGAATCCCATCTGTGAACCTGCCTCCCCCAGAGAACGAGGTCTTGCCTCCGGGCCGCGACCGGTGGCCCTGCATCCACCTTCGGCCTTGTTCTTCCCCGCCCAAACTCCGAACCCCGCCGTGCCGCGCCACCCCCACCACAGAATTGACCCTCCTGACGCGACACCAATTGGGGAAGGTATGGTGACACCGGCTAGTGCCAAACGAATAATCATTTCCGGCATCGCCACTTTTCTCACCCAGCCCGGAGGACAGGGGTTGCTCTGCGGCACGGAACCGGTGCTGCGGCAGCCTGTTACAAGCGGATAGTTCGACCGGTCTTGGCCGACTCCACTACGGCGTGCTCCATGCGCATGGCAAAGAGGCCGTCTTCGCCGGTGGTTGGAGGGCGTTGTGCCTGCAGGTAAGCATCGAAGAATGCCCGGACCGAGCGTTCAAAGATGGTCGAATAGTCGGGACAGTTCTTGCGCGTATGCCTGTCCAAACGAAGGTCTATGTGCTCTTGATCGCAAGAAAGAGTCCCCAACACATCATACGGATTGACCCCCGAAAGGCTGACCACTCCACGGCGAAATACAGCGTCCAGATTTAACAGGTAACCCGCAGGTGACCACAAGTTGCTGCAAGTGATGGTCGCCCCAACCCCCTCGGAGGTCTCCAGCAAGGCATTGGCGTAAACCCCCGGAAGATAAAGTAACTGATCGGCAAAACGACGCCACGGGCGCCGATCCTCGAACAACGGATCCAGGCGGCTCTGCGAGGCAATGTTGACCGTTTTGCCCCCCAGAAAGTTCACCAAGTCCAGCACGTGGTGCCACAAGTGCGCGTGACAGACAAAGCGGAGCAAACACAACTCGCCTAAGGTTCCAGCTTCCTTAATCTGCCGAATTTTCAATATCCCGGGTTGGAAACGCCAGTTAAAATTCACGGCAAGCACCCGACCCCGCTCGGCCGCCCGCCGCACCATCAACTCCCCGCTCGCCAGGCTTTCCGCCATAATCTTCTCGCAAAATACGTCCACCCCATGATCCATCAGGTACAAGCTGCTCACGCTGTGGGCCGCCTCGGTCGTGCAATTCGCCACCAGGTCTGGCTTGGTCCGGCAAACCAACTCCGCAAGATCCGTAAATGCCGGGCAACCCAGCGCACGGCCAGACGCCGCTGCAAGATCCTCCTTGCTGTCGCACACCCCAACGATTTGCACCTCCGACCGATTCGCAAAGATAGGGCCGTGCATGTTGTGGCCAATGGTCCCGCATCCCAAAATGGCCACGCGTTTAGCCTGGCCTCCCGCAGCGAGCCGGGCGGAAGGGCGCTCAAGCTTTACAAAGAGATTCTTGCCGGCTAGTTGCCGTTTGCGCCACACCGACTCGTAACGGTAGTAGTTCGTCGGGAGCAAGGCACGCGCCGTTCTCATCAACGGGCGGACCATCGGCTGGAGCAGGCGATACCAGGACCTCGAGGTAATATACGCTTTCGGATGGCGGCGAATCTTGTGCAGGCGCCTCATAAACCGCTGCTTTGAGCCGCGCGCCGCCGCATATTCCGGCGGCAACGGTTTTCCTGCCAGGATCGTCTCCAGGTACTCCCGGGCATAGCGGACCTCCGCCTCGGCTTCCGCCGGGCTACACTCCAGTTCGAGATTGAAGTCGCCTGGGTAACCACGCTCCACCAATGCCTGAAACAGCGGGACGAAGTCACACACCCCCTTGCCGGGCGTAACCGCATAGCTTCCAACATCGACGTCCCGCAGATGCACATGAAGGATCTCAGCACCAACAGCGCGGAGGCCTTCCATCAGTGGTCGCGGATCATTGAGTTGGGCATGACTTGTGTCAAATGTGCACCCAATCCGAGCATCATTGATCAGGGCAAAAAGCCGGGCGGACTGTTTGTAGTCAGGAGCGAGAGTGCCAGTATGCGGAGCCTCCAGCGAAACTCGCAGACCTAGTTGATGTCCGATTTCAGCCAGGTGGCGAACCTGTTGCGCCAGGGTTTGTGCCACCGCCAGCCATTTGTCTTCCGCACAAGCCGGTGGCACCGGGAGGGTTATGGTACGAGCGCCCAACCGCGCGGCAATTCTCACCGTGGTCTCCAGAAACTCCAAGCTCTCCCCCTCATGGCGGAAGGCCAAACCCGTGACGTTTACGTTCAACGAAGACAGGCGCAGGTTCCGTTCCGCAAGGCTCGCGGCCAAGGCTTGGGTATCCTGTTCCGCCCACCGCCGAAGGTCAATGTGAGGGCAAAATCCCGGCAGTACACCAATATCCAGCGACCCAAATCCAAGCCGCTGGATGCTATCCATCGCTTCCCGCAGGGGGAGATGACGAAAACTGATGCTCGAGCAGCCGATTCGACTTCTGACTTGTGACACATCCGTATTCATTTTGGGAGGTGCAGCTTAAGTGACGGGTATCGGCGGCAGCAACAGCTTTTTCGGACCAGGCGAAATGCGGTCGACATCTTGACGCCGCCCCCGGCATTCAAGCGGCGGCTGTCTTCAGCCGACATCGCACATCAAGTTGTAGCAAGCAGTTTCGAATGGGGACGCCTGTGCCTTGAAGAACGCGCCGAGCGGCGCAAATTGAAGCCGGGAGCATTCTGCCAACATGCAGAATCGGCCCCCCCGGCAGTCGGGTCAAGACCTTCGCTTAGACCAGCGAATACCCTCGCCGCCTTCACCTGCTTGATTCAGCCTGCTGCAACCGCACAAGGTCAACCAACGACAGTGCCAAGCTCAGCGCTTGGCGGCGATGCCTGAATCTGTCTGAGGCCTTAGCGACTGGATAAACAACCATTCCATTATGTGGGGACGTCGCTCCCCCACAAGCGTCTTCCTTGTGGCCAAGTCATACGGTTCAAGCTCCGGGTAGAGGTAGGTTTGCGCCTTCTTAATGTCATCTAAGCTCGCAATCTGTTCGATCCGGTGCGTTGGTTCAAAGAGACTCTTAAGACAGGTTGAAATAGTGATATCCACGCCGTCATGCACCTCGACCAGCACATCGTGGGGCGCCAGGAATTTAACGGTCTCCGTGTTAAAAAGCTTCTTCTCATACCCTTCACAATCGCACACCACCAATGCTCTGCCTGCGAACGGGATGCCTTGGAGCACCTTCGCGTCACAAAATGCGCCTGTGATCACCCGCTCACTTACCCCATTCAGCACCGCCATCTCCCGGCAAAGCGTGATCGCTTCCGGGTTGGTGTCAAAAGCATACACCTTCGCGCCCGGGATGCGCATCGCCAAGCCGACCGCATAGTAACCCTCGGCGCACCCGATGTTGACAATCTCCCGGTAGCCCTGCGAACAGATTCTGGTCAGCACCGGGTGAAGTTCACGCTCATAACTGCCCAGCAGCTTGGGAAAGAGCGCGCTGCTCACGGATTTAATGTGCGGATACTTCATGCCTTGAAAAACGCCATGCCGCACCCTCAAGTCAGGGCATACTTTCCCTATGACCGCATCCGTAACCACCTGCTCTGGAAGCATCCGCCGATCTTCCTGGTACTGGCGCCGCTGTTCCTCCAAATAGCGGCCCCCTTTCACCAGCGTCGCCCTGACGCATTTCCAAATCACATCATGACGAATCATCCGTGACCCGATACATTTAATCATTGATTTCACAAACCAAAGTCTCCCGGCCCGTCGGAGATTAGAACTCCCCCCGCCTCCGCGCGGGCCCGCTAGAACAGGGTGTAGATGAACGGCGCCAGCCCGGTGCCGGAAACAAAGGCTAGCAGGCCAAAAACCAGCAGCAAGAGCAAAATGGGCAGCAACCACCACTTCTTATTCTGCGCCATAAAACCCCACAACTCCCGGAGAAACCCGCCGTGGGGCGATTCGGCTGAGGCCTTCTCGAAGTCATTTTGTTGTTGCTCTTGCATACGCCTGGTCCTTGCTGGCAGGGTCGGTGTTAGTACTGTTGGAAATAGCTGCGCACATCGTGTGGCATATCTTTGGGCAGCCAATAAGTAGCACCCGGCAGAGAGGATTTGCGCCGCAACAGGTCCCGGCCCCGCAGCCGGAAAAACAAGGCCACGGGAGTGATGATGCCATAGAACACCAGCAGCAACATTAGCAGGGAAATCAACCAACCGATGGGAAACGCCACTACCATCCAGCCGACAAACAGCCAGCGCACAGCGGCGGGTTTGATCAGTCCCAGCAGGCCGATCACCAAGGCCAACCCCATCAGGATCAATCCGACCGAAGGATGTCGACGCACCAAGTATTGATAGGCGCCAAAGGTCAGGAAGAAAACAAGCCAAGCAGCGGCAAACTGGCGCAACGCCTTGGCGGCCGGCTTAAAGGGAATGTCAGACCAAGTCATGAGGTTAGATCACTTAGAAACAAGAACAGCCATGTAAGCGCGGCTTAATCAAGCTCGAATTGCGCCAGGTACTTTTCACGCTCAGCGGCGGTCACCGCCTGATTCATCTGCTCTTTGCGCAGCACAAAGTCCTCCAGCACCAGGGCGTCCATGTCGGTGGCCAGGAAGCACCGATAGGCTTCTTGCGGCGTGCACACGATCGGCTCACCCCGCACATTGAAGCTGGTGTTCACGATCACCGGGCAGCCGGTCAACTGCTCGAAGGTCTTGATGAGGCGGTAGTAGCGCCCGTGCCGCCTCTCGTCCACCGTTTGCACGCGCGCGCTGTAATCCACATGCGTGATGGCTGGCACGGTGGAGCGGACGACGTTGACGCGCTGACGCAGGTCCGGAGCCGCGGCCATCTTCTGCCGGTCGGCCTCGGAGAGCGCCACGCGATGTTCTTCCCGCACCGGCGCGACCAGCAGCATATAGGGGCTTTCCTGGTCCGGTCGCATGGCAAAGTACTCGCTCACCCGCTCCTGCAGAACGCAAGGCGCGAAGGGCCGGAAGCTCTCGCGGAACTTGATCTTGAGGTTCATCGTGGCCTGCATGGTGGCGTTGCGCGCGTCGCCGATGATGCTGCGCGCCCCCAGCGCCCGCGGCCCGAATTCCATCCGCCCCTGGAACCAGCCGACAATCTTGCCCTCGGCCATCATTTGCGCGACCGCCACAAGCAGCTCGCTTTCGTTCTGATACCGTTGGTGCGGCGCCGCCGTCTCCGCCAGGAACTGCCCGATCTGCTCGTTGTCGTAGCGCGGCCCCAGCAGGCTGCCTTTCTGGCAATCGTGGCCATTGGCCTGGCGCGGCTTGCCCATCAGATGGTACCAGACAAAGGTCGCCGCCCCCAGCGCGCCGCCCGCATCACCCGCCGCCGGCTGAATCCAGATATTCTCGAACGGCCCCTCGCGCAGCAGCAGGCCGTTAGCAACGCAGTTGAGCGCCACCCCGCCAGCCAGCACGAGGTTCTTCATCTGCGTCTGCCGCTGCACTTCTCGAGCCATGCGCAGCATGATCTCCTCGGTTACCTTCTGAATGCTCGCCGCGAGATCCATGTGGCGCTGGTCGAGCATGGACTCCGGGCTGCGCGGCGGTCCGCCGAAAAGCTGGTGAAACCGGTCATTGGTCATCGTCAACCCCTGGCAGTAATTGAAATACTCCATGTCCATCCAAAAGCTGCCGTCGGGCTGGAGCCGAATCAGACGCTGGAGAATCAAGTCCTGATAGACGGGCTGCCCGTAGGGCGCCAAACCCATCAATTTGTATTCGCCGCTATTGACCCTGAAGCCGCAGTAGTAGGTGAAAGCTGAATAAAGCAGGCCGAGCGAATGCGGAAACTGCAACTGGCGCAGCAGGCGCACTTTGTTACCCTCGCCCACGCCAAACGTGGCCGTGCTCCATTCGCCCACGCCGTCAATAGTCAGGATGGCAGCGCGATCGTAGGGGCTGGGAAAGAATGCGCTGGCGGCGTGACTTTCATGGTGGTCGGTGAACACCAACC
>CAZDOO010000007.1:0-98025 GCA_964507045.1 uncultured Verrucomicrobiota bacterium | reverse complement strand
TACCTCCATCTATAGATGGAGGTAGGATGGAGGTGCAATGGAGGTATAATGGAGGTAGGATGGAGGGACAACGGAGATGCTACGGAGGGATTAGCTTGGGTGCATGATTTCCCTGGCGGCCGGTTAACAAACCCACACTTGCAGGTGGTCAAGCGGCTCTTGGGGTTGCCCTGCGGCTCGAAAAAGTCCACGGCGCTGCGCTTCCAGCCGCGGGTGTGCCCCAACGGAGTCCAGCTGCTGACCTTGCAGGCTGCCCGCAGCCGGTGGGCGTCGGCTACGTGATGTTCAGCTCCCGCTGGATTCCAAACTTCTCGATCCGCTTGCGCAACGTGGCGCGGGTGATGCCCAGCAGCTTCGCGGCCTGGATCTGGTTGCCGCCGGTCTCCTTGAGTGCCTGGATGGCCAGCTCGCGCTCCACCGCCGGGAGCACCTTGAGCTTCGGGTCCCGCTTCGCCCATTGGAACAACTGCCGCGCCAGCGCCGCAACGTCCGCCGCCGCCCCTTCACCCGGCGCCGCCGCCGTCGTAGCGGAGACTCCCGCCGGCTGGCCCTGCCCGGTGATCTCCGCCGGCAGATCGCTCAGGAGAATCGCCCCGCCCTTGGCCACCACCAGCGCGCGGCGAACCACATTCTCCAGCTCGCGCACGTTGCCGGGCCAATGATACTTCTCCAGCGCCCGGATCACGCCGGGGGCGACCGATTTGGGCCGGCCAGGCTGGTCTTTGGCAAAGGCCTTGAGAAAGTAATTCACCAGCAGCCGGATATCCTCGCGCCGCTCGCGCAGGGGCGGAACGCGCACCCGCACCACGTTGAGCCGGTAGAAGAGGTCTTCGCGGAACTGCCGCGCCGCTACCGCCTGCTCCAGCGGCCGGTTGGTCGCGGCGATGATCCGCACGTTCACCTGGAGCGGCACATTGCCCCCGACGCGCTCGAACGTGCCGGATTGCAGCACCCGCAGTATCTTCGTCTGCGTGGCGGGCGTCATGTCGCCGATCTCATCCAGGAAGAGCGTGCCGCGGTCGCATTGCTCGAACTTGCCGAGGCGCTGCTGCGTCGCGCCGGTGAACGCGCCGCGCTCGTGGCCGAACAGCTCGCTTTCCAGCAACTGCTCGGGGATGGCGGCGCAGTTGACCGCCAGGAACGGCTGCCGGCTGCGGTGGCTGTGATGGTAAATCGCCCGCGCCACCAGTTCCTTGCCCGTGCCGCTCTCGCCGCTGATCAGCGCGGTGGCATCCGACGCCGCCAGCTGGCCGATGAGCTTGAACACCTGCTGCATCGGCTCGCTGCGCCCGATGATGCCCAGCTCATAGTCCTCTTTCTGCAGCAGCGGCTGGTAGGACACCACCTGCCGCATGTCGCGCGCCGCCTTGATGGCGTTGAAAATAATCTCCTTGAGCTTCGGCACGTCGAACGGCTTGAGCAGGTAATCGTAGGCGCCGAGCTTCATCGCCTCGATCGCCGTCTGCGTCGTGCCGTAGGCGGTCATGAGGATGACGAGCAGCTTCGAGTCGAGCTGGCGCAGGCGCCGCAGGGTTTCCAGCCCGCTGATGCCGCCCATGCGGACGTCCATGATGACCAGGTCGGGCTTGAGCCTGGGGATAATCCGCAGCCCCTCTTCGCCGCTGGACGCGGTAGTCAGCTCGATCTCCGGCGTATCAAAAATCCGCCGGAACGAGTATTGCACGTCCGCTTCATCATCAATCAACAGCAGCTTGCTCATGTGTCCATCCCGCCAATCAGGCTCCAAGGTAATCGCTTTGCGCCCATGCGACAACGAATTCTGCCGCTTTTGGTTATTGGGTCTTGGGATCGCGCTGGCCCGGATGCTGGCAGCCGTATGGTTATTACTGTTTCTGGCGCTGTTCCTGTTGGAGCTGGCGTTCGAGCAACTGGCTGTCCTGGTGGTCAGGATGCCGCTGGCGCACCGCGCGGATCGCCTCGAGGGCCGCATTGAGTTGCCCGGCCTGGTACAGGTAAAAGGCAAAAGTGTAGCCATACTGCGGGTTGTCGGGGCGGAGTTCGGCGGCGCGGCGGCACCAGGTGAGCGCCTCCTCGGGGTTGTCTTTTGCCAGCATCACGCCGAGGTTATACGCGGCCTGGGCTGATCTGGGGTCGGCTTTGAAGGCGTTACGGAACGCCTGTTCGGCCTCCGGCATCTTGCCAACCTCGGCCAGCAGCATACCGAGGTTGAGGTTGACGGCGGCGTTGGTGGGGTCGAGACGGAGGGCCCGGCGCAGGCTGGCCTCGGCCTGATCATTCCGGCCGAGCGCGTTGTAGGCCAGCGCCACGTTCACGTAGGGCGGCAAGCCGTCCGGCTGGAGGCGGATGGCCGTCTCGAACTCCGCCGCGGCCTCCCGCATCTGGCTGCGGGCCAGGTAGAAGTTCCCGAGATTGTAGTGGGAGGCCATGTCATCCGGGCGCGAGCGCATGGAGGCAATCAAGTCGTTCACCGCGCCGCTGACCTGGCGGCGCTGCGCTTCGGGGAGGCTGTCCGCGGGGATGCTGGCCAGCGCGGCGGCGGCGCGCACGCGCACCAGCCGGTAATCGTCGCCGCTGGCCTTGATCAGCGCGGCAAGGTTGGGCTGATCCAGGCGCTGGCCCAGGGCCTCGGCGGCGCTGGCGCGCACCAACGGCGAAGCGTCCGCCATCAGCTTTCGCAAGGCCGGCCACTTCTCCTCAGCCGGGCAATCGGACAGCAGGCGAACCAGCGCGGTGGCCTGGATTTCCTCGCGGCCGGGGCTGGCGAGATAGGCCAGGATGCCGGGCAACTTCGTCCAATCCCGTTTGCGGGCGGCGGCAATGAGGGCGGCGCGTTCCAGCACCGGCTGCTGGTAATCGCGCTCGCGCCATTTGCGCACGCGCCGGTCCGCCCAGGCGGCGTCCTTGTTCGTGTGGCAGAGGTTGCAGGCGTTGGGCGAGTTGTAAACCAGCGTGGTGGCGGGCGTCGGCGGCCGCATCGAATGGTCGCTGCGCCGCATGCGGGCAAACTCCGTCATGGGCATGTGACAGGAGATGCACTTGTTGCCGGCGACGTCGGGCTTGTGATGGGTATGGGCGGTCGCGTTCTCGACCCGGGCGGCGTGACAGGGCCGGCAGGCGTCGTTGGCTTTGGCCGGCTCCGCGAACCGGTAGCGGCCGCTGGAGGTGTGGCAGTGGATGCAGTCCAGCTTGCCCGACTTGACGCACGGGCTTTCCCGCCACGATGTGAAGGTGTAGTTCTCCCCCAGGTCGCGGCCATCGGGATAGAAATCAGGATGCTCGAGGGCGACCAGGTCGAAGTGATCGAAGTAGCGGTCGCCGGGCGCGAAGTTCATGGTCACCGGCGACATCTTGGCGTGGCAGGGGGCGCACGTGTCGTTGCGCTGCTCGATGGTCATTTTGCTGGTGACGATGAGCTTGACGTCGGCCGGGGCGGGCTGGTTGGTGGACCGCCCCTCGAAGAGCCGCACATGCGCCGCCGACTGGCCGTGGCAGGTCTCGCAGTTAATGCCCGGCTCGGCCCAGGTGGTGTGATAGCTGTCGGAGGCGAGGTCATAGTTCTTGGATAGCTGGCTGACGTGGCAACTGAAGCAGGAGGTGTTGAAGGTCAGCGGCCGTTCCTTCCAATAAAGCGCCTCGTCGCGGCGGTCGCCGAAATGACGCATGGCGCTGGCGGTGGTGTCATACCATTCGTGGCGGCGGACGTCGTAAGCCACCGGCAACACCTGCAGCATGCCGCGCTCCAGCGGCGTGAGAAAATAGAACACGTTCTTGCCCCCCATCGCCTGCACCATCGGGTAGCGCTGCTCGCCCTCGGGGCTGCGCTCGATCACCTCCCCCTTCTTCAGGTCCGCCTGAAACCGATACTTGCCCGCGACAATCTCCGTCTTCTGTTCCGTCAGCTGGGCCTTCGCTAACTCGGCCGTGTACGGCTGCATAGCCAGGCCGTGGAACGACGTGGACCATAGCTGGTAAAACCGCTCGTGGCATTCCCGGCAACTGCGCGAGCCGGCAAACCCGCCGGAGGCGGCTTTGAGCACGGCGTTGGTGGCCGCCGCCGGACTGCTTTGCGCCGGGGCGCCCAGCACCAGCAAGACAGCCAACCCCAGGACTCGCCCCGCCGCGCGCAGCCCTGCCGGAGGCAGGCGCCGGCTCGCGGCGGCGGCTGGTTCAAGCGGGCGCAACGCGCTCTGTTCCGGGTGTGTTGTGCGGCGGCCAGTATTCATCGCGGTCCCGCACAGCATCACTCACCCGGCAGGGCGGCGTCCACCACAAACGATACTGTCGAAGGCCTGGCGGCCGCCCGGAAACCCTTCGCTGATGGTCGGTCACGCGTGACGCGGGGCCGTCTTTCTTGTCCATACATCAATGGTATGGATCCAATACGGCACATCCGGGACCTGTTAGCTCTCTCTGTCATTGTCACCACCCACGCGGCGCTGGGGGATGGGATGGTCGTGCCGGAGGTGTTCGCCCCGAGGGTCGAAATCCCCAATCAGCAGGCCCTGATTCACTGGGCGAACGGCTCGGAGCGGCTGGTAATAGAAACGTCGTTTCTCGGCGAGGGCACCAATTTCGCCTGGGTGGTGCCTTTGCCTTCCGTGCCCGAGGTCAAGCCGGTTGCCGAGGACTTCTTCACCAAACTGCGGCAGCCCTTCGAGCCCCGCCTGGTTCACCAGGTGCATGCCTACTACGGGGGCGTGCTGTTCTTCTGCGGATTGGCGTTCCTCGGATGGCGGGCGTTGAAGGACGAAGCCTCCTGGGTTGCTGATCTGCCGTTGTGCCTGCTGCTGGGGGTCGGCGCGGGGTTCATGGGCAAAAGCATGCTCGCCGGGTTCGTCGGCGGCGGATTGGCCTTGTGCACCAGGTGTTTCGGCCGCACGCCGGCCATCCTTGCCTTGCTCCTGCTCCTCGGGACCACTTTCGATGCCGTGCTGACCTTCGCCCCGCGGCTGCCGTACTGGGGCTTGATCGAAACCATGGGCACGAGTGACTCGGAACTCAAGCTGGGCGCGTTCGCGGGCGTGAGCGTCGTGTCCGTGCAGCACGCTGGAGTCTTTGACGCCACGACCATCCGCGGCTCCAACCCAAACGGCGTGCGGCAATGGCTCGAGCACAACGGCTACCAGCTTCCCGCCGCCGCAGGGCCGGCCATCAGCTACTACGTGGAGCACGGCTGGGTATTTGTCGCCAGCAAGGTCCGGCGCACGAGCGCTGGCTCGAAGGAAGCCGCGCTGCACCCGCTGCTGTTTGCCTTTGCCACCCGCTCAGCGGTCTATCCGACGCGGCTGACGGCGGTGAACAACGGGACGTGCGCCATTGACCTCTACGTCTTCGGCAATCGCCGCGCCACCGCCCGCCACTTTGACACCGTGCGCTGCGACCGAGTGTTCGGCGACTGGCCCTTCGACCTGGGGCCGGGGGTGTGGATTACCGACCGCGAGATTCTGTCACTGATCGGCGGCTCGAAGGTCGGCACGAAGCTCTCGGCGCGGTTGAGCCCGCAGCAGATGGCGTCCGACGTGGACATCCGTTCCGGAATCTTCTGGCGCAAAGGGGCCACGGTCTTCAGCTATTCGAGCGCGCTGACGATTGCCCTGAACACGGCACTGCCCCTGGCAGCCCTCAGTTGGCTGCTGGCGGGCGCCACTCGGGGCGGCTGGAAGGTCACGGAGGCAGGAATCTCGCGCTGGCGCTGGCGCCTCCTGGCGGCGGCGGCGGGCATCGGCCTCGCCGTCTATCTACTCCTGCCCAAAGTCGAGGTAGAGATCCGGACTGCCGCTCCCTGGGCGCACGCAGACAGCCAGGAGCGCGATTGAAGGAGAGCAAGAAGCTGCTGCTGGCGCTGAGCCCCGCCGGGGCAATCGCTTGGGAAAGACTCGTTGTTGGGCCTTTTCACGTCCCAAACGCTTTGAGGGCCGCGGCTGAAAGCCGAATATCCCTCTCACCCGAGTGCAGCAGCTTCTGCCAAAGACTACGCTTCTTGGGAGGAAGGACCTCCATCAGCTCCTGATCTTTGAGGTTGGGAGGCCACATAATCCGCGTCTTGTACTCGGTGGAATCGCAGAGCCGGCATTCGAGGGGGGCTCCGATGGTTCGGCTCAGCGCGGCAAGCGCCTCGTCTCTGCCCTTCGCATAGAACGAGGCCTGGTGCCACCCTCCTTCTGGCGCAGTCAGAAAGACAAAGAAGTAATCGTCAACATAGGGCCCATCCGAATTCGTATACTCAGCAATCAGTCGAACATCGGCGATCGGAACAGACCAGTCGCCGGCGGGAGAGTGATAGGTGATGACACCTGCACCACACCGAAGCTCACCGGAATGGTTAGGGTGACTCATGCTACGCCCACCAGTATGCTTAGGACAAAGTCAGCCAATGGGGCCTTTCGTGCGGTTGGCGGTGACAATTGCCCTGCGGGCGCGGTTCGTGCCAAGCCAAACCCTTGGGCAATGCCCGCCGTGTTCCGGCACTCCCGGCTGCCTGCCCCAGGGCCCGGACGCCCGCTGCACCACCTGACGCGACCCGCTCATTTCCAGCCCGAATACTGGGCCGGGAGTGAGGAGGCGTCAAGCGCCGCCAGACTGGCCTCTCCGCCCAATCTCACCAGCGAGCACCCCTGTTCCATTCCATCAAACCGGGTCAGCCCCGACCCGCCGGCCCAGCGGAAAACACTCGCCCGGCGGGCCAGTCAAATCCATGCTGAGGCCATGCATCTGGCTCATTTGCGTCTTCGGGATTTCCGCAATTACGCGCGGCTGGATGTGGATTTTGCCCCCGGCTTTCACCTGTTGCTGGGCGACAACGCGCAGGGCAAGACCAACGTGCTGGAGGCGATCTACCTCATGGCCACGCTGCGGTCGTTTCGCGGCGTGGGCGGCGCGCAGATGATCCGCCACGGACAAAAAGGCTACTTCGTCGGCGGCAAGGTGGTCGGGCAGGGGGAACATGACATCAAGATGTATTGGTCCGCCGCGGAACGGAGCCTGAGCCTCGACGCGCGGCCGGTGCGCAAGCTGACGGATTATCTCGGCGTGCTGCGCACGGTGGTCTTCTGCACGGAGGACTTGCAGTTGGTGAAGGGCGCGGCCCGGGCGCGGCGGCGGTTCCTGGACCTGCTGCTGTCGCAGACGTATCCGGCGTATCTGCCGCTCTTGCAGCGTTACGCGCGGGCGCTGCGCTCGCGCAACGCGCTGCTCAAACACCCCGGGTCCGCCCCGCTGGCGCTGGACGGCTTTTCCAGCGAGCTGGTGAAGGCGGGCGAAGAGCTCATGCGCCTGCGGCGCGAGCTGATTCCCAAGCTATCCCCGCTCGCCCGGCTGGCCTACCGGCGCATTTCGAGCGGGGCGGAGGAGTTGAAGCTGGATTACCGGCCCAGCGTCAAGCGGGACTTCGGCGTGGAACTGGCGCAGTCCCGCCACCGGGAAGCGGTGTATCGCTCGACGCTCATCGGCCCGCACCGCGACGACCTGGAGCTGCTGCTGAATGACCGGCCCGCCGCGGCCTTCGGCAGCGAGGGCCAGAAACGCACGCTCGCCATCGCCCTCAAGCTGGCGCAGGCCGAGTACCTCACCGGCCTGCACGGCTCGCCGCCGATCCTGCTCATTGACGACATCATGGGAGAACTCGACGGGAAGCGGCGCGGCGGCTTTCTGCCCCTGCTGGACCGGGCGGAGCAGTCGCGCGGCCAGGTGTTCATGACGGCCACCGAAGCCGCCTGGCCCGAGGATCCCGGGCGCGAAATCCATCGCTGGCGGGTAAGAGACGGGACGCTGGCTGGCAGCCTGGTCAGGTAAGAACTGCCCGCTTGCCAAATCCCGCCCGGAAGCGACTACGCCGCGGCGCGGAAGACGTCATATTCCTCGCCGTACTGCGCCAGGTAGTAGAGCGAATAGGAGCGGCGGAAGACGTGGATCGGCAGCAGCAGCACTGTGCCCAGGAACGGAATCGCCAGCGCGCAGCCCAGGATGCAGCAGGTCGCCAGCACCGCGGTCAGGATGAGAACGCCGATCGCCATGCCCAGGACAATTTGGAACAGGAAGTAGAGGATGAAGTTCCCCGGATTGCCCGCGAGCAGGCGGAGCAGCACGCCCCAGGCCGGCAGACACCCGCCCCCGCGCCGAAACATGATGGGAACCACAAACCCCCGCGTCAATCCGCCCACGATCCAGAACACGCTGCCAAGCAGCAGCAGCAGCAGCGCCGCCCCGGCCAGCTCGCAGATGCCGCTCACGCTCGGCTCGCCGCGCTCAATCATCCGCCAGCCGGCGAGGGCCATGATTGCCAGCACTGGCAGCGTCACGAGCAGCCCGGCCAGGCCGACCACCAGTCGAAACCAGAACAGGCTGTTGGCCTCGCGGGCGAACTTGCGCCACGGGACAGCCACCTCTGCCCGGTCGAGGGCGATGCAGTGCAGAAACATGAACCGCCCCCGGCTGCTGAGCCAAATGAACAGCACCCATAAGACCAGTCCGACCAGGAACAGCGCGGCGGCCAACGGCAGCATCCAATACAGATTCTGCGCCACATAATCCCGCGCCTGCTCGATCCAGTTGCGGAGGCTCCGCAGGCTTTCATGGCGGTGCGAGGGCCAATTAAAGTGCCCGCTGGACCCGCTCTCCCCGAGCAAGGCCAGCCAGGCGCAGAATCCGATCGTGATCCACTTGCCCAGGTCGAACGGCTGGAAGAGCACGCGCTTCATCCGTTCGATGGCCTGGTTGACCGGAAGGGTCACACTGACCTGTCCTGGCGGCGTTGTCATAGCCTGGGTTAATCCGGTTTGAACTGACCCGTATCTTACGCCGCGCCCCGGGGGCATTGGAAGCAGATACCGCTGCTCGCCCGGGCTATCCGTCGCTCTCCGGATGGTGAAACCGCCAATTGACGGACCGCGCCGGTATTCTACAATATGCTCTATGTGCGATAGTCGTTTGAATGTGAAATCCCAGACGCCCAGCTCGGTTTTCCGGCAGGTCCGGTGCGGCCAGGCGCTGGTCCTGTGCCTGCTTCTGTTCGTGGCGCCGCCGCTCCGGGCTGACAGCCATTATCTGCCGGACGGACGGCCGGACGGCGTGGCTTTGCTTGCCCCGCCTCCCGCCCACGGCTCACCCGAAGAAGCGGCGGACCTGCTCGCGGCGCGCGCAGTCTTCAATGGGCGAACGGAGGCGGAAAAGGAGCGCGCTTTCAAGGACGCCACCCTCTCGATCTTCCTGTATGCGCCGGCGATCGGGTCCTTTTTCCAGCCCGGCAAGTTTCCCAAGACCGAGGCGCTGTTCCAGAAGGTAAGGAAGGACGTTTCCGAGCCGCTGGACCGAACCAAGAACCACTGGAAGCGGCAGCGTCCCTACCAGTTGGACCCGCAACTGGCCTTGGGCCGGCCGGAGACGAGCTATGGGTATCCGAGCGGGCATGCCACGCGCGGCATGCTCCAGGCGCTGCTGCTGGCGGAGCTGTTTCCGCAACAGCGGGAGGCGATCCTGGTTATTGGCCGCCAGATCGGCTGGGACCGGGTGCTCATCGGCAAGCATTTCCCCGCGGACGTCCACGCCGCGCGCGTGCTGGGCCAGGCGCTGGCGCGCGAGTTACTGGCCAGCCCCGCCTTCCAACGCGACCTCGCCGAGGCCAAAGCGGAGGTGCAGGCCGCCGCCACCGGCCCGGACAATGTGAAAGCAGGCTTGCATTCTGACGCGGCTCAACTACCTTCCACGGTCCCCGCCCTGTAATGTGGGCGGTAATCAATTAGATTAGACCAATTAGACCAGTATGGCATCAGCAAACGACCTTCGCCGCGGCATGGCGATTAACTATAACGGCGACATCTGCGTGGTATTGGACAGCCAGCACCGCACGCCGGGCAACCTGCGCGCCTTTGTCCAGGCCACCCTCCGCAGCATTCGCAGCGGCCGGGCTTCCGACGTGCGCTTCAGCTCCACCGAGAAGATTGACGTCGTGCCGATGATGACCCGCAAAATGGATTTCAGCTACAAGGACGGCCAGGATTACGTCTTCTCCGACCCGGAAACCTACGAGACGGTCATGCTCCCGCCGGACATTGTCGGCGACGGCAAGAATTTTCTGGTGGAGAACGCCCAGGTAACCGTCACCTTTGTGGAGGACAAGGCCGTGAGCATCGAGATGCCTTCCAGCGTGATATTGAAGGTCGCCGATGCGCCGGAAGGCATTCGCGGCGACTCTGCCAACAACGTTCAGAAGCCCGTGGTGATGGAAACCGGCATCACTGTCCAGGCCCCCCTCTTCATCAAAACCGGCGAAAAGATCAAGGTGGACACCCGCACCGGCAAGTACATGGAGCGGGCGTAAGCGGGGCTTCCTGCTTCTTTTTTTGGGACAGCAGGCCGTTTGGATGCCCCGCCGGGAGTGCCGGGCGGGCCAAGGGTCGGCTAGTGGAAGATCTGGAACAGGCTGGCGAAGTCATCCGTCCAAAGGGGAATCCCGACCGAGTTGGTGCTGAGCGTGCTGGCGGCGCTGCGGATGGCCGGGGAGCTTATCATGCGCTCGTCGTGCGACAGCAGCACCCAGGTTGAGCCGTAAAACCACCACTCTTCGTCGCTCTCCTCGAAGTCTATGGAGGCCAGCTTGTAGCCGAAGTGGCGGGCGAGGTTCACGACCACCGGCTCCAGATCCAGGTAATGGTTGGAGATGTGCACGGCGATGAGGCCGTTGGTGCTGAGGTGCCGCGCGTAAACCTCGAACGCCTCCCGGGTCAGCAGGTGAACCGGGATGGCGTCGCTGCTGAAGGCATCAAGCACCAGCAGGTCAAACCGCTGTGGCGGCTCCTGCTCCATTGACAGGCGAGCGTCGCCCAGGGCGACCTCGACCTTCCCCGGGCACTTGGGGAGGTAACTGAACCAGGTGTTGGCCACCGTCTGCACCTGCGGATTGATTTCATAGAAGCGCACGGAATCGCCCGCGCGGGCAAAGGCGGCCATCGTGCCCGTGCCGAGTCCCACCACCCCGATGCGCCGTTGTCCCGCAGGCAGGGCGTTCACCCCCAGCCCGATGCCGCTTTCCGGCCCGTAATAGCTGACCGGCGTGTTGGCGCGGTCGGGGGCCGTGAACTGCAGCCCGTGCGTGATCCGCCCATGCTGCAGAAGGAAATAGTGAGCATCCGGGTCCTGCTTCTCATGCTCATAAACCGCCATGACACCATAAAAATTGCGGCACTGGAATACACGCTGGGCCGCGGAGGCGAGCGTTTCCTTCCGGAGAACCGCGCCCAGCACCACCAGGCCCAGCAACAACCAACCGCAGGCCAGCCAGCGCCAATAGTGGAAGGTCCTGAACTTGCCGCGCGCGATCAGGGCCACGACCAGCAGGGCCAGCACGATCCACAGGCCAACGCGCAGCCCGGTGAACAAGCCGCGCGGAGCGGCCGCGAAACAGCCGGGCAGCCGCGCGACCGCCCAGTCCAGCCCGGCAACGGCACCAACGGTGAGGAGACAGGCCAGCCAGCGCCAGTAGGGAGCGGGCGTTGCGGCAGCGGGGCCGCGGTCGGCGACGCAAACCAGAAGAAACAACATGCCGCAGAGGAGCAGACCCCAGTGCAGTTCGTAGTAGTCCGTGAACAGGAGCGGCGCGCCGACGGCGACGAACAGCCCTCCCAACGCGCCGCCGACGGCGATCATCAGGTAGTAACCGGTCAGGTGGCGCGGGTCCGGCTTGAGCCGGTAGAGTTCGCCGTGGCAGACCATGCAGCAGATGAAGAGACCGCCACAATAGATTGCCACTTGTTTGGGCAGGGACAGGTCGCTCGCATTAAACAGCGCCCAGCACAAGCCGGCCAGCGCGACGATGAGCGCAAGCGTGAAGGGGAACCGCTGGTACCAGCGGGGGCTGTCGAAGCAGATGATGAAAGTGAGCAGATACAGCGCCAGCGGCACGACCCAGAGAAAAGGAATCACCGCCACGTCCTGGCACAGCTTGTTGGTCACGGCCAGCAGCAGCACCGAGGCGCAGGCCGGGAGCAACAGCCACTGGAAATAGTTGAGGACGCCGTGGCACGTGGTGCATGGTGCGTGTTCCGTGGGGCTGAGTTCGGCCTTTGCCTCCCTCCTTCGCCCCTCCACCTTCCACAGTCGGAGCGCACAAAAGCCACAGCAGAGGACGTAGGCCACCAGGCCCCACGCCCAAAGTCCGGCTTGCGTCTTGCGAGTGAACTGCGTCTCGAAGAAGAACGGGTAGCTGACCAGGGCGAGCAGCGAGCCGGCGTTGGAGAGCGCGTAGAGCCGGTAGGGCGACTGGCCCGGCTGGGCGCGGCTGAACCAGTGCTGGATGAGCGGGCCGGTGGCAGACAGGACAAAATAAGGCAGCCCGAGATTGGCGGCCAGCAGCAGGAGGATTTGCAGGGTGGGATTGCCGGCGCCGTGCGGCTTCCAGGTATTGGCCGGCGTGATGGGCAGCAGGGCCAGCGCGGCGGCCAGCAGAAGGAGGTGCACCACCGCCTGCGCGCGCGGTTTGAGCCAGCGCGAGGTGAAATGCGCGTACGCGTAACCTCCAACCAGCAGCACCTGGAAAAACAGCATGCAGGTCGTCCAGACGCCCGGCCCGCCGCCAAACCACGGCAGGATGTACTTGCCAATGAGCGGCTGCACCTGGAACAGCAGGAATGCCCCGGTGAAAATCGTCAGCGCGTATGCGGCCATTGGCGGGAAGGTGGCAGAAGGTGTCGCGACGTTGAAGCGCTAAAGCGTCACGAGCCGCTCAGATCCAGCATGACCGGCGGCTTGCGGAAGCCGCGCGTCTTGATCGCCGTATAAATCAAACCGAGCAAGCACCAGATGCCGCCAGCAACCTTAGCCGGCGTGGGGAGGCTGAGCCAAATCCAGAGGCAGAACAGGAAGGCCGCCACAGGCATGGCCAGGTCCAGGAGCCAGTTGCGCACATGCCCGGCGGGCGGCCGGAAGCAGAACTCGCGGATAACGGCGAGGTTAACGCCCATGAACGCGAGGAAGGCGCCGAAGTTGATCAAGGTGGCCGCCTTCTCGTAGTTCAAGACCAGGGCGCCGATCAAAGCCAAGCCGCCGATCAGCCAGATGTTGAGGACCGGGTTGTTCCGCCGGTCGAGCTGGGCAAAGAAGCTGGGCAGGGCCTTATCGCGCCCCATGCCAAAGAGGATTCGCGCGGCGCCGACCTGCCCCGTCAGGGCGCTCCCCAGGCAGGCCACCGCCAGGATCGTCGCCATCGCGTTCAGGAGGAACTTGCCACCGACCAGGCTGCATACGTCGAAGAAAGCCGTATCCGGGTCCTTGAAAGTCGTATAGTCCGGCCAGACGCGCTGCGCCAGATAGACCTGCGAGCCGACACAGATGCCAATGACCAGGCAAACCAGCACAACCGCCAGCGGCACAGTGCGCTTAGGGTCTTTGACGTCCTCGGCCAGCGTGGTGATGCCATCGAACCCGATGTAGGTGAGCGCCGCCAGCGAAGTGGCTGTGCCCACGGCGCGCAGGTCAAAGGTGCGGGGGTTGTAGAACGGCGCGGTGGAGAGCAGCCCGGCCCAGCCTTGCTTGAGCCAGAGATAACGCACGGCGTCCACCAGAAACACCGCGATGACCAGAAACATCACCCCTGTCAGGATCTGGTTGGCGCGGGCCGTCCATTTGATGCCCCGCACATTGAGAAAGGTGGTCAGGCAGATCAGCAGGACGACCCAGCAGACAAACGCCGCGCGTTGCTCGTTGAGCGCTAAGCCCAGGGCCGCAACAGTTTGGTGCGTCAAGCCGGGCGCCAGCGCGTCCACCACCTTCTGGAGGCTGATCGCGCCATAGATCACGCTGACGATGGGAATAACGAGGTAATCGAGGAACATCGCCCAGCCCGCGATGAAGCCGCAGTGCGGATGCAGCCCGCGCCCGACATAGGTGTAAGCGGAGCCGGCGGCGGGATACAGCCCGGCCATGCGCCCGTAGCTCCAGGCGGTCAGCATCATGGCCGCCAGTGCGATGAAGATCGTCAGGGTGACGTGGCCAAACGACCTCTGGTCGGCCAAGCCAAATATGCCAACGGCGCCGACGGGCTGAATCAGGACGAGGCCGTAGAAGATAAGATCGCCCAGGCCCAGGACCCGGCGCAGGCGGGGCGCTGCCGGACTCGTGCCGGCGGCGGACACGGCGGGCCGGGCGGATTGGGCGGCTGCGTCAGAGGTCATCGCTTGCGCGGCCGGGATCAGGGCGCGGCGGACGGGGCCGCCGGAGGCTGGGGGGCGATGTAGCGGACCTCGGCCTGGATGCCGAGGCGGGAGAGGAGCTCGGATTCGATGCCGCGTTTAGGGTCGTCCGCGGGCCACATGGCGCCGGTGAAGTAATCCTCAGAAAGCTCGAGAGTGACCTGGAGCTGGCGCTCGGAGGCTTCCAAGTGGAAGCGGAGGCCGGCGGCGCGGGTCTTGGCCAGCACTTCGGCCACTTGGGCTTCGTAAAAGGAGACTTCCCGAACCCGGTAGCGGTGGTCCAGGCGCGGTCCGGGCTGGAGCAGGACACCGGTGCGGCCGCAGGCGCACTTGTCGCGGCACAGTTCGGCGGCGACGCAGGTGCGGTAGCGCAGCAGGGGCATGGCTTCGCGCGCCAGGGTGGTAATGACGAGCTCCCCATTGCAGACCTCAGCCAGAAACTGGTCTTCGTGGATGTGGAACAGCCCCACCTCGCACTCGACACAAAGGCCGGGGTTGAGAATTTCGCCGAGCCCGAAGTTGCAGCGCACGGAGGCAAAGAGCCCGGCGGCAAGCTGCTCGCGGGTCTCCTTGTCCACGGGCCGGGACAGCAGCACGGTGCGCAGGTGAAGGGATTGCGGGTCAATGCGCCGCTCCTCGATGGCGCGCGTCAGGTCGAGGGCGTTGGTGGGGGTCGTGATGAGGATCGTGGCGCGATAGTTCTGGAGCATCGCCAGCTGGTAATCAATGTGCAGCGGGTCCTCGGCGATCACCGAGGCCTCGATGAGCTCGGCGCCCCGCACATAACCCACCGCGCCGGACTGCGTCAGCCCGCCCAGGGAGATGAGGATGACGTCGTTGGCGGTAACGCCGCTGGCGGCGAGCTGCCGCGCGACCAGCCGGCTCCATTGGGCGATATCGTTGCGGGTATGCCCGATCACCAACTGCTTGCCGTCCGGGCCGAGCGTCGAGTGCAGGCGAATGACCTCGCGCAGCGGGAAGGCAAACATGCCATACGGGAAACTTGCCACCATGTCTTCCTGGGTGGTAAAGGGCAGGCGCCGCACGTCGGCGAGCGACTGGAGCCGGAAATCACCCAGTTTCTCCCGGTAGCGGCGGACGTTGCGGCGGAGCCGGGCCAGCAGGGCCTGCAGGCGCTCAAGCTGCATCTGCTCCAGCTCGGCGCGGGAAATCTGTTCGTAGCGGCGATCAAAGGTGCTCATGAGAGGAAGTCAAGGGAGTTAAATAGGTTAAATGAGTTACATGGGTTACATGAGTTACACCTGTGTCCAGGTGTGTTGGTATTAAAGGGCTACGGCTCAGGGGCTTCGCGGCCGCCTTTGCCAAGGTAGGCGCGTTTGACTTCAGGGTTGTGTGCCAGGTCGGCCGCAGGGCCTTCGAGGACGATTTCGCCGGTCTCCATAACGTAGGCGCGGTCGGCGATCTGGAGGGTGGCGATGGCGTTCTGCTCGACCAGCAGCACCGTGAGACCGAGGTCTTTCATCTTGAGAATCTCGGCGAAGACCTCCTTGACCATGAGCGGGGCCAGGCCCATGGACGGCTCGTCCAGTAGCAACAGCCGAGGCCGGGCCATCAGGGCGCGCCCCAGCGCCAGCATCTGCTGCTCACCGCCGGACAGCGTGCCCGCCACCTGCTGTAAACGCTCCCGCAGGCGCGGAAACCGATCAAGCACCGTCTCCATCTGCAGCCCGCGGTCGGGATTGTGGTAGCCGCCAATGATCAGGTTTTCGCGCACGGTCATGTCGGCGAAGATCATCTTGCCCTCCGGCACCAGCACGGCCGAGTTGCTGATGCTGCGCCAGGCGGGCTGGCCGGCGGTGGCGCGGTGATCAATGAACACCTCGCCTCCCCAGGGCGGCAGCAGGCCGATAATGGCCTTGAGCAGGGAGGTCTTGCCCGCGCCGTTGGCCCCGAGCAGGCCGACAATTTCCCCGGCGCAGACATGCAGGCTGGCGCCGTGCACAACTTCCAGGCTCCCGTAACCGCAGCTCAGATTCCTGACTTGGAGTAACATGCGATAGCTTAATTGGGCGGACGCCGCGGTGGGGCACCCGTGCCGTCACCGTCACTTTGAAATGCTCCGCCCAGATACACGCTGATCACTTTGGGATCGTTCTGCACCACTTGCGGGGTGCCCTGGGCAATAGGGCGTCCGTTGTGCATCACCATGATGTCATCGGACAGCCCCATCACCACCGACATGTCGTGCTCGACGAGCAGGATCGTGATGCCACGGTCCCGAATCCTGCCGATTAGGGCTGCCAAGTCGTCTTTCTCCCGCGTGTTCAGCCCGCTGGCCGGCTCGTCCAGCAGCAGCATATCGGGTTCGGTAGCCAGGGCCCGCGCCAGCTCAACCATTCGGCGCCGCCCAAACGGCAGCGCGCTGGCGGGCCAGTCGGCCAAGTCCCCGAGCCCGACATACGCCAGTTGGGCACGGGCAGCCTCGCGGATGGCGCGCTCTTCCTTCCGTTGGCCGGGCCAACGCAAGCCGCAGCTCAAGAAGCCGCAGCGCGTGCGGCTGTGGCGGCCGACCATGACGTTTTGCAGCACGTTCATCTGCAGGAACAGGCTGGGATTCTGGAACGTGCGGGAAATGCCCGCCTCGGCAATCTGGTAAGGCTTCAGGCCATTGATCGGGCGGCCCTTGAAAATGATGCGCCCGGTGTCCGGCTTAAGCAGGCCGGAGATCATGTTGAACAGCGAGGTCTTGCCGGCGCCGTTGGGGCCGATAACGCCCTTGACCTGGCCCGCGGCCACGGTGAGTGAAACGTCGTCCACCGCGACCAGCCCGCCGAAGCTGCGGCGCACCCCCTCGACTTCAAGAAGCGCCATGTTGTGGACTCCTTCCTTCGGCCCGCACGCCCCTCAGGCGGCGGAGCCACAGCCCAATGGGCTTAAGCGGGCCTTCCGGCGCCAGGGAAATAATGAGAATCAGGATCACCCCGAACACCGCGTTGTCGTACGACCCGAACCATCCGCGCAGGGAGAAGTAGTTCAAGGCCACGCTCATCACGGTCACGCCCCAAAGATTGGCCATGCCGCCCGCAGCCGCCAGAACCACATAGCGGATTGATTTCAGCGCACCGGCTTCGGAGGGGGAGATGCCGCCGGTGTAATGGGTGAAGCAGACGCCGGCCATGGCCGCCAGCAAAGCGCTCAGGACAAAGACTTTGAGTTTGCTGGCGGCCGTGTTGATGCCCATGGCGTTGGCGGCGGTCTCGCGGTCGTGAATAGCCTGCAACGAGCGCCCCACGCGCGAGTGGATCAGGTTGCGCAGCAACACCAGCACGAGCAGGGCGAGGCCGCAGGCGACATAGTAGTTCTCGACACGCCGGGCGCTCTTGCCGGTGATGGTCAGCCCCGGCAGCAAATCCCACCCGGGCACGGCATTGATGCCGTCCGCCGCCCCCGTGATCGCGCTGCCCAGGAGCATCTTGCTAACGATCAGGCCAAAACCCAGCGTGGCCATGGTCAGGTAATGACCCCGTAGCCGGAGCGCCGGATAGCCAATCACCAGGGCAACCAGGAAGGTCACCAGCAGCGCGGCCAGGAAAGCCGCCCACGGCGATACTGTCAGCACCGCGTGGCCATACAAGTCCTGCTTCGCGACCAGCCAATGCGCCTGCCGCAGCCCGGCGGCCCAGGGAGCGTCCCTGAACGGGGACAAGTCATGCGTGGTCAGGACCGCCGAGGTGTAGCCGCCCAGGGCAAAGAACGCGCCGTGCCCCAGCGACACCTGGCCGGCATACCCCATCAGGAGGCACAGGCCCATTACCACGATGGCGTAGTAAATCGCCATGGTGAATTGGGTCAGGCAGTACTCCGTTCCCGTGACGCGCATGATGAGTTGCGCGCCCACTACTGCGACCAGAAACAGGGCGAAGGGAAGTATTTGTCGGAAGCGAGGCATGGGGCGGAAGTGGTTACAGGGTTAAATGGTTACATGAGTTACCTGGGGACCCGGCCCCGCATGCCCGTGCAACTGTGTAACTCATGTAACTCATGTAACCTATTTAACTCATTTAACCCTTTAGCACGCTAGTGTTCCCTCACGCTGTCCGCCGCCGGGGCGCCGAATAATCCCTGCGGCCGGACGAAGAGCACCAGCAACAGGGCGGCAAAGGCGGCGACATCATTATAGACTGCGGGCAGGCAACTCACGCTGGCCGCCTCCAGCACCCCCACCAGCAACCCGCCGGCTACCGCGGCAATCGGGTTGCCCAGCCCGCCCAGGATGGCGGCCGCAAAACCCTTGATTGCCAGGGACCCGCCCATCTCGTAATGCGTCATCGTGATGGGCGAGATGACGCAGCCCGCCAGCGCGCCCAGGGCGGCGCTCAGGCCGAAGGAGAGCGTGCGCACGTTGGGAATATTGATGCCGGCGAGCATCGCCGCCTCGGGGTTGGAGGAGCAGGCCCGCAGGGCGCGCCCCGGGAGCGTATAGCGCAGGAAGCAGTGCAAAGCCAGAACCACCAACACCACAGTGCCCAGCACCCACAAGACCTGCGGCGAAATCGCCGCCCCCAGGAACCGAACCGAGGAGACTTCATTGCCTGTGAAATAAGGAAGCGAGCGCACTTTCTCGTCCCAGATATGCAGCGCGGCTTCCTGGATGACGATGGACAGGCCAATGGTGATGATGATCAGGCGGAGGACCGAATGGCGCTGCAACCGGCGGAATAGCGTCAGTTCGAGCAGGCAGCCCACCAGCGCGACGATTACCACGGCGCCCGCCACCGCCACCGGCAGCGGCACGTAATGCGCCAGG
This sequence comes from uncultured Verrucomicrobiota bacterium, assembly GCA_964507045.1. GTDB lineage: Bacteria > Verrucomicrobiota > Verrucomicrobiia > Limisphaerales > UBA8199 > UBA8199. The sequence continues at coordinate 79,095 of CAZDOO010000007.1, read as the reverse complement.
GTGACCGCCACCATTCCCCCCAGCATCACGAACTCGCCTTGCGCGAAATTGATTACGCCGGTTGCGCTGTAGATCAGGTTGAACCCGATCGCCACCACGGCATAGACGCTACCCTTGGTAATGCCGGACAGCAGGTACTGCAAGGCTAGGCTTCCGCTTTCCATCCGTGGTGCCTCAAGGGAAAAGCCCCCGGCGGCTGCTCCGCCGGGGCATCGTGCCGTCGCAACCTGTCGGCATGATCAGCGCTACTTCTTGTAGAGCGTGAACTTGCCGTCCTTCACCGTCAGCATCGCAAAGGCGTCCAGATCGAGCCCGGTGTGGTCTGTGGCCGAGAAATTGAACACCCCGGCGGTGCCGACGAAGCCTTTGAGATTCTCGATGGCCTCGCGCAGTTTCTGCCGGTCCGGCGTGCCCGCCTGCTTGAGCGCTTCCACCACGACCATCAGCGCGTCATAGGAGTGCCCGCCGAAAGTGCTGACGTCTTCCTTGTACCGGCTTTCATAGTCTTTCTTGTAGGCCGCCAACACCTGCTTTTGCGGGTGGCTGTCCGGCAGATCGTCCACGACCAGCAACCGGCTGGCGGGAAAGATGATACCGTCGGCGGCCGCACCGGCTTGCTGGACGTATTTGAGGTTGCCGAACCCGTGGCTCTGGAACAGCGGCATGTTCAGTCCCAGCTGCTTCATGTTCTTGGCCACAATGGACTGCGCCGGCACAATGGACCAGTTGACCACCGCCTGCACGCTGGAGTTACCTTTGACCTTGGTCAGGACGTCGGTCAGGTCCGTCGCCTGCTTGTCATACACCTCGTTGGCCAGAATGGTGATGCCCTCCCCCTTGGCCAGATCTTCCAACTGCTTCTTGCCGGCGGCGCCAAAGCCGTCGGTGCTGCTCAGGATGGCGATATTGCTAATGCCCTTGTCCTTCATGGTGCGGTAAATCCAGGTAACCGCCTGGCTGTCCTTCTGCGGCACCTTGAAGACGTACTTGGCCACCGGGTTGACGATGGTTTCCGCGGCGGCGCAGGAGACCAGGGGCACCTGATTCTCTTCGCACAAGGCCTTGATCTGCATGGTCTCGCCGCTGGTGGAGGGGCCGATGATGGCCAGGACCTTATCCTCTTCGATCAACTGCTTGGCAAACGACACGGCTTTCTCGGGGCTGCCGGCGGTATCCTTGACCACCAGTTGCAGCTTCCGGCCATTGATGCCGCCGGCCGCGTTGATCTTCTCCACCAACATTTGCACCGTCTTCTCCTCCGGCGCGCCCAGGAAGGACGCCGGCCCGGTGACGGAGAAGAGCGCGCCAATCTTGACCGGCTCGGCGGGCGGCGGCGGAGCGCAGCTTGGAGTGAACAACAGGGCACCGAACGAACAGATTCCTGCAAGAATGAGAGAGATTCTTTTCATACCTTTTAGAGTTTAGTCATTGACCGAGCTGCAGCGGCTTGGTTGCGCTCAAACCCGATCCCGGGCCAGCTCAATCAAGCAAGGGCAGGTTGCCAGAAAAGCGCCACCGGTGTCAATCTCAAGAATGACTTAAGCCCGCCTAACGGGCCCGGTCCACAGAGGAGGAGATGGGAGGGTTTGCGCGGACGCTTCCCCTCCCGGGCACAATGCCGACAGCGTTGGGGCCGGCTGCAAACCGAACCTGTGCTCTACTCGCTCTGGATGCGATAGTACTTCGGCGCGGATGTGCCCACCGCCGGGATGGCAAACGTTCCGGGGCTGGCCGTATTGGTCTTCACCCGTGCCCAACTGCTCATCACGGCGGTCACGCCCGACGACTCCAGGAGGACAAACTGCGAGCCGGCGCCGCCGCCGTAGGTCAGCGCGGTGCCGACGATACTGCTGATGGTCGTTGGGGCTACAGTGACCGCGCCAAGCGAGTCGCCATAGACGATCATGGAGTCAAACCGGATGGTGCCCTGCGTGCGATACTCGCCGGCGGTGCCCACATAGACTGGATTCGTGAGGCTCTCGAACTCGGCGACGATGCGGAAGGCGAAATTGGCGTTGTTATTGACGGCGGAGATGGCGGAAAGATTGCAGGGGTGGGATACGAAGACTTCACCGTTGGTCATGGTGTGCAGATCCAGGTCGGTGAATGTTGCGCCGTCGGCGCTGTATTGGAGCCTTGTGTATTTGCTGCCGGTATTGCTGTGGCGCTGGTTCCAGGACAGGTAGATATTCCGATAGCCAAGCGTATTCACGTTGAATTGCACTCCGGCGGTCTTATTGCCGGTGCCTTGGGACGGGTACGTCGTGGTATTCCAGGCGTGGTTGGTGCCGCCGGAGGCGCCGGCGGCGAAGCCGGCCGTCACGCCGTTCAGCAAAGAGGCCGTGCCCGCGCCCAGAACCGGGGGCGGAGACGCGACGGGTGCATTGGTGTCGTCAAACTCCCATAACGCCAGCGTAACGCTGGGAAGCACCGTAACGGCAAGTGTGATAGGAACACTGGCAACGCTGTTTCCAAGGCCGTTGGTCACCCAGCATGTATAAACCCCCTGGTTGGTGGCTTGAAGATTTGAAAGCGGCAAAGAACTGCGGGTTGCTCCCGCAATCGGGGTGCCGCCGAAGAACCATTGGTAAGTCAGCGTCGGAGTGCCTTTGGCGGTAACGGTGAGGGTGGCATTCTCGCCTCCTAGGCGAGCCTGGTCGGCCGACTGGGACTGGATGGCCGGATCAAGCACCGTCACCGTTGCGACAGCGCTGGTCACTGAGCCCGCTGTATTGGCCACAATAACGTCGTAGCTCCCCTCGGCTGCGGCCAGGACGTTGCTCAGCGTCAGGATTGGAGTGGTGGAGCCGAAAACCGTTCCGGTGTCGCTGAGGGGAGCGCTGTCCTTGCGCCATTGGTATAAAAGTGAAATGGAAGGGGAGCCGTCACTGGTGACCGTCAGGAAGACCGTCGTCCCGGCTTTGTTGGTCTGCGCCAGCGGGGTTATCGAAGCGGAGGTGGGCGCATTGGTCGTCATGGAACCGGTGCTGAAGCTCACGGTTAGGTCGTCAATCGCTACGGCATGATCACTGCCGGAGTCGTCAACATCCCGCCAGCGCAGGAAGATTTCTGAACCGGCGGGCACGGCCACACCGGTCAGGAGGATGTCGGAGAATACCTGCCGATTGGCGGAAGCGTTTCCTTCCCGTGGACCGGCCGTTCCCCCAGCGTCGGGGGTGTGGAAGTCCAGAGCGGTGAACGGGCTCCAGGAACTGGTAATTGCCGGGTCGGGACTGGTAATGGGCGCAGTGCTGATCCGATAGGAAAAGGCCAGGGTTTGAATTGCTGAGCTGCCGCCATTGCGCCACTGCTCGCCGGCGCAGGTAATCGTGATGCTGGATATGTCCGAACCGGTGTCGTTGGCAAAGCGGACTCCGTAAGCCAGCTTGCTGGCAGTGCCCGAGGCGACGGAACCCAGCGCGCGGTCGGTGGCGGGGTTCACTCCATTCGTGCCGAAGCTGTACATCATGGCAGTGGTGCTCGTGCCGGCGCTGGCACTATAGGTCCGCGCGACCCCGCTACTGGTGTTGGTCGCGGCGTACCAGCCGGGCAGTGTGATGTTATCCAGCCAGGCGTTGGTCGAGCTCGAACTGGACAGCGAATCGAAATTCTGGGTGTAGGAGCCGCCGGGCAGTGAGTAAATGGAGATTTGGGCTGAGGCCGGATTGACGAGCCATCCCGCGCCAAACAGCGCAGTGATTATAAGGGAGGAAAGAAGTTTTCTCTTCATGGTTGATGTTGAGTTTGGCTCCTTCCAGCCCCTGTGAAGAAGGCCCGGGGAAGCCGTCAGGTTAATTGTGTTCTCCGCAATTGATGTTCCATACCTGCCGCAGTCAGCCAGCTAACCTATGGCCCGCACCAGTGTCCTGCGCTGCGCGCCCAATTCCCGCTGGCCCCGCGGGCAAAAACTGCAACACATCGTGCCGCGAGTCAACTCAGAGCTGCCCGCAGAGATGCCCGCACCTTACGGTCGGGTGGAAGAAGGGAGCGGTGTGGCGGCAGCAGCCTTTAGGTCGAGCGCTACGCGCAAGTTATTCTGCGCATCGGCGTAGTCAGGCTGCAGCCTGAGGGCTTCGCGCAGGTGGGAAACCGCATCTTCCAGCTTTCCGCCTTTAGCCAAGGCGACACCCAGGTTGCAGTGAGCTTCAGCATGGTCGGGCTTGAGGTCCAGCGCGGTTTGAAGGTGACGGATTGCTTCATCGAGGCGGTTTTGGCTGATCAGTGCGATCCCCAAACTGCAGTGAGCCTGGGTATCGTTGGGATTGAGGCGCAGTGCCGCACGAAACTGCGCAGCGGCCTCATCCACACGCCCCCGGCTCCCCAACAATATCCCCAAGCGAGTATACGCGTCGGTCGCGCGGGAGTTCAGTTCCAGGGCTCGCTGGTATTCAGCAATCGCTTCATCGAAGAGTCCCTTGCCCGCCAAAGCGTTGGCAAGGTTACAGTGCGTAGCGGCCTCGTTTGGACTCAGCTTGATTGCTGTCTGGTATTCCACGATGGCTTCGTCAAACTGTCCTTTCAAGGCCAGCGCGTCAGCGAGGTTGCAGTGCGCTCCGGCGTCGGTGGGCGCCAATCGAACCGCTTCACGCAAGTGCGGCAAGGCTTCGTCAAATTGCCCTTGTTTAGCGAGGGCAGTGCCCAGGTTGTTGTGTATGCCGGAATAGTCGGGCTGGAGTCTCAAAGCTTCCTGTAGATGCGCAACGGCTTCCTCCAACCGGCCCTGTCTGGCGAGTGTCGTGCCAAGGTTGTTATGCGCCAGTTCGTTGTCCTGAGTTACAGCAAGTGCGTGCCGGAAAAGGGTCTCACTGTCCCTCCAGTAGCCGATCTGTTGCCTTGTCAGGACGGCGCACAGCAACACAACCCCGCCGCCAGCCAGGAACAAAACCAAGCGCTGCGAACGCCACCGCCGGGCAAGGTCATAAACACCCCAGGTCAGAAGCACGAACACTCCGATTAACGGCACGTAGGTATAGCGGTCTGCGTGCGCGTGGCCGCCAATCTGGATCAATCCAATCACCGGCAGCAATGTGATCCAGTACCATGTCCAGCCAAAAGCCAGGTAGGGCCTCGCGCGCGCGGCCCACAATGTCGCCGCAGTGAAGCATAACCCCAGCACCGCCGTGGCAAGGAGAGTCCCTGTCGGAAAGGCCCTGGGATAAGGGTAGTACACAGCCAGATGGATTGGCCAAAACGTCTGCGCGAGATACCCCAGGTACGAAAGGGTGGCATTGGCTATGCGGGAATGAATGGGCACATCGAAAGCTGTGGGAAGCGCGCCAACACCTTTCTCGGCGTGCATGGTGAGGAGCCCACACACAATTGCGGCAGCAAAGAAGGGCAGCTTCTCAAGGAGAAGAACACGGCTCGCCTTGGATTGAAATCGCCGCAATGGCCACCAATCCACCAGCAACAAGAGGAGTGGCAATGTCACTATCATCGTTTTGCTCATCAGGCCGCACAGGAAAAAGAAAAGGGAGAGCAGATAGAAGCGAGCGGTCGGACTCCGGGTCTTGGATTCCGGATTCTGTATTCTACATTCTGCATTCTTCCTTTCTCCTTCCGCGTATCGCACGTACACCAGCATCGTGAGCAGCCAGAAAGAGGCGCACAAAACGTCTTTGCGGTCAGCGGCCCAGGCGACAGGCTCGACGTGGAGCGGGTGCAGGGAGAAAAGGGCGGCTGCAAACGCGCTGCGCCAGGTTGCGCCCGTCAGGCGCCGGAACAGCAAGAAGAGCAGGACGGTGCTGGCGGCGTGCAGCAGCAGGCTGGTGAGGTGATGACCGGCGGGATGCAGACCGAAGAGCTGGCAATCCAACAGGATCGAAAGCCAGGTTAGGGGGTGCCAGAAGCCCGCATCCAGATTTGTAAAAGCCCAGCGCAGGTTGGCCAGTGTCAACCCTTGCTGCGCGTGGAGGTTCTCATAGACGTAAACATTGTCATCCAGATTGACAAAACCGTTGCGCAGCGAGGGCAGGAACACCCAAGCGACGAGGAGAAACAGCAGGGCGCCAATCAAGCCTGACCCTCCCTTGCCGAAGAGGTTTGGCAATAGCCGGCCCGCAACCTGCCTAGAGCCACCGCCGGGCTGTGGGCCGCGTCTTGATTCACGCCCGCCACTCTCCGCCCGGGGCAATCGTTGGGGGTTACGCTTCACCGTCTCGAAGGAGCGTGCAACCAAGCCTGAAACCACGGCAGACCATCCTCACACACGCAAAGCGGGCCGGGTCTTGTGACCCGGCCCGCGAAGGGTATGCAGTCTAGCGAAGCGGGCGCGTCTATTCGCTCTTAACGCGATAGAACTTTGGCGCTGCCGTGCCCACCGCCGGGATCGTGAAGCTGCCTGGGGTGACGGTGTTGGTGGCTACGCGGGTCCAGGAACTCATCGCGGCCTTCACATCCGCAGATTCCAACAGAATGAACTTCGAGCCGCTGCCGCCCGTGTAGCTCACAGTGGTGCTGGAGGAGTCCCACTTGCCGCTGCCGGTGCTGATGGTTGCGGCGGAAAGAGGAGGCGCAGTGTAAACGTCACTCCAGGCACTCCCGATGAGCAGATCATCCACGAGAGCCACCCCGATGCCAGCGCTCTGACGGAAACAATACTTGTCAATTTCAATCGGGGTGGTGCCGTCCGTTGCGGTGACCCCCCCGCTGGCTTCAGAGCTCGGATCAACCCAGAGGGTACTCTCAGCGGTGCTAACATTGTAGCGCGTGACAACGGTATAGGTGGTTCCAAGGCTGAGATCCTGCGGGACAACGGCGGAGGCGCTGGAGCCCCCGTTGGCGATGCCCAGGCGGAACTTGCCCGCTGCGGCCCCGTTGGTCTGGGCAAAGACGCGAGCGCGGAAGTTAGAGGTGCCTAGGTCCTTATAATGCGCAAAATACCCTCCGCCACTGCCAGTCGGCAGCGCTTCAAAGTTCACGGTGAACTTGGAATAGAGAATCACGCCGGCAAAGGCATAGGGAGGTGTGCTGTCGCCGGTCGCCACGAGGTAAACCGAGTTGGTGAAGGTCCCGTTCACGTCCTCGGAATTGGTAGAGGAAACCCGCAGTTGATTATTGACCACCATGCAGTCGTTTGAAAGGGCCGCGCTGTGCGCCTGCCAGAATCCACCACTGACAGAATTGATTTCGCCGTCTGAATAAGTAAAGGTGTCACCCAGCAGCAACTCGCCGAGGTGCTGATACACAATAAGGGTGAAGTTGGTGCTAGCACTTGTATGACCGTCGCTGACCGTGAGGGTGATAGTCGTGATGCCGGCCTTGTCCGGCTGCGGCTTGATCTTCACCGTGCGGCTCGTGCTAGTGCTGCTCGCGGGGCTGACAACGATGTCCGTGTCCTGAACCAGAGTCGGGTTGGAGGAGCTGCCGGTTACAGTGAGCGTGTCTCCCTCGGCGTCCGCGAGTGTGAACGGCAGAGCCGCCGTAGGTGTGTTGGTCGGAGTTAATTGATTGGCCACACCGGTAACAAAAGCCGGCGCACCGACTTTGACTTGGAAGGTGGTGTTTCCCGTCTGGGCGGCTGGGTCGGTGACCACAACTTCGATCGTGGCCTGGCCTTGCTGGCCGGTGGCAGGAGTGACGGTAACGGTGCGGTTCTGGTCGCTGCCGCCGAAACTGATGTTCGCCGGGTTATTGGGCACCAGGGTCGTGTTGTCCGAAGTCCCGCTGAGCGTCAAGGTGGAGGGTGCGTAAGTCGGGCTATCAACAGTAAAGGGGACGGGGCCGGTGTTGCTGTTCTTCGGGATGCTTTGGTTGGCAATGCCTCCGATGGACGGGGGACCGCTGGGAGCATAAACGTCGGCGAATGCGGTGCCGACCTTAAGGTCGTCGAAATTCATCAGTCCCGCGAGCGCAGTGCCACTACCCTCGCGCAGACTGACACAGTAGGTGTTGAATGTTGCCGGGAGACTCGTGTCGGCAGAATCAGCCCGGTTCAATATGCTACTTTCCGAGACGGGGTTCACCCAGACGGTGGCGTTCGTCTGCTCCAGATTCCACTTCACCACGATCGTATAGGTAGTGCCCGGATCGAAATCGGTCGCTATATACACGGGGTTATTGCCCGCCGCGCTGATGCCGAGGCGGAATTTCCCGGCGGCAGCACCCGTAGTACTCGCCCACGTTCTGGCCCGGTAGTTCGAGGTAGTAGTGTCCTTGAAGTGGAAGAAATAGGTTCCTGCGCTAGTGGGCAGGGTGGTTGCACTCATGTTGATGGTGAAACTGGCATAGAGGCTGCCGGCGCCCGGGCCGTTGGTGAATGGCGTTGGGAAGGCGGAGTTGGTGATGTAGGCGCTCACGTCTTCGCTGTTTGAACCGCCTAGAAGCACCTGGCCGCTGGCGACCTGTAGCTGGTTGGTCGTTCCACTGTGCCAGAACCACGTTGGCGCACCTACAGTGTCGAGAGCCCCGTCAGCGTAGCTGTTGAAGTTGTCGCTGAAGACCGAAGTGGCTTGCGCACTGAGCGCAATACCGACGAATGCCGCGAGGGCGAGGAGTATTCTTTTCATAAGACTAATGGGTTTTGGTTTGGTTTGGTGATGGAGCACGTTTCTGCTTACTGGTCGTGTCAGGTAATGGATCGACGGTGTGGTGAGCGACTAAGAATCGGGCGTGTTGGGTGTGGGGTACCAATACATCTTGCGGGGCATTTTGGCTGGGTCCCATTCGGCTTTGCAACTGTTGGATTCTGACGAGGTCCGGAGGAAGTCGTTGGTCCGGGCGGATCGCGCGCTGCCATCGCACATGGCAAATTCACCACGTCCCTCGTGCTTGGCGACGGCATACTGGCCGGTCACGTTGGACTGGGCTGCGCCCGCGGTGGGTGAGTTGCCATTCACTTCGGCAAAGAGGATCGTGTCAACGGGATAGACAATCTGGCCGAACTTGGTCTGGGCGGCGCCGCCGCCGCCGGACGACTTGTTGACACACAGACGACCATTCTCGCCATACATGAAGAACGCTTTGGCGGTTGAGGGCGTCCAGCTCGGCTTCTCCGCCGCGGGGCAAGAGTAGATTGTCCGGGAGGTTGGAAGCGGGGGATTGGGCGGGTTGGCTGTGTAGAGGCTTACCAGCGAAGGCTGTTTGATGTACGCGGAAACCACATTGTACCAAGCATCTATATTGTCCGGTTGCCGGTCAATGGTGGCAATGGTATTTCCCTCCTGGGGAACATAGTCGTTGTTGTCATCGGAATACATCTTGGCGGCCAGCCCCCATTGTTTCTGATTGTTCAGACAAGCAATAGCGTTGGCTTTTGATTTGGCCTTGGCCAGGGCCGGCAGGAGCAGCGCGGCGAGGATGGCGATGATGGCGATAACGACGAGGAGTTCGATGAGCGTAAAGGCGCACCAGGTCCTCCGACTGGTAAACAACTTCACTCTGGACGCGAGCATATTGTGATGGCGCTTTGGTTTCCGGCCGGAGCCGAGCTGCTTCGTAACGCTAGTTTTCATGGTAAATTACGCCGCCGGCAACGGGCTGGCAACATAAACTTGGAAATAGTTGTTCACATGTTCGCCCAGCGCGGCATCGGGGTCCGCCTGAGGTTCTTTGCCGCAGGGATTCGGCTACGGTTTGAGGACGAGTTTGCCGGCCAGCACGCCGGTGTTCTTCACGGTGCTGTCCTCTTGCAGTCGGTGCGCCTCGGCGGCCTGGGCCAGCGGCAGCACCCGGTCTATGCGGGCGCGCAGTTTGCCTTCCGCCAGCCAGCGGTTGATGGCGTTGGCCGCCGGGCGCTGTTCGCGGGCGCTGGCGTTGAACATCGCAAAGCCGTGCAGCGAGCAGTCTTTCACGTAGAACGGGCCGACCGGGAACTGCGGGCGGGCGTCGCGCCCGGCCATGACGATCATCCGGCCGCGCAGCGCGAGCAGGGAGATGGTCCGGTCGAAGTCGGGCTCGCGCAGGGTTTCCCACCAGACGTTGACGCCGTCGGGCGCGAAGGTTTTGATGGCGGCGGCGACGTCCTGGGTTTTGTAGTTGATGGCCAGGTCGGCGCCCAGGTCCCGGCACGCCGCGACTTTTTGGTCGGTGCCCGCGGTGGCAATGACGCGCGCGCCGAGGATTTTGGCCATTTGCACGACGCAGGCGCCGACGCCGCCGGAGCCGCCGTTCACAAAGAGGATTTCCTTGGCCCGCAAGTTGGCGTAGCGCACCAGGCCGAGTTGGGCGGTGACGCCGGTTAATGACAGCGAGACGACATCTTCGTCGCTGACGCCTTCGGGGATGGGGTGGAGCCAGCGCTGGTCCACGGCGGCGAATTCGGCGAAGGTGCCCGGCCGCCCGTCCGCGCCCTGGCTGGTCGCCCATACGCGGTCGCCGACTTTGAAGCCTTTGACGCTCGCGCCGGCTTCGACGACGGTGCCGGCGAGGTCGCGTCCGAGGATGAAGGGGAAGGAGAGTTTGGCGGGGATCGCGCCGCTGCGGACATAGACGTCAATGGGGTTGACATCCACGGCGCCAACTTTGACCAGGCACTGGCGGCGGGTGGGCTTAGGCGTGGGGAGATCGCCGTAGGTAATGACGTCGGCAGACCCCGTTTGCGTAATGTATGCAGCTTTCATAAGATTCCTAATTTGCGAACGGCCATTGTATGCCCACGCGCCCGGGGCCGCAAGGACGTGTTGCCGGGACCTAAAGCGGATCTTTCACAGTCGCTTTGAAACGGCTACAGACCGTCAAGGTAGGGTGCGCACTCCGCTGCGCGCCGGGGCCCCTCTGCGGCGCGCACGGAGTGCGCGCCCTACCGGCATGAGCACAAGGTGATGAGGGCAACACGCCCGCAAGCACGCGCGCGCGGCTCAGGCTTTCCTGACCCGGCCCGGGGCGCCGCCGCGCTTCAGCCATACCATCAGAATCCCAACGTCCGCCGGGGACACGCCGGAGATGCGGGAGGCTTGGCCGAGCGTGGCCGGGCGGATCTTAATCAGCTTTTGCCGCGCCTCGGTGCGCAGTCCGGGCACGGCTTTGTAATCAAAGCCGTCCGGGATCCGCTTGCCCTCGAGGTTTTTGAGCTTGGCCACCTCGTTTTCCTGCCGGGCAATGTAGCCGGCATACTTGATCCCGATCTCGACCTTGTGTATTAGTTCATCTGATAGATCTGAATTAGATGATGTAATGTCTTTATATCGGCTGCCCGGCTGGCGCAGCCGTTGGGCCAGGGTCCGCGAGCCGCTCCAGGTCTGGTGCAGGCGCGCGGTTTCGGACTCGACGGCCTCCTGGCTGGCCTTGAACTGGAGGTAATGGCGTTTGGGCAGCAGGCCTATCTCGTAGCCAAGGCCGCATAACCTGGCATCGGCATTGTCCTGGCGCAGCACCAACCGGTGCTCGGCGCGGGAGGTGAACATCCGGTATGGCTCCGTTGTGTCCTTGGTGACGAGATCGTCAATCAGGACGCCGATGTAGGCTTGGTCTCTTCTCAGGACAACCGGTTCAAGTCCTTTCACCCGGCGTGCCGCGTTGATCCCGGCCATTAGCCCTTGACCGGCTGCTTCTTCGTAGCCGGAAGTGCCATTGATCTGTCCTGCCAGATAGAGGTTTCGGCAAGCCTTTGTCTCGAGCGATGGCTGCAACTGCGTCGGAAAGCAGAAGTCGTATTCGATTGCGTAAGCGGGCCGGAGTATCTCGGCGTTTTCGCAGCCGATGATGGTCCTGACCATCTCGATCTGCACGCCGAACGGCAACGAGGTGGAGAAGCCGTTAACGTATATTTCGTCGGTGCTGATTCCCTCAGGTTCAAGGAAGATCTGGTGGCGGTCTTTATCGGAGAACCTGACAATCTTGTCCTCGATTGACGGGCAATACCGCGGGCCGACACCTTTAATCCTGCCCGAATAGAGGGGTGACTTATCGAGATTGGCCCGGATGACGTCGGCAGTGGCCTTGGTGGTATAGGTAATATAGCACGGGAGTTGGCCCCCTATGCGTTCGAGAATGGATCCGATGGGGTACTTGGCCGAATGTTCCACGTGGAACTTTTTGCCATGTTCAACTCCCGCGCTGAGTTCCCTATCTGGCCGACTGGCATGTTCCACGTGGAACAAATCGTCCTTCCAGTGGGTGAAGTACGTAATCGGCTCCTCTCCGGGTTGTAGTTCCGTCTTGCTGAAATCAATTGAGCGGCGCAGGAGCCGAGGCGGGGTTCCGGTCTTCAGCCGGCCGAGTTCCAGTCCAACCTCCTTCAGTGAGGCGGACAAACCCGTAGCCGCCGCTTCTCCGGAGCGACCTCCAGACTGCTGGTTGCTGCCAATATGTATTAGCCCGTTGAGGAATGTCCCGGTTGTCAAAACCACGGTCTTTCCCAGATACTGAACGTCCATCGCGGTTTCGACCCCGTGGACTTGGCCATCCTTATGCAGCAGTTTTGAGCATTGGGCTTGTCTCAGGTCGAGATTCGGCTCCCTCTCGCAGACCCACTTCATTCTGAACTGGTATGCTTTCTTGTCGCACTGCGCTCGCAATGCCTGGACGGCCGGACCCTTCTTCCGATTGAGCATCCGGAACTGCAATCCAGTCATGTCCGTGGTCTTGCCCATCTCGCCACCCATGGCGTCAATTTCACGAGCGATGTGACCTTTCGCCAAGCCGCCGATTGCCGGGTTGCAGGACATCTGGCCAACGGTGTCGGCATTGATCGTGAGCAGTAATGTCTGGCAGCCCAATCTGGCTGAGGCCAAGGCGGCTTCTATGCCCGCATGGCCAGCACCTACGACTATGACATCATACTGCTTTGGATAAATGAACATGTAGCGCCCAAAAAGCTATACTGTAAACATTATAAACCACAATACGTTATCGTTACCGTTTCGCCATTTGTGGCATGTATTAGCATATACACGTGCTAATATTGGTAATTATCGAGATAAGTGAGTGCATCTCAGAATCGCTGGGTTTGTTGGCAGAGCTGGATAGCTGCGCTCCGATTTTTTGGTTGTCCAAGCACAAACTTCCGAGACGCATCACCTCGGCAACATCCAGAACCAATAATCCAAGTGTCGGGTTGGGCTCGATGACAGAACCGGGTGGTTTAGGGCCAAGCAATAGCATCAATGAATAACTGCCTGAGATGTCATAATCATGCGGTATTGGCGCAGCAGCAGAAAGCTTATCACAAGGTCCTGACAAGGCAATAACCGGGTGGCGCCAAGTTTGGACTGCGCGTAAGTCCCTGGGGGCAACGGCGTTGTTGCTGCCATGAGGTCTCGGGCAGACTGCTTCCTGGGCTGGCGTTCCGCCTCGTCCGAGGAGTTTGCTCCTAGGATGACATTTTGCGGCGCAAGGACAACCCGTCCCGGGCAAAACCGCCAGATCTGCCGGTCGGGGCATTGCCAGGCAAGGCTTTGCTCTCTTTGTCTGCTTTTGGCAAGCGACGAAGGGGAGTGTGCTTGGGCCAAGCCCTGTCCCAGAGACCGCCCGCGCGTGATCTGGCCGCCACCCCGCGAACATGTCGCTTTCGGCATGGTCAATCAATATGGCTCGGGAATTGCCGGGCGCGCCCTGCTGGCGGCGGCCTAGTGAGACAATGGGGGAGGGGAAGGCAGGGGCTGATTGGTGAAATGGGTGTAAGTTGTTTAACTGCAGTAGTTTATGACGCTTGTGGGGGCTGTTGGAGGGGTTGATTTGCGTAAGTTCAGGCGCTGCTGGGGGTTATGCAGTTGAACCTACGGTGTGTACCGGGTGTTTAGACGGTGAAGAGACGGTGTGTATCCCTTGGGTGGCGGCGGAGGGGGCTGGTCAGTGTCAAATTAAATCGCTTCAGGTGTTGGCAGAGGGCAAGGATCGCTAAACCTGGGCCACCGGACAGCCTGTAGGCGGCTCTGCGGGCTCAAACGCGGGCAACTAACGAAGCCCCAAGGCCGGGTTCATTCCCACAACAGCCGCTAGGCGTGCGGATATCTGCGGAAGGGATGAACATAACCACGGAAAAACCGTAACCAACCGCGTTGGGCCCGCGTCTGGACCCAGGACATTGTTCCCTCGGGCGCGGCAACAGACCGTTGCCGGCGGCAAGAACAACCTTTCTGCAAATATGAGCAAACCGATTTTGATTGCGCTGGCCGTAGTGGCCAGTGTTTTGGGTTTTCAACTGCCGACGCGCGCTGCGGATGCCACGAACGCCGCCCCGCCGGCCGGCGCCGGTCGGCTTGGCGCTTTGCGCGAGCGGATGCAGGAGACCGCCAGGGAGTTGAACCTGACCGAGGAGCAGACGCAGAAGCTGCAAGCCATCGTCCGCGAGCGTCTGGAGAAGCTGCGCGAGTTGCGCCAGGACGCCAGCCTGTCACGGGAAGAGAAGATCGCGAAGGTCAAAGCGGTGCGGGACGAGATCACGGCGGAGGTTAAGAAGGTGCTGACGCCGGAGCAGTTTGAGAAGTGGAAGGCAAAACAAGGGCCGGCGGCGGGGGCGGCCGACCGGCCAGGCGCGCGAGTGCAAGAGGCGATCAAAGAGCTGAACCTGACCGAGGCGCAAAGGGAGCAGCTCAAGCCGGTTTACGAGGAGCAAGTGGAGAAACTGCGCGCGCTCTACCTGGACAGCAGCCTTTCCCTGGCGGAGAAGATGGAAAAGCTGGGCGCGATGCGCCGGGAGGTTGCGCCCAAGTTCAAGAAGGTGTTGGACGCCGAGCAGTACGCCCGGTGGGAGAAGGAAGTCAACCGGTGGCTGGAACAACTGAAGCAGCGGTTCCAACAGCAGTAGGCGAATCCGTCAGGGGCCGCGCACAGTTTGGTTGACACCGTCGCAAATCCCAAACCGGGGAGCACGAGCGTCCGCGTGAGCCCGCGCTTCCCCGTTTGGAGGGTGAGATTGCGCTAAGCTTTCAGGCACGCCCCGGCCACCTGCTGCATCTGGCTGTCGGTGAGTTCGGGGAACATGGGCAGCGAAATAATCTTTGACACCAGGGCTTCGGTGACGGGGAAGCTGCCCAGCTTATAGCCCAAGTCGGCAAACGCCGGCTGCAAGTGCACGGGGATGGGATAGTGAATCCCGTGCGACACCATCGCGGCGTCAAATGCCGCCTGCTGCTGCTTCCGATCCGGCACCTGCACCACGTAGAGGTGAAATACCGGTTTGGCGTAAGGCGCCACCTTGGGCGTGACCAGGCCGGTGCCGGCCAGGAGTTGGTCGTATTTCGCCGCGGCCTGCCGGCGCGCTTCATTCCATTGCTCCAGCCGGCGAAGCTTCACGCGCAGGACGACCGCCTGCAGTGTGTCCAGGCGGCTGTTGAAGCCTTTCACCATGTGCTCGTACTTCACCTTCTGGCCATGATTGCGCAGCAGCATGACGCGCTCCGCCAGGTCCGCCCGCGTCGTGGTGATCGCGCCGCCGTCCCCGTAGGCTCCGAGGTTTTTGCCGGGATAGAAGCTGAACCCTGTAATGTCCCCCATCGAACCGCAGCGGCGTCCTTTGTACTCGGCCCCGTGCGCCTGGCAGGCATCCTCGATTACATACAGCTTGCGCTGGCGCGCTATTTCCAGGATCGGGTCCATGTCCGCCGCCTGGCCGTAAAGGTGCACCGGCATGATCGCCTTGGTGCGCGGGGTGATCGCGCGCTCCACCTGCGCCGGATCAATCGTGTAGAACCTGGGGTCGCAATCCACCAGCACCGGCCTGGCGCCCGCCTGGTCAATCGCCGCCACGGTGGCGATAAAGGTGTGCGTGCAGGTAATCACCTCGTCGCCCGCGCCGATGCCGCAGGCGAGCAGTGCCAGTTTCAGCGCCTCGGTTCCGTTAGCCACGGTCACGCAGTGGGGCGCCTGGCAAAAGGCCGCAAACTCCTGTTCCAAGAGTTTTACGTCCTCGCCCAGAACAAAGTCCCCGCGGGCGCAGACCTTGGCCATCGCCGCGTCAACCTCCGGTTTGATCTGCTGGTATTGCGCCACCAGATCCACGAATTGTATTCTCCCATTATTCATATCTGCCTTTATTAGGTTTATCCTGTGACTCTTGCCGCTCCCTCTTAACTCAACCCGATACCAACCTCAAGACCTATCTTGTCGCGTGTTGACTATGCCTGCTGTTGAGCCGGCGGCTTCCCCGAGGCCTTCCGAATCGTCAGGGGTCAGCGTCCTGCAGGTTGCCGGTATTCCTGGCGTTGCCCCGGAACTTGGGCCAGGGCGTGCGGCCCAGAGCAGTGCCGGACCGCAGCGCCGAAAGACCGCCATAGGGAACTTCGTTGTTCGGCACATAAATGGCTCCGGTCGGTCCAATTGCCGGTGAGCCGTAGCCGTAGCCCGAAAGGTAGTACATGTCCTGCACCGCCGCTTCCGGGCTGACATACCACAGCAGGCCGGACCGCGACACACAACCAATGGACCCATTCGCCAAAACGATCGGCGAGGCGTCAATGGGGTAATTCTCGTCACCGAATCGCTCCCACTTCTTCTGGCCGTCGGAACTGACAGCCCAGAGGTGCGCGCGAACCCCCACGTAGATCGTGCCGTCGGGACCGATTACCGGCGATGATTCGGTGATGCCGCCCGTGCGCAACTGCCACCGCAGACGGCCATCCAGGTTGAGCGCATAAAGGCAGCCATCCACCGATGTGAAGTAGAGGCATTGGTCTTTGTTCAGCGCCGGCGAGGAAAGGATGGGACCGCCAGTCACGAATTCCCATTTCTTGCGTCCGTCGGCGGCCAGAGCATAAAACTTCTTATCATGCGACCCGAAGTAGATCGTGCCATCAGCCCCAATGGCCGGGGATGACACAATCTCGCCGAGAGTCGTGAACTGCCACTGCTTCGCGCCATTCGCATTCAGTGCGTAGAAACTCTTGTCCCACGATCCGAAATAGACTGTGCCATCGCGCGCCAGCGCCGGGGACGAGTCCACCCAGGCTCCGGTATGGAACTCCCACCGTTTTTTGCCATCGGCACCCACCGCGTAGAAGTTACAGTCCCGGCTGCCGAAATAGACCGTGCCATCCAGGCCAACGGCGGGCGCAGACTTGATTTCGTTTCCCGCCTGAAAAACCCACTTGCGCTTTCCGTCCGGGTTGAGGGCCCAGAGTTTGCCCTTCCAGGTGCCGAAGTAGATGGTTCCATCACGCCCAACGGCGGGCGCTGAGTCGCTCGTGCTGTTGATGGCCACCGACCATTCATTTGTAAGCCGGTTGACTCCGTAAGCGATTGGAGCAGGCCACAGCAGCCATGCCAGCGCAGCAGCGAGGGCGACATTTAGCGCCCGCGGACAAGCCCTGCGCTCATGCTGCGCAGGGGCCGGCTCCAGCAAATGGAAACCTGCAACGGCGCACATAATCAGTGGGGACTGGATTGGGCTTACGGGAAGGTTGCCCACTTCACATCGGTCCGGAATGGTGTGGCGGGCAATCCGTCCTGGTTGAACAGATTCACGTCCGGCGTGCTGGCCCAACCGTAGCGAACCGCGGCGGGTTTCGCCACTGAGGGGCTGGAGACAACCACTTTGTCGCCTTCGATGCTTGCTTGGGCGGGCATGAAGTTACCATCCGCCCCGGCGATGGTGAAGCCCTTGAGTTCGCCGCCGGTTGCCATGAGACCGCCGCCCACATGGCGGAAGCTTAGGACCACGCGGCGGCCTTTAACCTTCATCGCCGCATACACCGGACCGGAATAGGCAACCTTCTCCTTGTAAGCGACGGCTCGCGCAGCCAAGGCCAGCCGGGCGCCAACCGGCTCCTTCTGAGTGGGATGGATGTCCGTCGGATTGCCGATGTCCACCGTAACCGCCATGGCGGTGCGCGAGGTATTCTGCCAACTCAGCAACTGCGCCTCGCGTATCTCCGGGGTCATCCGCTGGTGCGGCGCGATCTGCACAAAGAGGAACGGGAAATCGCCTTGCCCCCACGCCCGCCGCCAGTCCTGAATCATCGTCGGGAACAACTTGCGATACTCGGCGGCGCGGGGCGAGTTGGCCTCCCCTTGATACCAGATAGCCCCGGCAATCGCGTAAGGCTGCAAGGGCGCAATCATGCCATTGTAAAGGGCGCAGGGCCGGCCCGAGTATTGGCGGGGATCCCGCAGCGCGCGTGGCGCCTGGGGGGGCGGCTCGCCTGCTGCCTTGGCCTTGGCAACCGCCGCTTTGTAGCGGGCAAGCGCCTGCTTGTGCCGCGCGGCGGCAGCGGCGGGGTCATAGTTTTTGATGCTTGCCGCGTAGCGCTCCAGAATCGGCTTCAGGTTGGGGTCGGCCTCGAGCGTGGCGCGCGAAGTCCAGGCTTCCGCGGGCGTGCCGCCCACCGAGGAATGGATCAAGCCGACCGGCACCTTCAGCGCGCGGCGCAGATCGCGGCCAAAGAAC
The DNA here is from genome assembly GCA_964507045.1 of uncultured Verrucomicrobiota bacterium. Taxonomy (GTDB): domain Bacteria; phylum Verrucomicrobiota; class Verrucomicrobiia; order Limisphaerales; family UBA8199; genus UBA8199. The sequence continues at coordinate 60,833 of CAZDOO010000007.1, read as the reverse complement.
CAGGCGACAGCGGAAAAGCTCGCAGCCGTCTCGGGCGCAGACTCCACCCAGGCGCCAGGCACATCGGAGAGCGGCGTGTTGGTCGCGCAGCGCGGCACGGTGAATAAGCGCAATTGCGGGTCGCGCGCGCCGGCGATGGCCTCGGCCGCGTTGGCGGCGCGGGAGAGCGCGAAGGCCATGTTCGACTGCCCGCTGCACAGCCAGACTTCGCCGACTAGGACGTTTGAGACGACGAGCGTGTTGCCTTCGCCGGCCACGCTGAGGGTGTCCGGCCCGCCCGCCTTCAGGGGTTTGAGACGCACCAGCCATCGGCCGCCTTTGGCAATGGTAGACACCTTTTGCTTTCGGAACACGACCGTCACTCGCTCGCCATCTTTAGCCGTGCCCCACACGGGCACCGCCACGCCCTGCTGCAGCACGGCGCCATCGGAAAACAGGCTGCTAAGTCTTACCTCGGCGCGCGCGACGGAAGCCGCGACGGCCAGCAAGGCGGAGATCGCGAGGCCCAACAAAGTGCGATTCAGGATAGAATTCTTCATGTCTGGCTATAGAGCTTAGAAGAGGCTGCCGCCGGGCACGAGCGGAAAACGGCCGGCAGCCGGCCACGGGCGTATCTTGGCACCAACACCCCATCCCACCCGGGGAATCCGTGAATTCCTACGGAGGGTGTTCCGAAATTCAAACCTGCCATCCTTGATTCTATTGGCTGAAATGCATCAGGGTCGAAAGCGGCTCTCGTGCTCGGCAGGTCATCGCAGTGCTACCGTGAAAGTGCATTCGGTGTCGGTCCAGCAAGAGTTTCACCACTGATTGTGCCTATCCCTTGGAGCCTACCCTGTTCTGCGCTGCCCCTCCCACCCTCATTTTTTGCGCTCAAGTACCTGCAGTACCGCCACTTGCTATGAATTTCGGAACACCCTCCTACGGGATTGGCCGGTCCAGGCGGCCCGGAATGCGGGCCAGGCTCAGGCCGAGGTAATACCCCCTCTCTGCTGGCTCACCTCACCGTCTACACACCGTATACACACCGTAGTACCTCTGCAAAGTTTGCAGAGGTACTACGGTGTGTATACGGTGTGTATACGGTGTGTAGACGGAGTGACTACGGTGGTGTGCGGGCGCCAGGGTCAGGCCATCGGCGGAGCGGGAGTCCGGCCCAACTCGTGGTGGTGGTATCGAGAGGCGCCCGCCAGCCACGGCGGCAAAGCATCAACTTTTTGCGGGCTTACAGCGTCGCCAGCACGTTTTCCAGGTACTGCCGGTTCTTACGGGCGTTTGCGGTCACAACTTCCGGCGTGTCGCCCAGGGCGCAACATTCCACCATGATTGGGCCATTGAAGCCGGCCAGTTTCAACTCGGCGAACACCGCCCGGAAATCCACCTTCCCCGTGCCCAATTGCAGCTCGACCGAACCGCCCTGCCGGTCGCAATCCTTGGCGCAGAAACCGGTAACGTGCCGCACGATGGGCTTGAGTTGCTCCACGGGATCCTTGCCGGTGTAGTAGAGGATATTCCCCGCGTCGAACCAAACCTGGAAGTTCGGGTGTTTCACCCGGTCCAGGCAGCGCACGATTTCCTCTGCTGCCCCGCTCGCGCCCCCGTGCGGCTTCAGCACCACCTTCATGCCCCGCTCCTGCGCATAGGCCGAGGCGTCCCGCATCAGCTTGTAGTAATCCTCATACTGGGCCGCCTTGTTGGCACCGAACGTCAGCAGGAACTCCACCCCAACGGTCTTTCCGTTGTCAATCTGCTGGCGGGTGTCCTGGATCTGGTCCGCCAGCGGCAGGTCGCTCTTGATGCGCAGAGCGCCCATATTCACCGCCAGCCCGCGCGCGGCGATGCGCCGCTTCAGGCCCGCGAGATATTCGGGCGTGGCGTCGGAGCCGAGGAAGGGCTCGTCTTTGCCGGGCCGCGTGAGCAGGCCGGTGAGTTTGTAGCCCGCGGCCTTGATTCCGTCCAACGCGGTGTCGTAGCCCCAAGGTTTGTTTTTGCTGCCGATCCACGGCCGGTTGAAACAACCGATCGGCCAGCTCACGCCCTGGGGCCGCTCCGCGGCGGATAAGCGGGTGAAGGGAAGCCAAGTGCTGGTCGCGGCCGCCAGTGCGGTGGCGTGCAGAAAGTGTCGGCGATTCATCCATTGATTGGGCGTTATGCGGCGCCGTGGCACAAGCAGAATCTGGGGCAAAGGAATGGCGAGACATCGCAAAGGAGATAGGCGCTCCCGCAAGCGGGATAACTGCCAGAGGCATGTCCTGACGCCCCGGACAACGATCTCACACCCGGTACTTGGACTAGAACGTATGTCTCGCCGAGTGTTTTGTGCGCCCTTCAGAGCCCGGCTTCAAGGGAAAGTTGTTCACTGCTATTCACAAGCCAGGCGAGGTCCAAGGCTTGGCACGGCAGACGCTCTACAAAAGAGACCTGCCGCGAGCCCTTCGTCGCCCGGAGCGGGGAAGGGGGTTAAAGGCATGGACACCATGCCGGGAACCGGCAGGCGCAGTGTACCGGGTCAAGACACCCTGTCCTGTCTAGAGCAACAGAATCGAACGCGAGTATCCCGCTTATGGTTTGGTGGAACACATTACGGTTGAAGTCCAGCAGCCCGGAAGTGCGCCGCAAAGCGCTGGAAGCGCTGGACCCGGCGCGCCACGAGCGCGCGCTCGAATTGCTGCTGGCGGGCCTGGCCGACGAGGATGCGCCGGTGCGCTGTGCCGCCGTCAGCGGGCTGGAGCGCGTTGCCAGCGACCAGGCGGTCCCGGCGCTGATCACCGCGCTGGAGGATCCGGACAGCAATGTCCGGCAAGTGGCGGCCGCCGTCCTGGGGCGGAGGGGCGATTCGCGCGCTTTCCCCCATCTGGCAGACCTGATGAGAGACGCGTATCCCGGCGTGCGGACAGCCGCGGCCACCGCTTTGCGACATCTCGGCTGGAAGCCTGCCACCAGCGAGGAGCAGGCCCTGCTGGATGTCGCTCTCGGGCACGCCCACGCCGCCGCGTTTGCGGGCCAGGCGGCGGTCAAGGCGCTCGTCACCGAACTCAAGCACGACACCAGCTTCAAGCGCCGCGCCGCCGCTGAGGCGCTGGAGAATGTGGATGATCCGCGGGCGATTCCGTTCCTGCTGGCAGCGTTGAACGACGAGGATCCCACCGTCCGGGTTTCCACGATTCACGCCCTGGGCAAGAATACCAGCGACGAGGTTACCCTGCGACTGCTGGAGCGGTTTCGCGACCCGGAGCCCTGCGTGCGGCTGGCAGCGACCGAAGTGCTCGCCAAACGCATTGACCCGGCGCTCGCGCCTGAATTTCTCGCGCTGCTCAACGACCGCAGCTTCGAGGTCCGCTTGAGCGCCGTCCGGTTCCTCGGCCGAATCCGCGACCCTGAGATTGCGCAAGGCCTGCTGCCTTTGCTTGCCGATCCGGATAACGATGTGCGCCAGGCAGCAGCCCAGGCCCTGGGTACTATCGGCGAGCCGGCAAGCATCGAAGCGCTGGTGCTTACATTGACGGACGAGGAACGCGCTGTCCGGCAGGCCGCCGAACTGGCCCTCGGTCTCATTGACCCGAACTGGGTCAGTTCGGAGGCCGCGCAACGCGCCGCGCCGCAACTCGAGGCCGCGCTGAACGATGAACGCGGTTGGGTCCGCTCTGCGGCCGCGCAGGTCCTCGCCCGGCTGCACGCACCCAGCGTCGGCGTTGGGTCATAAGGACTGCAGCCGAGCTAAGCGCGGAAGCAATCGGGCGTTTTCTTCCTTTGACCTGCGCCAGCCGCTCGCGATGAATCGAAGCGGGCCTGGCCACTACGGCGGGCTTCAGGCAGCGCGGATCTCTTTGAGGCGGACGAAGGCGGTATCCCACGCGGTGGCGTAGGGGAGCAGCGTCTCGAGCTTGCAGGAATGGCGCACAATTTCCCGGGCCGCCTCAAGGGATTTGAGGTGGCGCAGGGCCACAGCTTGCACCACGACATTGCCGAGGGCTGTGGCGTCGGGAGGAACCAGGACCAGCGGGCGGCGCAGGGCGTTGGCGATGAAATGGTTGAATAGGAAATCCGCGGTCCCGCCGAGGAGATAGACGCGTGCGATCTGCCGTCCGGTCGTATCCTCGATTTCCTGGAGCGTCTGGCGATAGAACAGGGCGAGGCTTTCCAGCACACAACGAATGATCGGTCCGGGCTTGCGGGGCACGGGCTGGCAGGTATCCCGGCAGAAGGCCTGGATCTTGAGCGGCATGTCGCCCGGCGAGAGAAAGCGGGGGTCGGCGGGGTTGATCAGGGACTCAAATGCGGGCGCGGAGCCGGCCAGGTGGGTGAGCAGCGCGTCATCAATCTCGCGGTCCTGTTCTTTCCAGTAGCGGCGGCATTCTTCGAGAATCCACAGGCCAATCGTCTGCTTGGAGAAGCGAACCGAACCGCCGTAGCCGGGCTCGTTGTTAAACCCCAGGTTCCGGCTGGCGTCGGTGATGATCGGCTGGGGAAGTTCGGTGCCGACGCTGGCCCATGAACCCAGCCGCAGATAGGCCCAGCTTTCCCCGGGAAGAATCGGCAACCCCGCGAGCGCGGCGGCGGTTTCATCCGAGCAGGAGGCGACAACCTGGGCATCCTCCAGTTTGGTTGACTTGGCAATCTCGGGCCGCAGCGGGCCGAGCTCGGTGCCGGCGGGAACCAGCGGCGGAAAGAGTTTGGCCGGCAGCGCCAAGGTGTCGAGCAGCCGGGGCGACCAGGAACGCGTGACCGGGTTGCAGAGCTGCGTGGCGCCCGTCATGGTCAGCTCAAAGCGCGGCACGCCCGACAGCAGGTAGTTGAAGGCGTCGGCGACCGGCAGGAGGCGCTGGGCCCGGGCGAGGCGGCGGGATTTCTCCGCCGCCAACTGGCACAGGGTGTTGCGGGGCATCGGTTGGACGCCGGTTTCCTGGTACAAGACCTCCCGCGAGATTTGGGACAGGACCTTCTGCATGCCTTCGCGGGTGCGCAGGTCGCGGTGATGATAGGCCGGCGCGATCAAAGAATCGTCGGAGTCAAAGAGCAGGTAGTCGCCGCTCCAGGAATCGCAACTGATGCTGTCCACGGCCTCTTCGTAAGCGCCGATCGCGCGCAAGCCTTCGAGGACCTCTTGATACAACTGGGGGATGTTCCATTGAAGCGCGTCCTTCTCCTGGACGGGAACATTTTGAAAGCGCCGCACCTCGCTCAGCGTGAGCGAGTCCGGGTGGAGGGTGCCCAGCATCACCCGGCCGCTCTCAGGTCCCAGGTCACAAGCGACGTAATACTTGCTCATCTGGCCCGGCTTTGACGCAAATACCGTGCCCTGCGGGGGCGATGGCTCATGATTGGCGGCGCTTTTCGCGAAGCCGGGCGCGCGGCGGGAATTGGTCGTGCGTTAAGACATCCGCGCCACACTATAAAAGCCTGCTCGTGCCCGTGCGTCAGTCGGCGCCGGCAAGCGGCGGCGTACCGAATTGGGACATCCGTGTAGGCAATGCCAACGACCAAGGGCCGCAGGAAGGAGCCACCCACGGCAGCCGGTGGCTGAGCACGGGTGAGTTCGGCTATGACCGGATCATCGTGAGAATCATCTTGAAGCGCTTCAGCGCCTTGAGCGCGTGCGGCTGGCCGGCGGGCATAAGAATCATCTCGCCGCCCCGCAATTGGTGGGGATTGCCGGCGATCATGATCTCCGCTTCGCCTTCCACGAGCTGCACGAGCGCGTCGAACGGGGCGGTGTGCTCGCTCAGGCCCTGGCCCTCGTCGAAGGCGAAGAGCGTCACGTTGCCCGTGGACTTCTTGACGATCTCGCGGCTGACGACCGCACCGTCCTGGTAGTTGACGAGTTCGCCGGCTTTGGCCACTTGGGCGCCGGGCAAGCCCTTGGGCTTGGAGGGGATTTCTGGTTGCATAATTCGTTGATTCAATGGGTCATTTGTTGGCGGACGCGCTGGCGGACTCATTGCGGAATCGCCAGGCCATAACTGCGGCCAGCACCGCGGGCACAACGCCGCCGAGAATGAAGACCACGTCCCCTGGCAGTCGGAGCCATTCCAGTGTCCGCATCAGGGGCTGGCCGATGAACTCAAGGCTGCGGGCGTGCCAGTAGCCGTTTTCCAGCACGTCCCGCAATTGCACGATGCCGCCGGGGAAGAGGTTCAGGAGCAGCATCAACGCCAGTCCTATGTTTAATCCCCAAAACGATACCTGGACGCACTTCTCGACGCGGCGCCACGCGGCATCCGGGAGTGTTTGGCGCATGGCGAACACCATCAGCGCCACCGCCAGCATGCCGAACACGCCCATCATGGCCGCGTGGCCGTGGTTGGTGGTGAGCAGCGTGCCGACTTCGTAGTAGCTCACGACCGGCAGATTGATGAGGAAGCCAAACACGCCCGCGCCGACGAAGTTCCAGAATCCAACGGCCATGAGGAAGTAGAAGGTCCATTTATGCTTTGCCGCCAGGTCTTCGCCGCGCGTCGCACAGTTGCCGCGCGTCAGCCGGATGAAGTCCCATGCGTCCAGCGTGAGCAGCGTGAGCGGCACCACTTCGAGCGCCGAGAACATCGCGGCCAGCGCCATGGTGATGTTCGACTGGCCGGTCCAGTACCAGTGGTGTCCCGTGCCAACAATGCCGCTGCCGAGGTAAAGAATGGCGTCGAGATATACCACGCGCGCCGCCGTCACCTTCGACACCACGCCCAGCCGGAAGAAGATGATGGCCACCATGACGGTGGCAAAGAGTTCAAAGAACCCTTCCACCCATAAGTGAATGATCCAGAACCGCCACATATCCACGACGGTGAAATGGGTATTGCTGTTGAAGAACATCGCGGGCAGGTAGAATAGCGGGATGCCCACGGCGGCGTAGAGAAACAGCGAGGACACTTCGCCTTTCTCGGGGTCGTGGCGCACGGCCGCGACCGCGCGCAGGAGCAGAAACAGCCACAGCACCAGGCCCACAGCCAGCAACACCTGCCAGGCGCGGCCCAGGTCCAGATACTCCCAGCCTTGATGCCCCAGCCAGAACCAGAGTGTGCCCAGCGCCCGGTTGATGCCGAGCAGTTCCCCGAGCAGGCTGCCCAGCACCACGATGAGCAAAGCGCCGAAGAGGACGTTGATTCCTTTGACCTGGCCTTTCGGTTCAGTGCCTAGCGACGCGGCAAGGAGCAATCCGCCGGCCACGTAAGCGGTGGCGACCCAGAAAATGGCCAATTGCAGGTGCCACGTCCGCAGAAGGTGGCTGGGCAGCCAGCGCGGCAGGTCAAAACCGTAGAACCCACCCGGCTCGACGCGGTAATGCGCCGTCGCCGCGCCCACCAGCACTTGCAGCAGGAACAACAGCGCCACGATGACGAAGTATTTGAGCGTGGCCCGCTGGCTGGCGGTCGCGTTGCCCGCCAGCGCGGGCGGATGGACGTGCTCAGTGCGGCCTTTCCAGCCGAGGTAATCAAACTTGCCGAACGCAAACAGCACGAGCGCCGTTCCGCCCAGGAGCGCCACCAGGCTGAGCGCGCTCCAGAGAATCGCGTCGCTGCTGAGCTTGTTCCCGGCCGCCGGGTCGTAGGGAAAGTTGTTGGTGTAGGAGTAGTTTTTGCCCGGACGGTGCGCGGCGGAGGCCCAAGCCGTCCAGGCGAAGAAGGCGGTGAGCTGGCGCAGTTCGGTTGCGTCGGTGATGTATTTGGCGGGCAGGCCGGCGTTGGTGGCGGGCTGCGAAAAGTAGGCAGCCCACTTGGCGATTTGCTTCTGGAATGAGAGCTGCTCGGCCTCGGTGAACGTCAGGGTACCCGACTTGGCGTCGTAGCGGTTTTGCTCCAGCAGCGACACCACCTCCGCCGTCACCGCATCCTGTTCGGCGGGGGAAAGGGTGCTCCAGGAGCGCTGGTAGCGGTTCGTGGCGAACCATTCCTGCGCGTCACGCGTGAGGGTATGGAGATATTCCGCGGAGAAGTCCGGGCCGAGATAGGCGCCATGACCCCAAATCGTGCCGTTCTCCATGAGGGCGTGTTGAAGAAATACCCGCTGCCCGGCCTGCACGTCGTCTTTCGTGAAGACGATCTCGCCGGCAGCAGTGACGACCTTGTCCGGCGTGGGCGGCGCGTCCTTGAAACTTCGGACCGCCATCCAAATCAGGATCGTGAATCCTGCCACCATGATTAGAATGACTGCTTGCCTCCACCAAGGAGATAGTGTCTCGGTTTGCTGCATAGCTAATGTTCCTTTCGCTGGGTTTATAGGCAAAGAGTCCGCTCTCTGCACCTCTTTTTCTTGGTGCGGCTGGCAGCAAGAACTCTAGGGCGGTCCTGGCGCCGCGATAACATACAAGGACATTGGGTTTCAGGATCCACACCCGCAAGCGCAGCCGCCGGGCGCCGCGGTGCCCGGCTGGGGCTCCGGGACGCTCTGCCCGAGGCTCTTTGCGAACGTCTCCAGCCGGGCGATGGTGTCAAGACCGATGGCCCGGTCCACTCCGGCGAAGCTTTCGCGGAGTTCGTGCTGGTCGGCCGCCGTCAGAACTTTGTCGGCCATCGGAAAGACCATGGTGTCCTCCTTCCAGATGTGGTTCTGGTACAGGTCCACAATGCCGCGCAGCGTTTCGAGCAAGCCTGCCTCCGCGCCGGGTTTGCCCTGGGCATACGCCGGAGCCTGCTCCGCCAGGGAGCACACCAGCGCGCGGCCTTTCTCGTGTTCGTGGTTCAGTCCGCCAATCGGGCAGCCCTGGGGCGGCACCCCGCGCTTGACCAGCAGGGGGAAGAACCGCGTTTCCTCCTTGCCGTGATGGAGCTTGTCGGCATAGACGCGAAAGAACTCCACGGCCGTCGCCAGCATGGCTGCATCGGCGCGCTGTCCCTTCTCAAGAGCAGCGGCAACGCCGCCCAGAGCCCTCACCACGGCTTCGATGTTCCGGTGCTCGGTCTCCATGATTTGTGTCGGTGTCATAGCAATTCCTTTGTCAGTTCAGTGCCTCTGTTGCGGAGCGCCTTTTTGGTGAGCGCAGGGCACCGGCGCGCTGGGCGCGCCCCAGAACCGGCCTGTTGGTTTTCATGGTGGAATATAGCGCACAATCCACGAACCGGGATTGACGGAGGTCAAGGGATATGGAGATGGGTTTGCCTCAACGACACCGTCCGGCGCATGGTCGGAGAGGATTTGCCCTTCGGCGGCCTTTGTGACAGCGGCCCCGGCACCGATCATGGCCGGACCAGCTTTGATCGCTTTACGCGCCCTTGGGCAGGCAAGAACACTTCCTGTAGCAGACCACCGACAATGCCAGTCCCGCCTGAGCGACGAAGTAGGTGCCCAGGACGAGGAAGCGTCCCCATTCCAAGGGATGACCAAAGCGGCCGGCCGCCAGCGCGGCGTCGGAGACCACGAATAGCGCCGCTCCCACCGCCGCGAGGACGGCCCCAAGATCGCGCTTTGACAGTGCGCGGCTGGCGGCTTGCGCCGCCATCGTCATGATCGTGGCCGCATATAGGCACACCGGCAGACTCAAAGCCCGCGGCACCTGCGGCCACAGCCAGGCCACCAGCCCGGCGCCCGCGACCCCATAGACCGCAAAGGGGAGCTTGCGCTGCGCCAGCCGGCTGTCGCACGCGAGGGCCCACAGGTAGCAGAGGTGGGCCACCAGGAAGCTGCCCAAGCTGGCCACAAAATAATCCCGCCCCTGCATCAGGAAAGCATCGCCCAGGGCCGACCAACCCAGGCCGGCAACCATGCCCCACTGGTATCGCGCCGGCGCGCCGGCTTTGGCTGCTGCGGCTGCCACCAAGAAGAACAGTGTAGTCAAGGCGGTGCTGGGGATGCCGCGCCAACCGGGCAGCCAGGACCGCAATCCCAATAACCACACAGCGTTCCCAACTCCCAGCGCCAGCCAGAGGATCGTTGCCCGGCTCACGGCCCTGCCGTTGCGGCGTTCCGAGGGGCTGGCGCTGAATCTGTTCATTGCCGGTCAGGGTAAAGTCGCCGGCGCCGATGTTCAAGGGAAGCTCCATCCGAAGAGAACCCCCCTCGCGGCTTTGCTGGCGGGGAGCACACTTCATTGCCTGCCCGGCCACCAATGCGCGTTCAGAACTTTGGCAGCACGTTGATGATACCACCGTCCACCGGCATGTGGTCGGGAACGGCCTTGTGCTTGCGCATCAGCCGTGCGTGCTCCTTCTTTAACTGGGCCAGCTTGCCTGCGGCGGCGGGATCCGAGATCAGGTTGTGCAGCTCCAGCGGGTCCGCCGCGAGGTTGTAGAGTTCCGCCTGGTAGCGGTCCGGGCTGCCGTCTCCATGCGGATAATGAATATACTTCCAGTCCGCGGTGCGAATGCCGCGCACGTTGGGCGTGTAGGGAAATTCCTTCTCATAGTTGTAGAAGTAGAGGAAGGAGTCACGCCAGCCGCGGGTTTTCCCGGCCAGCAGGGGCTTCCAGGATTGGCCGTCTATGCCCTTGAGTGGTTTGGCGCCGCAGATATCCAGAATGCTCGGCGCCAGGTCAATGCTCAGCACCATTTCCCTGATAACCGCGGATTGGGGCACCAAGGGCGGGTAGCGCACCAGCAGCGGCACCCGCAGGCTCTCCTCGTACATCGTGCGCTTGTCCACCCGCCCGTGCTCGCCCAGCGCGAAACCGTTGTCGGAGGTGTAGAGGATCACCGTGTTATCAAGCTGCCCGGTCTGCCGGAGCGTCTCGTAGAGCTGGCCGACGCTGTCGTCCACCGACAGCAGCGTGCCGAGGTAGGCGCGAACGAACTTGTCGTAGTCGCGGTAATTGTAGAGCGGGCCGCCGGCGCCGTGCCAGGTGGGGAAGCTCGCCGCGAGCCAGGCGGGCTTGCCGTCCTTCCAGGCGTCGTAGTTCGCGGGCTTGACGATGTTGGCGCTGTCGAACGCGTGCTCGTATTTGGGCTCCGGCTCGATGGGGCCGCCGTGCGGCGCCTTCTCTCCAACGATGAGCAGGAAAGGCTTGTCGTGCTTGCGCTTGAGCCATTCGAGGGCGTGCTCCGTAACGACTGTCGTGTAGTAGCCCTTCATGAACTGGGTCTGTCCGTTGATGTTCCACTCGTTGCCGAAGTAGTTGCCCTGGCCCCGGTGGCTCATCCAGAAGTCGAAGCCCGTGCGCGGCATGCCGTTCGTCTCGCCCATGTGCCACTTCCCGAAGTAGGCCGTCTCATAGCCCTCCTCGCGCAGCCGCTTCGGGTAGCTGGGCAGCGAGTCGGGGTATTCCGTGAAGTTGTTCAAGACCCCGTGGCGGTGCCCGTAAAGGCCGCTCAGAATCGAGGCGCGGCTGGGCGAACACAGCGAGGTGGTCACGAACATGTTGGCGAACCGCGCGCCTTCGGCTGCCAGCCGGTCCACGTTCGGCGTCTTGAGCAGTGGGTGCCCCGCGCAACTCATCGCGTCCCATCGCTGGTCGTCGGTGAGGATCACCAGCACGTTCGGGCGCGGCGGGGAGGCGGCGAGGAGCGGCAGAGGGATCGAGGCGAATCCCCAAGCGACTGCCAGGCTGAGCGATCGGAAACCGAGAACGGCTTTCATGATCCCGGAAAGTAAAATGGGAACCCCGCCGCTCCAAGAGCAAATGGATACCAGGAAAATATCAAGAGTCGCACATTACGCGCCGGGCGGCATCGTTGACCCCGGGCTGGCTTCCCCGTATCCTTGGCCCATGCGAACGAAACAGGGCTCGTATCCCGCTCACGCCCCGGCGCAGGCGGCGCGGTTGAAGGAAGACGCTCCCAAGCCCGCCGCCCGGCCCTCCTCGCTGGTGGACACGCGCGTCATTTACTGCGGCGACAACCTCGAACAGCTCCAGAAGCTGCCCGACGCCTGCGTGGACCTCATCTACATTGACCCGCCCTTCAACTCCAACCGCAACTACGAAGTCTTCTGGGGCGAGACCAAGGAGAAGCGTTCGTTTGAAGACCGCCACGAGAACACCCGGGCTTACATTGACTACATGCGGCCGCGTTGCGAACAAATGGCCCGCGTCCTCAAAAAGACCGGCAGCTTCTACTACCACTGCGACTGGCACGCCTCCCATTACGTCAAAGCCATGCTCGACGGGCTGTTCGGGGAGAATAATTTCCAAACGGAGATTATCTGGAAGCGGACGAATGCAAAAGGGCTAGCCTTCAAAGGCTTCCCGAACAATCACGACACGATCTTCTTCTACGGCGGTGGCGACGAATTGACGTGGAATCGCCCCTTCAAAGAATACGATCCCGATTACGTCGCAAAATTCTACCGCTTTGTTGAAGAAGGAACCGGTCGGCGCTATCGCCTGAGCGACCTCACGAATCCAAATCCAGATCGGCCGAACCTCACTTACGAGTGGAAGGGGCACAAACGGGTCTGGAGGTGGACGAAAGAGCGGATGGAAGAAGCCGACAAGAAAGGTATCATCTATTACTCCTCCACCGGGCTTGCCTGCCAGAAGCGCTACCTCGACGAAATGCAAGGGCAGCCCATCGACAGCGTTTGGGATGACATTCCCCCCGTTCAAGCCCAAGCAAATGAGAGGTTGGGCTATCCGACCCAGAAACCGCTCGCGTTGCTTGAGCGCATCATCAAGTCCAGCAGCAACGAGAACGACGTCGTGCTGGATGCCTTCTGCGGTTGCGGCACGGCGCTGGTGGCGGCGCAGAAGCTCAAGCGCCAGTGGATTGGCATTGATATTTCGCCCACCGCCTGCCGCGTCATGGCCAAGCGTTTGAAGGATAAGAGAGTCTGTGGGTTGCCGGAAGATGAAGACCTTTGGATCATTGGCCGCGGCTTCATTGTGCGCGACCTGCCGTGGAGCGAAGAAAAGTTGCGCGCCATTCCCCCGTTCGAGTTCGAGAACTGGGCGGTCATCGCGCTGGGCGGCAGGAAGAACAAGGCGCAGGTCGGCGACAAGGGCATTGATGGCCGCATCTTCCCCGTCTCGGCCCTGGACAACGTCCGCGAAGCCGGGGCGGATGAGCTGGCGCTGGAGGAGCGCTTTTATCCGATGCAGGTGAAGCAGAAGGACAAGACGGGCCGGCCGGACATTGACGCGTTTGAAACGGCGATGCGCCGGGCGAAGTGCGAAAAGGGGTTCTTTGTGAGCTTCGATTATTCGAGCGACGCGTTGCACGAGATTGACCGCTTTTTCCGCGAAGAACACCGCATCATCATCCCGCTCACGGTGCGCGACATTCTGGACGAGGAGATTGCGAGGAAGCTGGCGTAGTCCATCCTGAAAGGATGGGATCACTCAGCCCAGGGTTGCGAGGCACGAGCTACCCTGGGTGTCGGGCGCGGGAGGCCATCAACCCTGAACGGGTTGCATCCTCCGGGACGTCCGGCGGTGTTGGCGCGCGGCTCGGATACAACCCTTTCAGGGTTGGCGGGTATCATCGGCAGGCTTCCCAAGGTAGGACCGCCCCCCCTTGCCCCCGCGGTCCAACCCTGGGCTGAATGATAGAATCCCCTTCGGGATTCGGGGCAGGAGCGCCGGAAACCGCGGATCGCCTTTACGGCGGCCTTGCCAGCGGCAGAATTTGCTTGCGCGAGGATGCCCTTTTGCTAAGCTGCCTGCCAGCCGGCGGGGCCGTGATGGGCACACGCGGTACAGGGCGAGCGGGTGGTCAACGGCTTATACTGCGGCTATGCAAACCGTATGAGCAAGCGAATTTCAGCTCCTGAATCGGGCAAAGTAGGCCCGTATGTAATCCTCTCGACACGGTATGGGCAGGTCGTCAAGCAGCTTACCGTGCCGCGCGACCCGCGCACGCCGGGCCAACTGGCTTGTCGCAGCAACATGGCCTATGTCGCCCGGCACTGGCAGGCTCTGACCGACCCACAGTGCTCCGCCTGGGACCTCATCGCCGCGGACAGCGCCGTGATGGGCTTTATGGGCCGGAGCACTTCCCTGCCGGGTTACAACCTCTACGTCCAGATGAATACGTTTCGCATGGACATCGGGCTCAGCGTGTTCGATCTGCCCCCGGCCCTGCCGCCCTTTACCCCGAACCCGGTGGCCGAACTCCTGGCCACCATCGAGGGCGGCGTCTTCACGCTCAAGCTCCACGCGCTGAGCCAGCCGGCCGAGCACACCCTGGTGCTGGGCGCCCGGCCGTGCAGCCCGGGCAGGCGGTGCGTGCAGCACTTCCCCTTCCTGGGTTTCCTGCCCGCTCCCGTGGACGGCTGGTGCGACATCACCGACCTCTTCGTTAAGCGGTACGGACTCCCCGCGGCGGGAAGGGCTATCTTTATTCGCACCCGCCAGCATATCAACGGCTGGAACGACCCGCCCAAACAAGTCAGAGCCGTGGTCCGTGCAGCGTGACGGGGTGTCTGCCGCCAGTATCCTTGAGCGCAGCGGAACGGGGACAGGCGCTGGCCGGTATCCATATCTAGCGGTATCACAGGTATTTAAGCCCCAAACCACCACTTTATAGCCCGCCTGCCCATCCTGTGCCTCATGCCAGTCTTACCGGCGTACCCAGGTAGTACCTTGGTCGTACCTTGGTAGTACCCTGCTATTATCTTGGTTATGTATGCAAGTTACTACCAGGGTACTACCAAGGTACGACCAAGGTACTAGCTAGGTACTAGCGATAGCGCCGAATGAGGGCATTCGGCCTACAGGAGGCTTGTAGGCCGCGTGCCCTCACGCGGCGAACATGTATTGCTTATTTATGCAACCAAGCACCCGGTTGCACCGAGGGGGCTATCTCGCAACTGGCCGTTAAGCCAGTCCGAACTCCTTCTTGTTCTGCTCGCAGGAAACGAGGACGGGGCGGTCGGCCAGCTTGGCCTTGAGGAGAGCTTGCTCGTCGGCTCCGGCGGCAAGCGGTAAGGCGACCTGGCCGCCTTCAGCCGCGCTGCGCTGCATGGCCAGCATGATTTCCGCGCCGAGGCAGGCATGATCAAAATTGCACTGGTGGACCTTCTGCGGATTGTCCAACCAGTCGGCCATTTCCTGGATGTAGGGCGGCATGTCGTGGTCGTAGTTCATGGCGCCTTCGCCGGACTGGCAGCCGCCGCTCTTCGTGACCGCGCGCCAGCCGCCGTTGGTGAGGACCTCGGCGAAGCCTTCGGTGCCCTGTGCGCCGATGCGGTTCTTGCCCCACCACTTGCCAACCTCGGGCTGGTCCGGTGCGCCGGCGCCGCATTCATAGATGCCGCGCACGCCGTTGGCGAATTGCACGAAGCCGCCGATGTAGTCGGGGGAAGGATGGTTGTCGGCGAGCTTAACGCGGCCAACGGCCTGCGCCATGGCCCAGGTGGCAGGCGTGTAGTTGTTGAACCAGCACGTGTAGTCAATGAGGTGGGAGAGCATGTGCGTCATCCAGCCGGTGGCGCTGGCATAGACGGTGTGCACGCGGCCCAGGGCGCCGCTAGCGACGATCTCCTTCACCTTCTGGTAGTGAACGCCGTAACGGTGCTGGTGGCTGACGACCGCCTTGGCGCCCGCCTGCTTCAGCAGGTCGCGGATGGTGAACAGCTCGGCGCTGGTAAGCGTGGCCGGTTTCTCGAAGGCAATCAGCTTCGCGCCGCCGCCGATGGCCGCCTTGATCATCGGTGTCCGCAGGTTGGGCAGGGTGCAGAAGCAGAAGACATCGGGCTTCACCGCTTTGGCCAGCGCGGCGGCGTCGGTGCCTTTCTGCGGGTTGCCGAGCTTGGCGGCGGCGTCATCGAGGCGCTTGGGGTCAATGTCGCAGATGCCGGTGACCTGGAACTTGGGGTTGGCATTGAAGGCGGTGGCGTGGTGCATGCCGCGCTTGCCCATGCCGACAACGAGGACGGAGTATTTGTTCATAAGAGGATGCTGGGGGGAGTGGGAATCGTGTTGCGTGGTGCGTGTTGCGTGTTGCGTATTCCTGGACAGGTGTGGAAACGGGCGCCGGGGAAGGGTCCCGCGGCGCCCGTTCAGAGCCTAAAAGGTGACTACTTGCAGCAGCAGCATTCCCCGCCTTGGGCAGGGCCTTTGCCGGCCGGCGCCTGGGACGCGAATTTCGCATCCCATTCCTTCACCTTGGCGACGACATAGTCCACTTCCTTCGCCGTGAGTTCGGGGAACATCGGGAGGCTGATGCAGCAGGCGGCATTGGCCTCGGCGTTGGCGACGCTGCCGACGATGCGGGCTTTCTTGCCCCACGGGTAGCCGGCTTGCTTATGGATGGCAATCGAGTAGTGGGTCTTGGCATCCACGCCGTTCTTGACCAGGAAATCCACCAACTGGTCGCGCCACTGGGGTTTCTTGACCTCGATAACGTAGAGGTGGAAGACGTGGCGATAGCCCTTCAGCTCGACGGGCAGGTCGAAGGTCTTGCAGCCCTTGAGACCCTTGGTGTAGCGCGCCGCCCACTGGCGGCGGAGGTTGTTGCCGTCGTCAATGTGCTTGAGCTTGGCGCTGAGGATGCCGGCGTGCAGGTCGTCCAGGCGGCTGTTGAAGCCGTAGCTGTGGACATTACGAGCCGTCGAGCCGTGGTTGCGGAGCTTGCGCACCTTGGCGTCAATTTCGGCGTTGTTCGTCACGATGGCGCCGCTGTCGCCGAAGGTGCCCAGGTTTTTCTGGATGATGAAGCTGGTGCAGGCAGCATCGCTCAGCTGGCCGATCCGGAACTTCGGCCCGCGGGCGCCGATCGCCTGGGCGTTGTCCTCGATGACCTTGAGCTTGTGCTTCCGGGCAATCTTGCTGATGGCCACCATGTCGGCGCACTGGCCGTAGAGGTGGACGGGGATGATGGCTTTAGTCCTGGGGGTAATGGCCGCCTCGATCTTCTTCGGGCAAAGGCACTTGCTGTCCGGGCAGCAATCCACGAAGACCGCTGTGGCACCCGTAATCCAGATGGCTTCGGCTGTGGCGAAGAACGTATTGGGATGGGTGATGACTTCATCGCCGGGCCCGATGCCGAGGGCCATGAGGCTGAGCCAGATGGCGTCGGTGCCGTTGCCCACGCCGATGGCATACTTGGTCTTGTGGTAGGCAGCGAGTTCGCCCTCGAACTGCTTGAGCATGGGGCCCATGACGTATTGGCCGCTCTCCAGGACCGTTTTGATGTTCTTATCAATCTCCGCCTTAATGTTATGGTACTGGCGGACGTGACCGTAAAATGCAACTTTCATTGGGCGCCAAGTTATAGAACTTGCGCTTAAAAACAAGCGCATTCTTTGCCGGGCGGAATTGATTCGCTGCGGGCGGCGGCGGCGCTTAAGATGAATCCCCGACATGGGACTGCCTTACAAGCTGGCAACGCTGCTGTATTGTTTCAACGAGCGCGACGAGGTGCTGCTGCTGGAGCGGACGCAGGAGCCTAACCTGGGCCTCTGGAGCCCGGCGGGCGGGAAGCTCCACACCGACACCGGGGAATCCCCCTACGCCTGCGCCTGCCGCGAGGCGCACGAGGAACTCGGCCTGCGGCTTGCACCATCGGACCTGCACCTGACCGGCCTGGCCAGCGAGCACGGCTACCAGGGCCAGACCCACTGGCTGATGTTCCTGTTCGAGGTGAAACGGAAGCTGACGATCCTGCCGCCCGCGCATCGGGAGGGGCGCTTTCAATTCTTCCCGCGCGCGGCTTTGAACGGGCTGAACATACCGCAGACGGATCGGGAGCAGATTTGGCCCTGGTTCTGGCAGCACCGCGGCGGCTTTTTTGCCGCGCATTGCCATTGCTATCCGGACGGGCGGAACGAGTGGACCCTGGAAGAGTCAAGCGTTGCTTATGCCTGACGAACCCATCATAGACCTGCAAAGCGACCACTACTTCATGAGCGAGGCCCTGCGCCAGGCCGCGAGGGCTTACGCGGCGGAGGAAGTGCCGGTCGGGGCGGTAGTCGTGCGCGAGGGGCGCGTCATTGCCCGCGCCTTCAACCAGGTGGAGCTGCTCAAGGACGCCACGGCGCACGCGGAAATGCTGGCGCTGACGCAGGCCGAGGAGACGGTGGGAGACTGGCGGCTAACCGACTGCACGCTGTACGTCACCAAGGAGCCGTGCCCGATGTGCGCGGGGGCGATTGTGCATGTGCGGCTGGCGCGCGTGGTGTACGGCGCCAGCGATCCCAAGGCGGGCGCCGCCGGCAGCGCGTTGAACCTGCTGCAGTTCCCGACGTTGAATCATCAGTGCGCGATTACCCCCGGGGTGCGCGAGGCGGAATGCCGGACGCTCCTCCAGACTTTCTTCGCCGAGCAGAGGAAGGCAAAGGAGTGAGGCCCGGCGCCCGGCGCAGAACGAGGTTGCGCGACAGCCGATGGCTCCCTAGCTTGTCCCCGTTCGCATGAAACCGGCGGAGTCCAAATACCTCGAGAACAAAGCCAGCCTGTCGCGCGCGGCGCGCGAATGGACGCTGGCCATGCAGGAGACCTGGGTCCGGCAGTCGCTGGAATTCAGCGAGCCGGACCAGTGGTTCCGCTCGGTGAAGGAGGATTTTTCCAAGTACGTCCCTTTTCTGGCCGGACAATGCGGCCTGGAATTCCGGGGCCGGATTCTGGAGATCGGCGCGGGCGGGGCCTGGCTGAGCGCGGAGCTTTCCAAGCTGCCCCGGGTGGTCGCGGTCATCGCCACCGATCCTTCGCCCCGCCTGCTGAAGGAACACGCGCCAAAGGTCTTCAAGCTCCTCGGCGCCCACACCGACAAGATCACGCGCATGCCGTCGGACTTCCATCATCTGGATTTCCCGGACAACCACTTTGATTTCGTGGTGTGCTCCGGCTTGCTGCACCGGGCGGCAAACATCGTGCAGGTGCTCCGCGAGGCCAAGCGGGTGCTGAAACCGGGCGGGCAGCTCGTCGCCATCCGCGAGCCGGTATGGCCCCTGGTCAAAATCAAGTCCCGCGCCAGGATGCTCGCCAAGCTCGTCGCCACGGGGATCAACGAACGCTTCTACACGCTGGCCGACTACAAGGAATTCTTCAAACAGGCCGCCTTGCCCATGCAGGTCAAACACGTCAACCTGTCCAGCGGCTTCAAGTATTATGTGAACAAGCTGGTCAACGGCCTGACCCATGCGCGTTACGCCTTCGTGGGCACCAAGCGCGCCCGGTCCTGAGCTGATTGCGCCCGCCGGGCACCCGCGGTCCCTGCTGCCTTGCGAAGTCGAACGGCAAGCCCCCAACGAACCGCATTGCCTCCGACAGGGTTATGTCCTACCAATCCTACAACCATGTCCACCATGACTATGAAGCCAAAGCAATGGGGCGGGAACTTTGATCGCCGGAGGTTTCTCAAGTCGGCCTCCCTGGCTGTGGGGAGCTGTGCGCTGACGAAGTATGGGTTGATCGAGGATTGGGCCGGGGCGGCTCCCGTCGGCAAGGAGGCTGCCCTCACGGCGGCCGCGCTTCCGCGGGGCAACGCGCCCCGGCCGGTGCCGTTCCCGCACTTTCCTGATCGCTTGCACGCGTTTGTGTGGCGCAATTGGCAACTGGTGCCCGCCCGCCGAATGGCGGAAGTCGTCGGCACGCGCGCCGGCGAGATTGTGCGCTTGGGGCGGAGCATGGGACTGGCGGGACCGCCGCGGATTACCGCGGAGCAGCAGCGGCGTTCCGCGCTATCCGTCATCCGGCGCAACTGGCATCTGTTGCCCTACGAGCAACTGCTGCAACTCCTGGGCTGGACGGCTGAGGAGATGGCCTTCTCGCTGCGCGAGGACGACTTCCTGTTCGTGAAGCTGGGCAACTTGAAGCCGCAATGCCAGCGCCTGGAATATCATCCGCCCGATGCCCGCGCCCGCGCCCGCGCCGGCGAGATGGCCGCACTGCTGCGCGCTAAGTTTCCCGAGGGGGTCGGACAGCCCGAAGAGCCTTTGTTTGAGTTTGTCCGGCAACTGTCACGACCGCCCAAGGCCGCCGGGCGCCCGACCGCAGGCAGCAGCGCGTTCTCTCCGCGGTTCTGTTACTCCTACTTCGCTCTCTATGGCGACCCGCTGCTCGATCCCACACTGGACCCTTACCCGGACGGCTACCTGGCGCGGCTGGCCGCCTCAGGCGTGGACGGCGTCTGGCTGCAAGCGGTCCTGACGCGGCTCGCCCCGTTTCCATGGTATGCGCGGCAAAGCGAGCACTATGCGACGCGGCTGAAGAATCTGCGCCGGCTGGTCGAGAGAGCGCGGCGGCACGGCGTGGGCATTTATCTCTATCTGAATGAACCCCGCTCCTGCCCGGTGAGTTTCTTTGCCTCGCGGCCGGAGCTGAAGGGCGTGGCGCAAGGCGACTATGCCGCCTTGTGCACCAGTGTGCCGGAGGTGCGCGAGTGGCTGGCGTCGGCGGTGGCCTCTATTTGCCGCGCGGTCCCCGCGCTGGCGGGCTTCTTCACCATCAGCGGCTCGGAGAACCTGACCAATTGCTGGTCGCACGGCGGCGGCAAGGCTTGCCCGCGCTGCGGCCAGCGCCCGCCCGCTGATGTGATCTCGGAAGTGAACACGACTTTCTACGAAGGCATCCGCCGCGCCGGCAACGGGCAGAAACTCATCGTCTGGGATTGGGGCTGGCAGGATGACTGGGCGGAGAAGATCATCGCCCAGCTTCCACGCGAGGTCAGCTTCATGAGCGTCAGCGAGTGGGGCATGCCGATCCAGCGGGGCGGCGTGCGCACCGCCGTCGGGGAATATTCCATCTCGACCGTTGGCCCCGGCGACCGCGCGCGGCAGCGCTGGGAATCAGCCCGGGCCCGGGGCTTGCGCGCGCTGGCCAAGACTCAATGCGGCAATACGTGGGAGCTGTCGGCGGTGCCCTACATCCCGGCGCTGGCCAATGTCGCCCGCCACATCGCCAATCTTCGCCGCGCGGGCGTCAATGGGCTCATGCTCGGCTGGACGCTGGGCGGATACCCCTCGCCCAACCTCGAAGTCGTCGCCGAGTTGGGAGCGGCGCCGGCAGCGGACCCGGACCACGCGATGGCGCGAGTGGCGGAGCGCCATTTCGGAGCCGCGCTGGCCCCGCAGGTGGTGCGCGCCTGGCAGGCTTACAGCGAGGCGTTCAGCGAATTCCCGTTCCACGGCAGCCTGGTCTATAACGCCCCCATGCAGGTCGGCCCGGCCAACCCGCTCTGGGGCGAGCCGACTGGCTATCATGCCTCGATGGTAGGTTTTCCTTACGATGATCTGGACGCCTGGCGCGCGGTGTATCCGCCGGAAGTCTTCATCGGCCAGTTCGAGAAAGTGGCGGACGGCTTTGAGCGCGCGCACGCCGGCCTGGCCGCCGCATTCCACGCGGGCCGCAGCCAGTTGACCGGGGAACAGAACGCCGCGGCGCTGCAGGAGCTGAGCGTCGGCGAGGCCGCCGCCATTCACTTCCGCAGCGTGGCCAACCAGGCCCGATTCATCCGGGCGCGCCGCAGCCTGGAGGCGGCAAAGTCCCCGGCGGATGCGCAGTCCGCCGGCGCGGAACTCGAGCGCCTGTTGCGGGCGGAGATGGAATTGGCGCGGCGCTTGCACGCCATACAAACCCGCGACTCACGCATCGGGTTCGAGGCCTCCAACCAATACTACTACGTGCCGGTGGACCTGGCGGAGAAGGTCATCAACTGCCAGGATTTGCTGACACGTTGGCTGCCCCGCTTGAAATGAACCTGCGAATGAGACTCCTGCTGTTGGCCGCCACCCTCTGCTGCAGCCTGTCACTTCATGCCAGTGATGCAAAATCCGCCGCCGCTGGTCCAGAAACGGAGCGCCTGCAATGGTGGCGCGACGCGCGTTTCGGCCTGTTCATCCACTGGGGGCCAGTCAGCCTGAAAGGCACTGAGATCGGCTGGTCCCGGGGCGGCGAGCGGCGCGGCTACAAAGGCCGCGGCACGCAAATCCCCGTCGAGGTCTATGACAATCTTTATCGGCAGTTCAACCCCACCAACTTCAACGCCGACAGTTGGGTCGCCCTCGCCAAGGCCGCGGGCATGAAGTATCTCGTCTTCACCAGCCGGCACCACGACGGCTTCAGCATGTTCGACACGCAGGCCGACGACTACAAGATCACCTCGCCCGACAGCCCCTTCCGGCGCGACGTGGTCCGGGAGTTGGCCGATGCCTGCCACCGCGCCGGTCTGCGCTTCGGCCTCTATTACTCGCAGCCCAACTGGCACCACCCGGATGCCTTCACCGGCCGCCACACCAACTACCTCGCCTTCCTCAAGACGCAGGTCCGAGAGCTACTCACCCGCTACGGCGCGGTGGATGTCTTCTGGTTCGACGGCCTGGGCAAACCCGCCAAAGACTACGACGCCCAGGCACTGAACAAGATGATCCACGAACTGCAGCCGCGCATTCTCATCAACAACCGCAACGGCCAAATGCCGGAGGACTTCGACACCCCCGAGCAGCGCATCGGCAAGTTCCAGAACGACCGTCCCTGGGAAAGCTGCATCACCATCTGCAAGCAGTGGGCCTGGAAACCGGACGATAAGATGAAGTCCCTTCAGGAATGCCTGGAAACGCTGATCCGCTGCGCCGGCGGCGACGGCAACCTGCTGTTCAACGTCGGCCCCATGCCCGACGGCCGGATCGAGCCGCGGCAGGTCGAGCGGCTGAAGGAAATGGGCGATTGGCTCAAGAAGTATGGCGGGACAATCTATGGCACGCGCGGCGGGCCCTGGAAGCCGGGCAATTCCCTCGCCAGCACGCGCAAAGGCAACACCATTTACCTGCACCTCCTCGGTTACAACGGCGAGACGGTCACCCTGCCCAACATTCCCAGAACAATTGTCCGCAGCTCGATGCTGACCGGCGGCACCGCGCGGGTCAGCCAGTCAGGCCGCTGGCTTGTCATCCAAGTGAAGCCGCCGCTCGCCCGTCCGCCGGCAAACGGCGCGGAACTGCTCCTGCCGCCCGGCCCCAAGCGGTCCATCCCGCCACCGATTGACTCCATCCTGAAGCTGGAACTCGACGGCTCGGCCATGGACCTGGAGCCACTCTGAGTCAGCCACGCCCATGCGTTCAGCCGCGCGCTGTTCATCCCCACGAAGCGGCGTCGCCTGAACTCGCAGGGTCCGGCTGGCGGTCGTCGCTGCGGGGGCGACTCCGCTCCGCTATGCCGGGTTGCAGGAGTGGTCACAATTTGGCCGTTGCGCCAGCAAATCAGGGCTAGATTCGCTCTTCGGACACCCACCGGCAGGTTTCTGAACCCCAGCCCCTCCCTCTCCTCGCCCTTACCTCACCGTCACCTCACCGTCTCCCCTCCCTAGCACCTCTCATAGTTTATGAGAGGTGCTAGGGAGGGGAGACGGTGAGGTGACGGTGAGGTAGGCCAGAGCGAAGCGGAAAATGAGCCGGATGAGGAGGTTACCGGCCTTTGGGGCCATCCGGACCGCGAACCGGCCCTCAAGGGGTGCGGCGCGCAGTTCGGCCTGTAACAAACGCCGCTATTCCGGTCGGCCCGGCCCGGAGTTGACCCGAGGGGCCGACGAGAACCCGCCCCTCCTCTTGCAGGAAAGGGAGAGAATTCCCCGAAGACAGCTTTTCGCGCTTTGAACCCCTGAACCACCGTGAGGCAACATCCAACCTCCAACATCCAACCTTCAATCTCCAAGGGCCGCGCTTCGGTCCATGATTGGATGTTGGGCGTTCGATGTTGGATGTTGGTTGTTCCCCCGGTTCATGGAAAGGTGATTTCGGCGGCGGCACAGGCTTGTATCGGCAAGCAAACCGCTTGTCTTGGCCGGGAAATGCCATTAGCGTGCTCGGCCATCGGCGCGTACAGCGCAGACAACTCGGATATGCACCTACAGCTCATTGATTGGCTCATTGTCCTGGCGACCCTGCTGATCTGTTTCATCCCGGCGCTGTTCTTCGGCAAGCGGGCGGGCAAGAACACTTCCGAGTTCTTCGCTTCCGGCCGCTCCGTGCCGTGGTGGCTGGCGGGGCTTTCCATGGTGGCGACCACGTTCAGCAGCGACACGCCGAACTGGGTAACCGAGCAGGTGCGCAAGTTTGGCGTGGCGGGCAACTGGCAGTGGTGGGCCTTTGTGCTCACGGGCGTGTCCACAGTGTTCTTCTTTGCCCGGCTCTGGCGGCGCTCCGGGGTGATGACGGACCTGGAGTTCTACGAGCTGCGCTATTCGGGCAAGGCTGCCTCCGTCGTGCGCGGGTTTCGCGCGGTCTACCTGGGATTGTTCTTCAACTGCTTCATCATGGGCATGGTGACGCTGGCCGCGTGCAAGATCGCCAACATTCTGTTCGGCCTGCCGCCGTGGCAGACGATCATCCTGTGCGGCATTCTGAATACCGTATTCGCCTCGCACTCCGGTCTGTGGGGCGTGCTGGTCATTGATATGATCCAGTTCTTCATCAAGATGACGGCGGTGGTGGCGGCGGCCTATTTCTCGCTGAAGCAGGTCGGCGGCCTGGGCGTGCTGATGGCAAAGTTGGGCCACCTGCAGGTGGTGCTGCCCGAGGGGGGCCAGCCGGTGATGTCGGCCATTAACGGCAGCGGCCAGCCCATCCTCAACATCCTGCCCAACTTCTCCCTCTACCAGTTGGCGCTGATGATCTTCATCATGCCCCTCGCTATCGGCTGGTGGGCCAACTGGTATCCGGGCGCGGAGCCGGGCGGCGGCAGCTACATCGCCCAGCGCATGCTGGCTTCCAAGTCGGAGAAGGATTCCCTGGGCGCGGTGCTCTTTTTCAACCTCGCGCACTATGTGCTGCGGCCCTGGCCGTGGATCATCACCGCGCTCTGCTCCATCATTGTTTTCCCCGACCTGGCCTCCATCCAGGCCGCGTTCCCGAATGCCGATCCCAAGCTGATCGGCCACGACAGCGCGTTTCCGGCCATGCTGAAATTCCTGCCGGTCGGCTTTGTCGGCTTAATGGTCGGCGGGCTGATTGCGGCCAACTCCTCCACGATCCTGACGCACCTCAATTGGGGCTCCTCCTACCTGGTGCACGATTTCTACCGGCGCTTCATCAACCCGTCCGCCACTGAAAAGCATTATGTGAACGTAGGCCGCCTTTGCACCGTGCTGCTGTATCTCTTCGCGGCGCTGTTGAGCACGGTGATGAGTTCGGCGCAGCAGGCGTTCCAGATCCTGCTCTCCATCGGCGCCGGCACGGGGTTGCTCTACATTGTGCGCTGGTTCTGGTCGCGCGTCTCCGCGTGGTGCGAAGTCGCGGCCATGGCGGCGTCGCTCATCAGCGCGGCGGGGTTCCCCTATCTCGAGAAGATCGGCGTGCTGCCCCACCTGGGCTTTGCGCAAACCACCATCCTCCAGGTCGGCTTCACGACGATTTGCTGGCTCATCGCCGCGTATGTGGCGCCGCCGACCGAGCGCGCGAAGCTGATCGAGTTTTACCGGAAAGTGCATCCCGCCGGTCCGGGCTGGACGGACGTCCGGAAGGCCGCCGGCGTGACCGCGGCCGACGCGGCGCTGCACGGCGACCACATGGGCAAGGCGACGCTGGGGTGGGTCTCCGGCTGCGCGGTGATCTGGTCCTCGTTGTTCGCCATCGGCAACTTTCTCTACGGTCGCCTGCAGCCGGCACTGATTCTCACCGGCGTGTTCCTGGTCAGTGGCCTGACCTTGCTGTGGGTAGTGAACCGGCTCTGGGATAAAGACAAAGCAACTCCATGAAATACCCAACTGCTGTAATCCTCCTCTCCCTGCTGGCGGCGAGCGCCTTTGCCGCCGACCCAGCCCCCGCCCTGGTCCCGCTCCCCCTGAAGCTGGAGCACCGCGAAGGGGCATTCAACCTCCACCTGAAGACGCCGCTGCTGGCAGACACCACCTCGCGGGAAACCGGCCAGTGCCTGGCAGAGCGGCTGCGCAAAGCGACCGGCTATAAGCTCAAGGTCGTTGCCAGCAAGGAGCGCGCCGCGTCGAAAGGCGCCATCCTGCTCACCACGGCGGACGCCAAAGCGGCCCTGGGCCCGGAAGGCTACGAGTTGACCGTGGCCCCGGACTCCGTCGTCATTCGTGCCTCCGGCCAGGCAGGCATGTTCTACGGCGTCCAATCCTTGCTGCAACTATTGCCGCCCGAGGCCTTTGCCTCCCAACCGGCGCCGGGCCGGGCTTGGAACATCCCCTGCGTGCAGATTGAGGACCAGCCGCGGTTCAAGTGGCGCGGCTTCATGTTCGACGTCAGCCGCCACTTCTTCACCAAGGCCGAGGTCAAACAAGTGCTGGACACACTCGCCCTGCTCAAAGTGAACACGTTTCACTTTCACCTGGTGGACGACCAGGGCTGGCGCCTCCCGATCAAGAAGTATCCTCGCCTGACGACGGTGTCGGCGTGGCGGGACGAGGCGGGGTTCGGCCTGGACCCGAAGCTCAGCACGGCTTATGGCCCGGACGGTCGGTATGGCGGCTATTACACAAAAGCCGACATCCGCGAGATCGTCGCTTATGCCGCGGCCCGGCATATAACCGTGGTGCCCGAGATCGAAATGCCCGGGCATTCGTGCGCGGCGCTCGCGGCCTATCCTGAGCTGAGTTGCACCGGCGGACCCTACACCCCCAACACCAAGGGCGGAGTCTTCGCGGGCATCTATTGCGCGGGCAAGGAGGAGTCGTTCGAGTTCCTGCAGAACGTGCTGGCCGAGGTGTGCGAGCTGTTCCCCGGCCAATACATCCACATCGGCGGCGACGAAGTGCCCAAGGACAACTGGAAGCAATGCGCCCGCTGCCAGGCCCGGATCAAGCAGGAAGGCCTTAAGAACGAGCACGAGCTGCAAAGCTACTTCACCCGCCGCATCGAGAAGTTCATCAACGCCCGGGGCCGCACGCTGATCGGCTGGAGCGAGATTCGCGAAGGCGGCCTGGCCCAGAACGCCGTGGTGATGGATTGGATTGGCGGGGCGGTCGAGGCCGCCAGCGCGGGCCACGATGTGATCATGGCGCCGACCAAGTTCTGCTACCTGGATTACTACCAGTCCACCAACCACGCCACCGAGCCCAAGGCCATCGGCGGATATGTGCCCTTGAGCAAGGTGTACTCCTTTGAGCCGATCCCCGCGAAGCTGGAGGCGCAGTTCCAATCGCACATTCTCGGCGCGCAGGGCAACTTGTGGACCGAGTACGTGCCCAACTTCAAGCACGCGCAGTTCATGATGTTTCCGCGCCTGTGCGCGCTGGCCGAAGTCAACTGGTCGCCGGCGGCCGCACGCAACTGGGAGGATTTCCTGCGGCGCCTCCAGGCGCAGTTCCAGCGCTTCGACCAACTAGGCGTCAACTACCGCCGCGGCACGCCCGAGCGCCTGGGCGAGTGAGCGCAGCGGAGAACTGCGCCGGCTAGCCCTTCTTCCCTTCTCGCTGCAGGCGATAGCTCAACGCGTTGCGGTGGCGGCGCTTGAGGCCCAGCCGTTCCCGCTGGCGCTCGCGCGCCTTGACCATGTGCTCCAGGCACATCAGGCCGCTGACGACAGGCTCGCCGCAAATAATGCAGCGCTTGTCCCGCCTCATTCGCAGTTGATAACGCCACTGCCGGGAGACTCGCAGCTTCGCAAACTCGTCTTTAATGGCCTTTCCCATGTCTTCTCAGGATTGTTGTTCACGCAATATACACGCGCGCCCCCCGGTCGGGCCATCCAAATCGGCGCGGCGGGCGATGCCGGCCGCCGGCCCGGCGCGAACCCGTGCTGGCGGCAGATGCCCCGGGCGGGTAGATTCCCGGCATGATCGTATTGACTCGGACCGGCGGCGTGGCCATGACGAATTGCTTTCTGATCGCGGACGAAGCCGCCGGGCAAGCGGCGCTGTTTGACGCACCGGACCATACGGTGGCGCCCCTCCTCCAGGAAGCCGCCGCGCGCGGCTGGGAACTCACCGGCTTGTGGCTCACCCACGGCCACTTCGACCATTTCGCCGATCATGCCGTCGTGCGGCAGCAGTTCCCGCAGGCCAAGATCCTCCTCCATGCGCTGGATGCGGCCAAAGCGCGGCACCCGGACGTGCAAACGCGCATGTTCGGCCTGCCCTTCGACATTCCGCCGCTCACGGCTGACGCGCACGTCACCGACAACCAGCAACTCCAGATTGGTTCGCTGGCGGTCGAGGTGCTGCATACGCCCGGCCACTCGCCGGGGCACGTGGTGTATCATTTCCCCGGGGAACGACTGCTGGTGGGCGGCGACCTGATTATCGGCGGCTCCATTGGCCGGACCGACTTGCCGGACTCCGACGGGCGGCAAATGGAAGCCTCCATCCGCCGGGTCATGAGCCTGCCGCCGGCGACACGCCTGCTGGGCGGACACGGGCCGGAAACGACCCTGCTGGAGGAACGCCAAACCAATCCCTTCGTGCAGGAAATGCTGGCTTAGCCGTAACGATTCAGAAGCAGAGCCCGCTAACCACATACCCGTGTTTAGCGGGAATCCAACTGCATGGATACGGCTTAGCTTAAGCATTGGCCTGTCAGAACACTGGTTTTCGGCTGCGGCGCTGGAACCCCCAGTTTCCTCTAACCGATAGCACCTCCTTCCGCACGCGCCCCAAACATCCCGAGCACTCCCAGCCTCCGCAGAGCCACCCGCAAGCCGTGTACAAGGGGTGTACCAGGGATGCTCACCGGGTGCACACGGGTCTGGCCCATGTGCACCCCTCGTGCATCCGGTGTGCTCCCCTTGTACACGGCTGGATACACCGAAGAACATGGCTTGGTGGGGACGGAGGCGGATTGCGGCTTTGCTGGGGGTGTTTCCGTCGTAACTGCTGGTTTTGCAGGCACTTGCTGCTTGGCTGGCGGGGGTGGTGGCGGAACGATCGCGCTGAAGACGTGGTCCTGGGCCTTCCAGCCGTTCCTGGTCTGGCAGGTAACGATAACGACCTTCTTTCCATGGGCCGGGGCGCCGAATTTGGCGGCGTAGAGGCCGGTGATGTCGGCCTGGCCGTTGGTGACGGCGCCCGTCAGGCCCAGGTCACACCCAACATCCAACCCTCAACGCCCAACCCACTGCGCCGCCCCGTCATTGGATGTTGGGCATTGGATGTTGGATGTTGGATGTTCGCCTTTTACAGGCAATCCAGCGGGCTTTTCGGAGCAAGTGTCAGCCCGCACTATGTCAATTCTCTCAATCAATCCTCTCACTACGTCCTGCTAAGGGTCCCCTATGCCGCGCATCGAGCATGATGGGGCAATTTGCTGTTGCCGCTGTGTCAATAGTGAGCATCCCACCCGCGGGGCGACTGGAAGGGGCTGGTGACAGACCGAATTCGAGACGATCAGACCCAAAACCCCGCCTGTTGCAACCCACTGCAAATGTGCGACTTGTAGAAGTGTCACTTGGAAGGACACTTGTTCTTGTTTGACACTTGTTGGGAACCTAAACCGGAAAAACACACGGCCCCCATGCCGGGCGTCGTAGTCGTACGATGCCAGTTCGGCACTCTGACCGCAAAACGGGTCGGATTGCCGCCGTACGATGGCAGTGCGGGAAACACCCTCGGACTCCTTGCAAAATCCAAAACCGACCCGCCTCATCACCGCGCTACGATCAGAGCGCGGCAATTTGGCACCAAACTACGACGGCACTCCGGGACAAACCCTCAAAGCGCTGCGACGCCAATTTGGGACAAAGTACGATGAGAATTAAATCAGTAACATCTCACGGCTGGCGCACGCGGTAGAACTTCTGCGGCTGCGCCGCAATCCGCACGTCGAAGTCCGTGAACTCGAAGGGCAGGGTCGCCGGGTTGGTGGTGAAGATGGGCGTCCATGCGACCGGTTCGGTCAGGTTGGTGGCGGCTTCAATGGTGTAAGGCGTGCCCAGTGTGCCGTCCTCCACTCGCATTATGTGCTGCACGTTCGGCAGCGTGCAAAAGACCTTCAGGCCCTTCTCGTAGTCCGCCACGTAGATGCGGTTCCCGGCCACCGCCACACCCCAAGCCTCTCCGCTGGTGTCATAGCCGCCCAACCGCACTGGGCTAGCCGGATTGCTCACGTCAATGATTTGCAGACCGGCATACAAATCCGCCACGTAGGCCACGTTGCCCGACACCGCCACGCCAAACGCATACCCGCTGGTGTTATAGCCGCCCAACCGCACTGGGCTGGCCGGGTTGCTCACGTCAATGATTTGCAGACCGGCAGAATCATCGGCCACGTAAGCCGTCGTCCCCACCACCACCACGCCCCACGCATTCCCGCTGGTGTCATAGCCCCCGAGCCGCACCGGACTGGCCGGATTGCTCACGTCAATGATTTGCAGCCCCGCACCGTAGTCCGCCACGTAGGCCATCGCGCCCGACACGGCCACGCCATAGGCAGACCCGCTGGTGTCATAGCCGCCCAACCGCACCGGGTTGGCCGGATTGCTCACGTCAATCACTTGCAAACCGGCCGTGTCATCCGCTACGTAGGCGATCGTGCCCACCACCGCTAGGCCGCGCGCATACCCGCTGGTGTTATAGCCGCCCAACCGCAGCGGGCTGCCCGGATTGCTCACGTCTATGACTTGCAGCCCGGCAGAGTCATCCGCCACGTAGGCCCTCCCGCCCGACACGGCCACGCCCTTCGCAGACCCGCTGGTGTTATAGCCGCCCAACCGCACCGGGCTGGCCGGATTGCTCACATCAATGATTTCCAGCCCGGCATCCCCATCCGCCACGTAGGCTACCGTGCCTAACACCGCCACTTCCCGCGCATCTCCGCTGGTGTTATAGCCGCCCAACCGCACCGGGCTGGCCGGATTGCTCACATCAATGATTTCCAGCCCGGCATCCCCATCCGCCACGTAGGCGACGGTGCCCGACACCGCCACGCTCCAGGTATACCCGCTGGTGTCGTAGCCGCCCAACCGCACCGGACTGGCCGGACTGCTCACGTCAATCATCACCAGCCCCGCATCCCGATCCGCCACGTAGGCCACCGTGCCCGACACGGCCACACCCCACGCATGCCCGCCGGTGTCACAGCCGCCCAACCGCACTGGGCTGGCCGGATTGCTCACATCAATGATTTCCAGCCCACCGTACCCTACCGCCAGATATGCTCGATTCCCCACCACCCTGACATCGTAGGCATAGCCGCGCGTCAGCTCAGGCCATTTGCCTTCGAGGAGCGGTTGGAGCCGCGGTGGGGCGGCGCCAACCGCGAGGGCGTTGAGTAGCAGGCCAAGGGCGAGCGCCAGCTTCGCCCAACTGTCATTGTGCCTCGTCATTTTGAGGGAGTTGCTTTCGTGATTTGGTTTCAACGGCTAAGATGCCTTTGGGACCCGCCGCGATTACTTAACGCTGCGGCGATGAGGTAGAACTGGTTTCTGGTCCCGCTCAATGTGCGCGCATCCTGCCAGCCGGCTGCGCGCGTGTCCAGTGGGCATTTTGGCCGACATTCCCAGATTTGCGATGACGATTGCCCGGCCCGATCCGGCAGCGTTGGGAGAGAGTAGTCGGCTCTTGAGCCGTCGGCGGCGCGGTCGATACCTGGTGCCCTTCCGCCGGGGGTGCCAAGCTGTGAGACGCCGGGCGCGCCGCTTGAATTGGGTCCCGTCCCGATCACCAATACGGCACCGCGATGGACGGGACCTTGAGGATGATGATTGGGTCGTTGAGCTTGACGGGGTAGGGGCGCTCACCGGGCTGATGCCCTCTGGCTGCTCCGGGGCGTAGTAGTCATCGTCCAGGATCAGGGGTTCACCGCCCCAGGATGCGTCGTTCGCCACGATCTGCGATTCGGCGGGTGGCGGCGGCGTGGCGACAACCATCACGGACCGGGCGCCGGAGAGCATTTCCTGGTCGTGCCGGATCATCGCGTTGACGACCTGCGGAGCGACGCCCGACTTTTTCAAATGGATGATTTGATTCGCCGTGAGATTGAAGATACCCGCCGAGTTGGTGACGTACGCCAGAATAACCGCCTCATCCACCTCACCCGCGCAGCGTCGAGTACACGCGGGCTCGCGGAAAGTGAATTCCTATCAGTCAGTTTATCAGTAAGAGCTGGCGCAATCGCCTAACCCTTATTAGAATGCGGTCGGTTTAGTTTTTGGCGTTGTTTTATGAAAATAAAGCGATTTATAAGCGTATGCGCGCTGCTGGTTTGCTTAGCGGCAATCAATGTGTCAGCAGAAGAGAAGGGCAGCACCCCAGTAAACGGCACACCTGTCGGTGGTTATGTTGACACCACCATACACCTGAAATATCCGATTACTCCGCCGCAGCACCACGCCGGATGGAGGCGCTTCGGTTTTTGGTTTGTCTGCTTGAGGGGTTTTGGGTTTTAGAGTTTAGTAATAAAGCCATTAGCCGCGAAGAGAATAGGCTAACCTTAAACCCTCAGCACCCCCCGAAACCCCCTCCCGCTTTAATACGACTGCGCCCCGTTATGATACACGAACACATGCCCATACCGCCGATCGCAAAACAACGCCCCGCCTAGCCTTCGGATATCCTCGGGTGTTTTGATCCAACTCGACGTCTTCGTATCGAACTCCCCCAACCTCTGCAACTCCCGATACTGCTCCTCGCTCAAAAGCTCCACCCCCATCTCCACCGCCATATCCATAGGCATATTTCTTGGCCGATGCTCCTTCCGCGACTCCAACCCCTCGCGGTCATAACACACGCTCGCGCGCCCCTCAGTTGCCCCGGCGCCAAGCGGAGCTTGCCCGCGGCGGGGAACGGGATTACAACTCCCGCGTGTCAACCAATACCTTAACGGAGATCAGGAAGGTGCGGCTGGGCAAAGCGGAGGCCCTGCGCAAGCTGGGGCTCAGCCCTTACCCCTCGCAGAGCCGGCGCACGCACTATGCGCAGACTATTCTCGACGACTTCGCCGCCCACGACGGCAAGGAAGTCACCGTGGCGGGGCGGCTGATGTCGTGGCGCAAGCAGGGGGCGCTGGCGTTCGGGCATGTGCAGGACCAGTCGGGCCGCCTCCAGTTGTTCCTGCGGCGGCAGTTGGTGCAGCCGACCGCCGCGGCGGAGGGCGTGCTGGGCTACGGCGACTTTAACCTCCTCGATCTGGGGGATGTGGTGGAAGCGACCGGCAAGGTGGTGCGGACCGAGCGGGGGGAGATTTCCGTGCTGGTGGAGAAGCTGCGGCTGCTGACCAAGTCCATCCGGCCCCTGCCCGACCAGTGGTCCGGGCTGAAGGATCGCGAGCTGGTGCTGCGCAAGCGTTACCTGGACCTGATCCTGGACCGGCAGCCGCACGCGCGGTTTGCCGCGGTCAGCGGCATGGTGGCGGCGATCCGTAGCTTCCTGAACGGGCGCGGGTTCATGGAGTTCAATACGCCGGTCATCCAGCCGCAGTATGGCGGGGGCACGGCCAAGCCGTTCAAGACGCACGTCAACGCGCTGGGCTGCGACATGTACCTGGCCATCTCGCACGAGCTGTATCTCAAGCGGCTGATTGTGGCGGGGTTCGACAAGGTATATACCATCGGCCGCTACTTCCGCAACGAGGGCATTGACCGCAGCCATCACCCCGAGTTCTCGATGGTGGAGACCATGACCGCCTACGAGAACTACGAATATAACATGAACCTGATCGAGGACATGTTCCGGCACGTGGCGACGACGGTGTTCGGGCGCACGCAGTTCAAGGTGAAGGGCCACGTGATTGACTTCAGCCAGCCCTGGCGGCGGGTCAGCATGGCCGACGCGGTGAAGGAGAAGACCGGCGTGGATTTCCGCGAGCTTAAGACCGCGGCGGAGGCCAATGCCCGGCTGGCGGCGCTGGGCATCACCGAGCCGCAGCCCAGTGTGGGCGAGGCGATGGTGAAGGCCTTCGAGCTGGTCGAGCCCACCCTGATCCAGCCCACGCTGGTGCATGGGCACCCGGTGGAAATCTCGCCCCTGGCCAAGCCCCTGGCGACGGACCCGCGCTACGCCGAGCGCTTCGAGATCTTCATCGCCGGCATGGAGTGCGGCGACAACTGGTCGGAGCAGAACGACCCGGTGCACCTGCTGGAGACCTGGCGGAAGGCTTACCGGGCGGACGAGCGGGACAGCGGCAAGTTCCACACGCTGGACTTCGATTTCGTCGAAGCGCTCGAATACGGCATGCCCCCGACCACCGGCATCGGCCCGGGCGTCGAGCGCATGGCGATGATCTTCACCGAGCAGGAGATCATTGATGACGTGATCTTCTTCCCGATGATGCGCCCGTCGGTGTCGCCGCTGAACGCCTCCATTTACGGCGTGGCGGAGCCGGCGCTGGCTCCGGTCGAGGACCTCGCGCTGGCGGCGGAAGACTTCGAGGCGCTCTGCCGTGAGCGGGTGGTGAAGCCGCATGCGCGGCACCTGATCCTCAAGCCGCACGTGCGCCTGTGGAACCGCGCCGGCGGCCAGTCGCGCGCTTCCGGCCATGTCGAGATCGAAGGCTTCCTCCCCAACAGCGTCCTGCGGCTGGCCGGCTACAAGTTCCACGCCGCCGAGGCGCTGCCCGAGGACGAGGAGAAGAAGCACATTCTGGGCGCCATCGAACTGACCCTGGTCAAGTTCCTCCGCGACACGTTCCCCGAATGCCAGGTGACGGTCTCTCCGGCCACCGTGCTGCGCAACGCGTAGCGCCGCCAGGGGCCGTGCGCCGCGGCTCGCAGCCAACTGCGAGCGCTACCGGGTGACGCCGGATCTCACGACCCGGCTGCCGGCGGCGGGCCGCGAGGAGAAGATGCTTGTCTGGTTGCCGGTCTGCTTCTCGTAAGCCTCGTCGAGCTTGCGGGTGATGCGCTGGACGGCCTCCGTCCTGACGAGGCTGACCGCACAGCCGCCAAAGCCGCCGCCCGTCATCCGGCAGCCGATCACATCCCCGCCCGCGCCCAGTGTCCGGGCGATCTCCACCACCAGGTCCAGTTCGGGGCAGCTTACTTCGTAATCGTCGCGCAGGGAGGCGTGGCTGGCATACATCAGCCGGCCGACCGCGGGCCAGTCGGCGGCTTGAATGGCGCGAGCCGCCTGGAGCGTGCGCTCGTTCTCGGTGATGACGTGGCGGGCGCGGCGGAAGACGACGGGGTCCATTTTTCCGGCGGCGGCCGCGAGCCCCGCGAGCGTCGCGTCGCGCAAAGCGGGCACGTTGAGAACCCGGGCGGCTGCTTCGCATTGCGCCCGCCGGCGGGCGTATTCGCTCTCGGCCAGCTTGTGGCGGATATTGGTGTTGACGATGAGGACCGTCACGTCGGGGTTGGTCATCGGCACCGGCGTGGTCGTGCGCGAGCGGCAGTCCAGCAGCAGCGCGTGGTCCTGCCAGGCGAGGATGGAGGTGAACTGATCCATGATCCCGCAGGGCACGCCCGCAAAGTCGTGTTCGGCCTGCTGGCAGAGCAGGGCTTTCTCGATCGGATCGAGCGGCGGCCCCGCCATGGCTTCCAGCAGCGTCGCGGTGGCAACTTCCAGCGCGGCGCTGCTGGCGAGCCCGCCGCCGTAAGGCAGGGTGGATTCGATGACCGCGTCGAAGCCGGCCACCTTCCTGCCGCGCGCTTGGAAACCGGCAATGACGCCGCGAACATAATTGGACCACCCGGGCATGCCGGCCACGACCCTGGGGCGAACCTGGAAATCCGCGGTCTCTCCCGTGGTCACGCTATGCAGCGTCGCGTTGCTATTGCCATTCACATCCGCCGCGATGACGATGTGCCGCTCAATCGCCATGGGCAGCACAAAGCCGTCGTTGTAATCCGTGTGCTCGCCGATCAGGTTCACGCGGCCCGGCGCCGCGACCACCCACTGCGGCGGGTGGCCAAAACACCGGCCGAACAGGTCGGCGGTCCGCTCCACTATCGTGTCCAAGGACATACGTTCCTGAATAGCAGACTAGCAGCACCGAAGTGGAAAAGCGAGTCCCTAGAACGCATTTGAAGAAATGCCGTCGCCGACATCAGTCGGCGCAAACCAGGCTATTCCGGACGGCAAGAATGCGCCGACAAGAGAATGAACGGATCAGCCGGCATGGCCAGATATGCGAGGCTTGCGGTTCCTGGCTGGAGAATCCCCGCCAGCTCTGCCCAAACCCTAGCCGGCTTCAACGCCACTTATGGCTGGATGATCTCAGCGGCCGCAGCGATGGGCGGGCTGCTTTACGGCTACGACTGGATGGTCACCAGCGGCACGCTCAGCTCAGCCGCATCGGCATCACCACGTAGAGGAACGGGGCGTTGATCTTCACCACTCCCGGGCTCAGTTCGTCAATGAGTTCCAGGAAGATCTCTTCGCCGGTCAAGGCGTTCAACGGGTCAATAATGTACTTGGGATTGAACGCAATGGCCATGTCGGGGCCCTTGTAATTAATGGCCAGGCTTTCTTTGGCCTCGCCGACCTCGGGCGAATTGGCCGTGATCTCCAGCTTGTTCTTGCCGAAGCTCAGCTTGACCGAGTTGGATTTCTCGCTGGTCATGATCTCCGCGCGCCGTAGGGCGTGCAGGAACTCCTCCCGGACCAGGGACACCCGTTCCTTGGTCTCCGCCGGGATCACCTGGCGATAATTGGGATAATTGCCCTCGATCAGCTTCGTCACGATCAGGACGGCGGAGCCTTTCTCATCCTTCAGGGTGAAGGAGGCTTGGTTGTCCGCATAATGGATTTCCGCCTCACCTTTTTCCTGCAAAAGGCGGTTCAGCTCGTTGACGGTCTTGGCGGGGACGATGAACTCTCCCTGGCTCTTTTCCGCCACATCCAGTTCTTCATCCACCAGCGCCAGGCGCCGGCCGTCAGTGGCCACCATCGTCATCTTGTGGTCCTTCAGGCTGATGAAGATTCCGTTCAGCACGTAGCGCGACTCATCCGTCGAGATGGCAAAGGAAGTCTTCCGCATCATGGCCTTGAGCGTTGCCTGGGGCAGCACGACCTTCTTGTCGTCCTTGAACTTGGGCAGCGGTGGAAATTCGTCGGCGCTCAAGCCGTTGATCTTGTAGAACGACGCCCCGGAACGCACGGTGCAATTGTTCTTCTCGTCCACCTCCAGCTCGATCTCCATGCTGGCCAGCTCGCGCACGATGCCAAAGAGCTTTTTGACCGGCACGGTGGAAGCTCCCGGCTTCTTCACCTTGGCCTCGACCGCGCAGGCGACCGTCACATCCAGATCGGTGGCGGTGAACTCCAGCCGCTCGCCTTCGGCCCGCAGCAGCACGTTTGACAGAATAGGCAGCGTGGTTCGCGCACTCACCACATTTTGCACCGCTTGCAGCCCGTTAATGATTTGCTCCTTCGAGATCGTCAGGTTCATTGCGTGCTTAATATAACTGTAGTTGTCTCTGAAAAACTATCCGTATTAAGGGCTGTGAATAAGGCAAACAACCCCCGTAGTCAAGGTCAGGTCAGCCACTTACGCAAGGACGAAACTCTAAATTGGAAGCCAAAGCCAGTGAAAAAACGGCAGAACTTCAAGTTATTCGCCTTATCCACAATCTACTCACAGCCAATCGCCGGATTATTGGCTGGCTTGTACACCAGCCGCAGCAGTCGAATCTGCTCCCCCGGGCGGCTCCCGCAATGCCCGGAGCAAGTTCCGGCCCCGCTCTGGGAAGCGAAATAGTGGTTTTCCGGCAGCCGGCTTTCGCCTAAGTTGCCGTCATGTTCAAGCCAGCGGATTTGTTCGATCTCAGCCAGACCGCGCACGCGGCGATCTTCGACGGGTGCGAATACGCCTGGGATGCGCTGCAGAAGATCGAGGCTTACCTTGCGGCCAACCTCCGCCCCGGGCTGCATAACCGCTGCGACGGGGTGGCGTTCGTCGGTGAGCGGGTGTTTATCGGCGAAGGCACGGTGGTCGAGGACGGCGCGATGATCAAAGGTCCGGCCATTATCGGCTGCAACTGCCAGATTCGCCATAATGCTTACATTCGCGAGCAGGTGATCGTTGGTGACAACTGCGTCGTGGGCAATTCCTCCGAGGTAAAGAATTCCCTGCTGTTCAACGGCGCCGTAGTCCCGCATTTCAACTACGTCGGCGACTCCATTCTTGGCTACAAGTCCCACTTGGGCGCCGGCGTGAAGGTTTCCAACCTCAAGCTCGTTCCCGGCAATGTCATGGTGGACGTTAACGGCGCGCCGTTCGACACCGGCCTGCGCAAGTTCGGCGTGCTGCTCGGCGACCATACCGACATCGGCTGCAATGCCGTGCTCAACCCCGGCAGCATCATCGGGCGCGGCTCGATCATTTATCCCAACACCAACTGGCGCGGCATTCTCCCGGCGAACATGATCGTGAAGAACCTGGCGGCCCAGGAAGTCGTCGTCCGCCGGCCCAGGTAGGACGGGCAAGCCGCCCGTCCCGCGTTCCGAATGATCAGCACCCTCGAACACCAGCCCGCCGGGTCAGCTTCCGACCTCGTCCAGCAGACGGCGGCGATATTCTCCCCCAAGGGCATCTTATCCCGGTCGAAGAACTTCGAGTTCCGCCCGCAGCAGCAGGAAATGGCCGTGGCCGTGGCGGAGGCCCTGGCCAACGGTGAGCACCTGGCGGTTGAGGCCGGCACGGGTGTCGGCAAAAGCCTGGCTTACCTGGTCCCGGCGATCCTTTATGCCGTGGCCCACAAGAAGAAGGCGGTCATCTCCACGCACACCATTAACCTGCAGGAGCAACTGACGCAGAAGGACCTGCCCATGCTCGAGCAAATCCTGCCGGTGAAGTTCAGCTTTACCATGCTCAAGGGTCGCGCCAATTACCTGTGCACGCGCCGCCTCCACAAGGCTGTCCAGCAGGCGGGCAGCCTCTTCACCTCGTCGGAAGCCGAGGAGCTGCGGCGGATTGACGCATGGGCCCGGACCACCACCGACGGCAGCCTGTCGGACTTTGAGGTGGAGCCGGACGCGAAAGTATGGGCGCAAGTATGTTCGGAGCGGGGGGTATGCGCGCCAAAGCTGTGCGGTTACCCGTCAGACTTCGCCAAGGATCACCCCGTCTGCTATTTCCAGCGGGCGCGCAACCGCATCCTCTCCTCGGACGTGCTGGTGGTGAACCACACCCTGTTCTTCACCCTGCTGGGCGGCCTGGAGGAGGAAAACGAAGGCGGCATCCTGTTCCGCAATGACTTCGTCGTCTTTGACGAGGCGCACCACATGGAACACGTCGCCTCCCGGCACATCGGGCTGAGCGTTTCCAGCGGCCAGGTGCGCTACGCCCTGCACCGCCTGTGGAATCCCCGCACCGAGAAGGGCCTCCTCGCCACCCTGCGCAAGGGGGCCGCGGTAAAGCTGGTCGCCGAGCTGCTGAAGGAGGCCGATGGCTTCTTTGCCAATGTCGAAACCGCGTGCGACACCCTGCAGCGGGCGGCCAAACAGCGCAGTTACGGCGGCGGTGAGGCCGCGGCGACGCGCTGGCGCGAGTGGACCGAGCTGCGCATCCGCCAGCCGGAACTGGTCCAGGATAACGTCACGCTCCCCATCCAGCGCTTGCGGGAGGCCGTCAGCGAGCTGATTAAGCTGAGCGAGGACAAAGAAATCGGTCAGGAATTGATGGAATGCAACCGCCGGCTGGCGGAGTTGCGCGAGGAGGTTGCCCTCTTTCTGAGCCAGGGC
The DNA here is from genome assembly GCA_964507045.1 of uncultured Verrucomicrobiota bacterium. Classification (GTDB taxonomy): domain Bacteria; phylum Verrucomicrobiota; class Verrucomicrobiia; order Limisphaerales; family UBA8199; genus UBA8199. Next base: position 21,528 of record CAZDOO010000007.1, on the reverse strand, counting down.
GCCGGGGACTCGGTCTATTGGGTCGAGCGGACGGGCCGGGCCCAAAAGACCCTGGCCCTGAACGCCGCCCCGATTGACGTCGCCGACTTCCTGCGCCGGCGCCTCTTTGGGAGCGACACGTCCATCATCATGACGAGCGCGACGCTATCAGTCTCGGGCGTGGCGCGGGGTGCGTGTTCCGTGAAGCAATCCCCGCACCCTGCACCCCGCACCCCGCAGAAGGGCGCCTGGTCCCGGACTGATTCCGGGCTGAACTATTTTGCGCACCGTGTCGGCGCCGAGGCTGCCAGGTTGCTCCAAGTCGGCACCCCCTTCGATTACGAGCGGCAAATGAAGCTCTGGGTGGTGGGCAAAATGCCAGACCCCCGCGCCGAAGGCTACCGCGACGCCCTCATCCACTGGATCGAGCATTTCGTCAAGCTCACCCACGGCAAGGCCTTCGTCCTGTTCACCAATTTCAAGCTGATGCAGGAAGTCGCCGAGCGGATGCAGCCGTTTTTCGACCGGCTCGGGGTGGCCTGCTTCGTCCAGGGCACGGGCACGCCGCGCTCCGTGATGCTGGAGAAGTTCAAGGATGACGTGGACTCCGTGCTCTTCGGCACCGATAGCTTCTGGCAGGGGGTGGATGTGCCGGGCGAGGCCTTGTCGAACGTCATCATCACCCGCCTGCCGTTCGCGGTGCCGGACCATCCTCTAATCGAGGCCCGGATCGAGGCTATCGAGGCCCGCGGCGGCAATTCCTTCAGCGAATTCTCGCTGCCGGAGGCCATCCTCAAGTTCCGCCAGGGTGTTGGCCGCCTCATCCGCACCAAGACCGACCAGGGCATTATTGTGGCCCTCGACAATCGCCTCCTGACCAAGCAATACGGCCAGGCCTTCATCGCCGCCCTGCCCAAGTGCCCGGTGGAAGTGGTCGCGTAGGGCGGTCGCAGCCCCCAGCGCGGATGCAGGTTTTCGCGGCTCGCCCGGGCGCCCAGGAATGCGGGATCAGGCTCGGGCCTGGGTAATACCCCCCTCTCTGCTGGCTCACCTCACCGTTACCGCACCGTATCCTCACCGTAGTACCTCTAATAAGCTATTAGAGGTACTACGGTGAGGATACGGTGAGGTAACGGTGAGGCAACGGAGGGGTGCTGGTGCCGGGGTCAGGCTATCGGTGGGGCGGGAGTCCGGCCAAACTCGCGGCGGGGGTGTCGAGACACGCGGCCGCCGCGCCTTTCCGCGGGTAACAACTCGACACGCGCAGGTTTCTTTGGTTTAGTAGAGGTGGATGAAGAGCTTGGTGTTATTGGCCGGGCGGGCGCGCAGGCAACGACTGTGTCTGGCCATTGCGGCGGTTGTTTATGCCGCGGCCATCCTCATGCCGGCGCGCGGCGCAGCGGAGACCAATTCCGTCGTGCGGGTGATGACTTTCAACATTCAACACGCCGAGGGTCTCGACGGAGCGATTGACACCCAGCGCATTGCGGACCTGATCTTGGCGCAACGCGCCGACCTGGTTGGGTTGAACGAGGTGGATCGCGGCACGACGCGCACTGGCGGCCGCGACTTGATCGCGGAGCTCTCGCAGGCGACGGGCATGAGCTTTGTTTTCAGCAATAATCTTTCCTACCAGGGCGGCCAGTACGGCAATGCCATCCTGTCGAGATTCCCGATCCTGGCTCGTGACCATCGGCTGCTGCCGAGAGTCGGCTCGAATGAGCAACGGGGCTGGCTCAAAGCCATCGTGGATGTGAACGGCAAGTTCCTGTCCTTTTGGGTCACGCACCTGGCGAGCGTGGCCGACGACACCGAGCGCCTCATGAGCGTGACGAATTTCAATTCATGGCTGAGTTCGGAGACGCTGCCGGTCATTTGCTGTGGCGACTTCAACGATACACCGGGCAGCGCCCCCTACAACCTGATGGCGACGGAATGGCAGGATGCTTGGCCACTTGCCGGCAGCGGCAAAGGCTGGACTATTCCCGTCCCGACACCGACCAAGCGCATTGACTATATCTGGATTGCCAACGGCGCGGCGCTGGTGCCGACCTCCGCCACCGTCCCCTACACGGAAGCCTCGGACCATTTTCCAGTGGTCGTGCAACTCGTGCTAACCAATGCCACCAATCACGCGGCCGGCTGCTATTTCCCGTTCGATGAGGGCACCGGCTCGCAGGTGGCGGATTCGGTGGGCGGCCTCGTCGGAGCATTCGACGCTAGCGCGCCGGCGTGGAGTGCGAGTTCTTCCACCGCGCAGCCCGGGGATGCTTCGCTCTATTTTGACGGCAGCAGGAGAATAAGCGTGCGCGACCCGGCCCAAAGCCTGGGGACTAATGGGCTCAACGGCGACTATACGTTACAGGCATGGGTCAAACTGCCGCTGGATTTTTCACCCCCGGCGCGAATGGTTCTGTTCCAATACGAGCGCTTCCCCGGGTTTTCGTTGTCTATTAACACCAATCGCACTCTGCACACGACGACCTTTCGCGTGAAGGACATTGCGTCCACCGCCGCCCTGCCGAACGACGGGCAGTGGCATCACGTCGCCGTCACCCACACCGACGGCGCCACCATGAAGTTCTACATTGACGCGCAGCTCGCCGCGACGGTTGCCTACACCAACGGCCCGGGGCGCCGGACCAGCTCGCTGATCACCCTCGGCGCGGCCTCGGAGGACGCCAACTGGTTCACGGGCTGGCTGGACCGAATCAGCTTTGACAATCGGGCTCTGAGCCCGGAGCAACTGGATTACCCCGCCATGCCGCCCCTTGGAATCCGCAGGAATGCCAACACGCTGGTGGTGTTTTGGCGGACCCGAAGACTTGGCTGCACGCTGCAAATGAACGGCAGCTTGCAGCCGGCAGGCTGGACGGGCGTTCCGGTTCAAGGGCAGGGCGACGAAAGCCTGGCAGTTGTCGAACCCACAAATTCCGCGAGGTATTACCGGCTGCGACTGCAGTAGCGCCGGTGGCGTTCCGTCTCCAAACGGGAGCGCAATGCCAGGCCTTTCACCAGTAAGCAGGGCAAGTTCGCGGCGGTCGCCTGCTTTGTGCACGGCTTGACAAGTGTGCAGGCAAATCCGTTAATGGTCACGGAAAGCCTGATGCAACGCTGTGACCACGGATAAGTACAGTCCGCCCAAATACTTTCAGATCCGCCGCAAGATCGTCGGCGCGATTCAGCGCGGCGAGCTAGCGCCGGGCGCGCCGGTGGCGTCGGAAAATGAGATCATCGAGCAATACGGAGTCAGCAACACCACCGCGCGCAAGGTGCTGCACGAGCTGGAGAAGGAGGGTTGGGTTAACCGCGTCAAGGGCAAGGGCACATTCGTGCGCGATTTTCCGGTCGTGCGCGCCATCAACCGCATTTTCGGCTTTACCCACAACATGATTGAAGCCGGGCGCAAGCCGGCGACCCGGCTCATTGGCTTCCACCTGCGCGACGAGGACCACTCCCAGACCATCAATGGCCGCCAGTTTACCCTCAAAGGCCCGTTCTGTGAGATTGAGCGCCTCCGCCTCGCCGATGGCATCCCGATGATGAAGGAGACCCGGTACATCTCGCTGACCCTGTGCCCCGACATCCAGCGGCGCAACCTGGAGCAGTCGCTTTACGAGGTGTTCGAGGAGCATTACGGCATTCAGTTGACGGAGATCAACCAGATGCTCAGCGCCATCGTGCTCGAAGGCGAATGGCTCCAGGTCTTCCAGGTCGAGCGGCCTATCCCGGCCTTTCGGGTCGAAGGGGCATCCTTTTGCGGCAAGGACATGATTGTCGAGATGGAAAACGCGGTTTACCGTGGTGATATGTACCGCTTCGCTGCCAAGGCTGTGCGATGAAATTGCTCGATTTCAGGCCTAAAATGCCTATTCCTGTAAGGCAGAAAAGAATCTATAATCAGTTATTGACAGGCTATTGAGTATCTGTAACTTAGTGCGTTAACGCTCAACGATAGAAGCCTTGAGCCCGACCGAAAAGCATAGAGAATTGATGAATAGACGGCTTAAGAATATTCGCCATGTGGCGCTGGACATGGATGGCACCATTTACAGCGGAGGCACGCTTTTTGACTCTACCCAGCCGTTTCTGGCTCTGTTGGGGAAGATGGGCGTCGGCCACACGTTTCTGACCAACAACTCCTCCAAGAGTTCCAAGGATTACCTGGCGCGCCTGGTCAAGATAGGCATCCATGCGAGTCCCGAGCAGCTTTACACCTCCACGCAGGCGACGATCGAGTACCTGCGGGAGAAAATGCCATCGGTGCGGCGCCTGTTCGTGCTGGGCACCGCCAGCATGCGGCTGGAAATGGAAGGCGCCGGCTTTGTCCTGACGGCCGACAGCGCCGCGGATGAGCCGGATGCGGTGGTGGTGGGCTTCGACACAGAGCTGACGTATGCGCGGCTCTGCCGCACCGCCTACTGGATCAAGGAGGGCAAACCTTTTATCGCCACACACCCGGACCGGATTTGTCCGACTGACCAGCCCACCGTGCTGGTGGATTGCGGCGCCGTGTGCGCCGCGCTCGAACAGGCGGCGGGCCGCGGCCCGGATGTGGTGCTGGGCAAGCCCGATCCGTGCATGTTGCGCGGCATCCTGCACCGGCACGCGCTGGTGCCGGAGCAACTGGCGATGGTGGGCGACCGATTGTACACAGACATGGCGATGGCGCGCAAAGCCGGCGCGCTGGGCGTGCTGGTGTTGACCGGCGAGGCAACGGCGGAGCAAGCCGCCAAACATACACCCCCGCCGGACCTGGTGCTGTCCGGGCTGGCGGAACTGGGCGAGCGGTTGAGCGCGGCCCGATAAGCAACAAAGGAAAGGATTCAAAGTGAATAACGAGAACAAAGCTAACAAGGTGGACCTGGCCGCGCAGCGGCAGGCGACCATTAAGTCATTGGAACAAGGCCAGTTTGACGTTTTAATCATCGGCGGCGGCATCGTCGGCACCGGGGTGGCCCGGGACGCGGCGATGCGCGGCCTGCGGGTCGCGCTGATCGAGCAGCACGACTTTTCTTTCGGCACCAGCAGCCGCTCCAGCCGCTTGCTGCACGGCGGGCTGCGCTACCTGGCACAGGGGCGCGTCGGGCTGGTGCACGAGGCGAGCGTCGAGAAGAAAGTGGTGCACCACATCGCGCCGCACCTGGCGGACCCGCTGCCGTTCATCTTCCCCACCTACCGCGGTAACAAGGATTGGGTGCTGTGGCAGCTCAAGATTGGCGTTAAGATCTATGACTTGCTGTGCAGCGGGCGCAACCTGGGCAATTCCACCTGGCACAGCAAGGCCGACGTGCTGAAAATGGTGCCGGGCCTGACCCAAAAGGACCTTACGGGCGCTGTGCGCTACTACGACGGGTTTACCAATGACGCGCGGCTGACGCTGGACACCCTGCGCAGCGCGGCGGCCAAGGGAGCCACGGTGCTCAATTACTGCCGTTACAAGAACGCGGCGCGGTCCGGGCTTTGGGAGTGTGAAGTCGAGGACGTGCTGACCGGCAAGGCCTTCAAGGTGCGCGCCTACGCCGTGGTCAACGCCACCGGCCCGTGGGCCGACGGCCTGCCCCACAGCCGCGTCAAACTGCGCGCCACCAAGGGCATTCACCTGGTCGTCGAGCACTCGCGGGCGCCGGTGACCGAGACGGTGGTCATGACCGAAGGCAAGCGCATTCTATTTGTCATCCCGTGGGGCGAGCGCACTATCATTGGCACCACCGACACCGATTACAATGGCTCACTGGACGACGTGCGGGCCGATGCCGAGGACATCGCCTACGTGCTGAAAGTAACCAATGAGTTCTTCCCGAGCGTCAAGCTGACCACCCAAGATGTCATCAGCGCGTGGGCGGGGCTGCGCCCCCTGGTGGCCAATCCGAACGGCGGGCCGTCGGACGTGTCCCGCGCGCACGAGATTCACAACCCGGAGCCGGGCTGGTGGGATGTGGCGGGCGGCAAGCTGACCACCTACCGGCACATGGGCGAGCAGACGGTGGATCAGATCGTCAAGAAGCTCAAAGGGCTCAAAGGGACGGCGGTGACGGCGGCGCCGTGCCGCACAGCGCAGGAGCCGTTGCTGCCGCCCAGCGAGACGGCCGGCGTGAGTGGCCTTACGCCGCCGGCTTTCGGCCGGCAACCGGTCGAGCACTACGTCACCCGGGAATGGGCGGTGCACCTGGACGACATCATGGTGCGGCGGACGAGCTGGCACTGGTTTTACCGCGACGCTGCCAGCAAGGCGCAGCAGGTCGCCAACTGGATGGGCGAGTTGCTCGGCTGGTCTGCGGAAACCCGCCAAGCTGAGCTGGACCGCTACACCCGGATGTGGGCCGCTAAATAGGGACTTTCTCTTCCCCGCCGGCTCTGGCATTCTCTGTCGAGATGTCAGCGCCGGCGCCACGAATCGAAGCTTCCAGCCCGCAAGTCAGCGGGCATAAACGATTTCCTTTACTGTTGCGGCTGTTCGAGCCCGCGCCGGCGGCGGCGGTAATGCTGACGGACCCGGCGGAGATCAAGACCAAGCACAGGTACTGGGAACGGCGGATCATCATCGCCACCATCGTCGGCTACGCGACGTTCTACTTCGTCCGCAAGAACCTCAGCATCGCCATGCCGGTGATGGAGCAGAACCTGGGCGTGACCAAGGCGGACCTCGGGCTGTTCCTGACCCTGCATGGCGTGCTCTACGGCGTGGCCAAGTTCGTGAACGGCTTCTTTGGTGACCGCTGCCATGTCCGCACCTTCATGGTCACGGGTCTGTTCCTGTCGGCCGTGATGAACGTGCTGTTCGGCTTCAGCTCGGCGGTGGCGGCGCTGGGCTTCTTCTGGATGATCAACGGGTGGTTTCAAGGCATGGGCTTTCCGCCCTGCGCGCGGGCCTTCACCCATTGGGTGCCGCCCAAGGAGTTGGCGACCAAGATGTCTATTTGGAACGCCTCGACCAACATCGGCGCCGGCCTGGTGGTGGTGATGTGCAGCTATCTGCTCAGCTATTACCATAACTGGCGCCTGTGCTTCTTTGTGCCGGCGGGCATTGCTTTCCTTTGCTCCGTGTTCCTGTGGTTTGCGTTGCCCGACACCCCGCAGTCGGTGGGCCTGCCGGAGGTCAAAGGCACCGAAAGCAAGGCCGCCGCGACCGAAAGCGATGACTGGAAAGCCGTGGCCGTGAAGTATGTCTTCAGCAACCCCTACATCTGGCTGCTCGGCGTGGCGAATTTCTTCGTCTATACGATCCGCTACGCCATGCTCGATTGGGGCCCCACGCTCCTCACGCAAGCCAAGCACCTCCAACTGACTAACGCCGGCTGGATGGTCGCCGGCTTCGAGATCTCAGGCATGACCGGCGCGCTCATCGGCGGCTGGCTGACCGACCGGCTATTCGGCGGGCGCGGTTTCCGCTCGTGCGTGTTTTACATGGCGATGGCGGGCGTCTCGGTTTTGCTGTTCTGGAAGGTGGCGGGCCAATCCCCCTGGCTCAATACCCTGTTCCTCTGCCTCTCCGGCTTCTTCATCTACGGCCCGCAATGCCTCATCAGCATTGCGGCGGCCAACCTCGCCACGAAGCGCGCCGCCGCCACCGCCGTCGGCTTGACCGGCATCTTCGGTTACGCCAGCACGACGCTGTCGGGTTGGGGTCTGGGCAAGCTGGTGCAAACCTACGGCTGGGATGCCGGGTTTATCGGCATGCTCATCGTCGCGGTCCTCGGCACCGCCGCCTGCGCGCTCGGTTGGCGTGCCAAGGCGCACGGGTACGGGGAGTAATGGGGGAGCGCCTCCGTCTCGGGTGCGACCTTCCGCGTCCCCGCGGCTTGACGGCGGATGCCGTTCGCATACGCTGCACGGCATGATTCCCTGCGTTCGCTTTCTCTTCCTCCTGTTGCTTGCCACGGTCCGGGCCGCCGCCGCTCCTTCCGAGGCAGTGTTGTCACTCGATCTGGGCCGCCCCGGCCCCGCCATCTCGCCCTATATTTACGGACAGTTCATCGAGCACCTGGGCCGCTGCATCCACGATGGCATCTGGGCGGAGAAGCTTCAGGACCGCAAGTTCCTGCTGGCGCTCGACAAGTCGCCCTGGCAGGTGACGCGTTCGGACGCCGCGCTCGCCGATGTGTCTCTCGACTCGGCGGGGGCTTACGCTGGGGAGCATTGCCTGGCGCTGTGGCAACGCGGCGCGGGCGATTGTGGCATATCGCAAAAGGATATCGGCGTGTTGGCCGGCAAGGAATACGAGGGCTACATCATCGCCGCGGCCGTCAGCGGTGAGCCCGCATTGGAGGCCGTGCTGTCGTGGGGCGAAGGCGCCGCCGGGCGGCAAACCGTCCCCTTGACCGGCCTCGGGCAGGAATACCGCCGCATCCCGTTCCGGTTCAAAGCCGGGGCCACGACGGAGTCGGCTGCCTTCTCTATCCGGCTGGTGAAGCCAGGGCTGGTGTGGGTCGGGTGCGTCTCGCTCATGCCCGCCGACAACATCCACGGCATGCGCGCGGACGTGCTGGCATTGATTAAGCGGCTCAATGCACCCATCACGCGCTGGCCGGGCGGCAACTTCGTGTCCGGCTACAACTGGAAAGACGGCATTGGCGAGCGCGACCGGCGTCCGCCGCGGTGGGAGCGCGCCTGGAACGCGGTCGAGGATAACGACTTTGGGCTGGATGAGTTCATGCGGTTCTGCGCCGAGGTCCGCACCGAACCCTACATCGCGGTAAACACCGGGCTCGGCAGTGTGCAGGACGCCGCCGAGGAGGTGGAATACGCGACCGGCTCAAGCCGCAGCCGTTGGGGCGCGGAGCGCGCGCGCAACGGGCACCCCAAGCCATACCGGGTCACATGGTGGGGCATCGGCAACGAGATGTACGGCGATTGGCAGTTGGGTAGCGTGCCGGTTGAACGTTACGCGCTGCGCCACAATTCGTTCGTCGCCGCGATGAAGGCGAAGAACCCCCACCTCAAGATCATCGCCGTCGGTTCGCCCGGCCGCTGGAACGACGCGCTGCTGCCCATCAGCGCCGCGCACATGGACCTGCTCAGCGCGCATCACTACACCCAGCGCAAGTTCAGAGTCCCCTTCACCGCTGAGGATGCGGCGAAGTACGAGGAAGCGTTTCCGGCCTACTCCGCCAGCGTGCTGAACGGGGTGCGGCATCTCGTCGCGGATTACCGGCAGCGGCTTGCCGGCGGCAGCTCCGAGCTGAACCAAGTCCGGCTGGCCATTGACGAATGGGGCATCGTCCGCGATTGGAACCAGACGCCCGATGGACCGGGCGCAGGCGCCTTCGAGCACTACTACCCGCTTGGGGATGGGCTGGCATCAGCCCGCGCCCTGCATGAACTGATTCGCTCCGCCGACGTGGTCTCCATGGCCAATTGGGCCCAGATGGTCAACGTCATCGGCGCGATTAAGACCAGCCGGAATTACGCGGTGCTGGATTCGGTGGGGCACCTGCTGGCGCTCTACCGCGCGCAAGTCGGCGGAAGTGTGGTCCCGCTGCAACTCAGCGCGCAGGTGCCGGTGGATGCCGTCGCGGCTTTGGATCGGAAGACCGGCCGCCTCTCGGTCGGCGTGGTGAATTACTCGGCGGCCGACGAAGTGGTGTTGTCGCTGAAGGCTGCCGCCGGGTTACTCCCGCGCACCGCGCAGGCTTGGAGGGTTAGCGGTCCAAGCCTGGTTGCGATCAACGTTCCGGGACAGCCCGAGGCCGTGACCACGCAGCCCTTGCCCGCGGTTGGTCTTGACGAGCCGATCCTATTGCCGGCCCATTCGATTACGGTGCTGAACAGTGGCAGGTAACCGTGCGGGCGGCGCCGTCTGTCCAACCGGATAGGATTACCGCCTGATCAGGAAGCTCCGGCCGGTTTTGCGGGAGCAGCAGGTTTGAGGCGGTCCACGGGAAAAGGCGGAAGATTGGGGATTAGTTTCATCGCGGCTTGGGGCGGCGGGCAGATCACCATGCCGACGCCGCCCTTGGTCTGCATCCACACTTTCTCAAAGTCTTCCTGGAACCACTGCAAACGGTAGCCGCGGCCGTCTTTCCAGAGCGCGGAGTCGGTTACTACCACGCGCCCGTCGTCGGTGACACCGTTCAACGCCACGATATGGCCGCCGATTTTGGGATAGGGGGGAGCTTTGTATTCCCCCGGCAGCATCTTGATCGAGCAGAGGATGACCTTGTTCTCAGCCACGGCCTTCCGGACGGAATCCCAATCGCGGAATCGGTCAATATAGCCCTCAAATCCGTGCTGGATGCCGGCGCCAATCGTCCGCGGCCAGATGCCCGGATAGTCATACTCGACGTCGTAGGTCAGCGGGACGATGTCCTCCAGGCCGACCGGCTTGCCGAAGTATTCCATCGCGGTTGCCAGGGCGGCGGATTGGCAGCGGTCCGGGATTGGCTTGCCGTGTGAGTCGGCTTGGCGGCGCAAGGGCAGGTCGAGGATCAGCGATGGGACGGCGGGAGTGTCGCCTTTGGGGGCGTAATGCCGGGCCAGCGCGGGCGGCGGGGAGTTGTCCGTAACCACTACCGAGAAGGCGGGCGGTTCGCGCATCGCGGATTCTCCTTCATCCACGATTCGGAATTGGAAGCAGGCGGCCTTGCGTTTGAGCAGCAGTTGATCCATGGCCACCTTGCCCCAGGTGAACTCAGGCTCCGTGCGTTTAGGCGCCGGTTTGACCTTGCCCCAGCAGCCGCCATAGAGCCAGGGCGAGTATTCGCCCGTCTCCGCGCAAGCCCGCAGGTAGAGGCGGAATCCTTCCCCGGGCGCGAGGCGCAGGTGCCACGAGTAGATCAGTTCGTCGAAGGCGAACTCCGGCTTGATGGCGCCGGTCTCCCAGCTTCCGTCTGCGGCCTTCTGAAACCGGCTGGCGGCGACCGTCAGCCGGCAGTCAACCGGGCGAAGGGCCGCGGTTTGGGCCGCAACGCCGTCTGCGGAGGGCGCGTGACATCCACACAAGGTTAGCCCCACGCCGGCCATAGCGGCGAGTAGGAGCCGGAAGTGAAGGTTCTGCTTCATAATCATGCTCTGCGTTGCGCCACCGGATTTGACAAGCAGACGGCCGGCAAAGCAAGCGCAATGGGAGACTTACCCGCCGGCTTCAGCGGGAGTTGGGCAGGTGTCTGGCCGGCGTTAATGCCGGTCGTTCTCTCCCGCTTACTTGGCGAGGGCCCGGCGATAGATGAACCAGCCGTAGCCGTTCAGGGAGAAGTCGGGCAGGGCCGTGTCCAGCGGGCCGGGCAGGCCATTGATTGCCACCGGCTCGAAGCCCTTTTCCGCCGCCGATTCCACCGTCCCGGTCACGCGCCGGCTGGAGAGGTTGATCAGGATCAGAAACTCGTCCTTGGCATCCCGCCGCAGGAAGCTGACCACTTCCGCCGGGGCCGAGTTTGTAACCCAAACCACCTCGTCGTTGCAGAATGCGGGGTGTTGTTTGCGCAGCTTGATGAGGTCCCGGTAAATGTTGCGCAGCGGCGGGCGTCCTCCGGGCTGCCAGAACACCGGCATCTTCTCGAACATGGCCGGATCGCCCGACTCGGTTGCGTCCCCTGCTTCCATGCCGTTGTAGAAGAGCGGCACGCCGTCGAGCGTCAACATCAGGGCCTGCGCCGCAAGGGCGCCGCGCACGCCGTAACGCACAATTGCCCGCGTCTCGGACTGGTTGTCGGTGAAACGCAGGTGCAATGCGCCCTTGGGAAACTGCTGCTGGGTGTGTTCCCAGGATTGGCGCAGCGCATCGGCGGGGGAGACGCTGTCCATGACGCTCTTGAGCCAGGAATACTGGTTCCAGGCATAGTCCATGTCGAAAGCTTTGGTCAGCAGGGCCGGCTTGGCGCCCGCGTCGGCGATGATGATGAGCTGGGGATTGATCTTCTCGAGTTCCGTCCGGGCGGCTTCCCAGAAATCAATCGGCACCGTGTAAGCCACGTCGCAGCGAAACCCGTCCAGGCTGAACTCCTTGAGCCAGTACTTCATCATGTCAATCATGTAGCGGCGCAGCTCGCTGTTTGCATAGTTCAGCCCCGCCACATCCGTCCAGGCGGGGTTGGGAGGAATGATCTGGTCCTTGGCATCCTTGAGGTAAAACTCGGGATGCGCCATGAGGGCGCTGTCCCAGGCGGTCTGGCCGGCCACGATGTCAATAATGACTTTCAGGCCGCGCTGGTGTGCTTCGGAAACCAGCCGCTTGAAGTCGTTGGTGGTGCCATAGGCGGGATTGATGGCGTAGAAGTCACGCACGCAGTAGGGGCTGCCGAGCGAGCCCTTCCGGAGTTTCTCGCCAATTGTGTTGATGGGCATGAGCCAGACAATGTCCACGCCCAGGTCCTTCAACTCGTCCAGACGGGCGGTGATCCCGTTGAAGTCCCCGCCGGGGGAGAAGTTGCGGGTAAAGACCTCGTACACGACCGCGCTTCGGAGCCAATCGGGGGATTTGCGGGTGGTCGGGCCCGGAGTTTCGGTATCCGCGGCGATGGCCAGGTTGAGGGTCAGCGCGCCCAGGACGAATGCGGCTACCAGGCGCTGCAGTTTCGGTTGAAGTGTGTTCATGTGGTGGGGAGGCGATTGTGGTCTTGCAAGTGCGTAGTCTCAGCGCAGCCCATGCGTGGGGATGGAGGTTCCTCTTGGAACGATGTCAGGTTCCGGTTTATAACGATGCACAAACTGGGAATGAATTCCTGGTTTTGGTTCGTATCAGAAGAAATACTAGGCAGCAGAACCAGGGTTGTCAACCGGAAATGGCCCGCACCGGAATGGTTCACCTGCGCCCCGGCAACCCCGGGCGCGCCCAGGAACCTCCGTTTAAGGCATTCTCGGCCTTGCGACGGTACCAAACTTGCTTCTGGAAACTGGTCTGTGAGCAATAAACAAACACCAGCCAGTCCGGCGTGTACCGTGGTCCTGGCCGACGATGACTTGACAAGCCGTTGGCTGCTGCGCGGAGTGTTGCGGCGGCTTGGGTTTCTGCTCCTGGCCGAAGCCACCAACGGTGAAGAGGCGGTGGCGGCGGTTACCCGCACGAAACCCGACATCGTGCTGCTGGATGTCTGCATGCCGCATCGAACCGGCCCGGACGCGCTGCCCGCGATTATTGCCGCCCATTCCGGCGCCAAGATCGTGATGTTAACCTCCATGGCCGACGAACGCACCGTGACGGATTGCATCACGAAAGGCGCGGCGGATTACCTGCGCAAAGATACGCCCATTGATGAGATTTGCCGGGTTCTCGTCGAATTGCGTGAACGAATCGGCGCCCAACGCGCCGCCGAAGTGACTTATGCCGGAAGTTGAGCATCCGCGCTTTAATCTCGATGCCCTCCTCGCTGAGATCATCGAAGATGAACAAGTATGCCGCACCGCGCCGCGCATTCTTTCCCAGGACGACATTCGCCGATTGATCGAGGAAAGCCGCCGTCGCAAGCAGCAGGCCGGCGCAAAGCTATCTCTGCATGAGGAGTAATTCGTTCCTGAAGCTGGTCGTGGCCAAGGGGCTGCTTACCCCGGAGGAAGCCAAAGAGCTGTCCCTGCGGCACGGCCACGCGCCGCTGGCCATCCTGGAAGAGCTGGTGGGGGTTCAGGAGGCGTCCAAGGCGGAACTCTGCCAGTTGTATGGCGATGCGCTCGGCGTGGCGTATGTGGACCTGAACCGCACGCTCATCCAGGCCGAGGTGGTCAAACTGCTCCCGCGCGATTTTGCGGTCAAGCATCAGTTGATCGCGATCTATCGCTTTGCTGACAGCATCACCGTTGCCGCCGCTGATCCCCTGAATCTCACCGTCCTGGACGATGCCGCGCGTATCGTCTCCCTGCCGGTGAATGCCGTATTCAGCCTGCCGAGCGAAATCAAGGATGCCATCGAGGTGCAGTACACGACGCTCGGCGTGCTGGAGGAAGCCAAGGCCCAAGTTGAGTTGAAACATCTGTTCGTGGAGGAAACCGAAGCCACCCCGGAACGCCTGGCGGGAGTGGCGGCCGACCAGAACATGATCCAATTGACCCGGCAGCTCCTGATCGGCGCGCTGAAGGAAGGAGCCAGCGATATTCATATCGAGCCGTCGAAACGCGACGTTCGAATCCGGCTGCGTATTGACGGCATCCTCCAGGAGCGCTTCCACCTGGATCGCCGTTTGCTGCCCCCGCTGGCCTCGCGCTTCAAGCTCATGGCGGGTTGTGACATTTCTGAAAGACGCCGGCCGCAGGATGGTCGCATCGCGCTAAACCTCGCGACCCGCTCCATTGATGTGCGGCTCTCCAGTGTGCCGGCCATTTACGGTGAGAAGATTGCGCTGCGCCTGCTCGGCTCCATGCGCGGCCACCCCATCCCGCTCCTGGAGGAGCTGGATTTGTCGAAAGCCAGTCTGAACACTCTCAAGCAGATCGCCGGCTGTCCAAACGGGGTGTTCTTCGTCACCGGCCCCACGGGTTCCGGCAAGACGACGACCCTGTATGCCGTCCTCAAACATCTGAATCGGCCCGGGGTTAATATCATGACCGTCGAGGATCCGGTCGAGTATCGTCTGCCCGGCATTAACCAGGTGCAGGTGAATCCGGATGTGGATCTGACTTTCCTCACCGCCTTGCGCACCTTTCTGCGGCAAGATCCCAACATTATCCTGGTGGGTGAAGTGCGGGATATGGAGACCGCCAAGATGGTTTCGCAAGCGGCGCTTACCGGCCACCTGGTGATGACCACCATGCACACCAACAACGCCATCCAGGCGGTCACCCGGCTCATCGAGATTGGTGTTGAACCGTTCCTGGTTGCCCCGGCGCTCATCGGCGTCAGCGCGCAACGCCTGGTGCGCCGGATCTGCCCCTCCTGCCGGGAGGAGATACCAATGCCGGACGACGCGGCCGAACGTTACTTCGGCGATCTCGGCAACCGGACGGTGAAGATGTGGCGCGGTCGCGGATGTGATGCTTGTCACCGAACCGGCTATGCCGGGCGCCTGGCCATCCATGAAATCTTCATGCTCACGGAGGAGGTCCGCCACCTCGTCGCCCGCAACGCCTCTGTCCTCGACATCGAGGCCTTGGCCGAAGAGCACGGTTACCGTCCCATGATCCACGACGGGCTGAAGAAGGTCTTGCGCGGTCTGACCACCCTGGCAGAGGTGGAACGGGTGACGGCATTCACCGAAGAGTAGGGATCAACGGCCGCTGGAAGGTCTCGACAGACTGCCCGGCCGATCCGGGCTTGGCGCCCTGAACCACATCTATTCCGCGCTTACTTCGTTGGCCCGTAAGCCTTGATGTCGGCGGCCAGCTCGTCGGCGAACGGGCGCAGGGCCTCCCACGTAAAGAAGACCAGGCCGTCCGCGCCGCACTGGCGGGCGACAGTCATCTGCTTGCGGATTTCGGTGGCGTTCTTGAGCGCGCCATGGCTGGTCTTGACGCCGATGGTGATATAGCAGGGGCACCCCTGGGGCACATGCTCCCGGTTGAGGCGCGCGGCTTCGAGGAACGATTCGTCAGTGTAGCGGTAGCCGGAGGGGTTGATCCAGTCCAGGACGCCTTCATTGATCCAGGTGATCCAATCCTGGCAGACCTCGGATTTGTTCGTGTAGGTGTGGTAGCCCCAGACGTAGCTGGAGATGGGCAGGCCGGGTTTGGCCTGGTTTACCGCGGCACGGATTTCGCGTGCCAGGGTGTTGATCTGCGCCGTCTTCCATTTCTGCCACTCCGGCCAGATGGGGTTGGCGCGGGCAGAGGCGGCGGTCGAGCGGGTCGCCCGCTTGCCGCCTTCGGTATCGAGGGTCTCGGGGCCGGCGCCGGCAATCTGCGCGAGGTCCACGTGGTGCTTCTTCAGGAACTCGGCCCGGCCGGAGTCGGTGTAGCCCACACGGTTGGGGCAGCGGCAGTAGTCCAGGCTCAAGCCGTCCACGTCGTGCTTGCTGACCAGCTCGCTGATGAGCGAGACTTCGTAGTGCCGCGCGTCGGCGTTGCCGGGGTCTATGTAGCCGCGCCGGGCGCCGTCGGAGAAGAACGCCCACGAGGGATTGCGCTTCAGCAGCAGGTTGGGTCCGCTTTCGCCGCCCTCGGTGGCAACGCAGAACACCGGGTAAACCTTCAGCCCCTCGGCATGGGCGCAGCGGATGATTCGATCCAGGTAGTCCCGGTTCTTGACCAGCTCCTCCGGGGCCACGCGGCTGTCCCAATAGACGACCGAGCCTTTGGCTGCCGGAAAAATGAAGTCAATTCCCGCGCCTTTGATCTGCTTCATCGCCTGACGAAGCTTGTCCGGCGACGCCGCCTCATCGTAAAGGCGGGCATACACGCCGATGCGGCCCGGGGTTTTGCTGGCGGCCCGTACGGAGCGAACGCCAGGCAGGATCAAAACGGTTGCTGCAAGAAGAACGGCGGCCCTATTCATAACGACAGCCTGTAGTCGGCTCGCGGGAGACGCAAGTCAAACGGCGGCCAGCTCGACCTGCTGACACCAGGCAGCGCTCCCAGCGTCTGTATCAAGCGCCTTGGGAGCAGGAAGGAGCGGGTGTCCCGCGGCTGCACCTCCTTCGCGCAGGCTGCGGGCTTAATCACCCTCGGCCGGCGGCGGCACATTTGAGGCTAGCGTCAAAGCTGTGACTCGCTAAGATCGGTTCCCATGCCGAAGGACACGCGCGGGCAGCGGCTCGTTGGAGCTTAATCGCACCCCGGCAATAGACGAAACTGCACCAAAGTCAGGAACTGAGCACTTATGAACCAGAATCCCAATCCCCTCACCTCCCGTCGCGAGTTTATCAAGAACACCGGCCGGTTCGCCGCCGCCTCGGCTCTCGCCGGCGTGGTCCTGCCGCATGTTCACGCCGCCGAAGACAACACCATCCGCCTGGCCCTGATTGGCTGCGGCGGGCGGGGCAGCGGCGCGGTGGCCAACGCCATGTCCGCCGGCGGGCTGGTGCTGGGGGACGACGGCGGCACCAAGCGCGCCGCCCTCTCCGGCGCCGGCGGGCCAGTCAAGCTGATCGCCATGGCCGACCTCCGCCAGGACAAGCTGGACCAGTCGCACGCCGCGCTGACGCAAAGCCTGGGAGACTTGATTGACGTGCCGCCCGAGCGCCGGTTCCTGGGCTTCGACGCCTATCGCAAGGCGATAGATTGCCTGCGGCCCGGCGACGTGGCGATGCTGGCCACGCACGCCGCGTTCCGCGCGCCGCACCTGGAGTATGCCGTGGAAAAGGGCATCAACGTGTTCATGGAGAAGGACTTCGCCTCCGACCCGGGCGGCATCCGGCGCATGCTTAAGGCCGGCGAAGCCGCCGAGAAGAAGAACCTCAAGATCGCCGCCGGCTTGATGTGCCGCCACTCCGCGGCCCGGCAGGCGCTGATCCAGCAGATTCGCGACGGCGCGATGGGGGACATCCAGCTCATCCGGGCCTACCGCATGGATTCCAGCTATGCCATGCCGCCGTTTCCGCCGGGCCAGAACGAGCTGCTCTGGCAGCTTAGCCCCGGGCATCCCTACCAGTTCATGTGGTCCGGCGGCGGCCTGTTCATCGAGTTGATGATCCACCAGATGGATGAGTGCTTCTGGATCAAGGACGCCTGGCCCGTCTCGGCCCACGGCGTCGGCGGGCGCATCGCCGGCAGCACCGACTGCGGCCAGAACCTCGACAGCTACGCCGTCGAATTCACCTTCCCCGATGGCACCAAAGCCCAGGTCGTGAACCGGTGCCTCAGCAATTGCTACACCGACTTCGCCACCTATGTTCACGGAACGAAATGCGCCGCGCAGTTCTCCGGCAACATCCACGCCCCCACCACGCACATCTACAAAGACCAGCGCACCGAGCGGTCCAACCTCGCCTGGCGCGCGCCCAAGGAAACCATCAATCCGTGGCAGGCCGAGTGGGACGTGCTCCTGAGCGCCATCAGGAACAACAAGCCGCACAACGAGACCCGGCGCGCCGCCTTGTCCAACCTCGGCGCCATCATGGGCCGCGCCGCGGTGCACATGGGCAAGATCGTGACCTGGGAAGAGGCAATGGCCTCCAGCTTCCAATTCTGCGCCAGCGTGGATGCGTTGACCGAGAAGAGCCCCGCGCCGGTGCAAGCCGACGCTCAGGGCCGCTACCCGGCGCCCGTCCCGGGCAAGACGGTGGAGATTTGAGCCGGAGCGGATTGAGCGTGCGGGCAGGGCTCGCGGTCCCCTGCGAGCTTCGCCTTACCGGCTGGCGAGGTGTTTGTGGAAGAACGCCTCGATCTGCTTCAGGTTCTCGGGACTGGTAAAGAGGCGGCCTCCGTGGCCGGCATCCTTGACCACGACGAATGTGACCTCCGCTCCTGCCTGCTTCAGTGCCCGGGCAAAGGTCTCGCTCTGGGAGATCGGCACCGTTCTGTCCTTGTCGCCGTGCATGATCAGGAACGGCGCCGCGTCTTTGGACACATAAGTGATCGGGCTGGCCTTGATGGCCTTTTCCTTGTTCGACTGGGGCTCGCCCCCAAGCAGTCGGGTCCGGGTCTCCTTCAAGCCCACCGTCAGGAAGTCCGTCGGGCCATACCAATCCACCACGGCCTGCACGCGGCTGGACTGATCGCTGTTGCCGCCCGGCCCCTCGAAATCCTTCACTCCTGCCGTGGTGCCCAGCAACGCCACCAGGTGCCCGCCCGCCGAGCCGCCCCAGGCCCCGAAGCGGGCCGCGTCGAGACCATACTTCGCCGCGTTGGCTCGCAGCCAGCGGACCGCGGCCTTGCAGTCGTGAATCTGCGCCGGGAAAATCGCGTGCTGGCTGAACCGGTAGTTGATCGCGGCGATGGCGTAGCCGTTGGTGGCAAAGGAGGCTATCGGCACGCGCGCCTTGTCGCCGTTCGTCCATCCGCCCCCGTGGATCCACACGATCACCGGCAAGGGGCGGGCCGCCTTCTCCGGCAGGTACAGGTCCATCCGGTTGCGCTCGTGCCCGCCCGGGACGTATTCCAGGTTCCGGAGCACCTGGACGCCCGGCGGCGCCGGACGCGTCTCGGCCGGTGTAGTCTCGGCTGCCAATCCGCAATTGCAGAGGGCCGCACCGACCATTAGCGGCAATAGCTTGAGCCCGACGAACCACTGTTTCCTGAATGAGGTGCGGGAAATGGCCGGCAGGGTGGAACTCGCGTTCAACGGTCTGCCAGCAACGGAAGCAAAGCTGTTCATGTGGCGCATATGTTTGCCGCGCCAGCCAATCAGATTTGGCGGGCTGTCGCAAGCAATGGAAACCTGCCTGGCTCGGACCGGCGCATCTCACTGTCCTGTAAAGGGGGGGAGGGGCGCCGGCCTTCGGGTCAACTCCGGGCCGGACCGACCGGAATAGCGGCGTTTGTTACAGGCCGAGCTGCCCGCCGCACCCCTTAAGGGCCGGGGCCGGCTCGCGGCCCGGATGGTCCAGAAGCCCAGTACCGGGTCATATGCCGCTCCCCCCTGGCCTACTTCACCGTTACCTCACCGTTACCTCACCGTTGAACCTCTGCAAAGCTTGCAGAGGTTCAACGGTGAGGTAACGGTGAGGTAACGGTGAGGTGACGGTGCGGGGATGGGTTCAGGGAAGCGGGGAGCTCGGCCGAACCGGGGGGGTGTCAGGTTGCAACGCGCACAACCGGCGCATCCCGGTTTATTGCAGGAAAGCGAGATGCGCCGGCTCGGACCCGGCACTTCTCCGCTGGACCGGTAAACGGCGCCCTGTCCACTTATAAGACAGTAAGGGCTCCTGGGTGTGCCTTTCAACCGCCAGTGCATCCTTTGAGAGAGGTCTTAATCTTCGCTTAAGGCACTATCGGTTACAGTTTCGCATCATGAAGACACCATCTGGCGGGAAACAGGCTGCGAGCGGGAGTTGTGTTCGCACCCAAATTGATTGCAGGCGCAGTATCTGGGCCACGGCCCGGCTGGTTGCCGTGTTGTGCCTCGTTGTCGGCGCAAGCGCGGTTCGGGCCCAGGACGGGCCGCCTGATGGTCCGGGCGGGCCGCCCGGCAGACCCGGCGAATCGCGCAGCGGACAAATGCGTCCGGGCGGGGGCGGACCTTCCCAACGTCCGCCCGGCGGCGGTGCTCGCGCCTGCAAGTTGAGCGGCGCGTACACCTTGAACGGCGGCACGGCCACCACCACCAACCAAGCCTACACGGCGGCAGCGGAGGATGTGTCGGCCATCCTGGTCAGCGGTGGCGGCAACCTGACGCTGTTCAATCCAACCATCAAGACCAGCGGCGAGTCGTCCTCGACCGAGAATAGCAGCTTCTACGGCCTGAACGCGGCGGTGCTGGCCACCCGCGCCAGCCAAATCACGATCTACGGCGGCACCGTCACCACCAGCGGCCGGGGCGCCAACGGCCTGTTCGCCACCGGCGCGGGGGCATCGGTCGCCATGACGGGCGGTTCGATCACGGCAACGGGCGGCGGGGGCCACGGCGTCATGGCCACGGCCGGCGCGGCGCTGGCCCTCACCAACGTCAACATTGTCACCACCAGCGAGCGCGCCGCGGCCATCGCCACCGACCGCGGCGGCGGCACCATTGTGGTCGCGGGCGGCAAAATGACCAGCGCCGGCCGCGGCTCGCCCGGCATCTATTCCACGGGCAAGATTACCGTCTATAACACGGAGTTCATTTCGACCGGCGCGGAGGCGGCGGTGATCGAAGGCCGGAACTCGATCACGCTCGCCAACTGCACCCTGACCGGCTCCGCCCGGTGCGGCGTCATGATCTATCAGAGCTTCTCCGGCGACGCCGAAGGCCGCGAAGGCACCTTCACGATGACCGGTGGCTCGCTCACCGCCACCTCCGGCCCGCTGTTCTTTGTCACCAACACCAAAGGCGTCATCTCGCTCCAAGGGGTGAAGGCCTCCGCTGCTTCCGGCGTTCTGGTCAAGGCCGGCGTGGACCGCTGGGGCCGGGCCGGCTCCAATGGCGGTGCCGCCGTCTTCACGGCCGATGCGGAGACCCTCGCGGGCGACCTGGTGGCTGACGCCAATTGTTCCCTCCGCGCCACCTTGCAGAACGGCACCACGCTCACGGGCGCGATCCAGGACGCGGCGCTCACGATGGATGCGACCAGCAAGTGGGTTGTGACCGCCGATTCCACGCTGACCAGCCTGGCGGCTGCCGCCGGTGCCTCGGGGCTGTCCCTCGGCAACATCGTCGGCAACGGCTACAGCGTGCGTTACGACGCCAGCCTGGCGGCGAACAAGTGGCTGGAGGGCAAGACCTACCCCTTGTCCGGCGGCGGCCAACTGCGGCCCAAGTCATAGCGTTAATTTTGAAGTAGCAGATCGTTGCCCGCGGCGAGCGGCGGTGCAGGCTGGCATTTGCCGGCAAGATCGGTTAAAGAATTGATGTATGAGCACGAAAGAAGTCTTGTTGGAAGTGGCCGAGAAGCTGCCGCCGGAGGCCACGCTGGTTGACGCCATCTACGAACTGGAATTCCGCCAGGCGGTGCAGGACGGGCTGGCCTCGCTGGATCGCGGCGAGGGCGTCCCGCTGGAAGAAGCTCGCAAGCACATCCCACAATGGATTTCAAAGTACTCCTCTCCCCGGAAGCCCTAAGGAGGGTGTTCCGAAATTCATAGCAAGTGGCGGTACTGCAGGTACTTGAGCGC
>CAZDOO010000006.1:0-107725 GCA_964507045.1 uncultured Verrucomicrobiota bacterium | reverse complement strand
CCCTAGCACCTCTCATAATTTATGAGAGGTGCTAGGGAGGGGAGACGGTGAGGAGACGGAGGGGTGAGGCATGGGGACGGTGGGTGGCATGGCTGGGGGTGTGTCGGGTTGCGCCGCGCACAACGGGCGCATCCGGGTCTATTGCCGGAAAGCGAGATGCGCGCCGGAACGACTTGACCGGCATCGCAGCCTTGACGCTGGTTGCTGAAACCGCTAGGCGTGGGGCCATGGCACAACCAATCTCACGGCGGGGATTCGTCAAATCTTCCTTAATCGCGTCCGCGGCCGTTCCGCTGGGCCTGCGCGGTCAAACCAGTCCCGCTCCTGAACCGCCCGCCCCCTCCGGCGCCCCGGCCACCGGTCCGCAGCCGGCGCTGCCGGCCGGCCGGATCGCCCATCAAGAGTTCAGCCGCCTCATGCTGGGCGGCAACCTCATTGGAGGCTGGTCGCATTCCCGCGACCTCAGCTATGTCTCCACCCTCGCGCGCCGCTACAATACCGACGCCAAAATCCGCGAGACCCTGGAACTGGCCGAGGCCCGGGGCATTACCGCCATCAACACCTGGGTCATGCAGGAAAACTCCCACCTCTTCGATCACTGGAAGCGCGGCGGCAAGATGAAGTGGATCGCCCAGGTCCGCCTCGATGCCGGCGGCGGCTATTCCCAAATCCAGCGGGCCATTGATGAGGGCGCCGCCGGCGTCCATATCACCGGCGACACCGCCGAATCGCTGCTGGCGCAAGGCAAGTTCGAGAAGGTCGGAGAGACCGTTCAGTTGATCAAAGCCAAGCGGCGCATCGCCGGCGTCGCCGCCCACGATCTGCGCGTCATCGTGGAGTGCGAGCGAGCCAAGCTGGACGTGGACTTCTACCAGAAGACCTTTCACTCGCACGACTACTACACCGCCCCTCGCCCCGAAGAGAAAGACGCGATGGGCGCCCACGACAACTCGTGGTGCAACGATCCGCAAGCGGTGATTGACTTCATGGCGACGGTCAAGAAGCCCTGGATTGCCTTCAAGATTCTCGCGGCGGGCGCCATCCCGCCCCGCGCCGCCTTTCCCTATGCCTTTAACAGCGGGGCGGACTTCATCCTGGTTGGCATGTTCGACTGGCAGCTCGAGGAAGACGCCAAGCTGGCCCGCCGCGTCATCGCCGCAGCGTCCGGCCCCGAGTCCAAGCGCACCCGCCCCTGGCAAGGGTGAACCGGGGTCGGTCCCGCCCCGTTGTCACCGCCCGTGTTGGCCGCCGCTCACCCGTCTGCAAGACCCGGTGAACTGGCCTCGATCAAGCTGTAGATTGCATCGGGCTGGCCGACGGCGCTGCCGTGGCTGATGCCGCCTGGCGGCAGGCTTACCTCTCGAAGACCCGGCTGGTCCCGACGGAGCACGCCGAGCACCGGTCGGGAAAGGCGGCCCCCAACCGGGCCAGCGCGGGCAGGCCGGTGCAGTGGGCGGGGGCGAGGTGTTGAATGTCCAGGCGGCGCAGCGCGGCAATGGTTCTTTCCATGCGGTCGGGATTGGCCGTCAACAAGTGCATGCCGCCCAGCACGGTATGAATCGGCCGCCCGCCCGCGAGATGGCGGACGTGTTCGAGGGTGTTAACCACGCCCGCATGGGCGCAGCCCAAGAGAACCACCAACCCGCCCACCGTGTCGAAGAACAGCGCCTGGTCGTCCAGAAGCGGATCTGGCCTGCCGCATGCGGCATCCAGAAAGAAGCGGCCGCCGGTATCCTCGAAGTCGTTCAAACGGGGAATCTCGCCCGTTGCGAAGAGGCCCTCCAGGATTTCCGTGGGCTGGGCAGTCCAAACGGTGCCTGCGCCTGCCTTGCGGACGGCTTCCGCGTGCGCCTCGCTCATCCCGATCGAGCGGCTGGTGCCGTCGGCGCCGGCGGCGAACTTCGCGGCCAGCGCGGCGGGATGGAGAAAGAGCCGGGCCTGGGGTGCCGCGGCCCGTGCCGCAGCGATGCCGCCGGTGTGATCATAGTGGCCGTGGCTCAGAACGATGGCTTCCGCGTCTGCCAGGTTAAGGCGCAGCTTGAGCGCGTTGTGCAGGAGCAGATCGCTTTGGCTGGTGTCGAACAGGAGGCTGCGCGCCCCAATCCGGAGAAAGAAGGCGAGGCCGTGTTCGGCGCGCAGGCCGCCGGTATAGACGCTATTCTCAACCAGGGTGGTGACGGTGATCGGTGCTTTCATTTCGCTCGATGAATTTGGCGGAAGCGGTGGCCCTGGCGCAACCTTCCTGGTCGAGTTCGGCCTCCAGAAGGTAGAAGGGCGCCCGGGCGCGCGCAATCCAGGCGCGGACAGTTATCTCCTGCCCAATGGAGACGGGTTTATGGTAGCGGACCTTCAATTCGGCAGTCATAGCCACATGCCCCTGGGCGAACAGGCAGTTGGTCATAGCGCCGTCTAGCAAGGAGCCGATCATGCCGCCGTGCAGGCAGCCTTGGAAACCTTCAAGCGCGGCATGGCCGTGGAACGAGGCGCTCACACTCCCATCCTCGTGCACGCTGAATTTGAGTCCCAGTCCCAGGGGATTGGACTGGCTGCAGACGACACAGTAGGGGTGGGCACGGGCCCGAACGGTCTTGAGCCGAGCCTGACCAGACTCGGTTGACACTGTCATGATGGAATTGGGCATGGATAATTGCTGGCGAGGCAGGGAGCAAGCGCGGTGCCACCAGCGAAAGCGTGGCAAAGCCTCGCGTTTTGCAGGCATAATGCATCGGTTGGCCTGGAGCGGTATGGCATTTTGCCACAGCCTCAGCCCACACGGATGGAACCCCACACGGATGGAACTGGCACAAAGAAGGATTTGGGTTTAAGCTGGCCGCGATGTTGGACAACCTGCTGGATTACATTCCAGACGGCGTTTTCACGGTGGATGCCGAGTGGCGCGTGACATTCTTTAACCGCGCCGCCGAGCAGATCACCGGCATCAAGCGCGCCGAGGCGGTGGGCCGGCGGTGCTGCGATGTGTTTCGGGCCAGCATTTGCGAGAACGCATGCGCCTTGAAGCAGACCCTCTCCACCAACCGCCCCGTGGTCAACAAGGTGGTGTATATCGTTGACGCCCGCGGGCAGAAGATCCCCATCAGCATCTCCACCGCCGCCTTGAAAGACGCCCGGGGCCGGATTGTGGGCGGGGTGGAGAGCTTCCGCGATCTGCGGGTGGTCGAGACGCTGCACCGCGAGCTGCAGCAGCAGAATTCCTTCTCGGACATCATCGGGCGCAGCGCGGCGATGCGGCAGGTCTTCGAACTGCTGCCCGAGATTGCCGAGAGCGACAGCGCCGTGCTGATCGAAGGGGCGAGCGGCACGGGCAAGGAGCTGTTCGCCCGCGCCCTGCACAACTTGTCCCGGCGGCGGACCAAGCGGTTCGTGGCCATCAATTGCGGGGCGCTGCCGGACAACCTGCTGGAATCCGAGCTGTTCGGCTACAAGGCCGGGGCATTCACCGACGCGCGGCGCGACAAGCCGGGGCGGTTCGCCCTGGCCGAAGGGGGCACGATCTTCCTGGACGAAATCGGCGACATTTCCCCGGCGATGCAGGCGCGCCTGCTGCGGGTGTTGCAGGAGCGGGTCTATGAGCCGCTGGGCGGCGTGGAGCCGGTCAAAGCCAACGTGCGGGTGGTTGCGGCGACCAACAAGAACCTGAGCAAGCTGGTGGCGCAGGGCCGGTTTCGCGAGGACCTCTTCTACCGGGTGCATGTCATCCGGCTCGATCTGCCCAGCTTGTGCGATCGCCGCGAAGACATCCCGCTGCTGATTGACCATTTCATCGCCCGGTTCAACCGGCTCAAGGGCAAGGATATCGCGGGCGTCTCCGACGCCGTGCTGGCGCGGCTGATGGAGCACGACTTTCCCGGCAACGTGCGGGAGCTGGAGAATATCATCGAGCACGCATTCGTGCTGTGCCGGGGCGGGGTGATCGAGCTCAAGCACCTGCCGCCGCCCTTGCGAGGCGGGGCGTTGGGTGAAGCGCTGCGCCTGGGCAAGGCTATGACGCTGGAATCCATGGAGAAGCTGCTCATCAAGGATGCGCTGCGCCGGAATGAAGGCAACCACCAGAAGGCCGCCAGGGAACTGGGCATTAACCCCAGCACGCTCTTCCGGAAGGTGAAGGCGTTGTAGGTCTGGGCGGAGTTGAAGGGCGGGTCCATGCGGGCAGCTTAGGGGAGCAGTGGGCGGAGGACAATCCCCGGCAAGGGCAATTTGTCTCACTCCCGGCTTGTGCCGGCGTCGCAAAAGAGAAGCGCCCGCTACGCCGGCAAATGCGCGATCGGGTGCGGATGAAGGTGGTAGGGCAGGACGGGCCGGGGAGGCCGGAGCCGGAACTGCGGGGTGTTTTTACGGCGCGCACATTGCCAGCTTGGTTTGGCTGTACGCAACTGCGCGGTTTGATGAAGGAAGCGGGATTTCTTCAACTGCGGAACCGGGCGGCGGTTCAGCGGGTGTTCGGACCGGGCCGGACGGGCAGTTTTGCACTCAAGACCCGCGGGGGCTGTTTTTGGCAGGCGGGGCAGATGCCGAAGAATTGCAGTTCGTGGTAAATCTGCGCATAGCAGTGGGCGGCAACGACCGCGTTCTCCATGGCCTCGCAATGGGCTTCCGGCGGAAGCTCGGTGATGACCCCGCACAGGCGGCAGATGAGGAAGTGGATGCTTTCGCCCGGCATGTTAAGCACGAAGAACCTTACTTTTGCCGGCAGGGCGACCTGGCGAACAAGCTCCATCTCGCGGAAGAGCATGAGGGTGCGGTAGGCGGTAGTTACATCGCAGACCTGGCGCACGCCTTCGGTTTGCATCACGGTCTCGAGGCTGACCGGCACGCGGTGCGCGGCGAGGACGTCGAGAATCTTTCTCCGCCCAGGCGTCAGGCGCATGCCGAGATTGCGGCACACGCCCAACGCCCAAACGAGTCGCTGGTCCGCGTCCTTCATGGGTCGTGGAGGATCACCCGGAGGTTATAGAAACGCTGGGTGGTTTGGTCCCGAGGCATCGAATCGCGCACGGTGACGGCGGTTGTGGCGCCGTTGGCGTGGATGCCGGCGATGTTTGTCAGCACAGAGGCGGCCCCGCCCAGCGGGTTGGCAACGCGCACTTCACAGCTCAGATCCGAGGCGTTCGTGGCCTGGATGTAGCGCAACGCGCCGTAGTTCGTGCCTCCATCCGAGACGAAGACACAAGCGGGCAAGTTGGTGGCCAGGGCTATGTGCGGATCATTTCCGAACGCGTATTCCAGCACGTTGACGATCCCGTCGCCGTCGGGGTCAGCCCCGGGGTTGACGATGTTGGTGGCGCATTCGCAGGGCCAGTTGGTGGCCGTCCACGTTTCAAACGGCCGCAGGGGTTGGATGTGGAATGTGAACGGAGTCACCGCGGAAACGGTATTGGTGCTCTGCCCCACCTGCTGGCCCAGGACTTGAAAGTACAGGCGGTAGAGGCCGTTGGTGGTAAAACCCCAATTGTAATGAGAGTGGCCCCCAACCGGGATCGTCAGGGCGTCGGCGGCGCTGATGCCGTCGCGTGAATCCATCTTCACATCGAACTCACCGAATGAGCCCGCCTGCCAGAGGATGAACTGGCCGGGCCCCTCCACGCGCACCAGGCGAATCGTGAAGGGGTCGTTGAACACGCCCGCCGAGATTTGTTCGGCGGACGCGCCAACATAAGGCACGCCCGTGTAGGAGTTTTGGGGAAGAATCCATAGCGGATCGCCCTCGTTGCCGAAGGGAGTGCCCGCCGGCAGCGCGAACGCCATGGACTCCGGGCAGATCACGACACACTGGTTGCTGGCGTAAAGCAGTCCGTGGGTATCGTCCGAGGCCATCAGGCTCAGGACGCTGTTGGCGGCATCCCACTGCACGGATAGGAGATCCACGTGCTCTTGCGTAAACGAGAAGCAGGTGGCGCGAGCGCCGCCAGCCGGGAGAAGCATCGAGGCGCAAGCAAGCGCCTGGATTGCCCTCCTCATGGAAGCAATAGCCGGCATGGCGGCAATGGCGTGTCTTTTGAACATACCCTTAACGGCTCGGGTTGGCGCCTCGGCGGTTGCCGCGGCTATGCCACAGCAAGCCCAGGCCTCCCATGGCCAGGAGGGCGAAGCTGCCCGGTTCCGGCACCGCGGAGACGGTAAAGGTGTACGTGATGGGACCGCTTGATGTGAAAACGCTGCCGTCCGCGAGCGTGCCCGAGGCTTCAAAGTCCACCTCATAGGTGCCTGGGGTGTTGAAAGCCCAATTCACATGCTTATGTCCGCCGGCCGCCAGCACTATCGAGTCGGCGGCGGTGATGCCGTCGCCCGAGTTCAACAGCACCGTCGGGCTGCCAAACGCGTCCACCGTATAGACGGAGAACTGGCCGGGCGCCCGGACGGCTGTCAGGCTCAGAGTCACCTCGTCGCTAGTGAAGAGCCCGGAGGACAGTTCCTCGGTGCCGAAGCCGAGGAAAAGCAGCCCGCTTTCCTGCACTTGAGGCAGTATCCACACGGAACTGCCTGACGCGCCCAGAAAACTGAATTTGGCGTTGGCGGGGACGGTGTGGTAAGCGGCCAGAATGTCTACCCCCAGAATAGCCTCGCCGGGCGAGTATTCCATCGGCGGGGTGGCCTCGTGCTGGCCAATGTGAAGGTTCCACGCACCGTCTTCATAGACGATGCCGACATCGGTGTGCCCTTCCCAAAGGGTGGTTGTTGCCTGAGACGCCAAGCCCGTGGTTAACAGGATCGCCAGCCCAAGCTGACGGATATAACCGATATGCTCTTTGTTCAGTTTTTTCATATTATTTGGGTGCTTGTTTTTTTGAATCATGGCGTGCGCCATGAAATTGTGGCGGCAGGCCGCTCCCTAGGCGGGCGGTTGCGCGAAATTGTCCCCGCACTCGATGCGCGCCTTGAGCCTGGCCGCCTGCAAGCTCTCGACGTGGGGATCGGCAAAAAGGTAGTTGGCCGACTTGCCGTGGCGGGTGGGTTGGATGTCCGCGGTGACCGCGGACCAGCCCAGCGACCATTGCCGTGAATGGGTGTGATCGTTCATGACGCTGACACCGGCGGCATCGGATATCTCGAAAGTGGTGATCGTGCGGGAGGGATTGCGGAGTCCATCAAGCTTGCGATAGGACTCGATAGCCCGCCCGAAAGGGTCCACGTAGTCCACAAAGACGAATTCATTCTGCGTATAGCTGGCGGCGTTGTTGGTAAGCCGCTGCTGGGCTTTGAGATCGGAGGGGCAGAGGCGGATGCGGTCCACGCTGGCGACATAAGGCGAGAGCTGGAATATCCACGATGCATTGGTGCCGGCGCCGTGGGTCGTTGTCGGGAGCCAGCCGTTCTGGTCGTCGGCGTACATGTGCAGGGCCAGGCCAATCTGGCGCAAATTGCTCATGCAAGCGGCCTGGTGGCCCCTTTCCCGCGCGCGGGCGAGAGCGGGCAGCAGCAGCGCGGCCAAAACCGCAATGATCGCGATTACGACCAGCAGTTCGATCAAGGTGAAGCCGCGGCGGCTCCACGTTTTGGAAAGAAACATTTTCGGCATATCGTTTTGCATCGCGCGAGGCGATGTGGGGCACGAATGAGCCCGTGTTACGGAATTGGTTGGAGGTTCCCTCCCCGGCGGACGCTGTCTCAGTTAGGCGGTTGGCCGCCTCGGGAAGGGCTGGCTATGGATCAGGAGATGAGCGCGGGAGGACCGCAACTCGGCAGGAGGAGAAACTCGAAGGAGACGAAGACTGGAGCAAGAAATGGGAGCGCATCCGCCAGCGCGAGAACGGGCGCGGCGGCGGCAACCGGAATGTTGACCGGGGCATCCACCTGGCCGGTCCGGAGCAGAGTGACAGCGCAAGTGTGGTCGGACACTGCGGCTTCGGGGTGGAAAATGCGGTGCAGCGACTCGAATTGAGTCAGGGACAGCACGAACAGGAACAGCAGCAGCAGCGTGACCGAAACCAAACGCCTTGTGGGAGAGGCGTCAAGCAGTCGTTGTTGTGCTGCGGCTTTCAAAGCACCAACAATATCAGCATAAAGCGTGCACACCGGCAACCGGCATTTGTGCAAGCCACTTGCAGGACTAGAAAGGTCCTGGGGACAAACCGGAAGACTGGTTGTTTGGCGGCGCCGATCCTGATATGCTCCGGGGAATTGCGCGGGCGGTTTGTTGGATTGGTTCCGGGTTGCGGATTGCGGGAGCCCGTGCCGCGGTTCAACGATTGCCTGCAAGGCAGTTGAAAACGATAGGCGAACAGAAAGCCTGGCAACGCTGTATCTATTCAGTTACAGCGAGTAACACCTGCGGCGGACGCGCTCGCGCTATAACCGGTTTGTTACAGCGAAAGCCGCTGCAAGCTCCAGTCTGCGCGGGCGCGCACGCGTTTGTCCTTCCTGTCCCCCCGGCGGCTCGACGGCGGGGGGCGGGTGTGATGCCGGTGATATGCCGGTGTATCTCCCATAGGGAGCGCTCCCCATGGGAGATACACCGGCATATCACCGGGGTGACACCGTCGTAACACCGTGGTCGGACGAGGCCACACGCCCGGGCTGACACGATACGGGCCTGAGATCGCCTTTCCGGGGGCTTGCAAGGATTAACGGACCTGTCATCATAGCGGGGTGAAACCTCGCCTGACTCTGAGACCTTCGGGATGGCGGGGTAAATGGTACCAATCCAGGCTTGTGCAGGCGTCCAACCTCCAAAAGCAGGATGCCTGCATTGCCGCCGGAGTGAAGGTGCGGACCCGACCGCGGCTGGGCCAGTCCGGCCCGCAGACCGGGCAGCAGTATTGGGTGGGCCAGGAATGCTCAAAGAAGCTGCTCACGCCCGCACGGAAGGCGAGGAAGCCGAAATGTTAAGCGAACACGATCAAGACATGCTGCCGCGTTGCCGGCGGCTCGGCCATGAGGTGACTTTCGGTTACTGCCGGCAAGAGACCGGCGGGAAGCCGTGCCGGCTGATTCTGAACTGCTGGTGGGAGCAATTCGACGTGCGCGGCTTCTTGCAGGCGCATCTGCCGGAGGAAACCGTGGCCCAGGTCGAGCGGGCAAACGCTTCGCCTCCTCCTTCCAAAGTCCTGAGCCTGGTGGAAATGATCGAGCAGGCGAAGCAGCGAATAGCGTCCGGGAAGCCGGACGGGCCCAAGGGGTAGGCTGGCAGATTGCGACGGGTGCTCGCCGCGCCTATTGCATTTTGCATCACTTAACCCGCGCATGATCCGGGCCGATCGCCGCGCCCGGGCCTGATTTTAAAGGAGATACGGCGCAATTCAGCCGCCGGGCCGGTGCTGGCATGAATCTGGCATTACCGGAGGCGTGCTGATTGCAGTTCCCAACTGTCAGGGCCGGGTATCGCCAGTATTCGACGTGGCGGCGCGGCTCGTGCTGGTCCGCCTGAAGGGCGGAGCCGAGGCGGAGCGCAGGGAAATGGTGCTGTTTGAGAAACAGCCAGAGGGAATTGTGCGCAGTCTTCGCGAGCTGGGCATTGGGCTGGTGATCTGCGGGGCGATTTCCCTGGGGCTGATGGCGGCGCTGGAAAAGGCGGGCATCCGCGTCGTGCCGCAAATCTGCGGGGAACTTGATGCCGTGATCGCAGCCTACCGCGGGGGAACGCTGGGGCAGCCGGAGTTCGCCATGCCCGGCTGCTGCGGTCGGCGTTGGGGGTCGGGGCGGCGGCGAGGCCGGTGCCGAAGGGGTTTTGGGCCCAAGACCCATGAGCATCGCATCGCGGGTGAATAAGACGAGAGAAAGCAGGTCAGGTATGCCGTATAGGAATCGAATGCGGGCTATCGGAAGAGGCATGCGAGCCGGCTGCGGGGCTGGTTTCTGGAGGGAGCTTAAACGAGCTACCTGGATCGGCTGCGTGCCCCGATGGCGGAGCATGGGTGACTGGGGCGCTAGGCTGCGTCACCGGCACCGACGGCGGCCCATGAGATGGGCTGGTTGGAAGCGAGCGTCCTGGGGAATCCCCTGTTGGGGACTAGGCGCCGCGGCGGGCTGGCCTTGGGGCTAACCTGCGACACCGATAACACAAACAACATAGAAGAGATAGAGAGACTACAGATTAATGAAGATTGCTATTCCACTGAGTGCCGGACGGCTTGCTGAGCACTTTGGCCACTGCGAACAATTCGCCTTGATCGAGGCCGACGCCGGGTCCAAACAAATCCTCACCCAAAACCTGGTGGTGCCGCCGCCGCATGAACCGGGCTTGCTGCCCCGGTGGCTGCACCAGCAAGGCGTGCAGACGGTCATTGCCGGGGGCATGGGCCGGCGCGCGCTGGATTTGTTCGCGCAAAACGGCATCGCCGTCCACGCGGGCGCCTCGGGCGGCACGCCGGAAAATCTGGCGCTGGCGTTTTTGAACGGAACGCTGAGTGGCGGGACCCCGACCTGCGGCCACGACCACAACCACGACCACCCTCGTTGCACATGAAACTCGCCATTACCGCCCAGGGATCCGAAGCGAACGCGCCGGTAGACCCTCGCTTTGGCCGCGCGCGCGCTTTCCGCATCGTGGACACCGAAAGCGGCCAGCAAACCGTGGTGGACAACGCGGACGGGGTGAACGCGGCTCAAGGCGCGGGAACGCAAGCCGCCCAGACGCTGGCCCGGCTGGGAGTCCAGGTGGTCATCACCGGCCACATTGGCCCCAAGGCGCAGAGCGCGCTGCAAGCGGCCCGGATGCAAGTGTATGCCGTGGAGGACGGCACTGTGGACCAAGCGGTGCAGGCCTTCCTGGGCGGCCAATTGCGGGCGCTCTTGCAGGCAGATGTGTCCGGCCACCACTGAGAAAGAGCGCCCCGTAGCACGCGCACGAGCAAAGAGTGCGCGAGGGGCTCCGGTACGCCGGCCAAGCAGACCTGGCTGGGGCGCGGGAATCCAATTTAACCACGGAAAACAACCGTAAACGAAAGGACAAAACTATGACACCAATGGGAGATGGAACTGGACCGTTCGGCCAAGGGCCGGCGGGCAAGGGCTTGGGACCTTGTGGCGGCGGCCAGCGCCGCGGCTGGGGCGGTGGCCGGGGCCGAGGCAGCCATGGCCGGGGCTGGGGCGGCGGCCGAGGGTTTGGCCGCGGCGCGGGGCGGCGCGGCGTGATGCCGCAAGACCCTGCGGCGACAAACGCGCCAACCGAGAAACAGCCCGGTTAAGAATAGGGCAGGCTTGACAGACGTGAAGCTCGCTATTGCCAGCGGCAAAGGCGGCACGGGCAAGACCACTGTCGCCACCAGCCTCGCTGTGACCCTGGCGGGCCGAGGCGAGTCGGTGATCTATGTGGATTGCGATGTCGAAGCACCCAACGGGCATCTGTTCCTAAAGCCGTCCGTCGCCCGGGAAATTGCTGTGCATAGACTCGTTCCGCGGGTGGATCCGGCGCTTTGCCAGCTTTGCGGCGCTTGCGCCGGGATGTGCCGCTTTAACGCTATCCTTTGTCTGCCGGACCGCACGCTGGTCTACGACGAACTCTGTCACAGTTGCGGCGGCTGCGCGCGGGCCTGTCCTGCGGGCGCCATTACCGAGCAACCGCATCCGGTGGGAGTGATCAAGACTGGCGTCGCCAGCGGGATTCAATTCGTGTCGGGCACGCTTAACGTAGGCGAGGCCAGCAGCCCGCCCGTTATTCGCGCCGCCAAGCGGGCCGCGCCAGCGGCGGACTGGACCATCCTGGACGCGCCGCCAGGCACGGCCTGCCCGATGATCGAAACGGTGCGGGACTGCGACTACGTCCTGCTGGTGACCGAGCCGACACCCTTTGGTCTGCATGATCTGAGATTGGCGCTGGAAGTGGCCCGGACGCTGGGCCGGCCCTGCGGCGTCGTGGTCAACCGCGCGCAGCCCGGTGTGAATGCGGCACGCCAGATGTGCGCCCAGGCGAAGGTGCCCATCCTGGCCGAGATTCCCGACGACGTGGCCATCGCCCGGGCGTATTCCCGCGGGCAACTCATGGTTGAGGTCATGCCGGAGCAGCAGGCGGTCTTCGACCAGTTGCTGCGGGGTCTGACGGTCGAAGTGCAGAAATGAAAGGGAAGTAGATGAAACTCGGCATTATTATTAACCAGACTGACCCGGAAACCGTTTTCAACACACTGCGCCAGTCAGAGGGCTCGGCCATTTGCCCGCTTACTACCCTCAAGGACTATTACGATATCGTCCGCGACTCGGACCGGCTGGTGATAGTTTAAAATGCCCATGGCCCCCGACAACATGGAAGGCGACTCCCGCGAGATACAAAGCTACCGGGAATCCTGCCACACGGCCTTTTGGCAGGAAGTGTTTCGCGCCGAAGCGGATTATCTGCTTCGCTGCCTGAAGGGCTGCCGGACGGTTCTAAGCGTGGGCTGCGGCCCGGCGGTCGTCGAAGGCATGCTCAGCAGGAGCGGCCATTGCGTCACCGGATTGGACGTGACGGCGGAAGTATTGGAGGGCGCGCCGAATGGGGTCAGGACGGTGGTTGGCCGCGCTGAGGACATGCCGTTCCCACCGGCCGCCTTCGATGCGGTGGTATTTGTCGCCTCGCTGCAATTCATTGAAGATTGGCGAAAGGCGCTGGCGGAAACCATGCGGGTCCTGAGCGGCGGCGGACGATTCATCGCCATGCTGCTCAATCCCGCCTCCGCGTTCTATCGGGACAAGCTCCGCAATAACCGTTCCTATGTGCGCAAGATGCGGCATTCGGACCTGCAGGAGATCGAGGCGGCCATCAAACGAGTATTTACCGTTCAAACGGAGTACTTTCTCGGCGTCAACGGCTCGATCGTGTTCGAGAGCCGGGACCCGGCGCACGCGGTGCTGTATGTCATCCAAGGGGTGAGAAAGGAATCTGCTGCATGAACGAACTGGTCGTGCTCAGCGGTAAGGGCGGCACAGGCAAAACCTCGGTAACCGCCTCGCTGGCGGCGCTGGCGGTGGAGCCGGTCCTGGCCGATTGCGACGTGGACGCCTCCAACCTGCCCCTGGTCCTGGACCCGCGCCCCCACCGGCGCGAGGAGTTCACCGGCGGCCTGTGCGCATCCATCCAACCCGGCCGCTGCACCGCCTGCGGCAAGTGCGAGGAATTATGCCGCTTTGACGCCATTTCCCCGGACGGCCCCGGCAACGGGCGGGTGCCGCGCACATTGCGCGTGGACCCGGCTGCCTGCGAGGGCTGCGGTGTGTGCGCCCACTTCTGCGCCGAGGGGGCCATCGAGCTGGCGGCGGCAGACAGCGGCGAGTGGTTTCTCTCGGACACACGATTCGGCCCGCTGGTTCACGCCCGGCTGCGGCCGGGCCGGGGCAATTCCGGCAAGCTGGTCACGCTGGTCCGCGAGCAGGCGCGCCAGGCCGCCCGCGCGGCCGGGCGGCGGCTCATCCTGATTGATGGCCCGCCCGGGGTCGGCTGCCCGGTCATGGCCAGCCTCACGGGCGCAACGCGCGTCCTGGCCATCACGGAGCCGACCCCCTCCGGCGCGCACGACCTGGAGCGCGTGCTGACGCTGGCGCGGCATTTTGAAATTCCCGCCTGGGTCTGCGTGAACAAGCACGATTTGAACCCGGCGATGACGGCGCAAATAGAACAGCGCGCCGCCGCGCTCGGTGCCACGGTCGCGGGCCGGATTCCCTACGACGGGGCCGTGACCGAAGCGCAGCGCCAGGGCCAGCCCATCGTGGAGCACGACCAGGGGCCGGCGGCGCAGGCAATAATTGAACTATGGAAAAACTTATCAGCACTCTCTTTCAACCCGGTGTCCGATCGCTGCCAGCCGGTTTCGGTCCGCTGAAAGGCGCCAACGCCAACGCGCGCGTCACCGGTCCGTGCGGTGACACAATGGAATTCTGGCTGGCGGTTCGCGCGGGGCGCATCGTGCGCGCCACATACACCACCGACGGGTGCGGGGCTTCGATTGCCAGCGGCGCGGCGGCGGTCCGGCTGGCGGAAGGCAAGACCCTCGAGGAAGCCGCCCGCCTGACGCCACAGCAGGTCGAAACGATCGTCGGCAGCCTGCCGGCCGACCACAAGCATTGTCCTGTGCTTGCCTTGAACACCCTGCGAGCCGCTCTCGATCAACACCAACGCACCGCCGCACCGGCGGCCAGGCCGAAGGCGCCGTCCGGCGCGGAAACTGACCGGTCAAAGCCGCAAGCGCCACCGGTTGATCCGGCGTTGAGGATTCGCATGCAAGCCATTCGCCAGAAGATTCTTGTGCTCTCCGGCAAGGGCGGCGTGGGCAAGAGCACCGTGGCCGCCAACCTGGCGATGTCGCTTGCCCTGGCAGGTTGCGAGGTGGGCCTGCTGGACGTGGACATTCATGGGCCGAGCATTCCGAAACTCATGGGGCTGGAAGGCGAGCACTGCCGACCGGCTGCGGAACCCGGGGGGCTCCAGCCGGTGACGGTCCTTCCGCGGCTCAAGGTCATGTCCCTCGGCTTCCTGTTCCAAAGCCCGCGGGATGCCGTGATCTGGCGCGGGCCGTTGAAATACAAAGTCATTGAGGAATTCCTGCGCGACGTCGCCTGGGGCCACCTCGACGTGCTGGTGATTGATTCCCCGCCAGGCACAGGGGACGAGCCGCTGTCGGTCGCGCAATTAGTGGGCCGCCCCGCCGGCGCCATTGTGGTGACAACCCCGCAGGAGGTGGCGGTGGCGGATGTGCGTCGTTCGATCACCTTCTGCCAGCAAGCCCACCTGCAGGTCTTGGGAGTGGTGGAGAATATGAGCGGCTTTGTCTGCCCGCACTGTGGAACCGCGACCGACCTGTTCAAAGCCGGCGGCGGCGTGGCGCTCGCGCGGGAAATGGGCGTGCCGTTCCTGGGAAAAGTTCCGCTCGACCCGCAAGTCGTGGACTCCGGCGACGCGGGCACGCCCTTTGTCCAGCGTTTCGCCGCCAGCCCCGCCGCGCAAGCCTTCGCGGAGATCGTGCGCCCCATTCTCGCAAACCTGCGTCTAAGCGAAGGCCCAGCGTCGCCAACCGGCAAAGCCTGAGGTTACAATGCGACACCACCCGGCTGACCTCGGAAACCCTGTAGCTCTTAACCCAGGGCCGGCTCAGTATTTTCATGATGGGACATTCATTAAACCACAACACACAACAAGTATATAAGAGTATGACGACAACACCCTCGATTCCTGAAACCGCCGCCCGCATTCCGCTGATCGGCGAAACCGCGCCGGCGTTTAAGACACACACCACCCAAGGCCCGATCAACTTCCCGAAAGACTACGCGGGCAAATGGGTCATCCTGTTCAGCCACCCGGCGGACTTCACGCCGGTCTGCACTACCGAGTTCATGACCTTCGCCACGATGATGCCGGAGTTCAAGAAACTGAACTGCGAGCTAGTGGGCCTCTCGATAGATAGCCACTACGCCCACATCGCCTGGCTGCGCACCATCAAGGAGAAGATCAAGTACAAGAACATGGCCAACGTCGAGGTCACCTTCCCACTCATCGCCGACGTTAAGATGGAGGTGGCCAAGGCCTACGGCATGGTCCAGCCCGGGGCCAGCGACACCCAGGCCGTGCGGGCTGTGTTTATCATTGATCCCAAGGCCACCATTCGTGCGGTGTTGTATTACCCGCTGTCGAACGGGCGCAACTTCCCGGAGCTCAAGCGGCTGTTGATCGCCCTGCAAACCAGCGACAAGCATGGTTGCGCCACCCCCGCGGACTGGCAGCCGGGCGACGACGTCATCGTGCCGCCGCCCGGGTCTTGCGGCACCGCCAAAGAGCGTATGGAGAAGCCGGACCCGGATGCCTACGCGCTTGACTGGTTCATGACGTTCAAGAAGCTCCCCAAAGGCAAGTAGCCGGCACGGGCATGAAACCGACAATGCCAGGATGGTCAGCGGGCGAAGGCTTGAAGGTGGTGAAGCGGGCGTGGGCAGACCGGGAGGGGCCGGTGGTACCGGGAGAAGGCATGCGATGAACGTAGCCGTGCTGGGTGCCAGCAACAAATCCGAGCGCTACAGCTTCAAGGCCGTGCGGATGCTGCGCGAGCATGGACACACGCCGCTGCCGGTTCATCCCGCGCTGGCGGAGGTGGACGGCTTGCCGGTTTTTCCTGCGCTCGGCGCGATCCCGGCGGCGGTGGACACGATCACGGTCTATCTCTCGCCCCGCAACCAGCAGCCCATCGCGGAAGACCTGCTGCGCAGCGGTGCGCGCCGCGTTATTTTCAATCCCGGCACTGAGAACCCCGCATTGGCCGAGCAGCTTCGCCAAGGCGGCAAGGAGGTCGTGCACGCCTGCACTTTGGTGCTGTTGACCACCGGCCAGTTCGCGCCATGAAATGCCAGCAGCAACCTTACGTCTTCGGCCCGGTGCCGTCGCGCCGGCTGGGCCGCTCGCTCGGAGTGGACCTGGTGCCGTTCAAGACCTGCAGCTACGACTGCATCTATTGTCAGTTGGGCCGGACCACCAGCAAGACCATCGAGCGCCGGGAGTGGGTGCCAATGGATGCGGTGCTGGACGAGTTGAAATCCAAGCTCTCCCGCCGCCCGGACTACATCACCCTGAGCGGCTCCGGCGAGCCGACGTTATATTCGCGTCTGGGCGAGATCATCGAGCACATCCAGGCGATGTCTGACGTGCCGGTGGCGGTCCTGACCAACGGCTCGTTACTCTGGCAGAAGGAAGTCCGCGAGGAGGTGGCCCTGGCCGAGGTTGTGCTGCCGTCGCTCGACGCACCTGACCCCGAACGGTTTGAGTTCATCAACCGTCCCCATGCCGATGTGACCTTCGAGCGCCTCGTGGAAGGGTTGGCGGCCTTTCGGCGTGAATTCTCCGGCAAGTACTGGCTCGAAGTTATGTTGCTGGGCGGCTACACATCGTTGCCCGCCCAGGTTCGGCAGCTTGCCGAATGGGTCCGGCGCATCCAGCCGGATAAGGTGCAGTTGAATACCGCCGCCCGCCCGCCCACCGAGGAATATGCGCTAGCCGTTCCGTCCCGGCGCCTTGCAGAGCTGGCCAGACTGTTCAACCCGCCGGCCGAGGTGATCGCCGAATACCGGGGGCATCAAGCGACGGCTGAATGGCAACCTTCCCGGCAAGCTATCCTTGGCTTGCTGCGGCGGCGGCCATGCTCGGTGGAGGATTTGGCGGAAGGTTTGGGGATGAGACAGACCGAAGCCTTAAAGTTCCTGACCGACCTGGAGGCTGAGGGCCTGGTGCGGCGCGCCCGGCAGGGCGCACAGATCTTCTATCGGCCCGTCGCGGAAGGGGCACCACGATGCCCAGGCTCTTCCAGCGAGACGTCCACAGACGCTACGCCCCCCCCAACTGAATTGTGAACACCCCCCTGCCCAAAGGCCGGGCTGACGCGAAACCACGCAACGCCCTTGATGCTGGTCACCCTCTTGCTCCCAGGTTGAGCCTTGCGCTCTATCCGGACAAGGTCTTGCGCACTATCTGCGAGCCGGTGGACGTCTTCGACAGTGCGCTCCGTGACCTCACCGAGGAGATGTTCTCCTTGATGCAATATCACCAGGGTGTCGGGCTGGCGGCCCCTCAGGTCGGCGTTCGACGCCGTCTGATCGTTTGCAGCCTTGGGGATTGCTTCCTCGCCCTGACCAACTTCGAGGTCAAGGACGCTGCTGAGCCACGTGACTTCTCTGAAGGATGTCTGAGCCTGCCCGGCGTGCACGTTAACATGCGGCGGCCAGAGCGCATCAAGGTCACGGGATACGATGTGCGCGGCCAGAGGCGGGCCTTCGCTGCCGTGGGGCTGTGGGCACGCGTGATTCAGCATGAGTTGGATCATCTTAACGGCGTGCTGATCTGCGACTACGCCCCCCCCGAGGCCGGGAAGGGTGTGCGTTGTTCGCTGGAATTAGCAGCAGAGTTAGTAGGAAAGCAAAGACACCGATCGCGGCCGAAACGGCGGCGACGAGAACAAACTCACATCAACAGCAGCCTATGAAAGTTATTGGCCTAATTGGCGGAATGAGTTGGGAATCCTCGATCGAATACTACCGGCTGATCAACGAAGCGGTAAAGGAGCGGCTGGCCGGATTGCATTCGGCCAAATGCATAATGTACTCGGTTGACTTTGCGGAGATGGGAGAGCTTCAGCGGCGGGCGCAGTGGGCAGAAGCGGCTGAAGTGCTAACGTCCGCTGCCCAAAACGTGGAAAGAGCCGGCGCGCAGTTTGTGCTGATCTGCACAAACACGATGCACAAGGTGGCCGACACTGTCCAAGCGGGCATTGGCATCCCGCTGTTGCACATTGCGGACGTGACGGCCGAAAAGGTGAGGCAAGCCGGGCTTCAGTGTGTGGGGTTGCTGGGAACGCGATTCACGATGGAGGAAGAGTTCTACCGGGGCCGACTGACTGATCGGTTCGGCCTGCAAGTGATTATTCCGGAACCGAGACATCGAGAGACCGTGCATCGGATTATTTACGAGGAGCTGTGTCTCGGTGCGGTTCGGCCCGAGTCGGGAGCGCAGCTCGCCGACATTATGCACGGACTCGGAGCGATGGGGGCGGAAGGAATCATCCTGGGCTGCACCGAACTCGGGCTTCTGATCCGGGCCGAGGATGTGAATATGCCGGTCTTTGACACGACGCGCATTCACGCGCTGGCGGCGGTGGAATACGCATTGAGATATGATGACGCACTGCCGCATTGATAAGGTGAATGAATTGTCCTGCGGCCAGCAGGTGCTCCAGTCTGAACTGCCAGTGCTGGTGGTGGTTTGGTGCGATGGGACGGACCAGAGGCTTTTCGGCATGCTGGAGGACTGGGCTCCCCAGGTCCGCAGCCGCTTAAAGGTATTCGAGCTGGATGCCGGACGCTCGCCGGGGATTGCGGAGCGCTTCGGCCTTCCCCCTGCTCCCGGCTTGGCACTGTTCAGAGGAGGCGCGCTGTGCTACCAGTTCCTGGGAAACGCCTCACAGCAGGAACTGGATGAGGTGCTAGCACGGGCAACTCTGCCGCTCTCGATGTTATGAACACCCTGATTCATTCTCCAACCGCGCTGCTGATCGGTTACTGTCTGCTCGCTCTGGTAGCGGCGTTGGTTGGCGGCATGATGCCGGTTTTGTTCAAGCTGACCCACACCCGCCTGCAGGTGGCCGTCAGTTTCGTGGCGGGCCTGATGCTGGGGTTGTCGGTGCTTGGCCTCCTGCCGCACGCGACTCACGAAATCGGCTCCGTCCACCGAAGCGCGGCGTGGCTGCTGACCGGTTTCCTCCTCATGTTCTTCCTGCAGCGGTTTCTGCCCTTCCACCATCACGATGTCGCCGAGGGCAGTCCGCTCGAACCGTGCGGACATGCCCATTCGCTGGCTGAGCGATCCGCCCACAGTCTCAGTTGGATGGGGGTTGCTTTGGGATTGTCGCTCCACTCCGTGTTTGACGGGCTGGCAATGGCTGCCGCTGTGGCCTCGGACGCGCAAGCGTGCGGTGGGGCACTGGGCTTGGGCACGGCGCTGGCCGTCATTCTACACAAACCCTTCGGCGCGCTTGCCATTGCGACTTTGATGGCCGCCGGCGGCGCGGCGCGATCCTTAAGGAACCGGGTTAATCTGGCATTCGCCTGCGTGACCCCGCTGGGCGCGATCCTGTTCTTCTTGGGCGCCGGCCCGTGGGCGCACGCGCATCCGGCCTGGCTCGGCTGCGCCCTGGCCTTTTGCGCCGGCACGTTCCTATGTATTGCGGGCGCGGATCTTCTACCGGAGCTGCAGTTCCATCGGCATGACTCGGTCAAACTGTCCCTTGCGCTTCTGGCCGGAATCGGTGCGGCGCTGCTCATTGTGTGGTTTGGTCATGCGGATCACGAGCCTCACCACGACGCCTGGCACAGCAGCCCTGCCCGCAGGGGGTGCGTTGCGGTGCTCCCGGGCTCCATCGAGGATTGCCGGCCGGGGGCGATTGCTCAGGGCGCTGCTTTCAGAACGATCTGAACCTCCAGACCTTGCGGCGCACGGTTCCTGGCGCTGACGGTTCCCTGGCAAGCTTCGACGCACGTCTTCACAATCGCCAGCCCAAGTCCAATGCCGCCGGTGTCCCGGCTGCGCGAGGGTTCGGCCCGGAAGAAGGGATCGAAGATTTGCTGCAGCGAGGCGGCGGGCACTCCCGGCCCCTGGTCGGCCACCGTCAGCATAACCGCGTCAGCCATGCGCTGGGCAGAGACGGTAATGGGCCCTGCCTGGCCGGCATAGCGGACGGCGTTGCGGACCAGATTCGCCAAGGCACGGAATAGCAGTTCAGGCTGTGCCAGGACCGACAGGTTGTCGGGGATTTGGAGCCGCACCTGCCCGTCCTGCGGGACCTCCAACTCCAGGACTCGCCGAGCCGTCGCCGCCAGGTTGACCGGCTCAAGCTTGATTTCCCGAGGCGTCAGGCCGGCTTTGGAGAAGGATAGCAACTCATTGATCAGGCGGGACATCTGCTCCACTTCCTCGCGCAGGTCGTTCACGTAAGCCTTCTGCTTCTCGTCGGCACGCTGTTCGAGAATGCCGAGCGCCACCTGGATGCGGGCAAGCGGGGAACAGAGTTCATGGGCAATATCCCCCAAGAACCGCTTTTGCCCGCTAACAAACCCCGCAAGCCGTGCTGCCATCCGATTGATGGCCTGGCCCAACCGGCCCAGTTCGTCGCGGCGCCTCTCGTCCACCCGGGCCTCGAAGTGTCCCTCGGAAATCTGCTCCGTGGCGCGGGTCATCTGCGACAATGAACGCGTCACGCCGCGCACGAGCGGAACCCACAGGAGCACGGAGAAGAGCAAGGCGCCAAACCCCACGATCACCCACGGCGTGGGATCGAAGAACAAGCCGCCGGCGCTCAGCGAATCCGAAACCAACAGAAGCGTCAGCGGCCACGGACGGCTGGCGCCGGGCTCGGTCAGCGGCAGGCAGACACCAACCCAGTAATGCGCCGGCGTTTCGGTGCGGAGAATGAACCGCGACTGCGGCTCGGCGGCCGCATCTTCCCGTGTCCAGCGCCGCCCCTTGCCGGCGGGTGGGCCCCGGCCCAAGCCTTCCCCCGGCCCATGCCGTTCGGTGATTCTGGCCGCCACCGCCGCCGGCAAGGTGACGCTCTCCCCGGCCACTTGCGTGCCGTCCCGGCGAAAGAGAGTGAACTGCACTTTGTAGGCCTGGTTGAAGTTCTTCAGCAACTCATTCCAGTCGGTGACAGGCTTGGCTTTCAATTCACCGGTGATCACATCGCTGACGGCCTGAATGCGCTCGCCCAGCCGCCCCGCCAGCAGAGAATCCAGGCCAAACCGGAATTGGACCTTGAGCACGAAATAGAAGGCGGCGGCCAGCACGACCAGGTTCAGCAACAACCAGGCGAGAATCTTTGGCAGCAGCAGGAAGCGGAATCTCATTGCCGTCGGAGGGTAAGTTGTGGCCGGGCTACGCGTCGGGGTTGATCAGCAGGTAACCCGCGCTCCGCGCCGTGCGGATATAGCGCGGCTCTTTGGCATCATCGCCCAGCTTGCGGCGCAAGGTGGAAATATGCACGTCTATCGAGCGATCAAACACGTCGTAGTTACGGTCCCGGATCTCTTCCAGCAATTGCTCCCGCGACTTCACCCGTCCTCGCGCGCGGGCCAGCGCGGCGAGCAGATCGAACTCGACCGGCGTGAGCGTGAGCGGCTGGTTATCCAGCAGAACCACCCGCGCCGCGGTGTTGACTCGCAACTTGCCCACGACGATCTCTGGCTCGCTCGCGGGCCGGGCGCTGAGAGCCGCGCGGGTTGACCGCCGGGTTACGGCGCGGAGCCGGGCCAGGAGTTCGCGCGTCGAGAATGTCTTGGGCAGGTAGTCATCCGCGCCGAGTTCCAGGCCCACAATCCGGTCGGGCTCCTCGCCGCGGGCGGTGAGCATGAGCACGGGAACATCCGAAGTGCGCCGCAACTGCTTGAGCACCTCGAAGCCGTCCATGCCGGGCAACATCACATCCAGGATGATCGCCTGGTACTGGCCGGCCCGTGCCCGCTCCAGTCCTTCCGGCCCGGTGTGCACCAACTCGACTTCATAACCCATAGGCTGCAAGTAATCGCGGATGAGCCGGCAGAGTTTCTGGTCGTCATCAATCACCAGCAGCCGGGTCTTTCCTTCCCCGGTCATCGGCTTGTTGGCGCTGGCAACTGGCATCTCTGCTCTCCACGGCCCAATCTAGTGTGCCGGCCAGTCAAAGTCGCCAACTTTTACAATTCCTTTACAAAGCGACCTGTCCCCGCCGGCGTGGAATAACGTTGGAACCGCGGCTTGAAGCGGGAGGGCGGCCTCTCTAAAGTCTGGCGCACGTCATGACTGAATTGCTGCCGCGCCTGAACGCGACTCTCAACGGCTATGTCTGGGGCTGGCCCATGATCGTGCTGCTGATGGGCACCGGGCTCCTGCTCACCCTCCTGACGGGCGCGGTCCAGTTCCGCCGCCTGGGATTCGCCTTGCGCGAGGTGCTGGGCAAAGTCACCCGGCGCGGCGGCGGGAAGGGAGACGTCCGCCCCTTCCAGGCGGTGGCCACCGCGCTGGCCTCGACGGTGGGCGTGGGCAACATCGCCGGCGTGGCCACGGCGATCTACCTCGGCGGCCCCGGCGCGGTGTTCTGGCTGTGGGTGTCCGGGCTGCTCGGCATGGCAACCAAGTATGCGGAGATCGTGGTGGCGGTGCATTACCGGGAACCCGATGCGTCCGGCACGATGCGGGGCGGGGCGATGTATATCCTGAAAACGGGGCTGGGCTGGCCGTGGCTGGGCAGCGCATTCGCGTTGCTGACGGCGCTGGCGGCCTTTGGCATCGGCAACATGGTGCAGGCCAATTCGGTGGCCGACGCCCTCAAGGCCACTTTCAATGTGCCCACCTGGATAACCGGCCTCGCGCTGGTGGTCCTGACGGCGCTGGTCATCCTGGGCGGCATCAAGTCCATCGCCCGGGTGACCGAATGGCTCGTGCCGTTCATGGCGGTGTTCTACCTGGGCGGGGCCCTGGTGGTGCTGGTGCTCGGTGCCGGCAAGCTGCCGCACGTCTTCGGGCTGATCTTTGACGGCGCATTCTCGGGCACGGCGGCGGCGGGCGGCTTTGCCGGCAGCACGATGATGCTGGCGCTGCGCTACGGCATCGCCCGGGGCCTGTTTTCCAACGAGGCCGGGCTGGGCAGCGCGCCGATGGTTCACTGCGCCGCCGACACGGACCATCCCGTGCGGCAGGGCATGTATGGCATATTCGAAGTGTTTGTGGACACCCTGCTGATTTGCACCGCCACCGCGCTGGTGATCCTGGTGACGGACACCTGGAGCAGCGGCCTGACGGGGGCGGCGTTG
The DNA here is from genome assembly GCA_964507045.1 of uncultured Verrucomicrobiota bacterium. Lineage (GTDB taxonomy): Bacteria > Verrucomicrobiota > Verrucomicrobiia > Limisphaerales > UBA8199 > UBA8199. The sequence goes on along the minus strand of CAZDOO010000006.1, from coordinate 84,487 downwards.
TCGGCCAAGGCATTCGAGACGGGGCTGCCCGGCACCTTCGGGGACATTGTCGTCACCGGGGGTCTGATCTTGTTCGCCTACTCGACGCTGATCGGCTGGAGTTTCTATGGGGAAACGGGCATCGTTTATCTGCTGGGCGCCAAAGCCGCCATGCCCTACCGGGTCGCCTGGCTGGGGTTTGTTTACCTGGGCGCGACCGGCTCGCTGCACCTGGTGTGGGACATCGCCGACACGCTGAACGGCCTGATGGCCATTCCCAATCTGATCGGCCTGCTGGCTTCCATTCCGTTGCTGCTGCGGCTGCAGCGGGAGTTCTTCAACCGGCCGGCAAAATGAGCGCGGGCGGCTCCGGCGAGTATCCGGAGTGAGGGTATGCCATCAGGGGCGCCCCAGTGGACGGTGCCGCTTCCCGCCTGCCCAGAGAGGGAAGTCGGCAACCTTTACATTCCCTTAACAATTTACACCCGCGGCGCACACACAACCTTAACGTTGCCGGAGTCTATTCCTTTCAGAAGCCAGCACCCTGGGCGGCTCGAAGCCGCCGGACGGTGGCACCAGCCCAGGACTGGCGGAAACAACAAAGCATTAGCAAGTGTATGAAACAGACAATCACCTTACTTATTGGGCTGGCCCTCGCGGGGTCGGCATTAACAGTTAGTGCGCAACAGGGCCAGGGCCGCGGCGCGGGTGCGCAACACCGCTACGGCGCCCAGAAACTCCCGCCGCCCATCGCGGCCATTCTGGATGCCGACGCTAACGCAGTCCTTTCGGCAGCGGAAATGGAACAAGCTCCAAGCCAGTTGCTGAAGCTGGACCAGAATAAAGATGGCCAGCTCACCGCTCAGGAGCTCTGCCCCGGCGGTTTCGGCCGCGGTGCTCAGGAATGCCCGTGGGGCGGTCAGGGTCAGGGCAAGGGACGTCGGGCTTGTGCCAACGGCCAGAAATCAGTGCTGCTCGCCCTCTTCGACACCGACAAGGACGGCACGCTAACCTCGGCTGAAATCAACGGGGCGCCTGCCGCGCTCAAGGTCCTGGACAAGGACAATGATGGCCAAGTCACCGCCCAGGAAATCCGCCCGCTGCCAGGCTGTGGTCGGACCTGTCCCAGGGCACAGAATCAACTTCAATGAGTTGCGCACCCCCGCCTGCTGACTCCTCGGGACATCGGCGTCGGCGCGGATGTGAGAGCGCTCTGTCACCTGTGACCTTGGGGCACGGGATGCTTAAGCGCTTCCCGTGCCTCGTCAACCATCAATAGTTCAGAATCCAAGTCATCAGCTATGAGCCAAACACTAACCATTGATCCAGTGACCCGGGTGGAGGGGCATCTTTCCATTCGCGTTGATGTCACCGACGGCGCCGTTTCGCAGGCATGGTCCGTCGGCGAGTCTTTCCGCGGGTTCGAAGCCATCCTGGTCGGGCGAAGTCCCCTGGACGCCCAACAGGTCACCCAGCGCATCTGCGGCGTGTGCCCAGTCGAGCACGGCATCGCTTCCGTCCTCGCCCAGGACCAGGCCTATGGCCTGACGCCGCCCGACAATGGGCGCCTCCTGCGCAACATCATGGAGGCGGCCAATTTCATCCAGTCCCACATCCTGCATTTCTACACGCTCTCGGCGATTGACTTCATTGATATCGCAGCGGTGCTCAACTACCAGGGCAGCGACGGCGGGCTGAACTACCTCAAAAACTGGATCAACTCCCAGTTGAGTTCGACTTCGTATTATCCCATCGCTCCATTCCTGCCGCGGTATGACGCGCAGTATCTCGAGTCGCTCGATCTCAATTGCGCCATTCTCCGGAACTACCTGCGCGCACTCGAAGCGCGCACCGACGCCTCGAAGCTGTGTGCTCTTTTCGGCGGCAAGCTGCCCCACGTGGCCTCGCTCGTGCCCGGGGGGGCGACCCAGAAGGTGGATGAACGCCAAATCCAGGAAGGGTTGATTCTCATCCGCCGACTTCGCGATTTCATTGACAACGCCTACATCCCCGACCTCAAGTCCGTGGCGAGGGCGTTTCCCTCCTACTTCAACCTCGGCCGAGGCTGTGAGTCTTTCCTCGCCTACGGCGTGTTTCCGGAGGACAATGTGGGGAACCAGTTGCTGCCGCGCGGCGTCCTCAACGACTGGGCATTGGAGACCATGAATCCGGCCATCATCACCGAAGACGTGATGCACTCCTGGTTCTCATCCGGGTCGCATTTACATCCCTCGGTCGGCGAAACGGTGGCGGCTCCGGACAAAGTAGGGGCCTACTCCTGGGTCAAGGCGCCGCGCTACAACGGGCAGGTGACGGAGGTTGGCCCGCTGGCGCGCGTGCTGGTCAACTACGCCGCAAACTCAAACACCAAACTCAAGGCCCTGGTGGACGGCTTGCTCGCGGAGCTCGGACGCCCGCTGAGCGACCTCGCTTCCGTTATGGGGCGGCACGCAGCCCGCGCCCTCGAGTGCAAGGTCATCGCGGACCGAGTTGAAGACTGGCTCAACGCCCTAGTGCCCGCTCAGGACGGCTACGTCGCTTTCACCATCCCAACCTCCGGCCAGGGCGTCGGATTGACGGAGGCCGCTCGCGGCGCCCTCGGCCATTGGCTGCAAATCAGCAGCAGCGTCGTGTCCCGCTACCAATGCGTCGTCCCCACCAGTTGGAACGCTTCTCCGCGCGACGACCTCGGCCAGCCCGGCCCCATCGAACAGGCGCTGGTGGGCACACCCGTGGCCGACCCCGCCCACCCCATCGAGGCGGTCCGCGTCGTCCGTTCGTTCGACCCGTGCCTTTCCTGCGCGGTCCATTGAATCCTAACTTCGCTACTCATCAATGAATATGAATGCTCAACAACATAGCCGGCGCGAATTCCTGAAAACAGCGGGGCGTGTCGCGGCCCTGTGGGGCCTGACACCTTCCTGGATCCCCGCCCTCGCCGACACCGTGAAGGACCTTGAATCCGGCCAAAGTCCCGTGCTTTGGCTGCAAGGCTCCAATTGCTCGGGTTGCTCGGTCTCCCTCCTCAACACCTATCCCCTGATGCCGGTGTCGCTGCTGACCAAACACCTCTCCCTGAAGTTCAACCAAACCCTCTCAACCGCCACGGGCGAAATGGCGGTGGACATCGTTAACGACACGATCAGCCATGCCGACTATATCCTCGTCGTCGAAGGCGCCGTCCCAGCCACCATGCCCAAGGCCTGCATGTTCGGGGGGGAGACTTTTAACAGCCAGCTCCTGCGCGCGGCTGCCGCCGCGACCCACGTGGTCGCCATCGGAAGCTGCGCCTGTTTCGGCGGAATTACCGTGGGCGCCAGCAATCCCATTGGTGCCACCGATGTCCTGACCCACCTCACCGCCAACGGAATTTCCAAGCCCTTCATCCGCGTGCCTGGGTGCCCGCCTCATCCCGACTGGATGGTGGGAACGCTGGTGCACGTTCTTGCGCTCGGTGTTCCCGCCCTGGACACCTATTACCGGCCCACGAAGTTCTTTGGCACCCGTATCCACGACACCTGCCCCTTCCGCCGGGGCGCCGGCGCAGCGAAGCTTGGGGATCGCGGCTGCATGGAAAAGCTGGGCTGCCGCGGGCAAACCACCTATGCGGACTGCATTGCGCGCGGCTGGAATGGCACGTCGAACAATTGCGTGTTCACCAACACCCCGTGCATCGGCTGCACCCAACCCGATTTCGCTCAAACTGGGCCATTCTATTACTCGACTCCAATCGTATGAACTCAACCCGCTTCTCGTCCGGTCGGCTTCAATTTCGGTCTGTGGTGTTCCTGGCCGCATGCCTTTCTGCCGGCCGGGCCGACGCCCAGGTCACTTTTCAGGTTGTTCCCGCCACCAACAACCTTACCGGCATGGGCTCCGCCCTGGCCCTCTCCGAAAACGGTTCGGCCCTGTCCGGCGTCGGCTGGAGCTTGACCAACTGGGCCCCGAAGGCATTTCGCTGGACCGCAACCGCTGGCACCACCCAACTCAACGTCCCCTCAGCGGTCACTTCCAGCGGCTGGGGCGTGAGCGACACAGGCACCGTCGTCGCCGGCTGGTCTTTCCAAAACGATATCGGCGCCTTCATCTGGAACAATGGTACCTTCCAGACCGTCACCTACCGCTACGGCGCCGCCATCCGCGCCGTCTCCGCCGATGGTACCCTCGCCGTCGGCGCCAATCCCGCCAACAACACCAGCGGCATCGGCATTGCCGCCCAGTGGACCGTCAGCACCGGCTCCCACACCTCCCTCGGCGACCTCTCCGGCGGAACCACCGAGTCCGAGGCGCGTCGCATCTCCGCCGACAAGTCAACCATCGTCGGCTGGGGCACCTCCGCCAGCGGCGTCGAAGCTTTCCGCCGTGTCGGCACCACCATGAGCGGATTGGGAGATCTGCCGGGAGGCAAATTCTTCTCTCAGGCATTCGCGGTGTCAAGCAATGGTGTGGTCATCGTGGGCCGCAGCGACTCCACCAACGGGATGCAGGCATTCCGGTGGAGTTCTACCAACGGCATCGTCCCCCTCGGCGACCTCCCCGGCGGCGCCTTCTATTCCGAAGCCACTGGCGTCTCCGGTGACGGAGCCGTCATCGTGGGCACCAGCACATCGGCAGGGGATACCGAAGTTTTCGTGTGGGACGAGGGTCGCGGGATGCGCAGCCTGGCGGCGCTGCTGAAGGCGTCAGGGATCGATGTTTCCACTTGGCGTTTCACCTACTGCAAACCCGTCATCTCCGGCGACGGCAATGCTCTGGCCGGCGAGGCCATTGACCCGAACTACGATCAGGTGATTTGGCGTCTGACAGGGTTGCGCTCCATCCTGGGGGTCGTGCCCAGGCCGCAGATCTATCTCTCGCTGCCCGGCGGCGCCCCGACGCTGCGATTCCTGGCCGAGGCCGGCTTCCGCTACCAGGTGCAGAGCTGCTCCCAACTCGGTGTGGGCGCCGTTTGGCAAAACGTCGGCTCCATAATCATCGGGGATGGTTTGGAGCACCAACTGTCTTTCACAACCACGGCTCCCGCTTGCTTCTGGCGCCTGCTTGTGCTATGAATGACCAAAGGTCGCGGTTCATGTGGCGGGCGATGACTTCGGTCTTAATCGCCGTCTCTTTCCTGCTGCTGCTGATCAGCGGCGCAATCCTGTTTGTCTCCCCACCGGGCCGGGTGGCCAACTGGGGCAATTGGCGCATGATCGGCCTGACCAAGCATGAATGGAGCGGCGTCCATACCTGGTTTGCCGCCGTCTTTGTCCTCACGGCAGTGTTCCACCTCATATTCAATATCCGGCCCCTGCTGAACTATTTCCGCGACCGGCTCACCCGTCGTCCCGGGTTACGCTGGGAATGGGTAGTGGCCCTGGTGCTCTGCGTCGGTGTGTTTGCCGGCGCGCAAAGTCGCATCCCTCCGTTCTCAACGCTGCTCAATTTCAGCGAGCGTGTGAAGAATAGCTGGGAAGACGTCCGAACCGCCGCCCCCCTGCCGCACGCGGAACTCCTGAGCCTCAAGGAACTCGCCGGCCAAGCCAAGGTGCCGTACGAAACCGCTGTTGAGCGCCTGGAGGCCCGCGGTTTCAAGGGCATCCGCCCGGAATCCATCGTGCAGGACCTGGCCCAGACCAAGCAAGTGTCGGCACAGTCTTTGTATGAAATCATACAGGGCCAGCGCGGCGGCGGTCGCGGTGCCGGAGGTCACGGATTCGGCAAAGCCGGTGAATCCGGGGCGCAAGCTGAAAAGGGCGCAGAACATGGGCCGGGGGGCGGTCGCAGCGGTCTTGGCAAGGGCGGCGGAGGAGGTGGCGGGGCCGGCTGGCAGACGCTGGCTCAATACTGTTCCTCCCAGGGCATCGCCCTCACCAACGCCACCGCGCGGCTCCAGGTCAAAGGTATCAAGTTCACCTCCGACCAAACGTTGCGGGAGATCGCCCTGGACAACGGCTACGACCGACCCTACGAAATCATTGACATTCTGGAAGTCACGAAGCCATAAAGCCACCGCACGATGAGAAAAGTCTGGCTATGAGCAATGGCACGGAGAATTCCCTGGCGGGGTTGAGCGTCCTGGTGGTAGACGACGAGGCGATGCTGCGACGGCGCTTGAGCGCCCATCTGGAGGCGCTGGGCGCCGATGTTACTGGCGCCGGCACGCTCAGCAGCGCAAAGCAGCTCCTGGCGGACTTGGAGTTCGACTTTGTCTTGTTGGATATCCATCTGCCCGACGGGCTGGGCACGGACTTGCTGCGCGCGGGTCTCCCGCAAAAGGGTTCCGGTGTGGTGGTCATGACGGCGGAGGGAGCAATCGAAGGCGCCGTCGAGGCCATGCGGCTCGGGGCGCTCGATTACCTGGTCAAACCGTTTGAGCCGGCAGTGCTGGCGTTGGTAATGCGGCGGGCGCGGCAGGCCCGGCAATCATCCCGCCTGGCAGAGCATGTGCGGGAGAACGAGCTGGAGGCCGGTTTCTTCTTTGGAGCATCACTGGCCCCATTGCGCGAGCTCTTGGAGAAGATTCTGGCTGCGGACCGGCGTTTACAGACGCGTCTGCCGCCCGTGCTGATCATCGGCGAAACCGGGACGGGCAAGTCCAGCCTGGCCCGGTGGCTGCACTGCCAGGGACCACGCGCCACCCAGCCGCTGATCGAAGTAAACTGCTCGGCTTTGCCCGAGTCGCTGGCGGAATCCGAGCTGTTTGGCCACGAGCGCGGCGCATTCACCGACGCGCGCACCATGCGCCAAGGGCTCTTCGAGGCTGCGCATGGCGGCACGCTCTTTCTGGATGAGCTGCCCAGTCTCTCCCCGGCCGTGCAATCCAAAGTTCTGACAGCGCTGGAAGACCGCAAGATCCGCCGAGTGGGGGGCAACCGGCAAATCGAGGTGGATGTGCGGATCATCGCCGCCACGAGCCGGGACCTTCGGGCGGCGGTTGAATCCCGCGAATTCCGCGAGGACCTGCTGCACCGGTTGGATTTATACCGGCTGCTTCTGCCACCCTTGCGCGAGCGGGGCGAGGACATTCTGAGGCTGACAGAGCATCTGCTGACCCAGCTTTGCCGGCAGCACCGCCTGCCTCGGCGCCAGATCACCGAGCAGGGCAGGCAGCGGCTGCTGGCTTATCGCTGGCCAGGGAATGTGCGCGAGTTGGCGCATGAATTGGAACGGGGGCTGGTGTTCGAGGAAGCAGCCACGCTGGATTTTGCGCACTTGCCCGGCGAGGGGCGAGCCGCACCGTCTGGTGCGCCCGGCGATTGGCTCAACCCGGGTTTTGTGTTTCCAGAGCAAGGATTCGTTCTCGAAGACGCCGTCAATCGCCTGGTGCAACTGGCGCTTCAACAATCCGGGGCCAACGTCTCGCAGGCGGCCCGGCGGTTGGGCACGACACGGGATTTCGTGCGCTACCGCCTTTACGGAGATCGGAAGGAACCCGGGAGCGGCAGTCCAGCCGCGCAATTGCCGGACAAACCATAAGTTGATGCAACAACACGCTGCACGGCTGCCAAGTGAACGCTTGGATCACTGCATGGTTCGGCTGGTCGTTGTTGTGGGGCTTGTGACCTTCGGTCCGTTGAGCGCCGCTCCTGCGACCAACCGTTCGCCGGTGGCTGTGTGGGATGTCTCGGCGCGGGCTGAGGTCGGCGGCGGCTACCGGCACAATGTGCTGTTAACTTCGTTCGCCCCCGTGAGCAGTCCTTTCGTGTCGGTGGCGGCTGATGCCTCGTTTATCCGCCTATCCGAAACCGGCTCGGAGCTCACCATGTTCTTCCTGGGCGAGGACAAGCAGTACTCTGATGTCCCGTCGGTCAACGGAGAACGGTTTGCCTCGGCCACGGTGCAGCTTGCCCGGCCGCTGGGCCTGCGCAACAAGTTGGGCATAGAGCTCAGTGGCTTCTATCAGAACCAGGTCATGGACGTCTCAGAAACGGAAACCAACCGGACACGCATTCTGGTGGAGGGGGTTGGCATCTCCCTGAAGCCCAAGTGGAACCACACGTTAGGGCCCGGGTGGGAAATGCGCTTAGAGGCTATCGGAGGCCCGCAGCTTTACGCCGGTGATGTGGACAGCTATTGGGAAGCGGGCGGAAAGCTGAGTCTATTGCGGACGTATGGGCACAAATCCGAGCTGTCCATTAACTTCCAATCCCTGCATTGGCTTTACGATGGCCGGGAGCAAACCGACCTGCAGGGCGACCCTGTCTCCGGCACCAGCCTCGCCTTCTGGCGACCCGAAGTGTTCGCACAGTGGCGGCACAACTGGGATGATCAAAGGCGCTGGACTACCACTACCAAAATCGGCTGGCTCTGGAACCAGGACAACGGCTCCGGCTACTGGGATTATGACCGCCTCGGGCTGAGTCAGAAAGTGCGGTGGAGACAGGGTAACTGGGAAATCGCCGCGGGGGCGCGCCTTGGTTGGTATCTCTACCACGTGCAGTCAGCCGGGGCGGAGCGGAGGGAACGCTCGTATGCGACGGTGGATTTGAGAGTGGAGCGGCGCCTGGGCAAACACTGGTTTGTATATGCTTCTGGGGAAAGCGATTGGAATTGGAGCAATCAATCGCTGGATCAGTATAGCGATTGGACTGCAGGCGCGGGGGTTGGTAGGGAGTTCTAGAGACCTTGATGAAAGCGCAAGTCTGGATGGAAAAGCTGATGCCGCGCACCGGCCGCGCCTTTGTGCTGGGTGTGAGCCTGGCCTTGGCAGTGCTGGGCCTGACCATTTTCGGCGGCTGGGTTCTGGTCCGGTCTTTGGTGCGCCAGCAAATCGCCCAGCGTGATGCCGAGGCCCTCCACGCCACCACGCTGATGGAACAACTCGACGCCCGTTCCGATGTCGAAGCCGGGCTGCTGGATAGCGACGAGCAAATTGGCTTCGATGCCGCCGTGCGCGCGTCGCGGCTCAAGGGCGTCATGGGCATTCGGTTCTTCAACAGCGCGGGCCGGTTCACAGACTCTTTCCCCGCCACCATTCTACCTCGTCAACTCTCCCCCCAAGCCCTCCAGGCGGTCAGCCGTTTGCGGCCGTTCAGCCGGTTTTCACCTGACACGCCCTTGAGCGAGGTTTTTATCTACCTCCCGCAATTCGCCACCGGCAATATCCCCCACGTGGCGACGCTACGGGTGACCGTGCCTCTGCACCGCCGGGACAGCACGAACCTGGTGGGCGCCGCGCAGTTTATCGTGGAAGGAGAAAGCATCGCGCAGGAGTATGCTCGGCTAGACCGCCACCTGGGCGGGTTGGCGGTGGCAGCTTTTGCGGTGAGCGGGTTCCTGCTGGTGACGATGCTGTGGCCCGCTTTCCGGCAGGTCGGACGATTGAACCGCGAACTCGCCCAGCGCAACGAGCGCCTCTCGCGCGCCAACCAGGAACTGGCCCTGGCCGCCCGCGCCTCGGCATTGGGGGCCGTCTCGGCGCACCTCATGCACGGCTTGAGGAATCCGCTGGCGAGCCTCTCCCAATTTGTCAGCGGTCAGGGCAATGGAGTCGCCCGGCAAACAGGCGGGGAGGTTCAGGATGCCCTGACCGCGGCGCGGCGGATGCAATCGTTGGTGGAGCAGACCCTCGAAGTGCTGGCCGATACCCGTGGCGAGCCGGCTTACGAGGTGACTTTGACAGAACTACTTGAGAGCGTCGGGCAGCGCGTCGAGGGATTAGCCAACAAGCGCGGGGTCAGTCTTTCTACTGTTGCCGGGCGCGAGCACATGCTCTCCAGCCGAGCGGCTAACCTGCTGCGCCTCATTCTGGTCAACCTGCTTGAGAACGCGGTGCAGGTTACCTCCCCGGGAGGAAAGGTCTCACTGGCAGCCGAGCTTCAGGACGGTCGGCTGGTCTTACGCGTGCGGGATCAGGGCCCCGGCTTCCCGGAGCATTTGCGACCCGGCTTGTTCCTGCCCTGCCGCTCCACCCGCGAGGGAGGCAGCGGGCTGGGGTTAGCCATCTCGAAGCAACTGGCTGAGTTCCTGGGCGCGACCTTGGAGTTGAGAGAGAGCGGGCCAACCGGATGCGTCTTCGTTCTGGACCTGCCTCTCAATCGGGCCAGTGACCTAGCAGACGCCGCTGCTGTTTGATCGGGCGATGCCGCCCGGTAACAGGAGCCACCCCCTGGGTGCTGGCGCCCACCTTGCCCCCCCATGATCCCTTTCGAACTCAAGAATAGGGCCGAAATACTTGGGTTTTCGCAAATACCAAGCCGTGGCACGCCGTTTGCAGAAGGGGAGTCAGGCATAGAAGCCGTCGAGTAAAGAAGAAAGAAGATACATGAAGAGACAATTGGTAACAGCATTGGGATTGGGAGTAGTGCTGGCCTGCGTCACCGCAGTGGCACAAGGCACTGGCCCCCAGGGCGACCAAATCAAACAGCAGGACCGGGATCAACTGCAAACCTGTGATCCGGCGCTTGATCAGGACCGCACTCGCACACGGCTGCAAGACTGCCTGCCTGAGTGCGTGAAGGACGGGGTCAAGGATATGAAACAGGCGCGTGAGCAGTATCAGCAGCAGCTCCAGGACAAGATCAAGGAGCAAAAGGATTGTACGGCGCAGGATCGCGAGCAACTGCGCGACCAACTGCGCACGGCGATCAAGGACCAGGTCCGAGATCGTGAGCAATTGCGCGACCGCCTCCAGACCCTGCGCGAGTCCGTGCCCAGTCACGACCAGCTCATGGAGCAGGCGCGGGAGCAGGTCCAAGCGCGTGACCGCCGCGGTGAGTAGTCTGGTTTTGTTGTGCGGTTGAACACCCTCCAGGTCAGCCTGTTCCGGGTTGCCTGGGGGGTGCTTCATTCAGAAACAAGCACATCAAACAGAGCATCAAATAGCCAAACCAAATGAAAGGCAATCCAGTGAAACGAAATACTACCACAATTCTATGGGCCCTGGTCATCAGTGCGACGTTCTGCCTGGTCACGCTGGCGGCGCAGGCCCAACGCGGCGGCGGCGGAACGACTGCACTCAACCCGGCTGCCAAAACGGCGTTGCTCACGGCCCTCGCCGGACCTGAGGGGGAGTACGCCGCGCGGGCGACCTACGCGGCCATCCTTGCCAAGTTCGGCGCCGGAGTGCAGCCTTACGCCAACATCTATCAGGCGGAGGTCAAGCACATCGCCGCGCTAGAGCAGCAATGTGTGAAATACGGCGTGCCGATTCCGCCTGATACCTATCTGGGGAATGTCACGGCGCCCGCATCACTTCTCGAAGCGGCGCAGACGGGCGTCGTTGCTGAAATACTCAATGTCGCCATGTATGACGACCTGTTGGGCCAGTTACAGGGGTATCCGAGCCTGGTGCAGGTCTTCACGAACTTGCGCGACGCCTCGCTCAACAATCACCTGCCGGCCTTCGAAGCAGCCGTCGCAAACGGCGGCTCGCTTCCGTAACGGCACCGGCGTCGAACGGCAACCGGTAAAAGAGTGCTGTTTCACTTGGGATGGTCTTGCGGGCGCAGGAAGCACTTGCTTCCTGCGCCCGCTCTCGCTTAGAGCCGACAGTCCGAACCTCATAGACTAGGGACCTTTGGCTGGGTGATGCCGCCCAGCGAGAGGGTTCGGCTTCTGGGCGGTGGCGCCCAACGTTCCGGACAAGCGGGGCTGCATGTCGTGAAAACTGCTGAAATATACAGGTTCTAATCGAGACCACGCTCTGGCACGCGGATTGCAAAGAAGAAACCAGGCATAGAAGGCATTTGTATGAAGCGATATTTGGCAACAATGTTGGCGATGGGGTTGGCCTTGGCTGGTGTCACGGCAGTGGCCCAAAGCACCAATGGCCCGGCTGTCGGTGATACCAAGGGCGACCCGATCCAGAAGCGAAACCAGGACCGCCTGCAGACCAGCAGTCCGGACCTCGACCAGAAGCGCACCCGCATGAATGAGTCTTTGCCTGGCAGCGTTCAGCAAGCGGTGCAGGACATGAAGAAGGCGCGCGAGCAATACCAGCAAGAGCTCCAGGAGAAGAAAAAGGAGATGTCGGCTAGCACGGCTGAAGAGCGGGAACGCCTCCGGGAGCAATTGCGCGCTGTAATTCAGGAGCAGGCCCGGGATCGCGAGCAGTTGCGCGAACGCCTCCAAGCCCTGCGCGAGGCTGTGCCCAGCCACGAGCAGCTCATGGAGCAGGCCCGGGAACAGGTTCAGCAGCATGAGCGCAGGGCCGACTAGCCCGGTTTGGTGCGCGGTTTGACACCCTCCAGACAAATCAGTGCAATTGGCTGGAGGGTGTTTTGCAGACAGCTAACAGGCCCAGAGCCACTCAGGATCTTATGTCAGGCATCAAAGCACCGTCCAGCTGGGTTCGAGAGCTTCTGGCTCTGCGCTGCGCCTTGCTGGACGCCAACCCCGAAGCGAGTCCCCCGCCAAATCCAGTCGCTCTATCGAGTGTGCCTGTGAAATCGTGGGAAACAGCCGGGTTTGAAGTTCGTGTCGCCTCGGGCGCGAGCGTGAATAGTCATGGAGAGGGCAAGATTTCGCGCTCTGCGTGGGTACCCGCCTCCGGACTGACGTGCAGGCTTCCTCGCGGCAGGTCGCGCTTGTGGCGGTCCCGGGGGCTGGCCCTGGCCTTGGGCGCGATGTGCTTTGGCATCACCGCCAACGCCGTCGAAGTCAGGCCCGAGCGCTGGCGCTGGTCGAATCCCCTGCCGCACGGGAATAACGTCTTTGACATGCTCGTTGCGAGTGATGTGGCCGTCCAGGTCGGCGACGGAGGCACGGTGTATGTTCAGGGCTTGGATGAGCGCTGGGCCCCGGCAGTGACCGGCGTGACCAACTACTTGCGCGGGGTTGCGCTGATGGGCGAACGGTTTCTAGTCGTGGGCGAGAATGGCTGCAGTCTGTGGTCGGACGACGGGAGCGTATTTCAGCCGGCGCAGGTGTCACCAGCAACGGCCAATTGGTTTGAAGGGGTGGCGGCTTCCGCCCAGCGCGCCGTGGCGGTAGGCGACAATGGCGCCATCTACACCAGCACCAACGGCATCAACTGGGCGCAGAGCGCCTCCGGCACGACAGAATGGCTGCGGGGTATCGCGTTTGGCGGCGGAGCCTTCGTGGCGGTCGGCGAAAACGGCACCATTCTGCGCAGCACCTCTGGCACCTCTTGGAGCAAGACCACAAGTGGGCCAGCCCACTTGAATCGGGTGCGGTATCTGGGAACAAATGGAGCAGGACAATTCTACATCGTCGGCAACGGCGGCGTCGCGCTCTACAGCGCGACCGGCGCTTCGCCCTGGACCTCCCTTAACACGGGTTCAACCAACAACCTTTTTGACGTGGCACTCAACGATACCGGGTTACTGGCAGTGGGTGACCAGGAGATGCGTTTCCGGGCATCGGGGCAATCCTCCTGGACCAATCACATTACCGACCTGCCCACGAATGCACCGCCGGCCTGGACGTATCTCTCGGCCCACGGTGTCTCCAATTCCTGGCTCGTCGCGGGGCGCACGGGCCTATTGCTCGAGGGCAGCCGCACCAATGGCGCCAGCCTCTACACCTGGCAGCTCTCTCCTAATGAATCTTCCCACGCCTGGCTTTGGGACGTTACGGTGCAAAGAGGCATCTACGTTGCCGCGGGCGACCTGGCGACCATACAAACCAGTCTCGACGGGATTCTATGGGCCAGAGAAGTAGTGCCTGTGCCGCATACGAACGTTGTCCTGCTGGGCGTGGGAGGCACTTCTAATCTCCTGCTGGCGGCGGGCAACGCCGGCAGCCTGCTCATCAGCCGGGCCGGTCTGACCAACCTTACTGTGACGAACTACGTCGGCACGAACATCGTCATCACCAATACCATCTTCGATTCTCTCGGATTGATCTGGACGAATCTGCCCCCCTTCACCACGAACACCCTGCAAGGCGTTGCTGCCGCCAACAATCTCTTTGTCCTCTCCGGTGACTGGGGCAGCATCTTCACTAGCTCAGACGGTTTGAATTGGACGGCCCGCGCCACGCCCACAACCAATTTCCTCTCTGGCGTAGCCCTTGGCCCCAATGGCTGGATTGCCGTTGGGAAAGGCGGGAAACTCGTTCGCTCCGGACCCAATGCGGATTCCTGGAGCAGCGTAGCTATGGGAACAACCAACTGGCTCTATCGGGTCCGCCACGTCGGCGGCCAGTTTGTAGTCGTTGGCCAAAACGGCGCCCTGTACACCAGCGAAGATGGAATGAACTGGGCCGCGCGCGCCAGCGGAACCACTCGCTGGCTGAATGATGTGACCTTTGTGGATGGCACGTGGTTCGTGGTTGGCACCCAAGGCTTGCTGCTGTCGAGCAGTAACCTGGTCAACTGGACCAGTTTGAGCGTGCCCACGATCAAGTCGCTCTATGGCGCCACGACATACGATGGGCAGCTCGTATTGACCGGCATCGAAGGCCTTATCCTGCGCAACCAGGTTGTGCCTCGGACAAATCCTGTGAGTTTCCTGGCCTATGATCGCCTGGTAGCGACAAACTCGCCCAGTAGTACCAACGCCATCGTGAGCGCCTACGAGCTGTTCCTTCTTGGCGGACAGCCCGACCAGTTCTTCCAGTTCCAGTCCTGCACCAATCTGGGTGCGGGGGCCTGGGTGACCAACGCGACCCTGGATATGTTTGATGCCTCCGGGACCATCTACCTCCTGCGGACACGGGATTTAACCAATGCCCCCTCACGGGAGTTCTACCGTACTCAGCTGGTGCCTTGATCACCGCAACTGCAGCGCTGCGCCCAACCGTCATTACGGCGGAGCCCCTTGTTCTATGGCGCAAACACCAGCCAACTGCTATCCGTTGATCCAGTAACCCGGCGGAAAGGGCACTTGCCATCCGGGTTGATGTAACCGCTGGCGTGGGCTCCCAGGCACTGCCCCCGGGCACAGAATCAGCCCCAGTACACCAAGCAGCAGCAACTGCGGGAACTGGGCGAGCATTCTGATCTCGCCCGGCTCCCCCGGCTCCCTCAGCTTGACCCTGCAATCACGCGAATCCTATTTCCATCGTGCGAGGGGTCAACAAAGGCCGCGCTACAGCCCGAGGTCCTTCTGCTGCCCGTGCTTCTTCTTTGATTCCGGCGCCTTCTTGAACGTCACATCTACCGCCGCCGCCAATTGGTATAACTCCGCAGTCCCACCGTAGCCTCACCGTCACCTCACCGTATCCTCACCGTAGTACCTCTAATAACTTATTAGAGGTACTACGGTGAGGATACGGTGAGGTGACGGTGAGGTGAGCCAGCAGAGAGGGTGGTACCCAGGCAGGGTGGCAATGGAAGCAGGCGGGCTGGTTCCAGCGGCGGGGGCTGGGCAGAAGGAGTCGCCGGGAGGGTGCCGAGGTCGGACCGGGGGCGCTAAAGGCCTTGCCGCCAACGGCAGCCGAACTTACGTTGTCCGCATGCCCAAACCGATGAGCCGCGCCCTGCACCTCACCCGGAGGACCGCCCTTCTCCTGACCTTTCTGCCGCAGCTTGCCTTGACCGCGCCGCTGCCGTCGGTGCCGGCGCCGCCGCAATTGGCAACCAACTTCTACCACGGCACGGCGGTCGTGGACGGCTATCAGTGGCTTGAAGATGCCTCCGCCCCGGCGGTGCGCGAGTGGACGCGCCGGCAGAACGAGCGCACGCGCGCTTACTTCGCCGGGCTGCCTTACCGGGAGGGGATCGCCCAGCAGTTGGCGCAACTGCGCGGTGAGGAATCGGCCCGCTATTATGACTTGCAGGAGCGGAAGGGCCGCATCTTTGCCCTGCGCTTCAAGCCGCCGGCACAGCAGCCGGTCCTCGTGCGGCTCGCCTCGCTCGCCGCCCCGGCCTTGTGGCGGACGGTGTTCGATCCCAACGCCTATAACCCCAACGGCACGACGGCGATTGACTGGTATGTGCCCTCGCCGGACGGACGGATGGCCGCCGTCTGCCTTTCCGAGGGCGGCAGCGAGCAGGGCACGCTGCATTTCTTCAAGGTGGATACCGGCCGCAAGCTCGCGGACGAAGTCCCGCGCGTGCAATACCCCACCGGCGGCGGCAGCGCGGCGTGGACGGCGGACGGCTCGGGCGTTTTCTACACGCGTTACCCGCACCCGGGGGAGCGGCCGGAAGCGGACCTCAACTTCTACCAGCAGGTCTGGTTTCACCGGCTCGGCACGCCGGGCACGGACGACCAATACGCCATCGGCAGGGACTTCCCCCGCATCGCTGAGATTGATCTGGCCGCCGGTCCGGACGGCCATTGGGTGCTGGCCACAGTGGCCAATGGCGACGGCGGTGACTTTGCCCACTACTTGCGCGAGGCCGCGGGCGAATGGCGGCAGTTGACGCGCTTCGACGACGGCATCAAGCGCGTGACGTTTGGCCGTGACGGCGCGCTCTACCTGCTCTCGCGCAAAGGCGCTCCCCGCGGCAAGGTGCTGCGCCTGCCCTTGGAGACGCTCGACCTGGCGAAGGCCACTGTGGCCGCGCCCGAAAGCCGGGGCGTGGTGGAAGGTTTTGCCCCCAGCGATCACGGCCTGTATGTCGCCTGCCTCCTGGGCGGCCCGTCCGAGCTGCGCTATTACCCGCGCGGCCGCGCCAGGCCGCGGCCAATCCCCCTCCTCCCGGTCTCAACCGTCTCCGGCCTGGATTCCTGGCGCGGCGATGAAGTGGTCTTCGGCAATGTCAGCTACCTGAAACCGTTCGCCTGGTTCACCTACGACCCGGCCGCCAGCAAGGTCAGCCGCACCGCGCTTTGCATGACCGCGCCGGTGGACTTCGACGACCTCGAGGTCGTGCGCGAGTTTGCGACCTCGAAGGACGGCACGAAGGTGCCGTTGAACATCCTGCGCCAGAAGGGCCTGAAGCTCGATGGCCGGAACCCAACCCTGCTTTACGGTTACGGCGGTTACGGGATCAGCCTCTCGCCCGGCTTCGACTCCACGCGCCGCATCTGGTTCGATGCCGGCGGCGTCTATGTGACCGCCAACCTGCGCGGCGGAGGCGAATACGGCGAGCATTGGCACAAGGCTGGCAACCTCACGCAGAAGCAGCAGGTGTTCGACGACTTCATCGCGGCGGCGGAGCACCTCGTCAAGCGCCGCTACACGAGCCCGTCCAAGCTGGCCGTGGAAGGCGCCAGCAACGGCGGGCTGCTGATGGGCGCGTTCCTGACCCAGCGCCCGGACCTGGCCCGCGCGGTCGTTGCCCGGGTGGGCATCCACGACATGCTGCGCGTGGAGCTGGACCCCAACGGCGCGTTCAACATCACGGAGTTCGGCACCGTCAAAGACCCGGAGCAGTTCCGGGCGCTCTTTGCCTATTCCCCGTTTCACCATGTGCGCGACGGCGTGAAATATCCGGCGGTGCTGCTGAGCACCGGCGAGAATGATGGGCGCGTCAACCCGGCCCAATCCCGCAAGATGGCCGCGCGCCTCCAGGCCGCTACCGCCTCCGACTTGCCGATCCTGTTCCGCAGCACCGCCAGCGCCGGGCACGGCATCGGCTCCGCCCTCAAGGACAAGATCGCCGAGCAAGCCGACACGCTGACCTTCCTCTTTGACCAACTCGGCGTGGACGCGTCGAGGTGGACGTTTCAGTAAGGCATAACAGCCCATCAAGACAGTAGTGGCCGAGGTAACGAGGCTCCGACCACTTCGCAATTCCATAAGTGATGGCCCTTATCTTGCTGCATTCACGAGACTTGTTAGGGGTCCCGTTTGATCGAATTACGCGTGAAAGTGAAGCTGAAGCGATATGTTGCCGGACTGTTGGCGCTGCTGCTGGTCTCATCGGCTGCGGCCCAAAGCAATTCCACGCCGGTCTTTCAGTTCGCGATTTTCTATAATGGGCTGCTTGAGTTCACCTGGTGCGCCCCGTTCACCGTCAACGGTGCTACTCATGCGAATGGGGATATCTATGTCGGGTCCATCAGCCCCCTGACTTTTAACGACCTGGTCACCACGGCCGGTTCGATTGCCGCCCCGGACTGGTTCGGCCACCTCGCCAGTCAATATACCAACACAGTCACCTTCAACGCCGGCAAAGCTACAGCCCAGCCGCCTCTTAATCTGGGCATCGGCACCAACCACACGCCCGACGCCCTGCGTGAGATCATCAACCTGCCTCCCGCAAGCGAGGACCTGAACTCCCTGCTGGGCCAGCAGCGGTATTACCATAAAGCCAAAGTCGTGCTCCTGGTCAGCAACTCGACTGTCACCGTGACGCTCAAGAACTCGCCCTCGGACCCGGCGCCCACAAGCGTCACCGCGAATTACTACCCCACCAACTCCAGTCCCACCAACTACCTCCAGGTTGCTACGAGCTTCCCCTTCCTGGTTGTCAGCAATGCCTTCGTTGATCAGCGCGAACACAAAACCGCCAAGGCAACTGACATCCGGATGGATCTGCTGAGCAAGTGGCTCGCTACCAATGCCCTGGTCAACGCCAAGTTCCCGAATGCCGCCGGCGTCTATGACCTCTGCAATGTCCCTAATATTCTTTATGTGGCGGACAATCGTACCAATTCCCCGAGCCAGCTCACCGCGGTCCGCCTCTTGAATGGCCAGATTATTCCCACCAACATGGTGACCATCGCGGGGCACCCCCAACCCAGCGGATTCACCGTGGCAACACCCAACCCGCTTTACGTGAAGGGTTGTTACAACTGCCCGAACTCCGCACACCTGGGCACCACCAACACGACCGCGATCTACCCAGCCTCCCTGGTGTCCGACGCCCTGACTATCCTTTCGGAGAACTGGGCGGACGCCCGCAGCAACGACGCTTTTGGTCCTGGCGTGCGCATCGCCAGGAGCACCACGGTAAACACTGCAATTCTTACCGGTGTGGTGTGCTCGACCGGTTCCGGCGCGACCCAGTACAGTGGTGGGGTGCAAAACCTGCCACGTTTGCTGGAGGATTGGGGCAACGGCAGCCCGTCGGTGGTGCTGACCCTGAACGCCTCGATTGTAAACCTCTTCAACAGCGTCAGGGCGACCAATCAGTTTCGGATCCCGGGCAGTTACTATTACGCTCCGACCCGCCTGTTTAATTTCGATCGGAACTTCCTGGACCCCACGAGATTGCCTCCTGGCACCCCGCTACTCGACGGGATGAGGCCCTTTATCACCGTCGCGGCCTTCCTCGCCGTCCCTCCTTCCTCACCCGGCGGCCAATTCCAAGTCAACCTGGCTGGAGTGCCCGGCCTCATTTACGCCATTGAGGCCTCTACCAACCTGGTTAATTGGATGCCGCTCGCCACCAATACCTCGCCCTTCACCTTCGTAGACGCCGACGCGACCAGCTCCCCGGGGCGCTATTACCGCTCCGTCTATTTGCCCTGAACTACTCAGGCAGAAACGCGACAGAACGCGTCCTGGTTCGCAAGAGTCACCACTTCTCGTGGCGGACGTAGTTGGAGTTGAAGCGGGTGCGCGCAGGCGGCTGTTCGCCCGGTTGGCCGAGCGAGATGACCGCGACGGGAACGAAGGATGCGGGCAGGGAGAGGAGTTCCTTGACCTGCCGGATGAGGGCTTCGCCGGGATGGATGCCCACCCAGCAGGCGCCCAGGCCTTGCGCGTGGGCCGCCAGCAGCAGGTTCTCGATGGCCGCCGAGCAGTCTTGCAGCAGGTAGCTGATCTGCCGCTCGAAGGCCGCATCCAGGTCGCCGCAGGCCACGATAGCCAGCGCCGCCGAAGAGAGCATGGCCGCCCCCGGGTGCAGTGCGGACAGCTTGCCCAGTGTCTGCTTGTCCCGCACCACCACGAACCGCCAGGGGTCCTTGGTCATGGCCGAAGGCGCGGCCATGGCCGCCTCCAGGAGCTTCGCTACCGCCGCCTCGCTCACCTCGCCAGGCGAATAGACGCGGATGCTCCGCCGTCCGAGAATAAAGTCCAATCGTTCGTTTGTGCTCATGCTCATATTTGTATCGCTGAATTAAGGGCGCCGCGCCCGGGCGCGGGCCAGTCAGGCGGCGCCCACCGTCCGTTGGGGGCCGCGGCGCACACGGGGCGCGCTGCCTCCCGCCGGGGCTCGCGCCAGGCCGGTTCAGCGCTTACCCTAACGCCCCCGCAAGAAAGTTTCAAATTCTGTTTGACGCCAGCCAGGGCGGCGCTTAGTTTAACGTTCGTTTAAAACGAACGTTTACTGCAATGCCAAAGACCACTGAAGCGGATCCCCAGACCCGGATCCTGGACGCCGCCGAGAACGCCATCGCGGACTTTGGCTTTGCGGGCGCCTCGCTGCGCCACATTGCAACCGAGGCCCGGGTGAACCTGGCCACGGTCTATTACTACTTTCGCTCCAAGCGCGGGCTGATGGAGGCGGTGCTCAAGCGGCGCCTCGACCCGCTGCGCCAGGAGCACCTCTCCCTGCTGCGCGAGTTCGAGACGGCGGCCAAGGGCCGGCCGCTGCCAGTGGAGAAGCTACTGGAGGTGATGCTGCTGCCGCCCCTGCGCCTGGCCGCCCAGGCCCCCGCCAAGCACCAGGCGATTACCCGGCTGATCGGCCGCATCGTGACGGAGCCCAACCCGGAGACCCAGGAGATGTTGCGCCGCCAGCGGGCGGAGATCCGCACCGCCTGCCTGAAAGCCCTGCAGCGCAGTCTGCCCGGGCTATCGCACCCCACCCTGCTCTGGCGCTTTGAATTCCTCTGGGGCGCGCTGGCTTTCACGTTATGCAATCCACGCAAGATCGAGGTGGAGACTCACGGAGCCTGCAACCCTGCGGACACGGAAAAGGTGCTGGCAGAGATGATGCAGTTCTTCTCCGCGGGCTTCCGCGCGCGCCCGCAGCCCCAACGGAAACGCTGAGCCTTATGGAGACCGCATTCTACCAGCCCCGTCCAACCGCACCGCCGCAAGGTCCGTCAGGGCGCCGAGTGCTCCACCTGGTGGATTTCTTCTGCCGCGCGCCCCAGGCCAAGAGCGTCTCGCTCGTTGGCGATTTCAACCAGTGGCAGCCCCTGGCCCATCCCATGACCCGGATGCCGGACGGCGGCTGGCGGATTCGGATGGAGCTGCCGCATGGTCATCACCAATACCTCTTTCTCGTGGACGGCAAGCCCACGCTCGATCCAAACGCCATGGGCAAGGTCCACAATGAACGTAATGAAATCGTTTCTCTGATCGCAATCAGCTAATCTCCAAATGCAACACCCGCTTCCTATGTATTCAACTCACCCTCATCGCCTGCCGACCTTGAAACCGTGCCCCATCACACGCCGCGCAAACACCCTCGCTCGCTGGCTGCTCCCGGCTGCCTGCGCCGTCCTGTTGACCGCCTGCCATCGCCAGCCCCAAGCGCCCCCGCCCTCGGCGCCGGAAGTGGCGACCATCACGGTGGCCCGGCAGTCGGTCTTGCTGACCACTGAGTTGCCCGGCCGCACCTCTCCGTTTCGCATCGCGGAAATCCGGCCCCAGGTCAACGGGCTCATTCTCAAACGCCTGTTCACCGAAGGGGCCGATGTCAAAGCGGGACAGGAGCTCTACCAGATTGATCCCGCCCCGTTTCAGGCGGCGCTCGACAATGCCAAGGCTGCCCTGGGCCGGGCGGAGGCAAATCTGCCATCGCTGAAGTCGAGGGTGGGCCGCTACCAGCAGGCCTTGGCCGACAAGGCGGTCAGCCAGCAGGACTTCGATGATGCGGAGGCAGCGCTGAATCAGACCGAGGCCGACATCAAGTATTACCAGGCGATGCTGGAGACGGCGCGCATCAACCTGAATTACGCCCATGTGGTCTCGCCGATCTCGGGGCGCATCGGAACATCCACTGTCACGGATGGTGCAATCGTGACAGCCTATCAGCCGGTGGCCTTGGCTACCATTCAGCAACTGGACCCCATTTATGTGGATGTGCCACAGTCGGCTACCGACCTGTTACGACTGGAGCAGCGGCTGAAGGCGGGGCAGCTCAAACGCGAGGGGACGAACGCGAACAAGGTTCGGCTCATCCTGGCGGATGGTTCGCCCTACGCGCTGGAGGGGACGCTGGAATTCCGGGATATTTCAGTGGACCCCACCACTGGCTCGGTGATACTGCGGATGGTTTTCCAAAACCCGAATGGGGTGCTCTTGCCGGGCATGTTCGTCCGCGCGGTGGTGCAGGAAGGTCTTGACGACCAAGCCATTCTGATCCCGCAGCAGGCGGTCTCACGCGATCCAAAGGGCAATCCCGTGGCATTGATTGTGGACGCGTCGGGCAAGGTTGCCCAACGCATGCTGAGCCTTGACCGGGCCATTGGCGATCAATGGCTCGTTTCCTCCGGGCTCGCTCCCGGCGACCGGGTGATCGTCGAGGGCATGCAGAAAGTGCGGCCCGGGGTTCCGGTGAAGGAGGTGCCCTTGGGCCAGGACACGAAACCGGGGACGCCGCCGCCTGCGGCAGCCGCCGCCAAACCCGCCGCAAAATCGAACTAACGAAGGCACGTCATGTTATCGAGGTTCTTCTTAAAGCGCCCGGTCTTTGCCTGGGTGATCGCCATCATCTTGATGGTGGCCGGCTGCCTGGCGATCTACAACCTGCCCATTTCGCAGTATCCACCCATCGCGCCACCGTCCATTGCCATCCAGGCCTTCTATCCGGGGGCGTCGGCCGAGACGGTTGAGAACAGCGTCACCCAAATCATCGAGCAGAAGATGACCGGTTTCGACAAGATGTTGTATCTGTCGGCGACCAGCGATTCCGCCGGCGCCTCGCGCGTCGAACTGACCTTTGCGCCGGGGACCGATCCGGACCTGGCCTGGGCGCAGGTGCAGAACAAGCTCCAGCTCGCCATGGCAAGCCTGCCGGACGTGGTGCAGCGCGCCGGCGTCAAAGTGAGCAAGAGCACTCGCAACTGGCTGATGATCGTGGGCCTGGTTTCCGAGGATGGGAGCATGGATGGAGACGATTTGCGAGACTATGCGCAATCCAACCTGGAGAAGGTGCTGTCGCGCGTGCCGGGGGTGGGCGAGGTTGAAATCTTCGGCGGTCAGTATGCCATGCGCATTTGGCTCAATCCCGACAAGCTGACCGATTATCAGATGACCATTGAAGATGTTATCGCCGCGCTGCGGGCCTACAACGTGGAGGTGTCGGCCGGCCAGTTCGGCGGGGTGCCGGCGGTCGAAGGCCAGCGTCTGAACGCCGCGATCATTGTGCAAAGCCTGCTCAAGACACCCGACGAGTTTGCGTCCATCCCCCTGCGCACCAACCCGGATGGCTCAGTCGTGCGCATCAAGGATGTCGGCCGGACTGAACTCGGGACCGATACTTACGACATTGTGGCCTACCACAACGGGCGGCCCTCCTCCGCCCTGGCGATCCGGCAGGCGGCGGGCGCCAACGCGCTCGAAACGGCCGACAACATCAGAGCCAAGCTGGTCGAGATGAGCCAGTTCTTCCCGCCGGGCATGAAGGTAGTCTATCCTTACGACACCACCCCCTTCGTAAGAGTGGCCATCATTGAGGTGGTGAAGACCTTGATCGAGGCCATCATCCTGGTCTTCCTCGTAATGTACCTGTTCATGGGCAACATGCGGGCCACCCTGATCCCGACGATCGCGGTGCCGGTTGTGATCCTGGGCACCTTTGCGGTGCTGGGGCTCTGCGGGTTTTCCATCAACATGCTCACCATGTTCGCCATGGTGCTGGCCATCGGCCTGCTGGTAGACGACGCCATCGTGGTGGTGGAAAACGTCGAGCGCATCATGAGCGAGGAAGGGATTTCGCCTTTCGAAGCCACCCGCAAGTCCATGGACCAGATCACCCCGGCCCTGATCGGCATCGGGCTGGTGCTCTCGGCGGTGTTTGGCCCGATGGCGTTCTTCGCCGGATCAACGGGGGTCATCTATCGCCAGTTCTCCGTGACGATCATCGCTTCGATGCTGCTTTCCGTCCTGGTGGCCCTGATCCTGACGCCGGTGCTGTGCGCCTCGTTTCTCAAACCCGTGCCCAAGGGGCACGAACCCGCCGAAGGCGGCATCTGGTTCCTGCGGCCCTTCTTCCGCTGGTTCGACCATGTCTTCTTCCAGGCCCGAAACCGGTACCTGGTGTTGGTGGGCCATTCCCTCAGCAAGAAGCTTCGTTACGTGGTGCTGTTTCTGGTGATCGTCGGCGCGCTGGGCTTCCTTTTCCAGCGGATGCCCACCGCCTATCTCCCTGACGAGGATCAAGGCATGTTGATGGTAATGACCATGCTGCCGGCCAACTCGACCCTTGAGCAGACCAAGCAGGTCATGACCGAGGTGAAGGACTATTTCCTGAATCAGGAGAAGGACGCGGTCGAAGCTATCATGACCGTTTCCGGGATCAGCTTCTCCGGCCAGGGACAGAACTCGGGTCTGGCGTTTATCCGGCTCAAGGACTGGGACCTCCGCAACCGGCCGGACCTGAAGGTCGGCGCCGTGGCGGGCAGAGCCATGATGAAGTTCTCCCAAATCCGCAACGCGATGGTCTTTGCCTTCGCGCCCCCCGCGGTGGTGGAACTGGGCCAGGCCAAGGGTTTTGATTTTCAGTTGCTGGATCGCGGAGGCCTGGGCCACGCGAAGCTGATGGAAGCCCGCAACATGCTCCTGGGCATGGCCGCGCAGGACCCGGTGCTGACCAAGGTCCGGCCCAACGGACTGGAAGATGTGCCCGAGTACCGGGTGGATGTGGACTGGGAGAAAGCCGGGGCGCTGGGAGTGCCGATCTCTGCGATCCACGATACGATCTCCGCGGGGTTCGGCAGCGCCTATGTCAACGATTTCATCCAGGGGGGGCGGGTGAAACGCGTCTATGCGCAGGCCGACGCCCCTTACCGCATGCTGCCCAAGGATTTGGAGAAGCTCTACGTGCGCAACAGTCGAGGCAAGATGGTTCCCTTTGCCTCCTTCGCGTCCGGGCACTGGACCTCGGGCTCGCCTAAGCTGGAACGCTTCAACGGTTTTCCGGCCCTGAACATTCTGGGCGAATCGGCCCCGGGGCGGAGTTCGGGCGAGGCGATGCAGGCCATGGAAGGATTTGTCAAGAAGCTGCCGCCGGGGATCGGCTTTGACTGGACGGGGCTTTCCTATCAGGAGCGGCAAGCGGGCGCGCAAACCGCTCCGCTCTACGCCTTTTCCATCCTGGTGGTCTTCCTGTGTCTGGCGGCCTTGTACGAGAGCTGGCCCATCCCCCTCTCCATTCTCTTGACGCTGCCGCTGGGCGCGATTGGCGGGGTGATCGCCTCAAGTCTGGTGGGGTTGCCCAATGATGTGTATTTCCAGATCGGGCTGCTGACCACGCTCGGGTTGACCACCAAGAACGCCATCCTGATCGTCCAGTTCGCCAAGGCCCGTGTGGAAGAAGGAATGGGCCTGGTCGAGGCGACCTTGGAAGGGGCGAAATTAAGGTTGCGTCCCATTATCATGACGTCGCTGGCCTTCGGATTCGGCGTGCTGCCCCTGGCGCTGGCGCACGGCGCAGGCGCTGGCGCCCAAAAGGCCATCGGTATTGCCGTCGTAGGCGGCGTGGTGACCTCGACTTTCCTGGTGACCCTGTTTGCGCCGCTTTTCTTTGTGTTGATCGAGAAGAGCTTGGGCAAGAAGCAGCGGCCAGCCGCCGAGAGCGTACAGACCAAGCCATCGGGAAATTAATGACATGAACAAGCACATTCTTCTTCTACTGCTGGGCGTCGTCCCGATGGGTTGCACTATGGCCCCGAAATATGTCCGGCCGGTGGCTCCCGTTCCCGCCGAATGGCCCAGCGGCCCGGCTTATGCGCCGGTTGGGCCGACGAATGCCCCAGCCGTCCCCGACTTGGGATGGCGGGAGTTCTTCGCCGACGAGAAGCTGCAGCAAGTCATCGGGATGGCCCTGACCAACAACCGCGACCTGCGGATTGCCGTCCTGAACGTGGAACGAGCCCGGGCGATGTACGGCATTGCGCGGTCCGAACTGTTCCCCGTCGTCAATGCCAACGGCAAAGGGAGCAAGGCTCAAGTGCCCGCCGACCTTTCAAGCACGGGCGGCCGGCAGACCGTGGAGCGCTACGATGCCAATCTCGGGGTCGCGTCCTGGGAGATTGATTTCTTCGGCCGCATCCGCAGCTTTAAGGATCGGGCCCTGGAGGAGTACCTGGCCACGGAGCAGGCTCGCCGCAGCGCGCAAATACTGCTGGTGTCCTCGGTCGCCAATGCGTACCTGGCCCTGGCGGCCGACCGGGAGAACCTCAAGCTTTCAGGAACCACCCTCCAGGCGCAGCAGGAGGCCTATGATCTGGTCAAACGCCGCTACCAGCTCGGCCTGGCAACGGAGTTGGATTTGTTCCGCGCGCAAACCCCGCTCGACGTCGCCCGCAGGGACGTTGCCATTTACACGCAGCGAGTGGCGCAAGACGAGAATGCCTTGAACCTTCTGGTGGGCTCGCCCACGGCGAGCGAGCTTCTGCCAACGGAGTTGAGCGGCATTACCCCGCCCAAGGAGATCGGGGCGGGCCTTTCCTCCGAAGTCCTGCTGCTCCGGCCGGATGTGCTGGGAGCCGAACACCAGCTCAAAGCGGCCAATGCCGACATCGGCGCGGCGCGGGCGGCATTCTTTCCGCGCATTTCCATTACGGCGGCTGCCGGAACTGCCAGCAGCGACCTCTCCGGATTATTCAAATCCGGCTCGGGGGCGTGGAGCTACGCGCCGGAGATCGTGATGCCGATTTTCGACGCTCGCACCTGGTCGGCGCACCGGGCCGCCACAGTGCAGCGCGAAATCGCCGTGACCCAATACGAAAAGGCGATTCAGAGCGCCTTCCGGGAGGTGGCCGACGCCCTGGCCGTCCGTGGCACCGTGGACCAGCAGGTCGCGGCGCAAGAATCCCTGGTCAACGCTACTTCGGAGACCTACCGCCTGGCCAATTCCCGCTACGACAAGGGCATTGACAGTTACCTGGGCGTTCTCGATGCGCAGCGGTCCCTGTTCGCCGCGCAGCAGGTCCTTGTTTTCCTCCGCCTGGAGAAACTCGCCAGCCAGATAACGCTCTACACGGTCCTGGGCGGCGGCTGGCAAACGGAGCCATCGGCCGTTGCCATGTCCGGGGCTGCGCCGGGACGCGATCGGAATTAACTGCTCGGCAGGTGAGCGATGAGCCGGCAGAGGCAGGACGGCAACCTGCCTGACGGAATCGGGTGAGCACCGCCCCAAAGCCGAAGTCGCGGGCGCACAAGAACTTTGAATGAGACGCATTCGAATGCAGTCAAATGATTGTAACCTTTGACCCGCTGGATGGGTCTATATTTGAGCGGGGCAGGTTCCGGTTTGCCAGCCAGCGGCGAGGCGGCGTGGACCTGCGGCGCGGAAGCCGGGCGAAGAGAGGGTGAAAAGGGAGAGGAGAATGCTAGGAACATGCTAGGAGCATCCTAGGAGCAAGCTAGGAACATGCCAGGAGCGACGGTGTGACTATGGTGTTCGCACCGCGTTGGCCTTGGGTTTGGGCTTGCGCTTGAGCCTGGCTCGGCGGCCCCTCTGGCGGCGGCACGCCGGTTTGAGTCCCTATGTGTGCGTTGTTCAGGTCACGGATAACTTGCCGAGTCTGGCCGCTTCGCCGGGAGCTGGCGCGGTTTTCGCGGAGATGGAGAGGGTTCTCAAGCAGTGAGGCGCGCACCGGTTGCGCTTTCTTCGCGGGTGCCTCTCGACGTAACCTTCTGTTGGCGCTATCTTTTGCAGCCGGCACCGACCGATAGCTTAAGCTAATTATGAATCACGAAGCCTTTTACAAGGTTACCTACGGGCTCTACGTCGTCAGTTCAACTGATGGCAGTCAAAGCAATGGCTATGTGGCCAACACGGTCTTTCAAGTGACGGCCAAGCCGGCCCGATTTGCCGTCGCCTGCAATAAGGACAATTACACCTGCGACCTGATCCGCCAAAGCCAGGTGTTTGCCATTTCCGTCCTGCAACAAGATGCCAAGGCGGAATTGATCGGGCTGTTTGGCTACAAGTCGGGCCGGACCGCTGACAAGTTCGCGTCGGCGCGGCATCGGCGGGGCCAAACGGGCGCTCCCATTCTGCTGGAGGACACTTTGGCTTGGTTTGACTGCAAAGTGGTGCAGACCGTTGATGTCGGCACGCACCTGCTTTTCGTCGGGGAAGTGGTGGATGGCGGTGTGATTGACAGTTCCCAACCGCCACTGACCTACGCCTATTACCGGGAGGTCAAGAAAGGCAGATCACCCAAGAACGCGCCCACCTATATTGACCCGGCCACGATTGAAGCGGCCAGCCAACCCGCCGAGCCGTCGGGCAAATACGTCTGTGCCGTCTGTGACCATGTTTATGATCCGGCCGTGGGCGACCCGGACGCCGGAATACCCGCCGGCACCCGGTTTGAAGACTTGCCCGAGAACTGGGTGTGCCCGGTTTGCGGCGCGGCGAAGTCGGTTTTCGTCAAGCAATCGTAGCAGTCACCGTTAACCATCAAATTACTTATGCCAAGTCCAGTCATTGCTCAAAAATCCCCCTTGGTTCAAAAGGCCGAAAAGGGAACCTATCATTGGTGCGCTTGCGGGAAATCGAAGCAGCAGCCGTTTTGCGACGGCTCGCACAAAGGCACGGAGTTCTCGCCGCTGAAGGTTGAGATTAGCGAAGCCAAGACCGTGGCCTGGTGCATGTGCAAACACACGAAGAATCCGCCCTTCTGTGACGGGTCGCACAAGCAGCTTTAGCAGTTAACCGCTACTTGCTGCCGGGAGGCGCCGGCGGCGGGGCGGACTTCTCCGGCTTCTGAGTCAGGCTGGCGAGATAGTCTCCGAGGGCTTCGATCTCATCGGGATGCCCGACGAGCGGGGGCATGTATTTGCGATAAGGGGAGTCTGGGTCGTAATCGTGCAGCAGCTTGAGGACGCTGCCGATGCCCTCGCGATTGCGCTCGCCGAGCAGGCGTTTCATGGAGCGGTAGCCGTCCCGGGTATGGCAGGAGGCGCATTGGCCGCGGAACATGGCTTCGCCTCGGGCCAGCTTCTGCTCGGCGGCGGTGGCGGTGGGGGGCAGGGGGCGGGTCCACAGGGAGGTGTTCAGATAACCGTTGGTGTTCAGGACACTGAAGGTCCGGGCGCGGACGCCGTTGGAGAACATGTATTGGCCGATGACGTAGGGCTTGCGCAGCATTTCCCGGCCATATTCGGTGGCGGCGGTGGCAAAGAGGGCCAGCAGGACCACGGAGGCGGCGTGGCGCAGCTTGACGTCCAGGGGCGAACGCCAGACAAAGAGATAGACCACGCCCACGACGCTCGCCGAACTCAGCGGGATGATGAGGAGGGTGCGGGTGAGCTGGCTGAAGGCGCCGGCGCCGACAGTCGAGACGCCCAGTTGCATCAGCGCGCGTTGGGCTTCGGGAACGTTCCACAGGAACCAGGCAAAGCCAACGGGCAGGAGTGCAAAGGAAGGCATCACCCAGCGGGCGCTCCAGCGCAAGAGCGCGGTCTTCATCTCGGGGAACTTCTGGCCGTCAATCCGCGCGCAAGTGACCAGGGCCCAGACGCCCGCCAGGGAGGCGCAGACCACGCTGCGCAAGAGCAGGCTGGGCCAAAAGAGCGGATTGAAGAGGGCGGGCACAAAGCGGCTGGGTTCCATCCCGGTGCCGGCTACCGCCAGCCAGGGTTGCCCCGGCGTCAACATGAACGTGAGGATGCCGTTGATGATGAAAAGGGTGAAGAAGGAGGCGATGGCATAGACCCAGCCCACTTTGAGGTGGAGCGAGTCTGAAATCCGGTTCCAGGTATAGTAATACACGGCGGCGGTGGTCAGTTCGACCATGAAGAAGACCCACTCGATGGCCCAGGCGAAAACGAAGTTATGGATGAGGGCGCTGGTGGCTTCCGGATTGGCCAGGCCGATGGCGAACCAGATGGCCACGCCGGTGGTGGCCCCGAACACTCCCGTCAGGATAAGAAAGAACTTCGAGTGGCCTTGCAGAACCCGCAGCCAGTCCTGCCGGTTTTCGCGCCGGGCCTTGGTCTCGGCGAGCACCAGGTAGAAGCCGCCGCCAATCGCGAAGTGCGAAACCATGACGTGAAAGATGGCGATCAGCCCGATCACCCAACCCCCGCCCAAGTGCGGAACGTCCCAGAACGGATAGTTCATAGATTAGAGATGCAGGTTTAGATGGCGAGGTAGCCCCAGATGGTAGTCACGAGGGTTGCCGCCAGGAGCAGCAGGCCGAAGTAGGTGACGTTACGGGCCCGGCGTCCGGCTTGGCTGCTGGCGTCGTAAAGCGGAACCAGCATCCAGGCGATAATCGCGACCGTGAAGAGGCCCATGCCGACGAATTCCCCGGCGGTGCCCGGCACCCAGTTGCCCAGGATCTTCAGCACCTGGAACTGGCTCATGAAGTACCACTCGGGGTGAATGCCCAGGGGAGCTGGCTGGAGGGGGTCGGCTTGCGGGCCCAGGTCCCAGGGAAAGAGGGCCGCAAGGACGGCCAGGACGTTGATGGCGATGAGCCACATGGCGAGGTCCTTCATCAGGAAGTTGGGGAAGAAGGGGATGGATTGGCGTTGCGCGGCGGGCTTGCGTTCCTCGGAGGGGGGCATGGCGTTGCCATGTTTCTGCACCAGATAGAGATGGAAACCCAGGAGGGGCAGAAAGAGGGCCGGCAGGATAACGACGTGCAGGGCGAAAAACCGTTGCACGGTGTATTCGTTGACTTCAAAGCCGCCGCGAACCAGGGCGGCAAGCTTGGGGCCAAGAATGGGCAGTTGGCTGGGGATGTCCAAGCCGACTTTGGTTGCGAAGAAAGCTAATTGGTCCATCGGCAGGAGATAGCCGCTGAAGCCGAAAACCATGGCCAGTCCCAACAGCCCCAGGCCGGTCCACCAGCCAAACTCGCGCGGCTTGCGGTAGGCCCGCATGAAGAAGACCGAGAACATGTGGATGCCCACCGTCGCGACCATCAAGTTGGCGCCCCAGGAATGGACGGAGCGGATCAGCCAGCCAAAATTGGTGTTGTAGGTGATTTGCCGGACGGATTCGTAGGCGTCGGGGCCCGGCCGATAATAGACCATGAGGAGCACGCCCGTGAAAGCCTGGACCAGGAAGAACAGCAGCGAGAGGCCGCCCCAGTAATACCAGAACGAATGAGGGTGCCGGGGCACGGTCTTGTGCTTGGCCAAAGCCTGTAGCTCCGCGAGGCCAAGGCGCTCGTCAACCCAGGAGTAAATGGATCGGCAGAGGTGCTTCATAACTCAGGCGGGCGGGGTCGGGCGGGAAACAACCACGGCGGTTTCCGTGAGTTTAACGTCCAGGCGGGCCAGGGGTTTGGGCGGCGGGCCGCTGACGTTGCCGCCGGTATGGGCGTTGTAAACCCCGCCATGGCAGGCGCAGTAGATTCGGTCTTTGTCCGCCTGGTATTGGACGGTGCAGCCGAGGTGGGTGCAAACCGCAATCAGCGCCACCCACTGGTCGTCGGCATGATGAATGAGCATGGCTGGACGGGAGCCGAACTTAAACATCAGCGCGGTGCCGGCGGCGAGTTTGCGCGCTTCCGGGAGGGTGACTTCGCTGACGTTGGCCATGCCTTCGGCTTTCTCAATCGGCGACTCCAGGTACCGGTAAACGGGGTAAGCCAGGGCTGCGGCATAGCACACGCCGATGCCGCCCGCCGCGACGCGGACGAAAGTCCGGCGTTTGACTGAGCCCGGTTCTTCGGGTTGAGGTTTGGGAGCATTCATCAGAGGGTCTTCTCGGCGCCGGGTATGGCGCGCCGAAATACGGAGACGAGCCAGGCCAGGCAGACCAGGCCGGCGACAAAGCAGATCAGGAAGGCGCCGATCACCGGCCAGTTGGCCGCCACGTGCCGGTCCCAAACGTTGAATCCGTGCGAGAGCAGGATGGTATCGCGGAGAACGTCGCGGCAGGTTGCCATCCCAAGCATGGAGAGGATGCCCAGCGCCAGAACGGTCCAGCCTGGCAGCCGGGAGGTTGGCCGGGCCGCAGCACACCACCCGGCCAGCAAGGTCAACAGGCTCGCGCCCGCAAGCCAGACCAGGGCCGCCGAACGAAAACAGAGGTCACCGGTCAAGGTCTGCCGGATCAATTCGGGTTGGGCGCCCAGCACCTGGAAAGCCATGACTATCTGCACCGGCAGCGCAACGACAGCCATCCGTCCGCCCGTCGCCGACAGATAAGCCCGGACTTCGGCTCGGAGGCACTTCAGGCCGGCAAGCCAGATCATCCACAGGCCGCCGGCCGCCAGGCCGCCGATGAGCATGAACAGCCAGCGACGCATAAGCGCGGGATCCACTGCCGGCAGTTGGGCGCCGATGGCGGAGGCGGCATAGAGCTTCTGCCAGGCTTCCGGGTGCAGCATGAGAGTCATGTTCGTGGAATAGATGCGCGAGATCACCAACGCCAGCCCCAGGGAGATCAAAGCCATCGGCCACGCCCGGCGGCTTTCCTCCAGCCTGGCCGCAAAGCGATAGATGTGCCAATAGCAGCCAATGAGGAGGAAGATCACCGCGATCCACCAGGCACCGATCAGAATGCTGCTGGTATAGAGAGCGCGTCCGTAGAGGACCTGCGCAAACAACAACGGCGGCACCCCGAGGTTGATGACATAGGTCATCACGACCGGCAGGCGGCGGGCCAGGGCGGCGGAAGCGTTGAGGCGCAGGGCCGCCGCCGGATCGTGGCGGCGGCTTGTCCAGCTCAGCACCAGGGCGGCAGCCAACCCTCCCAGCAATATCTCGACGGCGATGAAGTGCAATCCCAAGGTCAGAATATGCAGGACCTTGAACAGCCAGACCGGGGCTGGCAGCGGGATAGGATCAACGACGGGAAAGGCGATCATCGGTTCAGGTCAGGTTAGCCGCCGGCGAGTCGCGCGGAGCATCCGGGCGCAGGCAAAGCTTGCACATGATGGTTTGTCCGTACCAAGCGGCATTCTCAATTGGCCATTCGTTTAGCACAAGTATTGGCCGCCAGCAAGCCCGGGGATGTTGTGTAACATCCGCGCCGCGTATCTCCACCCCACCCCCACCATCGTCCCTCCGTATCCTCACCGTCTACACACCGTATGCTCACCGTAGTACCTCTGCAAAGCTTGCAGAGGTACTACGGTGAGCATACGGTGTGTAGACGGTGAGGTGAGCCAGCAAAGAGGGGGTATTACCCGGGCCTGAAGCCTGAGCCGCATTCCGGGCCGCCCGGACCGGCCAATTCCGAAGGAATTGACATATTCCTCGTCGGTGAGGTGGTGGCAGTGCCAAGATACGCCCACATTCGAGCGCGGAAGAGCTCCGGGGGGCTGGCTATCGAGCAGAACGGTGGGTTTGGCCCTCCCCGTGGCGATTCGGCAGGCAGGCTTCAGATGGGCGTGTCCAGGTCTAACCTCGACGGTTTCCGACATTTCCAACGTTTTACCTTGACTCTGTGGCTGCGCTTAGGCAGAGAGCATGGCCGTCAATTCATGAGCACCTGCATTTTGATAGCCGTAATCCTTCCTGTCCTCAGTCGGGTTCGTCCCTATTCCCGCGCGATCTGCGTCCTCTGGGTGGCAACGTTGAGCGCCTGGTCGCCGGCTTGCGCGGCGGAACCATCCCTGAACATGTCCGACCTGCGTTGCGAGTATCGCGTCAATCCCGTCGGCCTGGACCTGGCGTGTCCGCGGATGAGTTGGGTTCTCATCTCCGAGCAGCGGGGGCAGCAACAGACGGCTTATCAAATCCTCGTGGCGTCGTCGCCCGAGACGCTCGCGCGCGACCGGGGAGATTTGTGGGACTCGGGCAAGGTTGGCTCCAGTCAGAGCGCGCAGGTGAGCTACGGGGGCAAGCCGCTCACTTCACGCCTGCGGGCGTGGTGGAAAGTCCGGGCGTGGGACCGGGCGGGGAAGCCGTCGGCCTGGAGCCGGCCCGCGTATTGGGAAATGGGGTTGTTGAGCCGCTCGGATTGGCAGGCGCGGTGGATTGCCGATACGGCTTCCATGACGAATTTCGTCCGGCGGGATCCGCTCAATGGTTACCATAGCGAGGTGGCGAGCCGCGCCGATACCGCCAAATGGGTGGGCGTGGACCTGGGCGCGCCG
The DNA here is from genome assembly GCA_964507045.1 of uncultured Verrucomicrobiota bacterium. Taxonomy (GTDB): domain Bacteria; phylum Verrucomicrobiota; class Verrucomicrobiia; order Limisphaerales; family UBA8199; genus UBA8199. Next base: position 50,591 of record CAZDOO010000006.1, on the reverse strand, counting down.
CGCTCTTTCGATGCCGTGCGCTTGTTTCCAGCCCGGCCTTATGATTTCCAGCCAGACACGCCCGGTTTCCTGTTCCCGCGGCGGTTCAGGCTGGAGGTGGCGCAGCAGCCGGACTTTTCGGATGCCCGAGTGCTGGTGGACCGAACCGCCGGGGAGAGGGAGCGGAATCCAGGCACGAACGCGCCCCGGTATCGCTTCCCGCAGGCGACGGGCCGGTTTGTGCGGCTACTGGTCACGGAGTTGCCAAAACGCGACGGGACGAATTTCGCCTTTGCGCTGGCCGAGATGGAGGTCTTGAGTGGAGAGACGAATCTGGCGCAGAAGACAAAGGTCCTGGCATCCGATTCGATCGAAGGCGGCGCCTGGGCCAAGCTGAATCTGACGGATGGCGTGCTCGTCAGCGTCCCGCCGGGAGGCGGTCCGGGCACGCTGCCGGCGATGATGACCCGCAAGGAGTTCAAGGTCCTCCAGCCGGTGCGGCGCGCGATGGCGTATGTTACGGCGCTGGGCCTGTATGAACTCCACCTCAATGGCCAGCGGGTGGGCGAGCAGTTGCTGGCTCCGGAATGGACAAGCTATCGCAAACGGGTGCAATACCAGGCCTACGATGTCACCCGCCTCTTGCGTCCGGGCGAGAACGCCATCGGCGCCCTGCTGGGTGAAGGGTGGTATGCCGGGCGCCTCATGATCGTGGGCCGTTTCGCCTATGGCACATTTCCGCAGTTCCTGCTCCAACTCGAACTGGAACTGGCGGATGGCACCCGCCAAACCGTGACCACGGATGAGTCGTGGCGGAGCACCACCGGGGGACCGCTCCGCTCCGCCGGCATCTATGACGGGGAGACTTATGACGCGACGCGGGAGATGCCGGGATGGGACATGCCCGGCTTCGATCACCGGGACTGGACTCCCGTGAGCGTGTTGCCGCTTGATTCAAGACAGCTTGTGTGGCAACGAAACGAGCCCATCCAGATCGAGCAGGAGTTGCCGTGCCTTAAGGTCAGCGAACCCAAGCCCGGGGTGTTCATTCTTGATTTCGGCCAGAACATGGTCGGCTGGTGCCGCATTCGCGGACGGGGAACTGCGGGTCAAATGGTGACCCTCCGCCACGGCGAAGTGCTCCAGGACGACGGGACGCTTTACACCGGTAATCTGCGTGGAGCGCCCCAGGTGGACCGCTATCTGCCCGCGGCGGATGGGAAGTTCAGCTATGAGCCGCGGTTCACTTACCATGGTTTTCGCTATTTGGAATTGAGCGGCCTGGCGTCGCCTCCGACAAAGCATTCCGCGGTGGGGCGGGTGTTTCATTCGGCGTCCCCGCTGGTCGGGCGCTTTGAGTGTTCCGATCCTTCCCTCACCCGGCTGATGCGCAACGTGCTCTGGACTGCACGCGCCAACCTCATGAGTTCGCCCAATGACTGTCCGCAGCGGGACGAGCGCCTCGGCTGGATGGGCGACATTCAAGCGTTCGCGCAAACGGCGATGTTCAATTATGATCTCGCCGCGTTCATTTCCAAGTGGACGCAAGACATCCGCGACGACCAGGCCGACGACGGCCGTTTCCCGGATTTCGCACCGCATCCCGGCAACCCGAACAATCAATTCTCGGGGGTGCCGGCGTGGGGAGACGCCGGAGTCATCGTGCCCTGGCGGGCTTACGAAAACTATGCCGATGCGCGGTTGCTGGCGGAGAGTTTTGAATCGGCCTGCCGCTGGGTGGATTACATTCACCGCCTCAACCCCGGGTTGATATGGGAGCGCGGGCGCAACAATGACTACAACGACTGGGTCAACGGTGATGAGATCAAGCAGGCTGGCTGGCCCACGCGAGGCGGCTCAGTGCCCAAAGAGCTTTTTGCCACAGCATTTTTCGCCCACTCGACCGAGCTTGTTTCCCGCATGGCCGGCGTGCTGGGCCGTCCGGAAGAAGCCCGGCGCTACGAAGAGTTGTTCCAGCAAACCAAAGCGGCCTTTAACCGCCGATTCGTTCGGGCGGATGGCCGGCTTGAGGGGGACACGCAGGCCGGTTATGCGCTGGCGCTGCATTTCGGCCTGCTGCCGGAAGACCAGCGCGCGCAAGCCGCCCAGCGGTTGGTGGAGGGCATCCACAAGTATCAAGGGCACCTCTCCACCGGCATCCAAGCCACCCACCGGGCGCTGATCGAGTTGACGCGCTACAACCACGAGCCGGTGGCCTGGCAACTCGTCACCAACCGCACGTTCCCCTCGTGGCTGTATATGCTCGATAACGGCGCGACGACCATCTGGGAGCGCTGGGACTGCTATGTCAAAGGCCGCGGCTTCCAGGACCCGGGGATGAATTCCTTCAACCACTGGGCCTTTGGAGCGGTGGGAGAGTGGTTATGGCGGAACGTCGGGGGGCTGAACCCGGACAACAACCAGCCCGGCTGGAAGCACTTCACCATCGTGCCGCGTCCTGGCGGCGGTGTGACCTGGGCGAATGCGGATTATGATTCCATCCATGGCCGCATCACGAGCCGCTGGAAACGCAAGGGCGCCAGATTCACGCTGGAGGTCTCGATTCCCGCGAACACGAGTGCTACGGTCGCCCTTCCCGCCGCCGATGCCGCCAGCGTCAAGGAACGCGGAATACCAGCCGCGCGGGCCCGAGGCGTCCGATTCCTCCGGTTCGAAGACGGACGAGCCTGGTTCGAGGTCGAAAGCGGCAAATACGAATTCACGGCGGCGGTTTGCAGCCAGTGAAGGATCCGTCTTTAAACACATTCAACGGGGCGGGCAGGTTGCGGAGTCCGGTTTGGACCCCGCTGGCGAGGCGTTGAACGTGCCGGAGCCGCTGGCCGCGCCTTGGGGTGCGGCAACCAGGGGCGGGAGATCTACGGAGAGTCAGAGTCCAGCTTGCCGGACTTTCTGATTGCCCGGAAGAGGCGCCACCCCAGGAACAGCGCCAGCCCATAGCCTACTGCGCCGAAGATGGAGACTCCGAAGAGCAAAGGCGGCGCTTTCATGCTCCATAGCAGCGAAGAGCCTAAGAACAGGGAGGCGGTCAGGATCCCCAGGACCAGGCGGTTGACAATCTGATCCAGGTGCCGGTGATCCAGGTGAACGCTGAAGCGCCCGACGCGCATGCGCTGCAGCGTATCGTTCAAGGCCCGTGGCAGCGCCTGCAGCAGCCGGTCCCAGTCGCGATAGGCCCGCTGCAGGCGCAACGCGAGGCGTTTGGGGGAGAGCCGGCGGCCTGCTGCGCGGCTATAGAAAGGCTCGATCAGTTCCACCATGCTGAACTCCGGGTGGAGCCGCTGGGCGGTGCCCTCCAGCAGAATCAGCGTTCGCAGCAACAGCGACGCGCGGGCGGGCAGCAGAATGTGGTGCCGGTGGATGATGTCCGTCAGATTCCGGAGCGCGCCTTTCAGGTCGAAGTCAAGCAGGGATGGGCCAGTGTATTCAGCCACAAACTCTGCCAGGTCGGCCTGAAGCTCATCCCGCAGGCAAATTGGCGGCAGGACGCTCAGATTCCATACCGCGTCCGTCAAGGCGGTAGAATCCTTTTGCACCACCGCCAAGACCATGCTCTCGATCTCCTCGCGCAAGGTCTCATCCAAACGGCCGGTCATGCCGCAGTCGAGCACACCCACCACGGCGTCCGGCAACAGCATCAGGTTCCCCGGATGCGGGTCGGCATGGTAAAACGAATCACGGAAGATCATCTCCAGGTACAAGTTGGCTCCCCGCCGCGCAAACGCCTGCAGATCCACCTTCGCGGCTTTGAGTTGGTCCAGGTCCGAGCCCAAAATGCCTTGCAGGCATTCCATGGTCAGTACGCGCCGGCTCGAATACTCCGGCCAGGGCAGCGGGAAATGAACCGTCCGGTCAGCCGCAAAGTTGCGGCGGAACTCTTCGAGGTTGCGCCGTTCGTGGGCGAAGTCGAGTTCGGCCAAGAGGGTTCGCTGCAACTGCCGGACCAGCGCCACCGGCCCATAGATCTTGAGCGCGCTCACATGCTCTTCGGCCAGCTCGGCCAGGCCGGCGAGAATGGAGAGGTCCGCCTGGATTTCCTTTTCAATTTTGGCGCGTTGCACTTTAACCACCACCTGTTCGCCGGTGGGCAGGCGCGCCCGGTGAACCTGGGCCACCGACGCGGAAGCAAAGGCGGTGGCATCGAATTGCCGGAAGAGCTCATGGAGCGGCTTGCCGAGTTCCAATTCCACCCGCGCCGTGATCACCTCCGGCGGATCGGCCGGCACGCTGCTTTGAAGGCGCTCGAGTTCAAGCGCCAGTTCCTCACCGACCACATCCGGGCGGGTGCTGAGCATTTGGCCGAGCTTGATGAAAGTGGTGCCCAGCTCGGTCAAAGCCAGCCGGAACCGCTCCGGCGCACTCAGCGTGCTAATCGCTTGCCCGTCCGTTGTCTGCAACCACTCCTGAAGGCGGGCGTAATGGAGGCCTTTGAGCCAGTCGGCCAGCCCGTATTTGGCCGCCACGCTGCATACTTCCGCCACCCGCCGGGCATTCCGTTCCAGCCGCCCGATTGCGTCCAAACGTATCATGCGCTCCAAGCATAGCGGAATCGCCTCGCCAAGCCGAGCAAAGATTGAACCCGCCGGTTTCCCGGAGGACTGGCCGCCAATGCGCCGCGGAGCCGCATGGCGGTCGAGGTGCGGCAATGAAAATGAGGGCTGTCCTTCCGGCCGAGACTCCATATTATGCGAACCAAAGAAGACAAATGATTGCGTGCCAGCGATGCAACCCGGCAGAGGCCAGCTCTGCTCTTCACCAGTTTGACTGTGGACGGGATAAAGCGTCTGCGGTGAGATTCCTCTTGGCTGGTGTGCCGGGCGTGGTGCTGGCGTTCCTGGCCGCTAACGCCGCTGGCGCTACTAATGACCTTGGCTCCGCGGCGCTCTCCGCCGAATCCCGGCTTTGGTCAGTGTCGGTCACCTGGGAAAATGACACGTTCGGCGGCACCGATCAATTCTACACCGACGGGGTTGCGCTTTCGCTGGCCCACACCGGGCCCAGTTGGTTGGACCCGGTGGCAAACTGGTTGCCGTGGGGCGAGGGACGCCGCACGGTGGGCTATGGCTTGGCGCAGGGTATGTTCACGCCGTCGGACACCACGCGCGCCATCCCGGATCCGAATGATCGGCCGTATGCCGGGGTTCTTTCCCTTGGGCTCACGCTCCACGTGGAGCGGTCGAATTCCTACCACGGGTTCAAGTTCATCACGGGCGTCGTAGGCCCCTGGTCGCTGGCCGAGGAAACGCAGCGCGAAGTCCATCGTCTCGGGAACTGGGGCCAAGCCCAAGGTTGGGGTTACCAGTTGCAGAACGAGCCCATCTTGAATCTGGCTTACGAGTATCGCTACAAACTCCGACTGGCAGGCCGTCGAGCCGCCTGGTCCGCCGAAGGGTTGCCGATCGTGGGTGGCTGGCTGGGCAACGCCCTCACCCAGGGCCAGATTGGGGGGCTCTTGCGCTGCGGTTACAACATGCCGGATGATTTCGGCGTAACGCTGGCGCGTGGCATGGGCCACATGCCCCCGCCACGGCGAGGTGAAGGCGCTGACTCAAGGTCCAGTTGGGGGTTCTCCCTTTATGGCGGCGGCATCGCCAACCTGGTCCTGCACGACATTACCCTCGACGGCAACACCTTCAAGGACAGCCCCAGCGTGGATAAGAACTTCTTTGTTCCGGCAGCGGGCGTGGGTCTGGCAGTCGGCAGCCGCCACTTCCTCGCATCCTTCACCTACATGTTTTGGGGCAAGGAGTTCGAGGGGCAACAGGAATACTCGAAGTTCGGTTCGCTCACCTTCAGCTACTTCTTCTGAGCGTTCCATCCGCCACCGCGCCAGAGGCGCCAGAGGCTTCACTTGCTCTCTCGGCCTTGCTTTGACACACTGATCCCAGATGCGTGAGCGGCTGCGTGCGTGGACCGAGAGGCTGGAGACTTTCCTGCTGGAAGTGATCGTTGAGGATCGGCGCGGGCCGCGCGAGGCGGTCGTGCGGGCGCTGCTCTACGGCTGCTCGAAGGTCTTTGAGGCCGCCATCAGAACCCGCCGCTTCCTCTATAATGCCCGCATTTTGCGGGACAGCACGCTCGGCGTGCAGGTGATTGCGGTCGGCAACCTGACGGTCGGGGGCACCGGCAAGACCCCCGTCGTCGAGAAGTTCGCGCGCGAGCTGCGCGACCAGGGGCGCAACGTGGCCATTCTCTCGCGCGGCTACCGCTCCAAGCCCGCCCCGGTTCACCAGTGGCTGCTCACGCGGCTCCTGCTCCGGAATGACACCACACCCCCGCGCGTCGTGTCGGACGGCAAGTCGCTGCTGCTCGATTCGGAAATGGCCGGCGACGAGCCTTACATGCTCGCGTCCAATCTCAAGGACGTGGTCGTGCTGGTGGACAAGGACCGCGTCAAGAGCGGCCGGTATGCGATCGAGAAGTTCGGCTGCGACACGCTGCTGCTCGATGACGGGTTCCAGTACTGGAGACTGCGCGGCCGGCGCCAGGACATCGTCTTGGTTGACCGCCAGCAACCCTTCGGCACGGAGCGGCTGCTGCCGCGCGGCACCTTGCGCGAGCCGCCGTCGCACCTGGCCCGCGCCAGCACGATCTTCATTACCAAGAGCGACGGCAACACCGCCGAGCTGCGCCAGCGCATCACCGAGCTCAATCCGTCTGCCGGCATCATTGAATGCATCCATCACCCGCTGTACCTGGAGGATGTATTTACCGGCCAGCGCCTCCCGCTCGAATCATTGAAGGGGCACAAGGTGGCGTCGCTAAGCGGCATCGCGCAGCCCGAGAGCTTCGAGCAGAGCCTGGTGAATCTCGGGGCGGAGCTGGTCTATTCCAAGCGGTTTGCGGACCACCACCGGTTTACGCAGCAGGAAGTCCTCAATGCCATCAATCGCAGCAAGAAGCGGCAGGCCGAGACGATTGTCACCACGCAAAAGGACGCGGTGCGCTTCCCGAAGATTGACCGTCGCGACCTGCCGGTTTACTTCATGCGCGTCGAGATCAAGATTCTCCGCGGCGCGGATGATTTCCAGGATTGCGTGCGCAAGATCTGCTTTCGCTAGCAATGGAAACACTCCTCCATAGCCTGGCGCGCGGCCTGGTGGCCTGTCTGCAGGCCTTGCCGCTGATCTGGGTGGCGCGCCTGGGGCGTTGCGGCGGCGGGCTGGCTTACTGGCTGGATGGGCGCCACCGGCGCGTCGCGCTGCGCAACCTGACGATGTGCTTCGGCGCGGAGAAATCCCCGGCCGATATCCGCTCCCTGGCGCGGGAGAACTTCCGGCGCATCGGCGAGAATTTCGCCTGCGCCATCAAGACTGCCGCCATGAGTTTTGAAGACCTGCGCCCGCGCGTGGAGTTCGTGGGCAACCCGCGCATCCTTTCACCGCCCGGGGATCGCAAGCCGGAGAACGTCGTGGGCGCCATCGGCCACTTCGGGAACTTCGAACTCTATGCCCGCTTCGGCCAGTTTGCGCCGGCCTACCAATGCGCCACGACCTACCGCGGGCTCCGCCAGCCTTCCCTCAACCGCCTGTTCCAATCCCTGCGCGAGCGTTCGGGCTGCCGCTACTTCGAGCGCCGGTTTGAAGCGGCCGCGCTCAAGGCCTTCATGAACCAGCAGGGCGTCATCCTGGGGCTGCTATCCGACCAGTCGGGCGGCTCGCTGCGCGGGCCTTTCCTCGGCCACGACTGCGCCACCTCGGCGGCGCCCGCCATCTTCGCGCTGCGTTATCACTGCGCGCTGGTCACCGGCATTTGCTACCGGGTGGGCCTGGCTCGCTGGCGCATCGAAGCGGGCGCGGATATCCCCACCCACGAGAACGGCCGGCCCCGTTCCACCGCCGCCATCATGCGCGACGTAAACGGCGCTTTCGAGGCCGCCGTCCGCCGCGACCCCGCCAACTGGTTCTGGGTGCACCGGCGCTGGAAACCCTTAACTCCTGTTACGCCGGCACCTAAAGCCCGCGGGGCGCAACCAGCGGGCTCGGGCAGCTCGACAATCGCGGACGCCGAGTAGCCAACTGCCTGCATGGTTGTGCCCGACCATCCATCATCTTCCGTCCGCCCCCCCCGCCGCGTTCTCATCCGCGGCGTCAATTGGCTGGGCGACGCGGTAATGACCACCCCCGCGTTGCAGCGCCTCCGCGAAGCCTTGCCCGGTTCGCACTTGACCCTGCTTGCGCCCGAGAAGCTCGCCGACCTTTGGCAGCACCATCCCAGCCTCGATGCCCTGATCACCTTCTCCACCGGCGAGGGGCTGTGGTCAGTCGCCGGCCGGCTGCGGGCGGAGGCGTTTCAAACCGCCCTGGTCCTGCCCAACTCCCCCCGTTCGGCCCTGGAAGTTTGGCTGGCACGAGTTCCGCAGCGCATCGGTTACGCCCGGCCCTGGCGGAGCTGGTTTCTCACGCAACCGCTTGCCCCGCGCGCTGGCCAGATGCGAATGCGGAAGCGGTCAGCGAGTGAAGTGAGCCAACGGGTCCGCGTTTCCACAGGCAGCCCGCCTGCCGCTGGCCACCATCCGCCGCACCGCACAGACCATCAGATTCATGATTACCTTCACCTGGCCGCCGCGTTGGGGGCGAACTCCGAGCCCCTGGCGCCGAAGCTGGAAATCACCTCCGCGGAGATGCGTCAGGCCGCGGAGGTCTTCCTATCGGAATGGCGGAACAAGTTGCCGGATCCCGTCCCCACCGCACCCACGTTTCTTCTTGGGTTGAACCCCGGCGCGGAGTATGGCCCGGCGAAGCGCTGGCCGGCGGCGAGCTTCGCTGCCGTCGTGCGTGCCGTCTCCCGGCAAGTTGGGAACTGCCTGTGGCTCGCGTTCGGCGGCCCGGCTGATTGGCCGGTTTGTGATGAGATCGCCCGGCTTGCCGGAAGCAGGGTGCTCAACCTGGCCGGAAAGACTTCCCTGCGCCAGCTTATGGCGCTGCTCAAGCTATGCCACGTCGTGTTGACCAACGACAGCGGGCCCATGCATGTCGCCGCCGCTCTGGGCACGCCCGTCGTCGTCCCTTTTGGCAGCACGTCGCCGGAACTGACCGGGCCCGGTTTGCCCGGCGCCCCCCAGCATCGGCTCCTCCAGTCTGACGCGCCATGTTCGCCCTGTTTCCGCCGCACCTGCCCTATTGACTTTCGCTGCATGACCGGCATCACCCCTGACCGCGTCACGGAGTCCATCTTGCAGGTTCTCTCGCTCAAGTAACTTCCTCCCCGCCAGGTCCTTGGCGGGCCTTCGAGTTCAGCTTCGCGTTCCCCTCGCCCCTTGCGTCCCATCGCCGTTTGCCGGATACTTACTACATGCCGTTAAACGCTATCCAGCTCACCGACCGCCTGATGGCCTCATATGCCAGTGCGGGTGGGATCAACCACTTGGACGGCAAGAACCTGCCCTCTAAGCGTGCGATTGCGCTTATCACTGTTGACCTCCTCCAACTCCTCTTCCCGGGTTTCTTTGACGAGAAGCTGGTTCATTCTTCGGCGCTCCGAGCCGCCACCTCCTCGCTGCTAGAGACCACCCTGCGCAGCCTGGAAACCGAAATCGCCAAGAGCCTCGAATACAATCCTCCGCCCGAATTGCCCAGAAAGGGCCTGCGCCCGATCGCGCGCACGTTGACGGTCGAATTCGTCGCCGGCTTGCCGCGCATCCGCGAATTGCTTCAGACCGACACCGAGGCTGCCTACAATGGCGACCCGGCGGCGCTCAGCAAAGAAGAAGTCATTGTCGCCTATCCCTTCATTGAAGCCATCGCGGTGCAACGCCTGGCGCACGAGCTGTATCTTAAGCACATTCCCCTTATCCCCCGCATTATGACCGAGTGGGCGCACACCCGCACGGGGATGGACTTGCATCCGGGCGCTCAAATAGGCTCCCACTTCTTCGTGGACCACTGCACCGGCACCGTGGTGGGCGAGACCACCAGCATCGGCAGCCACGTGAAGATGTATCAGGGGGTGGGTCTGGTGGCCAAGTCCCTGGCGGCGGGCCAGCAGCTTCGCGGGCAGAAGCGCCATCCGACCCTCGAAGACCGTGTGACTATCTATGCCGGCGCTACCATTATGGGCGGCGACACCGTGGTGGGCGAAGGCAGCACCATCGGGGCGAACGTCTTTCTCACCACCAGCGTTCCGCCCAATTCCCTGGTGGTCCAGGAAGATGCGCGGGTCAAGGTCATCAGCAAGAAGGAACGCCACCGCCCACCTGAAGACTTCCACATCTGATTAGAACCGCGTCAGCCGCTCCAGCTCTCGCACGCGCCCGTCAATCTGCGCCCGCGTGACGTTGGTTGTGCGCTGGAGTCCGAATCCCTCGCAGCAGAACGACGCCACCACGCTCCCGTAAACCATTGCCCGCCGGATGTGGCTGTCAATGGGCCCTTTGGCCGCCGCCAGATAGCCCATCATGCCGCCCACAAACGAATCCCCGGCGCCCGTCGGGTCCACCACCTTGCGCAGCGGATACGCGGGGCAGACAAACAGACCCCGCGGACCGGACAGCACGGAGCCATGCGAACCTTGCTTGATGACCACGTATTTCGGGCCCCGCCGGTGGATCTGCTTGAGCGCGGCGAGCAGATTGTCCTCTCCCGTCAACTGTTGCGCCTCGCTGTCATTGAGCACGAACGCGTCCAACCGCTTCAGCAACCGCACCAGGTCCGGCAGCGCCATCTTGAGCCACAAGTCCATCGTGTCGGCCGCCACAAACCGGGGCCGCCGCATCTGGTCCAGCACATGATGCTGCAAGGCGGGCGCGATGTTGGCCAGCAGCACAAACGGTGTGGCCTGGTACGCCGCCGGCAGCTCGGGTGTGAATTTCTCAAACACGCCCAACTCGGTCCGCAGCGTCCGCCGGTTGTTCATATTCGCCTCATACTCGCCCGACCAGTGAAACGTCTTGCCCGGCAGCCGCTGCAACCCCTCCAGGTCAATCCCGTGACGCCGGTAGAGCCGGATATAGCGCTCGGGGAAATCCTCCCCCACCACCCCAACCAGTTTGACCGGGCCAAAGAAGCTGGCCGCTACCGACGCATGGCTGGCCGAGCCGCCGAGCAACCGCGGGTTCTCCGCCTTTGGGGTCTTGATGGAATCCAGCGCCGTCGAGCCGACAATCAACACACTCATAACAAATCAAGTCATCTCTCGTTGTGAACGGCGGACCCTAGAGAATCCCCCAACCTCCCGCAACGGCAAACTCGACCCCCGAATGACCGCCGTCATGGCGGAGCGCCCCTCTGCCGACTCCTTTCTAGTCCAACACGGCTTTGCGGGCAACGCCTACGATATCTCGTCATCAGGTCCAGCCTGTCCTCCCGTCCAGCACCACCCTGGGGCCGGCAAGAATAGGGCAGGCTTGTGGGGTTGGTGACCGACCTGTGCAATTACGGCAAGGAATGCATTTGCCATTAGCCGCCGCGCCCTGCCAGGAAAGAGTTGACAACGCCGCTCCAGTTATGAACCATGGTGCATAACGAGCAGACTTATGCCGCGTCCGGTAAACAGGCGAGTGATTGAAAAGCCCCCCATGATGGAGGGCTTCAAGCCCTTTGGCATTCCCTTCCGTGAGCTGGAGCCGGTGATTCTGTTATTCGACGAGTTTGAGGCCCTCCGTCTGGCCGATTATCTGGGACTTCCCCACGAACAGGCGGCCCGGCGCATGAACGTATCGCGCCCCACCTTCACCCGCATCTGCGACAAGGCCCGGCGAACCCTCGCCACCGCCCTGGTGGAAGGCAAAGCCCTGCTCATCGAAGGCGGCACCTACCAGACCGAAGAGTACTGGTATCGCTGCGAGAGCTGCTGGAAGCTCATTATCCGCGCCGACGAAACCTCCGTCTGCCCGTTTTGCCGCGCCGCCACCGTGCGGCGCCTGAACCCCGAGCCCCCCAGGTGCCGAACTCACGGATACTGTATCTGCACCCATTGCAACACCCGGATTCCCCACCTCAAAGGCAAGCCGTGCCGCGAAAGCCGCTGCTCGTCCTGCGGGCGAGCCCTGCTCCGTGAAGACCATTACCACCACCAGCTATACCTAAAGAAATGAACACCATAATTGCCGTGCCCACTCGGGCCAACCACACCGTTGATGACCACTTCGGCCATTGCTTCCAGTTCACGCTTTTCAGCGTGAGCGATCAGCAGGCCGCCCAAGAGGCCGGGATCGTGCTCTCGCCGCCGGGCTGCGGATGCAAGTCCAATATTGCCGCCATTCTTAAACAAAAAGGCGTCTCCATCCTGCTGGCGGGCAGCATGGGCGAGGGCGCGCTCAATGTCCTCCAGCGCCACGGCATTGAAGTCCACCGCGGCTGCTCCGGCGACGCCCGCCAAGCCGTCGAGGCATTTCTGGCTGGCAAGTGGCAAGACTCCGGCGTCGGCTGTAGCGCTCACCATTCCGAGCCGGGGCACCAATGCCCATCGCACCAGTGACAGACCGCCGGGCTCCTTTGTGGCCGTCTGCCCCGGCAGGGTGGACGGCAACTCGCTTCCGCGGTTAGCATTTCCGAGTCCAGTTTCCGTCCCCAGCCATAGGGTGTTCACCCCATAGCGGGCGGGGTGGATTGTGCGTATTAGTACGGAGTCCCGTGAAGCATGGTAGCAATCAAAGCCGGAAAGCAGTTATGGCCAAACAACAAACGCCCTCCCCGGAATCGGCTCCCGCCCCCGAGGTCGAGAAGTTCAATTTGCCGGTGGATCCCATCGAGCCCATCCTGCGCGACCTTGAAACTCGCGCCTCCACGACCACGTCGGTGCTTCAGGAAATCCTCGCCCGGGGCGACGACCGTTATTACACCCACCACTGGGGCATAAACGAGTGAGTCCTGCCGGCGGGTTCTTGCCCGCCCCGCGCGTGGCGCTGACACGACCATACCAAGATCGTGAGGTGCGCGTAGATACCGTCGAATCACCTGGATGAGCGTATTGACAACCCAGCCAGCCGCCGCCAAGACTCGGGCATGGCCCGCAAGCTGCCTGTTCAATATTCGGGAGCCGTTGACCACGCCCTGAACCGTGGGCATCACTTGGGCGTCATGCTGCTTTGCGCCTCCGTGGCCGGCTTGCTGGCGATGGCTGCTGCCGGGGCCGAGAGAGTACAGCGCTGGCCCGAATGGCAGCGGAGCCGCGTGGCGCTGGACCAGCGCTTCGTTTCCGAGGAATTCCGCATCTACTACACCCTCAAGGGCGACCAGGCGCTGCCGGTGGCGGACCGACAGGACCGCGACCGCGACGGTGTTCCGGATAAGATTCAAAGCCTGGCGCTCCAACTGGTTACAGCGAGACGTTGCTACGTGGAAATCCTGGGCCTCCGGCATCCGTTCGCGAGCCAACGTTACCGGGGACGCGTACAGTTCATTGACGTGAACGTCTGCGACTTGGGAGGAACCAGGAATGGCATGGCCGGCGACGCCATCGTGAACTACCACCGGCCCGGCGACTCGCCCGAAGGTGTCGAAGTCCTGACCATTGACCTGTCCGCGAAATTGCAACCGCGCAATCTTTCCCCCGCCCACGAGCTGTTCCACGTCTTCCAGAATGGCTACACACTGTTTAAGACCCCCTGGTATTACGAGGGCACCGCCCGCTGGTCAGAGGACCTTTTGCGCGCGGGCGCGGGTGAGGCGGGCGCGCTGCCCGCCACCCGGGCCGAGTTGGAGGACTTGTTCAAACGCAGCTATGACGCGAGCCGATTCTGGCAGGCGCTCGCCCGCGCCACGGATCCGGCGGGCAGGGTGCAGGTGCCCGAGAAGCTGCGCGGTGCGCGGTATCCCGGCTCACCGACGCCGATTATCGAGGATGCCGTCTTCTATGGCGCGCCGCTGCTCAAGGCCTTGCTCGAAGAACTGGACCGGGCGGACGACGCGGCTTCGAAGGCAGGCAGCCTCGATCCACTGGACTGGAGCGAGGAGCGACAGCGATCATCCGAAAACGACCGCTACCTCTGGGCCGCCGTAATCAACGTGTGCCGGCGCTATTCGCCCGACTCGCCGCCGCTCCGGCGGATGGTTGAGGCGTTGGGGCAGGCTGACAGTCCAGCCGCACGGAAGTAGATTCTGCCATTTCGCAGTAGAACCCGGTAAGAATTCCCTCCCGGTCAGTTCTGTGACAGATCCTCGGGCGACTGGGCCAGCAGCTTGAACAGCCCGCCCTTCCGCCGCAGAATTTCCGGCCAGAGCTGCTCGGGGGCAACGTCGAACACCAGTTCGAGCGAGGCGGGATGGGTGAGCCAGGCCTTGCGTTTCATCTCGCCTTCGAGCTGGCCCGCGCTCCATCCGGCATAACCCGCGAACAGCTTGAGCTTGCGCGTGGGCGAGAACGCTTCACCCAACTCCACCAAATCATCCACCGAATGGCCCAGATTCAGGTTCGGCATCACGTTGGCATCCGCCAGGAAGGCGTCGGAGTGAAGGAAGCTAAAGGCCGACGGCTGGACCGGCCCCCCCAGGTAGAGCGGGCAGGCCTTAAGCGCGTCCGGCAGGTCGGCGACGATCATTTCGCCGACGTTCTTGCCCGTGGCGCGGTTGAGCACCAGGCCGAAAGCGCCCTCGGCGTCATGCTGGCAGATCAGCACGACGGTGCGCTGGAAGAACGAACCGCACAATTGGCCGCTGTCCAGGAGCAACTGGCCTTTCAGGTACTTTGGCTTCTCCGCCATGTCGCTAGAGCTGTCTCATACTTGCTCCGCCGCCAATCTGGATTAAATTGCGTCCATGTCAAAACTTTGTCTGCTGTTGGTGCTGGTGGCGACCCTGCTCGTGGCGACGGGATGCCAGACCCATTCCGGCAGCCGGGAATACATCCCCGGCAAAGGCTGGGTGCCCAACGACTGAGCGCCGGCAATACCCCCCCTCTCTGCTGGCTTACCTCACCGGCACCTCACCGTATCCTCACCGTTGAACCTCTAACTTCAAGTTAGAGGTTCAACGGTGAGGATACGGTGAGGTGCCGGTGAGCATACGGTGGGGCTACGGTCATACGCTGGTGCCAGGGGCGGGCCATCGGCGGAGAGGCTGTCCGGCCGAACTCGCGGTGGGGAGTGTCGAGAGGCGCAGCACAGACTTGCCAACGTGGCCGCATTCGGATAGCAAGGCTTCCGTTAATCCTGTAACGCCAGGAATCCAGGGTCGGTTAGTCAATTGAATCCAGCGAACTCAAGTCGCCTTATGAAAAGGATGCTCTGCTCTCTGCGCCTCGCTCTGTCTGTGACGGCGTTTTTGCTGCCGGGACTCACCGCTGTCGCGGTCAGCTTCACCAACGACACCCTCATTCGGTCTTACGACACCAACTACGACGGGTTGGAGGTGGTGGTCACTAACTGCACCCTGACGGTGGATGGGGCGCACTCGTTTGCCAGCCTGCAGGTGCAGAACGGAGGCAACCTGACGCATTCGGCGGCGCCGCTCGGATACCTGTATAACTGGTTCACGGCCACGAATGAGGCGCAGGTATTGAGCCTGACGAATGTGGCGACGCTCTCCAACGCCACCGTGGCGGCCGGCAGCATCATCGTGCAGGATTATGCCGGGGCGGTGACCTACTCCAACGGGGTGGATTATGTGACCGGCACGGACACCAACGGGCTCACCACCTTGCTGCTCACGGCGAACTCGGCCATCGCGGAGGGGAGCACGAACCTGGTGAGTTATGATTACCACAACACGGTGGGCGGGGGATTGAGCCTGACAGTGACGGGGGACGTCACGGTGGCACAGGGGGCAATGATCAGCGCGGATGGGAGGGGTTATGCGGGCGCGCAGGGGCTGGGACGTGGCAATTCCTCGGGCAGCCCGATGAGCGGCAGCGGCGGCGGCTACGGGGGATTCGGCGGGCAAAGCGAGGACGGCGGGGGCGGAGGCGGGACCAGCTACGGCTCGATCCAGCAGCCCGTCCCGCTGGGCAGCGGCGGGGGCTCCGGTTACGGGGGCTTGGGCGGGTCCGGCGGGGGCAGCCTCAAGCTGGTGGTCGGCGGAACACTGCGCGTGGACGGCCTGGTGACTGCCAACGGGGTGAATGCCACCAACGAGCGCGCGGGCGGCGGTGCGGGCGGCAGCATCTGGCTGAGCGCGGCAAGCGTTGCGGGGGCTGGGACGCTCTCCGCCAACGGCGGGGCGGGCGAGCCGGCGCGGGGCGGCGGGGGCGGCGGCGGGCGCATCGCGGTGCAGTATGATAGCAATCTGTTCAGCGGCGCGACTTATGCTCGCGGGGGCAGCGGTTATGTGCGCGGCGGCGCGGGCACCATTTACACGCGGGCCAACAGCCAGTATGTGGGCCAGGTGCTGGTGGATAACGGCGGGCGGAGCGGGGCGCGGACGTCGTTCCCCTTGGCCGAGGCATTTGACCTGACGGCACAGGGCGGGGCGCTGATCGTGGTGGAAGGCTCAAGATCGTTCGGCAACCTGGTGTTGAAGTCCAACGCGTGGCTGAGCCTGGTGAACCAACTAGTAACCGTCACAGGCAATGCCACCATCCAGGCGGGCGGCGGGATTACCGCGGATGGTGCGGGCAACGCGGGCGGCCAGGGAACCGGCGCCGGCAGGTCCTACGCATCGGGCTTGGGATATACTGGCGGTGGCGGCGGCTACGGCGGGTATGGCGCCGCGGGTGGCGCAACCAATTCCTCCGGCGGCATTACCTATGGGATGGTGGCCACGCCTGCAGACCTGGGCGGCGGCGGGGGCACGTATTCCCCGTACGCGATCGGTGGCCCCGGCGGCGGAGCCGTGCGCCTGACCGTGACGGGGATGCTGTTGCTGGACGGCAGGATTTCGGCCGACGGCAGCGCGGGACTAACCGAGGGTGGCGGCGGCGGGGCAGGCGGAAGCGTCTGGCTCACGGTGGGGACGCTGGCAGGCGCGGGCACCATTTCCGCCAATGGCGGCCTGGGCAACGGAGCCGGGCTTGGGGCCGGTGGCGGAGGTGGCGGCGGACGCGTCGCCATCCAGTACACCGCCAACTTGTTCTTCGGAGTGGCCTCCGCGCGGGGCGGCGGCGGTGCGGGATATGGCGGCGCCGGTACCATCTACACCAAGGCTAACAGCCAATCTTGGGGCCAGGTGCTGGCGGATAACGGCGGGCAGGCGGGAACGAACACAACGCTTGGCTCGTCCTCTCCGAGCACGGTTGACCTGACCGTGAAGGGCGGGGCGGTGGTTGCGCCGCCGAGTTCGCAGGCATTTGGCACGTTGTTGATTGCGTCCAATGGCTGGTTGAGCCTCGCCAACCAGACGCTGGGCGTGGCCGGGAATGCCACGGTGCAGGCAGGCGGGGGGATCATCGCCGACGGCACGGGTAACGCTGCCGGTTCAGGCACAGGTGCGGGGAGATACTCCTCCGGCACGGGGCCCGGTTACATCGGGGGCGGGGGCGGTTATGGCGGTTGCGGGGGGACTGGCCTGCCTGGGACAGGAACCCTGGGACCGATTGGCGGCACCGCTTATGGCGACGCAGCAAATCCCAGTGACCTGGGCAGCGGCGGGGGGGGTTATTATTACAACCCCGGCATGGGGGGGGCTGGCGGTGGGGCGATTCGCCTGACCGTCACCGGCGTGCTCTTGGTGGATGGGAGGATTTCGGCGGGGGGCGGGGCGGCGGTCAGCGCGAGCGGCGGGGGCGGGTCGGGCGGGACGATTAACTTGACCGTCGGGACGTTGGCGGGCGCAGGCACGATTGCGGCCAACGGCGGCATGGGCCTTTACCAGGGGGGCGGGGGCGGGGGCGGGCGCATCGCGATACGGTATGGGGTGTATGACTTCACCGGCGCAGTCTCGGCTTACGGGGGGAGCGGTTACGCCATCGGCGGAGCGGGGACGATCTATACGAAGGCCAACAGCCAGCCGTATGGGCTGATCGTGGCGGACAACGGCGGGCAGGCGGGAACTAACACGAGTTGCTCCACCGCCGGCACGATTGACCTGGTCGTAAGAGGCGGGGCTATCGTCTCCCCACCCAACACAACGTTGGGCAGCTTGCTGGTGGCTTCCAACGGCTGGATTGTCCTCACCAATTCGAGCCAGCAGGTGACCGTGACTGGCAATGCCACTATTCAGGCGGGCGGAGGCATCATCGCCGACGGCGCGGGCTACGCCGGCGGCTCGGGTACCGGAGTGGGCAATTACCGCAGCGCCGGGAGCTATGGTTATGTAGGCAGTGGCGCGGGTTATGGGGGCTATGGAGGGGCAGGAAGCCCGCTTCCAGACTATCCTGCGCCTTCCGGCGGGAACTCCTATGGCAATCCTATGGCGCCCACGGATCTGGGCAGCGGCGGCGGTGGCTACAGTCCCTATGCCGTGGGAGGGACGGGGGGCGGGGCAATTCGCCTTACGGTTGCAGGATTATTGCAAGTGGACGGCAGAATCTCGGCGCGTGGCATGCCGGGAATCGCGCCCAGTGCGGGCGGCGGTTCGGGCGGGAGCATTTACCTGACGGTGGGGACGCTGGCGGGATCGGGAGTCATTTCGGTGAACGGCGGGGCGGGCAACAGCCGCGGCGGTGGGGGCGGGGGCGGGCGCATTGCCGTTGTGTTCAACTCCTCTGCTTCAGTAAACGGCTTTACCGGGCAGATGTCGGCTTACGGCGGGAGCGGTTACACCGCGGGCGGGGCGGGCACGATCTACACCAAGCCCTATTCCACATCACAGGGCCCTGCGGTAGTGGTGCTGGACAACGGCGGGCAGGCGGGAACGAACAGTGGCTGGCCTTTAGGGGGAACGTCTGACCTGATCCTCAGAAACGGCGCAGCGCTGGGCCTGCCGATTTCCTCGCAGACACTATTCGGGAACGTGCTCATTAGCTCCAACGCGTGGATTTATGTCGCCGGCAGTGCGGGGCTTAACGGGCCCACGCTCAATGTGAATGGGAACGTCACGATTCAGGCGGGCGGCGGCATCATCGCCGACAGCGGGGGGTATTCGTATTCCAACGGCGGCATGGGGCCGGGAGGCGGCATTTACTCAGGTTACGCTTCGAGTGGCGGAGGGTTTGGGGGATGTGGCGGAGCCAGCGGCGGCAGCCCCGCCTCCCCCGGCGGCAAGACGGTTGGCTTGGTATCCACAGGGGGGCCAGGCAGCGCCGGCGGCACCTCCGGCACTTCTTTTGTGGGCGGGTCCGGGGGCGGCGCCATCTCTTTGAACGTGAGCGGAGCGCTGCTGGTGGATGGCAGGATTTCATCGGCGGGGGGCGCGGGGCTCAACTCGAACGCCGGCGGTGGATCGGGTGGCGGTATTGCCATTACCACAGGAACGTTGGCCGGCTCGGGCGTGATCGCCGCCAACGGGGGCGCGGGCAACAGCTTGGGCGGCGGCGGCGGCGGCGGGCGCGTCGTTCTCCTCTGCAACACCGCCAATGCCTTCGGCGGCTTGGTGTCGGCTTATGGTGGCGCTGGGTTTGTGCGGGGCGGTGCGGGCACCATTTACACGAGCGCCCGGAGCGGCTATGCCCAGGTGCTGGCGGACAACGGCGGGCAGGTGGGCACCAATACGAGCTGGACCGCGAGCCCTGTGATGAACCTGACCGTGACGGGCGGAGCTATCGTGGCGTCCCAGTCCCCGCTCATGCTCGCCAATCTTTTGGTCACCTCGAATGCCTGGGTCGTCGTGAGCAATCAAGTGCTGACCGTGACAAGCAATGCGACCGTGCAGGCGGGCGGCGGGATTATCGCTGACGGCACGGGTTACGGCGGCAACCTGGGAAACGGCGCGGGCAAGTACATCTCTGGTTCTCCCACCGGCAACGTGGGCGGCGGCGGCGGCTATGGCGGTAATGGCGCCAGCGGCGGCAGCAATACGCTCGCCTACGGCGGCAACTCCTACGGGTCGGTGACAGCACCGACGGCTTACGGCAGCAGTGGCGGCTCATCCAGTTCCGTCAGCCTGCCTCCTGGTGCGGGCGGCGGCGCCGTGCGGATGAACGTTACCGGGACGCTGCTGGTTAATGGCCGCATCTCCGCCAATGGCGGGACTGCCCCCGGCCAGGGGTCCGGCGGCGGGTCCGGCGGCAGCGTTTGGCTGACGGCGGGGACGCTGGCGGGGGCTGGGGTCATCTCCGCCAACGGCGGTGCGGGAAATGGTTGGGGCGGCGGCGGCGGCGGCGGGCGCGTCGCGCTCCAGTATGGCGTGAACGCCTTTGAGGGCACGGTCTCCGCTTGCGGCGGCGGCTACGCGGTGGGCGGAGCTGGCACGATCTCCACCAAAGCCAACAGCCAGACGACGGGCCAGGTGCTGGTGGACAACTGCGGTCGTTCGGGCACCAACACCCCCGTGGGGGGGCTGACGTTGTTCGACCTTGTTATTCGAGGCGGGGCGGTGGCATATCCTTCCAGCCCGTCGCTGCTGCTCAGCAATCTGGTCATCAATAGCGGTGGCGTTTTCACCTGCGGGCAGGGGCAGACTAACCTCGATGTGGAGGTGCTGCGCAACGCAACGATTGACGCGGGCGGCATCATGGCGGTGGATGGCAGGGGCTTCACGGCCGGAGTCGGCCCGGGGGCGGGGGTGTCCTCGCATTCGATCGGCAGCGGCGCGGGCTACGGCGGCAACGGTGGCGCTTCATCCTGGTCGCCCGGCGGTGGGACCTATGGCTCGGCGCCGGAACCGGTGGACTGGGGCAGCGGCGGCGGTTTGGGTTATGGCGCGGCGACAGGAGGCTCCGAGGGCGGCGGGGCGATTCGGCTCACGGTGGGCGGCGCGCTCACGGTGAATGGCCGGCTGAGCGCGAGCGGCAATGCCGGTATGCAGGATGACGCCGGGGGCGGCTCGGGCGGCAGCTTGTGGCTGAGCGCGGGGGCACTGGTGGGGGCGGGGACCATCGCTGCGGAAGGCGGAGCGGGAGAACTGTTCGAGGGCGGCGGGGGCGGTGGGGGGCGCATTGCTGTTTACACGCCGCTGAATCTGTTTGGCGGCCTTGTCTCTGCCGCCGGCGGGGAGGGGTTGTTCCCGGGACAAGCCGGGTCTGTGTATTCCGCCGCCGCGCCCGCGGTGCCGCAGGTGGTATCCATCACGCCGGTGGGGGTCCTGACCGCCGCCGTCAGCTCGGCTGAGGTTGTGTTCAACGCACCCGTGAATCCGTATTCGGTGCAGTCTCCGGGGGTCCTGCTGACCACGCCCGGCGGCGTGGTGATGAGCAACGTCACCTCCACCGCGCTAAGCCCCTACCGCTTCCAGCTCAACTTCGACGCGCAGACTGCCCAGGGCGATTACACCGTGACGGTAGGCCCGCCGGTGGCGGACCTTTTCGGCCAGCAGTTGTCGCAAGTTTACACCGGCATGTTCGCCATCGCCTGGACCACGGTGCAGGGCTCCATTACCAACACCAACGGCGAGCCCGTGGCTGAGGTGTTGGTGCAGTCGGACGGCGGCGGGGCTGGGACCACCACGGACACGAACGGTAATTACGTGCTGGCCGTGCCGCCCGGCGGCGCGGTAATCGTCACGCCCTCCAAGAGCGGCCTGGTCTTTGTGCCGAGCTCGCGCACTTACTGGGATGTCACCACCGCCATTACGAACGAGAACTATTTGGCGGTGACGTCGGTTACTCCCACCCTGATCAGTCAGGTCGAGTCGAACAGCCTTGTCCTGAGCTGGTACGGAATTCCCGGTGTCGGCTACCAGGCCTACTACTCGATTGACCTGGTGAACTGGCTGCCTTACGGGGATGTTCTGGCCGGGTCCAACAGCCTGCTCCAACTGGTCGTGCCAATAGACACCAACTCCAATATGTTCTTCCGGATGGGCGCCAGTTATTGAGGCCATTGGCGGGCGGGTTCCAGAAAGGGAGGGCCAGCGTCCCCGCGAGCCCTGCTTTCTGGACGTTGACAGCCATCTTTGGGCTCGCGCGGACGCTCGCCCTCCCGGCCCGCAGCGCGTTGACTCGGCTGTGCGTCGCTCGTAGCTTGGCTGCTGATGTTCGAGCTCGTCGCGCCCTACCAGCCTGCCGGTGATCAGCCGCAAGCAATTGCGAAGCTGACGGAGGGGTTGTTGGCCGGCGCGAAGCACCAGGTGTTGATGGGTGTCACCGGCTCGGGTAAGACCTTCACGATCGCCAACGTCATCCGCAACGTTGACCGCCCGACTCTGGTCATCTCGCACAACAAGACGCTGGCCGCGCAGCTCTACGCCGAGTTCAAGGGCTTCTTCCCGCGCAACGCCGTCGAGTACTTCGTCAGCTATTTCGATTACTACCAGCCCGAGGCGTATATCCCGCGCACGGACACCTTCATCGAGAAGGATTCGAGCATCAACGAGGAGATTGAGCGGCTGCGGCTCTCGACCATGAGCAGCCTGTTCGCGCGGCGGGACGTGGTGGTGGTGGCTAGCGTGTCCTGCATCTACGGCATCGGCAGCAAGGAGGATTATGAGGCGATGGTCATCCCCATCCGCACCGGGCTGGAGCTGGCCCGCGACCAGTTCCTCCACCGGCTGGTGGATCTGCAATACACGCGCAACGACGTTGAGTTCACCCGGGGCCAGTTCCGCGTCCGGGGGGACACGGTCGAGCTTTGCCCGGCGGGCCGCGAGGACGCGCTGCGCGTCGAGTTCTTCGGGGACCAGATCGAGCGCATCACCCGGTTTGAGCCGCTGACGGGCCACAAGCTGGAGCAACTGGAGGCGGTGACGGTCTATCCGGGCAAACAGTTCGTCACGCCCGCCGCGAAGCTGCGGCCTGCCGTGCTGGCCATCCGGGAAGAGTTGGGTGAGCGCATCGCGTGGTTCGAGAAGCACGGCAAGCTGCTGGAGGCGCAGCGCATCAAGATGCGCACCGAGTATGACCTGGAGATGATGGAGGAGATGGGGTTCTGCTCGGGCATCGAGAATTACTCGCGCCACATTGCCGGGCGCGCGCCGGGCTCGCGCCCCTGCACGCTGTTTGACTTCTTCCCGAAGGATTACCTGCTGGTCATTGACGAGTCGCATGCCACGGTATCGCAGATTGGCGGGATGCACGCAGGCGACCGCTCGCGCAAGACGGTGCTGGTGGATTACGGCTTCCGGCTGCCCAGCGCGCTGGACAATCGGCCGCTCAGCTTCGAGGAGTTCCAGGGGCAGCAGAACCAGGTGATCTACGCCAGCGCTACGCCCGGCGCGCAGGAGCTGGAGTGGGCGCGGCGGGCATGTTCTGCGCTTTCATCCACGGGGGTTGTCGAGCTGGTCGTGCGCCCCACCGGCCTGGTGGACCCTAAAGTCACCATTAAACCGCTGACGGGCCAGATTGACGATCTGATCAACGAATGCCGCCAGCGGGCTGAGGCCAAGGAGCGCGTGCTGGTCACTACACTCACCAAGCGCACGGCTGAGGAGTTGACGGATTACCTGCGCGAGATCGGCATCAACGTGCAGTACCTGCATAGCGAGATTGACGCCATCGAACGGGTGGAAATCCTGCGTGCCCTGCGCAAGGGCGAGTTCGATGTGCTGGTGGGCATCAACTTGCTGCGCGAGGGGCTCGACCTGCCGGAAGTCTCGCTGGTGGCCATCCTGGACGCCGACAAGGAAGGGTTCCTGCGCAGCGAGACGAGTCTGATCCAGACGGCGGGCCGCGCGGCGCGCCACCTGAACGGCGAAGTCATCCTCTACGCCGACGTCCGGACGCAGAGCATTCAGAAGTTCCTGGCCGTCTCGGAATACCGGCGCAAGAAGCAACTGGCCTACAACGCCGAGCACCACATCACCCCGCGCAGTGTCAAGCGCGCCGTGGAGGAGAGCCTTTCATCCCGCGAGGAAACCGGCAAACAGGCGCACTCCGTCCTGGCCGAGGCGGGCGTGGACCTGGACCTGAACGACACCATAAAGGAACTGGAGGAAGAGATGCTCGCGGCGGCGAACAACCTGGAGTTCGAGAAGGCCGCTCTCCTGCGCGACCAGATTCGCGAGCTGAAGCGGGCCATCACAGGCGGCCAGCCGGAGCCCCCGCCCAAAGGGAGCGCCACCAAGCCGGTCAGCTATCGCAGGCCTCGTATATCCCGGTCCGCTAACCGCGGGCAGATGCCATTTTGAACTGTATATGAGCTACCCATCACCTCAACCGTGGTCTGCCGAGGACATCCTGACCCTTGGCCGCAGCTACCAGGGGGCCGCCGTCCTGGCTGCTGCTGCGGACCTGGACCTCTTCAGCGCGTTGTCTCCGGCGCCGTTATCGGCGGCCCAGCTTGGGGGCAAGCTTGAGTGCGACTCGCGCGCCCTGACGATTCTGCTGGATGCCCTGGTCGCGCTGCGGTTGCTCAACAAGGCCGGCAATACCTACGCCGTTCCCTCCGGGCTGGACGCGCTCCTGACGCCGGACGGAGCGCAGAGCGTGCTGGCCATGGCGCAGCACCAGGGGCATTGCCTGCGGAACTGGGCGCAGTTGGCGCGAGTGGTCAAGACCGGCCTACCCGCCGAGAGTATTCCGGGCATACGCGGTGAAGAGGGCGCCCAAGAGGCCTTTATCGGCGCGATGCACAACATCTCGGCTCCCAACGCCGACGCAGTCATCCGGAGCGTGCATCCGCTCCAGTTCCGGCACCTGCTCGACATCGGCGGGGCCTCAGGCACTTGGACGATTGCGTTCTTGCGCGCTTGTCCCACGGCCCAGGCCACGCTGTTCGATCTGCCGCATGTGATCCCAATGGCGCGGCGCCGCCTGGCGGCTGCCGGTTTAGAAGCGCGGGTGCGGCTCGTAGCCGGCAACTTCATGCAGGACGCGCTGCCGCCGGGCGCGGACCTCGCCTGGGTGAGCGCCATTGTGCACCAGAATTCGCGGGCCCAGAATCGCGCTCTGTTTGGCAAGGTCTTCGCGGCGCTGGCGCCCGGCGGCCGCATCGCCATCCGCGACATCCTGATGGAGGCGGACCGGACCCAGCCGGTGGCCGGGGCGCTGTTTGCGGTGAACATGCTCGTGGCCACGGAAGGCGGCGGCACGTTCACGTTCGCTGAATTGCGGGAGGACCTGGAGGCGGAAGGCTTCGTCGAAGCCGTCATAGCGCGTGCGGATGAGGCGATGAATGCCGTCATCGTGGCGAAGAAGCCCGGCGGGATTTAAGCGTTGTGTCACAAACCCTCTACGACCTGCTGCCCCGGGACGAGCGCCCGGCCAGCGATGTCTTGCTCGGGCGCTTCCTGGAATACACGGAGAGCAAGCATCTGCAGCTCTATCCGGCGCAGGAGTCCGCCATCCTGGAGTTGTTCGAGGACAAGAACGTCATCCTCAACACGCCCACCGGGTCGGGCAAATCGCTGGTGGCGGCGGCGGTGCATTTCAAGGCGATCGCGCAGGGCAAACGGTCCATCTACACCTGCCCCATCAAGGCGCTGGTCAACGAGAAGTGGCTCGGGTTGTGCCGCGAGTTCGGGCCGGACAATGTCGGCCTGAGCACCGGCGACGCCTCGGTCAACCGCGACGCGCCAATCCTGTGCTGCACCGCCGAGATTCTCGCCAACATCGCCCTGCGCGAAGGACCGCAGGCCAACGTCCAGGAGGTCATCATGGACGAGTTCCACTACTACGCCGACCGGGAGCGCGGCGTGGCGTGGCAGGTGCCGTTGTTGACGCTGCCGCAGGCGCGGTTCCTTCTCATGTCCGCCACGCTCGGCGACACGACCTTCTTCGAGGTGGAACTGACGCGCTTGAATGGGCGGCCCACGGTCGCTGTGGCTTCCACCGACCGCCCGGTGCCGCTGGACTACGCCTACTCCGAGCTGCCGCTGGCCACAACGCTCGAGAGCCTGGTTGCGCAAGGCAAGGCGCCTGTTTACGTCGTCCACTTCACGCAACTGGAGGCGGCCCAGAGCGCGCAGGACTTCACCAGTATCAACGTCTGCACGCGCGAGGAGAAGAATGCGATCGGCGCGACGCTTGAAGGCTTCAAGTTCACCAGCCCCTACGGGCCGGAAATCCGGAAGTGGCTCAAGCACGGCATCGGGCTCCACCACGCCGGGCTGCTGCCCAAGTACCGGGTGCTGGTCGAGCAGTTGGCGCAGAAAGGCCTGCTCAAGATCATTTGCGGCACCGACACGCTCGGCGTGGGCATCAATGTGCCCATCCGCACGGTGCTGTTCTCGCGGCTCTGCAAGTATGACGGGCAAAAGACAGCCATCCTGAGCGCGCGCGACTTCCACCAGATCGGCGGGCGGGCCGGGCGCAAGGGATTCGACGACCGCGGCTGGGTGGTCGCCCAGGCGCCCGAGCATGTGGTGGAGAACCTGAAGCTCGAAGGGAAGGCCGCCCGGGACGGCAAGAAGATCGTCAAGCGCAAGCCGCCGGAGAAGAACTTCGTCAACTGGGACCAAAAGACATTCACCCGGCTCATGGGCGCCCAACCCGAGCGGCTGACTTCCCGTTTCCAGGTCACGCACGGGATGTTGCTCAACGTGCTTAGCCGCAAAGGCGACGGCTGCAAAGCCATGCAGCGGCTGATCCGTGATTGCCATGAGACGCCCAAGGCCAAGAAGGAGCACACCAAGCGCGCGTGGCAACTGTTCCGCTCGCTGGTGGACCGCAGGATTATTGAGTTTACCCATCCCGGGAGCGCGAGCATCCCCGCGAGCCTAAGTTCATCCGGCCAGCCAGGGGAAGCCAGGGCTTGCGGGGACGCTCGCCCTCCCGAGGCGGAGAGCAAACTGCGCGTCAACGTCGAGCTTCAGGACGACTTCTCGATGGACCAGGCACTGTCGCTCTACCTGCTCGACACACTGCCCCTGGTGGACCCGCAGCAGCCGGATTACCCGCTGGTCCTGCTGTCTCTGGTGGAGGCGATCCTCGAAGACCCGGACATCATCCTCCGCAAGCAGCTTGACAAGCTCAAGAGCCAGAAGCTGGCGGAGATGAAGATGGCGGGGATTGAATACGATGAGCGGATGGAAGAGCTGGAGAAGCTGGAACATCCCAAGCCGAACCGGGAGTTCATCTACTCGACCTTCAACGCCTTTGCCGACAAGCACCCGTGGGTGGGCCAGGAGAACATCAAGCCCAAGTCCATTGCCCGCGAGATGTTCGAGTCGTTCCGCTCTTTCTCCGACTACATCCGCGATTACGAGTTGCAGCGCGCCGAGGGCATCCTGCTGCGGCACCTGAACGGTGTTTATAAGGTGCTTACGCAGACCGTTCCCGATGCCGCCAAGAACGACGCTGTCCGGGAGATGGAACTCTATCTCGGCACGATGATCCGCCAGGTGGATTCCAGCCTGCTCGATGAATGGGAGAAGATGCGCGACCCGAGCTACCAGCGGGTCGAGACCCGGGAAGTGCGCCCGCCTGGCGCCGAGGAAGCTGCCGCCGACATCACCCGCGACACCAAGGCCTTCACCGCCACCATCCGCAACCGCATCTTCAGCTTCCTGCGGGGTCTGGTGAACGCCGACTTCGAGCAGGCGCTCACCTATCTCTCCTCACCGCAGGACCCCGGGGGCCAGCCCTGGACAGCGGCGCGGCTCCAGCAGGCGCTCGACAGCTACCATGCCGAGCACGAGCGCATCTGCCTCGACCCGAACGCCCGCAACCTCCGCCACACGTATGTGCTCCCCGCCGAAGACAAGCGCACCTGGCGCGTCCAGCAGATGCTGGTGGACCCGGAGGACCACAATGATTGGGTGGCGGAGTTCGAAGTGGACCTGGCGCTTTCAAGGACAGCCAACGAACCGTCTCTGCGCTTGAAGAGGGTTGGGTCTTTGTAGGAGCCGCATGGCCACGGGTGCGAAAGCGCCGCTCAAGGCTGCTCGATTACGCGGTAGAACCGGCGCGGGAAACGGGTAGCGGTCGGGTCCTGAAACAGCAACAAGCCGTTGGTGAGAGTGAGGGGAGCGGTTAGGAGGTCCCAATTGGCGAGGTTGGTGCTGGCGAGCACACCCAGACCCGCCGTGTCGGCGCCGGACAACTGCCCGCCGTCGCTGTCGCCGAACAGGATTTGGACGGTGCCGTCAGGATTTGGCTGCGGCGCGAGCAAGGTCTGCGCCATCAGCACGCGCAACGTGGCGTTGCTGCTGGTGGCGGAGCCAAAAGGGTTGGACGCGACGAGAGAATAGACCCCACTGTTGGACCGGGTGAGGGGAGTGAACAGCAGAGCAGAACTGGTGGCGTTGAAAATGGCCGCGCCGTCCTTCTGCCATTGATACGTTGGCGGCGGGAAGCCTCCAACGGTGGCCGACAAGGTCAGCGGTCCGCCACCGACATTGGTCTGGCTAACCGGCTGGGTCAGGAAGAACGGGGAGCGTGAGAGCACCGAGACGACCGCGTTGGAGCTGGTGAGGACGCCGAGCGCGTTGCTGATGATGACGGAATAGGTGCCGCTGTTGTTGGTCAGAGGCACGGGCACGTCGAGCCACCAGTTGGTCGCGCCGGGGAGCGGCGCGCCGTTGGTGAACCATTGGAAGGCGAGCGGTTGCGAGCTGACGGTGCCGACGCTCAGCAGGAGCCGGCCGGTGACATTGGTGACCCGTGGCGCGGGCTGGCGGATGATGGTGGGATCGGAAGCGCTGACCATTGCCAACGAATGGTCAGCGCCGGCAGCGAGGGCAACGACGTTGCTGAGGCCGGCGGGAATGTTGGTCTGGCCGTAGGAGTTGTTGCCCCAGGCGATGACAGTGCCGTCGGATTTCAGTGCGAGGCTGTGATTCAGGCCCGCAGCGACGGCGACGACGTTGCTCAAACCAGGGGGGACATCACATTGGCCAGAAGTGTTAATGCCCCAGGCAGTCACCTTGCCATTGGTTTGCACCGCCAGATCGAACTGGTTGCCGGCAGCGACGGCGACGACGTTGGCCAAGTCTGGCGGCGCGACCGGCCCGCCCGGCCAGTTGGTTAGCGTGCCGCCGGGCAGCAACGCGAGGGCTTGAGCACGACCGGCGGCAAGGGTGACGGCGTTGCTGAGGCTGGTCGGGGGGTTGGCGATGCCCCACACGGCGGCCGTGCCGTTGGACAAGCCGAGCGTGTAGTTGTTGCCGCTACTCAAGGCAAGAAAGTTAGTGAAACTGGCCGGTGGACTGCTGCCGATGCTGCCCCAACTGATAACTTTGCGCGCAGAGTTCAGGACGGCGTTATGGTTGGCGCCGGCGGAGATGGCGATAATGTTGGTCGCGTTGGCCGGCACATTGGTCACGCCGTAGCTGCTGGTGCCCCAGGCAACGACGGTTCCGTCGGCGCGCAGGGCGAGGCTGTGGGCGTCGCCGCCGCCGATGGCGAGGGCGTTCAAGCCGGCGGGCACGTTCGTCTGGCCGCTGGTGTTCAAGCCCCAGGCAATCACGGCATTGCCGGTCATGCCCACCTGCGCCACGGCGCTGGTCACCACCCCCGCGGCGTTGCTGACGACAACGCTGTAACGGCCGAGCGCGGCAGGGCCCAGGGGCGCAGTGCGATACCAAGCGTTGGTCGCGCCGGAAATGTCCGCGCCATTCAGCCGCCACTGGTAGCAAATGAATTGCCTGCTCACGACGCCTACGCTGAGCAGCGCGGTCTGGCCGACCAGCCCCGTCGCGGGTTGCGGCTGGCGGACGATGGCCGGATCGACGGCACCATTCATGGCGATGGAATGGCCACTGCCGCCGCTGACGGCGAAGAGGTTGGTATAGGGAACGGGAACGTTGGTCTGGTTATAGGTGTTCTGTCCCCACACGGTTACGGTGCCGTCGGCTTTCAAGGCGAGGTTGTGGTAGCCGCCGGCGGCGATGGCGACGACGTTGCTGAGGTTGGCGGGGACGTTGGTCTGGTTGTAGCCATTGCTGCCCCAGGCAACGACGGTGCCGTTGGTTCTGAGGGCGAGGCTGTGAGAGAACCCGGCGGCGATGGCGATGAAGTTGTTGGCGTTGGAAATGGCGGCCGGCGGCACATTGGCGCCGTAGTCGGAATAAGCCTGCCAGGCGGTGATGGAGCCGTCGGACTTCAACGCCAGGGCGTGATACGCTCCCGCGGCCACACCGACGACGCCAATCAAGCCCGCGGGAATGTTGGTGAGGGTTCCGCCTGAGTAATAGTCGCCATTGTTATTCCAAGCGACGAGGGTGCAGTTGGAGCGGATGGCAAAGCAGTTCATCACGAGCGAGCCGGAGGCTTTGGCAACGTGGATGGACGCCGCGTTGGTCAGGTTCGCGGGCGCGACCGGCAGGTTGCCGCCGCCCCAGGCGAGGACCGTGCCGTTGGAACGCAGCCCCAGGCTCTGCGAGAAGCCGGCGGCCACGGCGGTGAAGTTGCTGTTAGCCGTCGGCAGCGTGCTGACGCCGCCCCACGAGAAGACTGTGCCGTCGGCTTTGAGCGCGAGGTTGTAATTGTAACCGGCGCTGATGGCGATGGTGTTGGTGAGCGGCGGATTGCTCACCAACGTCTGCCCGGAAGACCCCTGGCCCCAGGCAACGACCGGCTCCAGGGTGAGCGTGGCGCTGCCGCTCGTGCTGCCCAAGACATTGGTGATGGTGACAGCGTAGGTGCCCGCTTGGTTGGTCCCGACGGCGCTCAGGGACAGCGAGCTGTTCGTCCTATTCGGCAGGGG
Source organism: uncultured Verrucomicrobiota bacterium (assembly GCA_964507045.1). Classification (GTDB taxonomy): domain Bacteria; phylum Verrucomicrobiota; class Verrucomicrobiia; order Limisphaerales; family UBA8199; genus UBA8199. The sequence goes on along the minus strand of CAZDOO010000006.1, from coordinate 20,164 downwards.
AACCCCGTTGAAGCTCCATTGGTAGCTCAAGGGCTTTGATCCATTAGCCCCCACGTTGAAGGTGTAGCTGTCGCCCGCCCAGGTGAACCGGTTGAACGGCCCCGAAGTGATGGTCGGCGCTGCATCCACTACGGCCAGCGTCGCATTCGTGCTCTCCACTACGCCGTAAGCATTGGTCGCGCGCACGGAATAGCTCCCCGACTGATTAGTCGTCAGCCCGCTCAGCGTGAGGGTGGAATGGGTTTGATCCGGGATGTCCGCCCCATTGTATCGCCACTGATACGTGAAGGGGCCATTCTTCTGCACCACGGCGGAGAGGGTGGCCGTGTCCCCGACGAACAGGCTTTGGCTGGCGGGCGAGACGGAGGCGGTGAGCGGCACCACAGTCAGCGTGGCGTTGGTGGTGGACAAGGTGCGATACGGGTTGCTGACCAGCGCGGCATAGGGGCCGGCGGCATTGGTGTCCACCAGGGTGAGCGTCAGCACATTGCTGATGGCGCCGGGGAGGTTGGTGCCGTTGAACAGCCATTGGTAGGAGAGGGCGGCGCCGTTGGCGGTAATCTTAAAGCTGGCGCCGTCGCCGCCGAAGACGGTCTGATTGGTCGGCTGGGCGGTGATAACCGGCAGTTGCACGGTCAGGGTGGCGTTGGAGCTGGCGACCGCGCCATAGACGTTGGTCACGAGAACGGAATACGTGCCAGCTTGATTCGTGGCGACCTGAACGAGGGCCAGCGTCGTATTGGTTTCGCCGGGCAGGTCCGCGCCGTTGAAACGCCATTGGCAGGCGAGCGGCCCATAGCCGCCGGCGACCACGGAGAAGCTGGCATTACCCGCCTCATAGAGGGTGGCATTGGCGGGATGGTTGGTGAAGTAGATCATCGGGTCCACGCTGAGTGTGACGGGCAGGCATTCCGCGGCGCCCAGGGCGTTGCTGGCGATGACCGTGTATTGGCCGCTTTGCGCGGCGATGAGGTTCGTCAGGCTGAGGTTCGGCGAGGTGGTGGTGGCAACGGTGGTGCCGTTTTGTCTCCAATAATAGGTCAGTGGCGGCGCGCCCACCGCTGAGGCGTGCAATACCACCGACTCGCCTCCAAAGAAGCTCCTTTTGGGCAGCAAGGAGATTCCCGGGCGTCCGTAGATGAACTGCGGCGTGCCATCCGACACCACCGCCAGGCTGTGCAGCCAGCCGCCGGCCACCGCCACCGTGTTGGTCAGGTCCACAGGTACGTTGCACTGCCCGCCGCTGTTATCGCCCCACGCCACGATGCTGCCGTCAGTCCTCAGCCCGAGGGTGTGCGCGCTTCCCGCGGCAATAGCCACAATGTTGGTCGCATCGTCTGGGATACTGGTTTGCCCATAAGACGTCTGGCCCCACACCGCAACCATGCCATCCACCTTCAAAGCTGCGACGTGATAATCTCCAGCCGCCACGGCTATGACGTTGCTCAAGCCCGGCGGGACGTCGCAGTCGCCGAACTGGTTGTAGCCCCAAGCGGCGGCAATCGTGCCATCTCCCCGCAAGGCAACGCTGAAATACTGGCCGGCGTCAATGTCCACGATGTTGGTCAAGCCGTCCGGCACCACGCAGGCTCCGTGGCAACCCCAGGCCGCGACGGTTCCGTCCGACTTCAGGGCGAGGCTGTTGTCTGCCCCGCCAGCCACGGCCACCACCGAGTGTATCCCTGCGGGCACGAAGGTGGCGCCGCCGCTGGAGTCTCCCCAGCCGGTCACAAATCCGGCTTGCAGCAACGCGAGGCTGTGCCACGACCCGGCTGCGATGTTGGTAATGTTGCCGTTGACATAGTAGGAGCCGTAGCCGTCGGCATACCACCAATCAGGCACGGTGGCCTGTTGGAAGTAATTGTAGCCCCAGCCGACCGCAACGCCGTTGCTCCTAAGGGCCAGGCAGTGCTGCGAACCGGAAGCCACGTTCACCACGTCGGTCAGGTTGGTCGGCACATCGAGCTGCCCGTAACTCCCGTTGCCCCACGCCACCACCGTGCCGCCGGACGCCACCAGACAGGTGCCAAGCAAAATGCCCAGCGCTGTCAGAAGGTCAGCTGTCGCTTTCATAGGTCTTTGCGACCATTATGGTTGTTCAACTTCGGCCGCCAATAGTATCAGCATGCCGTGGAATCGCGAGCTTCTTCTCCACCGAAGTGCCCGCCGAAGACAAGCGCACCGGGCGCGTCCAGCAGATGCTGGTGGACCCGGAGGACCACAATGATTGGGTGGCGGAGTTCGAGGTGGACCTGGCCTGTTCGCGCGAGGGCGCGGAGCCCGTACTGCGCCTGGTGCGGCTGGGAAGCCTGACCTGAACCCAATTTCAAACTGGGAAGACGCAGCGCACTGGCCGCCGCCCATTCCGGCGATAGACGGAGAAGTCCTGCCGGTCCACTGTATAGACTACTGAATCTTCGTCCAACGCACTCATTCTGACCACGCATGGGGTGTTTACCCCATGTGCGCGCCGGCGGAGTCTTCCATAATAGCGAGCAAAGCAGATGCCGCCGTCTCCGTACACTTATGCAACAACTGGAGCGAGTGGAATGCTGTGGCGACACTGTGGCGGTCAGGCCACCCGGGCCAACCAATTTGCTGTCTTGGAACCGCAAGGTGCATTATGGTTAGTCGTGAGCCCGTTCCGGGGTATGCAATGAGAATAAAACTTGGCAGCCATGCGCAGCTGTTCGCTTTGTTAGTGGCCGGCTGGGTCGCCGCCAGATTGGATTGGCCAGGATTTCTGAGCAGGGCGAGTGCTGAGCCGGCAAGGCACACCGCCGGCCTGGCATTGGGCGCGGCACTCGTGGCGGGCCGCCCGCGCCGGCAACGGGCGGAGCGGCGCGCAACGGTTTTCTCCAACCTGGGCCACCGTCTTAGCGCCGTCCGCACGCCAAAGGAAGCAGCCATGATCATCCTGGAGGCGGCGGATGCGCTGTGGCAATGGGATGCCGCCGTGCTGGGTTTGTGTTCAAACAACCCGGCCCGAATGGACCCGGTGGTGTGCATTGACACGATAGACGGGCGGCGCACGGAGCTCCCGCTGGAGGGCATCCTGCGGCGGCTCAGCGCCATTGCCCGGAAGACACTGGAACAGGGACCGCAACTGGTGCTGCGGCCGGCGGCGGCGGGATTCTCGCCGGATGCCTTTCCCTTCGGCGACGAGACCCGCCCTTCGGCTTCGCTGATGTACGTGCCCGTGCGAAAGGATTCGCAGGTCATTGGCCTGCTGTCCATTCAGAGCTACACCCCGAACGCGTACACGGCGGCGGACTTGGATACTCTGCAGGCGCTGGCCGACCACTGTGGCGGCGCGCTGGAACGGGTGCATGCCGAGGCGGCGCTGGCCGAGAGCGCGGAGCGGCTCCGCATCGCGCTGGCCGCCGGCAGGATGGGAACCTGGACCCGCGAGCTGGAAAGCCCGAGACGGGTGCAGCTCTCCCCGGAACTGGAGGCCATTACCGGATTCCAGCCGGGCGAGTTTCCTGGAACCGACGAGGCCCTCTTTGAATTGATCCATCCGGAGGACCGTGAGACCGTGCGGGCCGCGCTGGAGAAGGGGCTTGAGGTTAAGGGCGATTATGAAGTGGAGTTCCGGTTCCTGCCCCGCGGCGGCCCGCCAGGGTGGATGCTCGGGCGCGGGCGCGCCTATTGCGATGCCTCCGGAAGGCCGGTCCGCCAGGTGGGTGTCGCTATTGACATCACGGTGCGAAAGCAGGCGGAGCAGGAAGTCCGCCGGCTGAACGCGGAGTTGGAGCAGCGGGTGCAGCAGCGCACCGCGCAATTGGAGGCGACCAATCAGGAACTTGAGGCGTTCGCCTACTCGGTTTCCCACGACTTGCGCGCGCCGCTGCGGGCTGTTCGGGGATTCAGCGAAGTATTGCTCGAACGCCACGCCAGCCAGTTGGATGCGGAGGGGCGGGAGTTGCTGCGCCACGCCTGCCGGGGCAGTGAGCACATGGGCCGGCTGATTGACGATCTGCTGAAGCTGTCGCGCGTTGGGCGGAGCGAACTGCACTGGCAACCGGTCAATCTTAGCGCGCAGGCTGAAATGGTTGCCGCCGAATTGCAGAAAGCCGAGCCGGGGCGGGCGGTGCAGTTTGTTATTGAGCCCAACCTGCGGGCCGAAGGCGACGAACGCCTGCTGAAGGTCCTGCTCGACAACCTGCTGGGCAACGCGTGGAAGTTCACCAGCCACCAGCCGGAAGCCCGGATCGAGTTCGGTTTCACCCGCCAGCCGGAGCCCGCGTTCTTTGTGCGCGACAACGGCGTCGGCTTCGACATGGCTTATGCCGGCAAGCTCTTTGGGGTCTTTCAACGACTCCACTCCGCCAGCGAGTTCCCGGGCACGGGCATCGGTCTAGCCACGGTGCAGCGCATTGTCAAACGTCATCGCGGCCGCGTCTGGGCGGCCGCGGCTGCCAAACAGGGCGCCACTTTCTACTTTACCTTGCCCGACACCGACGACTTTCAGGTATGAACCAGCCACTCCGGGTATTGTTCGTTGAGGATTCGGCCGACGACGCGGACCTGCTGAAACTCGAGTTGCAGCGGGCCGGCTACACGCCCGTCTGCCACCGGGTGGAAACGGCCGAAGCCCTCCGCGTCGCGCTGGAACAGAAGGAGTGGGATCTCGTCATCGCCGACTATCGGCTGCCGCGGTTCGACGGCGTTGCCGCCCTGGCTTTGGTGAAAGCAAAAGGGCTGGACTTGCCGTTCATCATCGTCTCCGGCTACATCACCGAGGAGACGGCGGTGGCCGCCATGAAAGCCGGGGCGCACGACTACGTGATGAAGGACAAGCCGGCGCGGCTCGGCCCGGCGGTGGCGCGGGAGTTGCGCGAGGCCGAAGTCCGGCGCGAGCGCCGCCGGGCGGAGGAAGCCTTGCGCCAGGTTTATAGCGAGCTGGAAGAGCGCGTCGAGCAGCGCACCGCTGAACTGAAGACGGCCAACACCCGGCTCGAAAGCGCCATTGCCGAACGCCAACGCCTGGAATACGAGCTGCTGGAGATCACGGAAAAGGAACGCCGGCGCATTGGCCTGGACTTGCACGACGATCTTGGCCAGCAACTCTCCGGCCTGGCGCTCATGACCAAGGGGCTGGAGCTTAAGCTGGCCCGGCGGGGGGCCAGAGAGTCAGCGGACGCCACCAGGATTCACACCCTCGTCCAGCAGGCGATGAGCCATGCCCGCGATCTGGCCCGCGACCTCGCCACGCTGGATTTGAAGGAGGATGATTTGCCCGCAGCTCTCGGCCGGCTGGCGGCGCAAACCTCAGAGATATTCAAGATCTCCTGCCAGTTTGAAACGAACGGGAAGCTGCCCCCACTGGGGCCAAACGTCACCAGGCAGTTATACAAGATCGCGCAGGAGGCAGTGACTAATGCCATCCGGCATGGTCAAGCTAAATGCGTCGGCATCCATCTGACCCAAAGCGCCTCCCGAATCATTTTGTCGGTCCACAACGATGGGGTGCCTTTCCCCAACCTAAAGGGGCCCGCCACCGGCATGGGGTTGCGAATCATGAACTACCGGGCCAACCTCATCGGCGCGTTGCTTGAGATCGAGGGCAACCATCCGCCCGGCGCGCGCGTCACTTGCACCGTGCCCCTGACCAGGTAGCAGGGGGTCTCGCCGGCGCCGCTTGGTCAGGGACCGGCGAATCAGCCCAGCCCCAAATACTGTGGCTCATCACGGAATTCCGGGGAACGCCCAGTCCCCTTGGTCGTTACTATCCTCCGTGCGGGTGCAGATGCCCGACACCCGCGAATGACCCGGTCTTGATTTAGCTTCTCCGCAGGGGATGTCTCCCGATCTGCATGGGGCGCCCTGTCCCATTTTGAGACAAGGATGGTTCTTTAGCCTCACTCCTGCCGGTCCCCTCGGCGCTTCCTGTCGCCTGCCGTCTCCGCGTCGTTTCCACACCCTATCCTCAGGCTCTCCTCTCCCTATCCTCACCGTATCCTCACCGTAGTACCTCTGCAAAGTTCGCAGAGGTACTACGGTGAGGATACGGTGTGTATACGGTGAGTATAGGGAGTGGAAAGGGGGGAGGCGCCCGCCCAGAAACCTGCTGGTTCGTGGCTGCCGAGCCGAACCGATGACGAAATTTCGTCGGCGTTCTCCGGAAATCCGGGATGAGCCCAGTTTGTGTTGTGCTCGCTCTGGTTTGGGTCGGGGCCGTTGTTCTTCCACCGGAAATGTCGGTTGCTTGCCATCCGCCCGGTTGCTTGGACTTTGCTTGGACACAAAGCAGCCCCGGGCCGGGCAGCGCTGGAAGTCAGACAAGAAGCTGTGCGCAGCCATTCACCGGGGTGTTTCACTTGTTCATCACCCCTTCCGGGTTTTTGCAACGCTCAGTATTCGAATGTGTTTGCGTTGTATCACTGCCCCCGGGCTCCTTTTTGTCCCCCCCCAGACAGGGTATTCTGCAGGACGGTGCGCCGGTGTTAGTCTCAAGCGGAAATGGATGCAGAACAGCATCCGACGACCATAAGATATATGCTAAACAAGGAATTCTCTTCCCGGCTTGTCTCTGTCTTTGGCAATTGTGAGCGAACCTGGCCATCCGCTTGCCAGACAGCGGCTCTTCACAAACTCCGGGGCCGCTTGGCCTGGATCGCGGCCCTTGCGTTGCTGGCCACCACCAGTCCTGCCGCGGCGGGGCTGGTCGGTTTTTGGCAGTTTAGCGAAGGGACGGGACAGGTGGTCAGCAGCGCGGTGAACGGCTTGGCTGGCTACCTTGGGACGAGCGTCTCGGATACCCTTCGTGATCCGGCCTGGTCCGCATCCGGTAGCACGCTCGGGGCGGGAGGAGGCAATTCATTGTACTTTTCCCCCGGTGTTGCCAATATCCGCGCCCAAGTGGACCATACGTCTTTGCTGGCGCCGACCAATGCCCTGACGCTGGCGGTGGATTTCAATCCCGACTCGTTCCCCCAGGGTGTTTTGGTGTGCAAGCACAGCGGGAGCACCAGCGGCTCGTACATGCTCAGCATCACGCCGGCGAACGGCTATTACAGCTTTACAGTGATCAACACGACCCCCACTCGCGTCAACCTGAATTGGCCCATTCCGACGGGCGATGCGGGCACCTGGCATCAACTGGTCGGCACGTATGACAGCGCCACCGGGATTATGAAGCTGTATTACGACGGCATCCTCCGGACCAACACCACGCAGACGGGGAAGATCAGGGTGGTGACGGCTCCGTTGATGTTCGGGAACTACAATGCCGACAACACTCTCTGGGAATATGCTGGCTATATTGACAACGGCGCGCTGTTCGATACCGCCCTCGGGGACGGGGGAGTGGCGGTGGGCCAGGCCGCGACTGCGGACAGCGATATCTACAAGCTCTTTCACAGCGGGGCCATTGCGTTCGTGCCGGCGATGGTCGTCACGAACGCACCGGTCAGCCAGGCGGTGGCGGTCGGAGGCGCGGCATCTTTTAATGTGGGTGTAAGCGGCGGCCGGGCACCGCTTACTTATCAGTGGCAGTTCAACGGCACGAACATTTCCGGCGCCACCACCAACCAATGGACGGTCTTGAACGCCCAGTCCACGAATGCCGGCAGCTACACCGCGATCATCACGGACGCGAACAGTCTCACGGCGACCAGCCCTCCCGCCATCTTGCTGGTCGGCACAGTCGGGCACAAGCTGGTCGGCCTTTGGCAATTCGACGCGGGCGCCGACCAGGTTCTCCACGACAGTTCGGGCAACGGCCTGGATGGCTACCTGGGGACCAGCCCCTCGGATACCAGCCATGATGCGACGTGGTCCGCGAGCGGCAGCACGCTCGGTGCGGGAGGGGGCAATGCGCTGTCTTTTCCCCCGGGGGTGACTGATGACTACGGCCGAGTGGACAACACGTCCTTGCTGACGCCGGCTTCGGCCTTGACGATTGCCGCGGATATCCAGTGGGACAACATGGGGACCTACGGCGTCATCGTGAGCAAGCACAGCGGGAGCACCAGCGGCTCGTACCTGCTCGATATCACCTCCACTGCCACCCAGTTCGAGTTCATGGTGATCAACGCGTCCGGCACACGCGTCAACCTGGACTGGGACATTCCGACCGGGGATGCCGGTAATGGCTACCATCAGCTCGTCGGGACGTATGATGGCCTCACGATGCGTCTTTATTACGATGGCGTCCTCAAGGCAACGGCTGCCCAGTCGGGGGGCATTCAGGCAGTGAGCGCGCCCTTGCTGTTCGGGGATTTTAATGCCACCACCGCTGGCTGGGAGTACGAGGGTCTGATTGATAATGTCGCGCTGTTCAGCACGGCCCTCGGCGACGGGGGCGTGGGGGTAGGCGAGGCGGCGGCGACTGACAGCGATATCTACAAGCTCTTTCACAATGGCGCCGCGGCGTTTGTGCCGCCCATGATTATTACCAACCGGCCGGTTAGCCACGCCGTGGCCGTGGGGGGCACGGCCACTTTCAATGTCGGGGTGAGCGGTGGCGCGGCGCCGATCACTTATCGGTGGCAGCTCAACGGCACGAACATTGCCGGCGCCACCACTAACCAATGGACGGTCTCGAATGCCCAGTTGGCGGATGCCGGCAGTTACACCGTGATCGTCACCGATTCGACCAGCCTCTCCGTGACCAGCCCGCCAGCCCTGCTGCTGGTCGGCACCGTTGGTCATGCCCTGGTCGGCCTTTGGCAATTCGACGAAGGCGCGGACCAGATCATCCACGACCGCTCGGGGAACGGCTTGAATGGCTACCTGGGGCTCAGTCCCTCGGATACAACCCAGGATCCGGAATGGTCCACGAACGGCAGTCCGCTAGGCATGACCGGCGGGGCCGTTCAGCCTGGAAATAATGCGTTGTTCTTCCCTGCCGGCGTATCCAGCACGGCGAATGACGTCGCCCGCGTGGACAATACACCCTTGCTCACGCCCACGAATGCCCTGACGCTTGCCGCGGATATCCAGTGGAATATGCTCGGCACCCATGGCGTCATTGTGAGCAAGCACGGCGGGAGCACCCCGGGCCCATACTTGCTCGACGTCGCTTTGGATAACGTCTCATTTGACTTCATGGTGGTCACGGCTACCGGCGGCCGCGTGGACCTCTATTGGGCCTTCCCGCCGGAGGATGTCGGGAGCACTTATCATCAGCTTGTCGGGACGTATGATGGCCTCACGATGCGCCTGTATTACGATGGCGTCCTCCAAGCGACGAATGCTCAGTCGGGGCCGCTGGCAGTAACGAAGTTCCCGCTGCTGATCGGGGATTATGCCCAGACCAACGTGCCGGCGCCAGGAGTCTGGACCTATGAAGGGCTGATTGACAACGTGGCGCTGTTCAGCACGGCTCTCAGCGACGGGGGCGTGGCGGTAGGCGAGGCGGCGGCTGCCGGCAGCGATATCCACAAACTCCATCAGCAGGGCGCTGTGACGTTCTCACCGCCGCAAATAACCTTCGCCCTGAGCGGCCCCACCACTTTGGTTCTCAACTGGGTTGGCACCAACATCCTGGACTCAGCTTCCAACGTCACCGGAACTTGGACGCCGGTTACCACGAACGCCGGTCCCTACAACGTAGATGTCACCGCTTTCCCGCGGCAGTTCTTTCGTTGCCGGCGCCTGTAGCCGCAACGGCACAGGTTCGAGGCAGGAGCGCGATCCCTATCTGGCCCGCTCGCTGGTGTCGGCGGTGAGATCTATGGCAATCCATTCCACCGGTTTGCCGCCGTCGGTTTGCTCGGCAAAGGGCAGTGTCAATAGGCCATCTGCGAGAGTAGCGTAGCTGCTGTCAGTGCCGCCACCAAAGAGGTGGCGGGTGGTGAGATAGCGACCATTCGGGCCGTCGTGCTTGAGTTTGAGTTCGCCAGCGCCGAAGGGAACGAGCCCGAGCTGTGGGGCGTTGTGAAGCCCCCATTTTCCGCGCGCGGCGATCACCATCGGCGCTGTCGCCTCGATCCCTGCTTGCGGCCAAGCCCGGTCGCGCAAGGCCACGCCCACCAGGTTATCGCCCTCGTAGCGGGCCCAGGAGGTCGCATGCGCCGCGCGCGTGGCGGCAAAGACGGGCTGGTCGCCGAGGACTTCAATGCGGAACTGGGACGCCGAACGCAACAGGTGCGAGAGGCCATTGTACTTCGCAATCCGCTCGGGGGTGCCAGTGGCGCCGCGCTCGTCCGCGCCGAGCGGTTGAAGGGAGCCCAGCGTGCCGATGAGCGCCGAGTCGAACCAAATGGCCGGCATCGTTTCCCAGTCGTAGCCGCCGGAGCCGTAAGTGGGCATGCCGATCTCCGCCAGCACGCTGCTGAAGTAGAAACGGCGGTTGGCTTCGAGATCGTACTCGCCCGCGTTGACGTAGAGGTCGTCCGGGCTGTGCAGGTCAATGTACTTGGTGAGCAGCGGCGACAGGCTGTAATACATCAGCACGATGTCCGGGTCTTCCTGGCGCATCGCTTCCACCACGACCTCCAGGCCCTTGAGCAGCATCCGCTCGCCGGCGAAGTTCATGTCCCGCGGGGCGGCCATTGCCAGGGATGGGATCTCATACCCGAAATCGAACTTGACCAGGTCCGGCTGGTAACGGCGGATAAAGCGCCGTGCGCGCTCGCGCAATCCGGCCTGCACCTCGGGCTGTGTATAGTCCAGCAGGTAGTAGCGCCCGCGCCGGACCGGCTTGCCGTCAAGGCCGCGCAACATGTTCGCCGGGGTTAGCCCCAGCTCGGCGGGATTTTCGCAGCGCATGAACGCCGCCCACAAGCCCACGCGCAAGCCGTCCCCGCGCACGCGCTTCAGGAACTGCTCGAAACCCGGCAGCCGCTCCACGGAATGCTGCAGGTTCCCATAGGTGCCCTCCCATTGGTCATCAATGACGAACATGCCCGGGCGCATGCCCAGCGCCCGCATGCGGTCATAGGTCCCGATCAAGGCGTTCTCGGTCAGGTTTCGTCCGGTCGTGTCCGTCGCGACTTGCTCGGCCCAGGTGTTGAATTGCGGAGCGGCCATGGCGGCCTCCTTGCGCGGGGACCTTCGAGGGACCTCGACAATGCCCGCCTCCACCAGCCGCGCGTAATATGACCGGATGGCGCTGCGGAAATCAGGGCCGAAGGCAAAAACGAGCTTCGCGCCGAGCGCCAGCGGCTGCGGTCCCCGCAGGTGATGCCAGACGTCGCTGCGCGTGCTCACAATGAGGCTGTGCGCGCCACTGGCAGTCAGCACATGAAGATCACCGGCCGGAAGATCGGCCAGCCCCAGGCAAAAGGCATCGGATAGGCCTTCCTTTAACGAACCCGCATGCCGAGGTTTGGCGCCGCGTTCAAAACCACAGAAGTAATGCACCGGCAAGCCCCATTGCTGATGCATGCCCAAACTGGGGGGCCCTCCCCGCCCCAGCCAACTGGTCACGTTCAATCTGACGAGGCCGGCGACGACCGGGCTGACCGCCGCCGAGTCCTCGATGCCGGGGATGACGGCGTAATAACACGCCAGGTTGGGCTTTTCGGTTTCGGAGAAATAGCGCAGCTCAACAATGTCGTTGCTGGAGGCGTTCGCGTAGCTGACGGGCTCGATCCATATTGCCGCGGGCTCGAACCGTACCGTGATGGTTAGCGAGGCGGAGTCGTTTCGGTTGGTATAGCGGGCCCAGACCGAATTGGAGTTGCATTGGCAATCTATTAGCCGGCCTAGTTGAGACTGGCGCGATCCGGCGGCATTTTGGACGATCACCTCCGGCTGGAGCTTCCCCTTTACCATGGGCCGGCCCTTGGCATCGGTGATCTGAAACACGTCCGTCTTGCGGGTCCACTCCCAGGTGTAGGCGGAACCCTGAGCGCGCACAACGCCCCCCGATTCGGTGACTCGCGGCGCCAGCACCTCGGAGGCTGCGGCCTTGTGGCCGCCCATCGCCAGCACAAAGGTCAGCGCTGCATATACCTGCAAGCCGGCGGGAAGGGATTTCTTCATCGCGGGGATCAAATTGCATTGACCTCGCCAAGGCAAGCCCGAAACTACGCCAGCAACAGCGATGTCTACGCGCACGACCATCCAGGCCTTGGCCACCAAGCCTGATTTCAGCTCTTGCATGGATCGGATTGAGGCGTGGTTCCACCAGGAGGTGATTGACCGCGCCCCGGTGCGCTTCTACAAACACAACGCGCAGTTCGAGAGCGGCGAGCCTTTGGATACCTCGCGGTGGGATTCGCTTGAGGCCCGCTGGTTTGATACGGCCTACCAAGTCGAGAGCTTCGAGCAATCCATCGCGGGAAAGGTCTTCCACGCCGAGACCTTCCCGGTGTTTGTGCCGAACCTGGGCCCCAGCGTCTATTCGGCGTTCTACGCGGGACAACTCCAGTTCGCGGAGGTTACATCGTGGTATGAGCCTGTGCTCCAGTGCCTCGACGACCTGTCGGTGTTGCAGCATGATCCCTTTGCCAGCCGTTATTTCAAGAAGCTGGAGGAGTTGACTCATGCGGCGCTGGACGCGAGCGGCGACCGCTACTGGGTCGGCTACACGGACCTGCATCCCAGCCTCGACTGCATCGCGGCGTGGCGCGGGATGGACGACCTGTTCCTCGACATGGCCAGCGCGCCGGAGAAGCTGGAGCCCTTGGTGGAACTCTCGGTTAAGGACTTCCACCGCATCTTCGACCACCTCGACTCCATGCTCAGGGAACGGGGGCAACCGTCGGTAACCTGGCTGAATCTCCCCTGTCCCGGCCGGTTCCATATCCCGAGCTGTGACGTGGCGGCGATGATTTCCACGCGGCACTTCAAGCAGTTCTCACTGCCGCAATTGCGGCGTGAGTTGACGGGGATGGACCGCGCCATCTACCACGTAGATGGCAAGGAGGTCGCCCGGCATCTGGACGTCATTCTGGAGCAGCCCGAGGTCCAGGCGATTCAATGGGTGCAGGGACTGGCAGCGGATTGGCCGATCCTGCAATGGATTCCACTGCTCAAGCGCATCCTCGCCGCGGGAAAGTCGGTGCTGGTGGATGTCCCAACGGAGGAGTTGGACGAGTTTATGGACCGGCTCCCCCCGGAAGGCGTGTTCCTCTGTCTGGGGGTTCGTGAAGGTGAGGAACAGGACATCTTGAAACGGGTCGAGCGCTGGTAAGGCAGGGCGGCAATTCTCCACCAGAACATGCAAGATATGAAAATGGCTACGAACTCTCAGGCAACCGCCGAGGTTGCTCCCGGCGGCGTCCGCTGCAACCTGGCTTACATCTGGTGCATCTCGCTGGTGGCGGCTTTGGGCGGACTGCTTTTCGGCTACGACTGGGTGGTGATCAGCGGGGCGGACTTGTTCTATGAAAAGTATTTCCACCTGGTCTCCGCCTCTGAAGTGGGTTGGGCGAAGAGCTGCGCGCTGGTCGGGTGTCTCCTGGGGGCGCTGGTCTCCGGCGGTCTGAGTGACCGTCTCGGGCGCAAGCGGTTGCTGCTCCTATCCGCTCTCTTGTTCACTGTGTCCTCCATCGGGACCGGGCTCGCCGCGTCTTACCAGATCTTCGTTAGCTGGCGCATCATCGGCGGAGTGGCCATCGGCCTCGCCTCGAACTTGTCGCCCATGTATATCGCCGAGATCGCGCCCGCAGCGACGCGCGGCAAGCTGGTCTCGGTGAACCAATTGACCATTGTGATTGGCATCCTTGTGGCGCAACTGGCCAACTGGCTTATCGCCCAGCCCACACCAGCCGGGGCGACGGCCGAGCAGATCCTGAACTCGTGGAACGGGCAGCACGGTTGGCGCTGGATGTTCGCCGCAACGGCGGTTCCGTCGGTGCTGTTTTTAATAGGTCTGTTCTTCGTGCCGGAAAGCCCGCGCTGGCTGGCCCGAAACCGCCAGGACGCCAAAGCTCAGGCCGTGTTAGAGCGCATCGGCGGGAAGGCCTATGCCGCCGCCGCGCTGGCCGAGATCAAGGCCACCCTGGCCAACGAAGTCCGCGTAAACTTCCGCGAGCTGGTCCTCGCCCCGCGGATGCGAACCATTTTGTTATTCGGCGCAGCCCTGGCTTTCCTGCAGCAATGGTGCGGCATCAACGTCATCTTCTATTACGCGAAGGATGTATTTGCGGCCGCCGGTTATCAGGTTTCGGACATCCTGCTTAACATTGTCATCATTGGGCTGGCGAACCTGTCATTTACCTTTGTGGCGATGTTCACCGTGGACCGGGTGGGGCGCCGTTTTCTCATGCTGGCGGGCTGGGTGGGCCTGACCATCATCTACCTGCTGCTGGGGGCCAGCCAGTTAGCCGGGCTGAAGGGTGTGCCCATGGTCATCCTGGTGGTGGCCGCGATCGGTTGCTATGCCTGCACCCTGGCGCCGGTGGTCTGGGTGGTGCTCTCGGAAATCTTCCCCAACCGCATCCGCGGTGCGGCGATGTCCGTGGCGGTGTTCACCCTGTGGACCGGCTGCTTCTCCCTGACCTTCTCATTTCCCTGGCTCAACTCGAAGCTCGGCGCGGCCGGCACTTTCTGGCTCTACGCCGGCATCTGCCTCTTCGGATTCTTCTACGTGCGCGCCAAGCTGCCCGAGACCAAAGGCAAGACGCTCGAAGTGATCGAGCGCGAATTAGTGGATTGAGGTGTGGTGTCATCGCTGCCACAGATTGATCCCCGTGTGGAAAGTGGCAGTGAGACGGCCCAAGGCGGTCTCGGCAAATGTGCGCGTTTCGGCCCGGGGACGACAGCTAAGTTTCGGTGTCAACCCGGTCGATGATCCCAACGATGATCGAGCGGACCGGCGCGTCGGCATCGCCGACGATCTGGCGGGCGGAGCTGCCTTCGTCAATGACCAGCACGCGCTCACCGACGCCGGCACTGACGCCGCCATCGATGGCGATGAGGTAGCCGCCGGGCCTGCCGGACGGGTCTTCCTTCTCCACCACCAGCAGCTTCTTGCCGGTGCAGAACGGGTGGTGAATGGTCGAGACGATGTCCCCCTTGACGGTGCCGATGATCATGACGGGATATGGAGGTCGTCCACGATGCCGATGATGGTGTGGTCCACGGGGACAAACCACGGGTCGAGCGCCATCGCGGCTTCGCGCCCGCCTTCGTAGTAAATGAGTTCGCCGGGGCCGGCGGCGCGGGTGGAGTCGCAGGCGACGAGCGGCTCGCCTTTGGGGCCGCCCTGCTTATCGAGGGGCTGGACCCAGAGCAGGGGGACGCCTTCGAGGCCCTGATAGACGACGCACGGAGTGAGCGTGCCGATGACCTTGCCGAGCAGCATCAGGAAACCTCCTCGCCTTCGAGCCCGACCGGTTGGGCTCCGGTGAACCGGGTGCCGCTGCCGAGCTGCTGCGTTAACGCTTCGTGCGGCCGGGCGATGATGCGGTGCTGGACGTATTCCTTCCGGCCACGCAGGAAATCGGCGGCCAGCGCCATGGCAGCCTGGACCTCGTACAACTCGCCGTTGAAGAAGCTGATTGCCTTGCCGGACATCTCGTATTCGGCAAGGCGCAACTCGGTCAACCGCACCCCGGTGCCCTTGAGCGCCAGCTCGGCGGCGCGGACGTTAGCAGCCACGGTGTCGGTTTCGAGGATCGCCACCGCGTCCTGGATGACGGGTTGGCGCTGGCCGAGGACGGCATCGTGCACCTGGTCGTGAATGTCAGGCAGGAAGGCGTGGTCCAGCCGGGTGGCCCGGCCGACCTCGATCGCTGCATTAAGGGATTCCTCGACCGAGGCGGTCGAGCCGCCAATGATGATGAGGTAACGGCCGTGGCTGACGGTGCCGGCCTTGAGCATGGCGATCGGCGCCTTCTTCAGCAGC
Source organism: uncultured Verrucomicrobiota bacterium (assembly GCA_964507045.1). Classification (GTDB taxonomy): domain Bacteria; phylum Verrucomicrobiota; class Verrucomicrobiia; order Limisphaerales; family UBA8199; genus UBA8199. The sequence goes on along the minus strand of CAZDOO010000006.1, from coordinate 4,416 downwards.
GCGTCGGTGCAATAAATGCCGTCGGCGATGCTGCTAAACTCGATGACCGCGATGGCGGGATATTTCCTCATCAGACGATCCTGAAGGCGCCGACCAGCGTGCAGCGGCGCCAGCGCGAGAAACTGCGGGGGCTGGTCATGCCTTCGCCAGTCGGGCTGGCAATGGTAAACGAAGTATGCCCTTCGCCCTTCCAGCCCAAGCCGGCCTGGGAGGGGCCGTTCTTGACGAAGATGCTGGCGTTGCACTCGCGCGCCATGCGGCTGAGGTTCGACAGGTTGTCGGAATGCATCACAAAAGTGTGGCAGCGCGGGTGTTCCAGCGCGATGGCCAGGTCAATGCCCTCATCGGCGTCGCGCACGCGCGTGACGGGCAGAATCGGCATCATCTGCTCAGTCCAGAGCAGTGGGTGGTCATGGTCCACCTCGACGATGCCCAGCCGCACCGAATCGTCGCAGGCAATGCCGGCCTTCTGGAGGATGACGCTGGCATTCTTGCCGATAAGCGAGCGGTTAATCTCGGCTTCCTTGCGCGGGCCGTTGGTCTTCTTGAAGATGACCTTCTCCAGCGCCGGCACCTGGTCCTTCCAGACGAGCGCCGCGCCGTTGTAAATCATGCCCTGGATGAGCTTGTCGGCCACGCTCGAGACGACCAGGCATTCCTTCTCATCAGCGCAGATGATGTTGTTGTCGAAGGAGGCGCCGAAGACGATGTCCCGCGCCGCTTTGTCAATGTTGGCCGTTTCGTCTACCACAACCGGCGGGTTGCCCGGCCCGGCGCAGATGGCGCGTTTGCCCGATTCCATCGCCGCCTTGACCACGCCGCCGCCGCCGGTAACGACCACGAGGCGGATGCCGGGATGCCTCATCAGCGCCTGCGCGCTCTCGACGGTCGGGTTGGCGATGCAGGTGATGAGGTTGCGCGGCCCGCCGGCGGCGAGAATCGCTTTGTTGAGCAGCGCGACGTTGTGGCAGGAGACGCGCCGCGCATTGGGGTGGACGTTGAAGACGACGGCATTGCCCGCCGCGATCATCCCGATGGCGTTGTTGATGATGGTGGAGGTCGGGTTGGTCGTTGGCGTGATGGCGGCGATGACGCCGTAGGGGGCGGGCTCGGTGAGGTTGAGGCCGTGATCGCCGGTGACGGCGTGCGGCTGCAGGTCTTCCGTGCCGAGGGTCTTCTCGGTGACAAGCTGGTTCTTGATGACCTTGTCTTCGTAACGGCCCAGCCCCGTTTCCTCGTGAGCTTCGCGGGCCAGCGCGTCGCCGTGCTCGCGCATCGCGTCGCGCATGGCGGCAATGATGGCGTTGCGCTTCTGCAGGCCCAAGTCATCCAACTGGACGAAAGCATCCCGGGCGGCGCGCACCGCCTGTTCAACGCCGTCAAAGACGCCCAGTTCGCCGGCCAGCGAAGGTCCCGCCGGGCGGTCGGCGCGAGCCGCGCCGCCGCCAGTCAGATCGGCGACGATGTGCCGGGCAATGGCCTCGATTTCCTGGTCGCTAAGGCCGGACATGATGAACGGGCACGCCTACTCCTTCTTGTATTTGTCCACGCCGCCGATTTCCCAGCTATCCACGATGGCCATGATGACGGCGTCGCAGGGGCGATTCTGGGTCGCGAGGGTCTGGCGGGCGGAACTGCCGGCCGCGATCAGGACCAACTCACCGGGGCCGACCCCCACCGCGTCCGCCGCGACAACATGGCCGCCGGTCTCCTTGCCTTCAGTATCCACGGTTTTGACGACCATGAACTTCAGGCCGTCCAAGGTGGCCTCTTTGCGGGTGGCAACGACCGTGCCGACTACTTTCCCAAGAGTCATAATTTCAAGGCGCTGGTGCGTGTTGCGTGTTGCGTGTCAGAAACGGAACACGCATTACGCAACAGGGAAGCTGGCGGTTACTTCTTGGCCGCCTTGGCTCCGCGGCCCAGCGGCAGCACCTCGTCCACGTTCGTGTGCGGGCGAGGGATGACATGGACGGCGACCATTTCGCCGACGCGGCTGGCGGCGAGGCGGCCGGCGTCCGTCGCGGCCTTGACGGCGGCGACATCGCCACGGATGACGGCGGTGACGTAGCCCCCGCCGGTCTTCTCGAAGCTGACGAGGTCAACCTTGGCGGCTTTGACCATTGCATCCGCGCCTTCCACCATGGCGGCGAAGGACCGTGTTTCCAGCAAGCCTAATGCTTCTGCCATATATGTGTCTCCTTACGTTGTTTATGTTATGAGTTGTGATCAGTTCAAAGGGGATCAAGCGCCGCCGCCGCCTTTCATCGCGCGGCCGGTAAGGCTGTTGATGGCGGCTTCGGCGGCCTTCGAGGCCACGTCAATATCCTGTTCCTCGCCGCCGAGGTAAAGGCGGCCGAAGCTGCCGAAGGCGCGAATTTCCAGGATGTTGATCGCGGCGGTCTTTTCGGCCTCATTGGCGGCGAAGGCGGCGTAAGCGGCCGGGGCAACTTCCATGGTGAAGAGGCTCTGGCCGGGCAGGATCATGTTGCCGTGCCGGGTGCGATTGATGAGCATCGTATGGTGGTCGTCAATCTGGCGGATGGTGCTGCTGCTGTAGATGACGGGCTTGTAGCGGTCTTCCTCTTTCAGCCCGAGCGCGTCCAGGATGGCCGCGCCGGCGGAGCGGACGTCGGCCTGCGATTCGGAATGGATTTCGAGCATGCCGTAGAGGCGCTCGATGATCTGCATGCCGGGTGTGACCTTCGTGGTTTTGAGCGCCACGTCGGTCACGGTGTTGATCTCCATGCCGGGGGAGATCTCGACGAACAGGGAGGCCTGGCCGGCAATGGGCAGGAAGCCCTGCGAGACAGTCGCAAAGAACGACGCCACCTGCGGTTGGAGGCTGTCGAGGAATATATATGAACGCAAGTCTGCCATGATAGTGTCCTTTCGTGCCTAGTATTTGTCTGCGCCGGAGCCGACTTCCTGGCCGGCGGCTTCCTTGAGGATTTTGATGCCGCTGCTGGTGCCGATGCGCGTCGCGCCGGCTTGCACCATGCGGCGCAAATCGGCCAGCGAGCGGACGCCCCCGGAGGCCTTCACCCCAAGGCCCTTCTCGCGCACCATCCGGCTCATCAGCGCCACGTCTTCCACCGTCGCCCCGCCGGTGCTGAAGCCGGTTGAAGTTTTCACAAAGTCGGCGCGGGCCGTGATGGCGATTTCGCAGGCGCGCGCCTTCTCCTCGTTGGTGAGGAGCGAGGTTTCGAGGATCACCTTGCACCGGGCGCTGCCGTCGCGGCAGGCCTCGACGACCGAGCGGATGTCGCGCAGCACCAGGGCGTCATCGTTGCTCTTAAGCGCCCCGACGTTGATGACCATGTCAATCTCCCTGGCGCCCTGCCGGATGGCCGCGCGGGCTTCCATCGCCTTGGTCTCCGGCGGCTGGGCGCCGAGCGGGAAGCCGACCACGCAACAGACCTTCACGCCCGAGCCGTCGAGGAGCCGGCGGGCGAGCGAGACCCAGGTCGGGTTCACGCAGACCGAGTAGAACTTGTACTGGCGGGCCTCGCGGCAGAGCTGCTCGATGTCCGTCCGGGTGGTATCGGGCCGCAGGATGGTGTGGTCAATGAGCTGCGGGATGTTCAGCGGCGGCGGGCCGGGTGGCGCCGCAACAGGCGCGCCCTGGGCGGCCAGCAGGTCCTGGACGCGCCGGGCGATCTTCTCCACATCCGGCTGCGCGGGGACCGGGCGGGGCTCGCCGGCGCCGGCCAGCAGGGTGGCCTGGTGCGGCCCGACTTCGATGGGGCCTTCCTGAACGGCGTTGATAAGCTGCACCCGTTTGCGGTGCCGTTCCTCCACGCATTCAGCCGCCAGAAAGGTCTCCACGATCGGCGTCGCCTGCTCGAAACTGGTCTGGCCCGCGCCCAGTGTTAGCACGTTGGCGTCGTTGTGCTCGCGGCTGTTTTTGGCCAGGGCGACGCTGTAGCAGGCCGCCGCGCGCACGCCGGGCACTTTGTTGGCGGTCATGGCCGAGCCGATGCCCGCGCCGTCAATCATGATGCCGCGGTCACACTGCCCGCCGGCCACCAGGCGCGCCACCGTGTAGGCGATGCGCGGGTAATCCACCGCGTCCTTGCTGTGCGTGCCGCAATCCTGCACCGCGCAACCCCTCTCGCGCAGCCATCCGAGAAGCTGGTTCTTGAGCTCGAATCCGCCGTGATCCGCGCCGATGGCAATCTTGAGGTTCTTCACACGCTTGAGCGGGGCGGCGTTTCGGCAGAGCGCCACCGGCTTCGTCCACTCCCAACAGCGGCGCTCTGCCGAGCCGCCGCTGCGAGTTCGCTCTTGGGTTCACTCACGCGGGCAACTCTAGCAGGCGGCGGGGGGGTGTCAAGGGGCAGCGCCCGGGGCAGCGCCCGTGCGTTTTGCCTCAAAAAGATTGTTACCCGGGAGGGGAAAAGATGGTGGAGCAAG